>JBDREC010000012.1:0-78077 GCA_043820105.1 Pseudomonadota bacterium
ATGAAACCATTGGATTAATCTTAGGATTATGATTATGATTAGGATTAAGATGAGGTTAATGATTTTTTGTGCTCTTCTTCTCAGATTTAACTGAAAACTGCTGCTCTATTGTTTAGGTATTCAAATTGGAGATGATCCATATTTTTAATTTTTATTTCTTAGCAGCTTCTCCTGGTTTTTTCTTCCCATAAGCTTCTCCTCTAGCTTCTAGTGCTTTCTTTGCTTCTTCTTCAGGACCTCTTGCCTGTCTTTCAAGCAGTCTTTCTTCAGCTGTAAGACCATCTTCAGCTAAAACTCTTGCAGCGAGAGTATCTGCTTTCAAATCAATTGCAGCAATATCTCCTGGAGCTGATGGAAGTTCTAAACTAGGGCCTTCTTTGGTTGGATGGCTTCTTTTAAAGGCAGCTTCATAAGCATCTCTTCCAAAAGTTTTAATAGCTTGGTCTTGTCCAAAAACTTCCTTAACCAATGCTATTAATGGAGTATCTAAATGACCAAACAAAGCCTCTTTTCCATGCTTGAGAATTATTTCCATACTTCTTTTTAAGAGCTGCTGTCTTCTTGGAGTAAGTTGGCCTCCTTGATAAATTATAACAGCAGAAAAGCTTTTTATCCACATTGCTAGTCTTTGTACCTCTACTTCTTCTAATGAGCCAGATCTATCTAAGGAAGTTATTAAAAGATACAAAGTATTGACATCATAACTACCAAGATTAAGATTTTCTGCAAACACCTCTGGTCCATAAAATGCAATCTTATTTGCTACTGAATCAATAAAAGAAAATGCCTTTAATGAATCAACTTCCTTTCCTGTTATGCCTTCTTTAAACATTAAATCATGCATTGTTCTGGCTTGATAAGTTAGTTCTGAATCTTCTGAGAAAGCAATAGCCTCAATTGCATTTTTCAATCTAAATCTCAGAGCCTCACTAATCTTCCACTCTCTTTCCAATTCAGCGCTATCTGATCTTGCTTCTGATAAATATTCCACTAATATTCCTGTTTTAAGTAAGTAGCGGTCTATAATATTAAGTGCTGCGAATTGAAGTCTTGTTGCTTTATAGTTTTCCAGTACAAATAGCATGGAAGCCATGATTCTGTTAATATTCTGTCTTAGAAAACTGTCAGCCATTGCTTTGTGATCATAGCGAAAAAGATTTAAATGAGTAGAAATGGCAATGAGTAAAATAGAAACAGAATGAGCATCTGTTCTATTTAAATATTGCATTACTTGAGCTCTTGCAGTTTGCATTCTTTTTTGTACTTCGGATTTTTCTCTATCTGTGCCAACTTCACTCATATAAACATCTGATTCAAGATTCCATAGGTTTTGAAAAATTTCATAGAGGTCAATTTCAAGCCGCTTTTCTTCTATAAAGAATCTTAAACTATCATCTTTAGGCAAGTCAGCATAAACTTCATCTACTAGACCCCAAACAGCGGTGTTTCTTTTTAAAAGTTTACCATTTAGTGCTTCTTGTGACGCTTGCCTTACTTCAGGATATGGACTTCTCAGAGCATTAATTAAACCCAGCAAAACCTCATCAGCTGAATATTCAAGCATTGAAGTCTTTAATTCTTCCAGAGCAATTAATTGTAAAGTTTTAATAAGAGTATCGCCAAGCTCAGCATCCTTTATTTGATCAACATCTTCCAAACCTAAAACCACTAACATCTGCCTTGTCTCTTCAGGTTTATTCTTTGCGAACTCAAAGGCATCTTCAAGCTTTTCTTCATCAATAAACATGAGGTTTATTAAAAAATTATACAAATGCAAAGCCTTATTCTGCCTTGGATGATCTTTTATTGCATAGACCATTAGAGCATTAAGATATAAATCTTCAGAAGAAGCTATCTGCATAAAAATACGATCAATAGCTTCTAAATTACGCCACTGATCAGTTATTCTAACATAATGCTTAAAAAGCTCCACATCCTCTAAATCATATGCATTAATTCTATCCTTTAACAATAGAAACCCTTGTACAACCAGCTCTTCAGGTATTTGCACATCCTGAAATTCAAGCACAGCCTTTTCTAATTGTGTGCTTGTACTTTCTGGATTTCCAATAATTTCAAGGGCCTCTTCTTGACTTTTTGTAAGCCCATAGACCTGATAAACAAAAATAAATAAAAAAGCAGAAATTACCAAAAAAATTATCGCTGACTTAAGTTTTACCACGAGTTGTGTCTCCTTAATTAATTATTAATTATTGATTATTATTTATTCCCCCTCTTAAAACCAATCAATTCCCAATTCTCAATTTATTCTCATTTCTTCCCAGCCTTTTCCCCAGGCTTACCTTTTCCATACCCTTCTCCCCTTGCTCTAAGTGCTTCTCTTGCTCTTTCCAAAGCAGGATCAACAGGCTCTCCTCTTTCAGCCAATTCTTCTATTACACGATCCATACCTCTTTCCGCAGCAACTGTTCTTGCGTCAAGCTCATGTGGAGCAATCTCTTCTGCTTTAGGCAAAGATAACTCTTCAACACTTCTAGTCCTAAAATCCAAGGACCGATCAGCATCCCAATTGCCCCTTACAAATAAATCATCAGCAAGTTCAACTCCAAAAGATCTTGTGACTAAGGTTTTCAAAGTCTCATCAGTGCAATACACCATGTCGCCCTGCCTTACCCTAAGAAGCTTTTCAGCGGATACTCTAAAACTTTTCTTTGTATTTGAACTTAATGCTTCTCCACTAAACATAGAAGCTTTTAAAAACTGGCTTGCCCAGCGTGATACTTCTTCAATAGGGATATTTTGCAAAAGCTCACTTTGTTCTAAAGATTCTAAAAGTATTAAAGCACTGCCAATTTCAAAGCCAGCTAATCCAAGATCCATTGAAAAAACTTCAGGACCCCAAAATTCAAGCCTTAAAGCAATACTATCTATTAGGCTTAAATATCTAAGCTCACCTAAAGTCGATTCTCTGATCCCTTCATGTACTGATAGTCCTTTTAATTGTCTTAATATTAAATCTGCTTGATAAGATATATCCTCGCCTTTTATTGCAACTACAGCTTCAAGCGCTGAAAGAAGTCTTTCAACTCTTTCTGCTTCTAAATTCCATCTTCTTTCTTGAAGTCTATCCGCTCCATCACTGGAGTTAATTGGAACAAAATTAAGGATAACTTGATCTACAAGCAAGAATCTATGCAAAATATCCAAGGCTAAAAACTGAGCTCTGCCTGATTTATAGGCTTCCAAAAGAAAAATACAAGAGTCTGCAAGATCTTTTGCATTTGCCCGTGCAAAAGCCAAAGCTTGTCCAGGATAACTTGCTTTAAAAGCTGTTAAATGTAAATCAAGAGCTAAACCTAAAACAATGGAAGGTTCCACTTCATGTGATCTGATAATAGTCATGGTTTTGGCATAATTGCCCTCTAATGCACCTATTGAAGCAAGGGATCTTTCTGGTCCCCGAATTAAGTCAAGTGCTTGAAATCCTCTTGTACCTGCAGTGCTAGATCTTTCAAGCTTTGCCTTTTGAACTCTTGCATGAGTTTCTATATAAGCTATATGAAGCTTTACAAAAAGACTTTCTAAAAGACCTGTGCCTATTCTCATATTCAAATATTCAACTAAAACAGGCTGATTAACTTCTTTTTGTAAGGCGCGAAATTCATATAAATTAAGCCTAGTATTGGTCCGTAAAACCTCTAATCCTCTTTCTCTAACTTCTTCATAAGCAGTCCTGTCAACAAGATATTCTAAAACTAAAAGATCCTTATGAGCTGAAGTCTTTCCTCTTAGGACTTCCATTGCTGTAAGTTGAGCAGCAATTAAAACAAGTTCTTGCACTTCATATTCTGCAACCTCAACATCAAGTTTTTCAAATATTTCATTAAGAGCAAACATTGTTTTTTCAGTTTGAGATGCGTAAAATTCAGGACCAATATAAGTAACCTGATCTCCATACCCTCTTTTCAAACCTACAGTTGCACTTAATAAATCAACAGCTTTTGGTAAAATATCTTGTCCTCTAAGCCTTGGCATTTTATCAAGTTCAATTAAAACAAAGGCATTTAATAAAAAATCAGAACTACTTAAAAGGCCATCATAAATTGCCCCAATTTGTGCATAATCACCCCATGTATAAGTGACTTCTATAAACTTTTTTAAAAGATCTCTACCATCAGAGCTATAAAAATCTATTTCCTCAAATGCTATTACAAAAGCCTCAACTACTTCAGCTGGAATATGTGAAAAATCACTAAAAGCATCCATCGCTTCTTCTAAATCAGCAGCATCAGCATCCCCACTTCTCAAAGTTTGTAATGCTTCCCTTTCGTATTCATCCAAAGGAATTGAATATACATTTTGAAATAAAAAGGTTAAACATAATGTAATTAATAAGAATATTTTCATCTTGTTCATTTGGCACCCACTGTTTTATTAAACATATTTTTTTAAATCCCCCTTCTTGTTCTCTTGTTCTCTTGCGCTCTTGTTCTCTTGCGCTCTTGCCCCCTTGTTCCCTACTTCTTAACTTCCCCTGGTTTTTCCCTGTATCCATCAGTTCTTTCTAATCTTGCTTTTGCTCTTTCTTCTGCATCAACTCGAGGTCTTTCTAATTCTCCTGCTGCTTCAGCACTTTCTCTAGTAGCTTCAATAGTTCTTGAATCAATATCAACAGAACCTGGCTCTTGCCCCAAAGATAAAGAATCTAATTTTAAATTCGAAACGTCATAGGCTCTTTTAGGATGTTCTGAAAAAACATCTCTTTCAGCAAACAATCTTTCTAAAGCACTCCTGGTATCTGGATTTTCATCTAACCAATCATCAGGGATTTCAAAAAAAGCATTTCTTTCTAAAGCTCTTTCAAGCATGCTATTTAGTTCTATATCATTTAGTTCACCAAGATCCTTTGCTCTGGCAGGAACAATATGATATCTTAAAAGAATCCAGAGGGCTTCTGAAGTTTTTTTATGATGCTCTTGACCTTCTAACATTTCGTATAAAGTTAAAAACTGTTTTGACCAATATCCGACCTGCTTTACATCTAAATCTAAAAATCCCCAGGACCTTCTTAATATATCAGCCATTGCCATAGCTGTATAAATTTCATATGAAAGACTTGTGGAATCTAGATGAAGGAATCTTTGCTTTAAAATATTTATTTTTGTTGCTAGACTGTCAATATATAGAAAATATTGAAGTCGTCTTATTTCATATTGACCAAGCTCAAGTGGATCAAGTAATTTTCTAAGTAATAAAGCCTGAAAATAATATATACTATCTCCTTCAGGAGCAAACCTATCTAGAATTTCTCTCATTTGCTGGCGAGATTCGGGGTCAAGTCTATCCATAAAGTCTAATTCTTTAGGCTTATAGCTAATACTAAATCCGCTAAGCTCTTTTGGACTCACAAGATATCTGTGAATTATATCAAGAACCATGAATTTTACAAAAGGAGAATTTTCAGCATTTATTAGTTTGGTCAATTCTAGAAAATCATCATAGTGTGAACTAATAAATTTTTGTGCTCCACCAACTAAGGCCCCATCTTTTTTACTTTCCCCTGGAGGATCTGAATAATATCTTCTGAAAGCCCTTAAATGATTATCAATTGCCAGCAAAAGCTCAGTTTTTGGATCAGTTAATCTCTGATCTACAATTATAAGTACTTGTTCATAATCTTTTACAAGAGTTTGCACTGGAATTAAAGGACCATTATGACCACGTTGCAAAAAGGGAATAGGAAACCTTCCTTGTTCTCTATACATTCTCATAAAAGAAGGAGAATGTTCTTCTACTGTTTTCATGAAAGCTTCATGAACCTTAACAAATAATTCCCTTAATCGAGCTTCTTCTTCTGAAAGGTGACTTGAAAATAATTTAGCAGAAGAAATAAAATTAAAAAGAAATATAAATAGTATTACTGTTAGTTTAAATTTAGGCATAGTCACATCCCCGTACAAATTAATTAAATAATTTGTTTCTTTTAGATATGAACCCTAAATTTAGCCATAAGAAATAAAAAAATAATTTTCGATGCTTTGCATATCATAAGATTATACACCGTGTCAAGAAAAGAGAACTAAAGCGCATGGGAACAAGAGCACCAGTCACCAGGACACCAGATCGCCAGAACACAGACTGCTGCACTGAATACTGAATACCGAATACTGAATACCAAATACTTATTTCTTCACCTTTCCCGGCTCTCTTTCACCATATCCTCTGGCTCTTACTTCTAAGGCAGTCTTTGCAATTTCCTCAGCAGTACCAAGTGAGACAACTTCTTTTGGTGCTCTAACACCTATTTCTTCAGCTTTTGCACTTGCTAAAGTCCTTGGATCAAGGTCAATAGGGTCTGCTAACTCACCTTGAGCAATTGCTTCCAGGCCAATCGGATCTCTATGATCAGTTTCACTTAGTCTAGGAATTTGCGAAGGTTCAGAAATGTTACGGGCCCCATGATTTCCATTAAAAACATCAATTAAAAAGGACTCTGCAAAAACTTTTGAAGCAAGTGTCCTTAGACTAGGATCCTTAAAAGTCTTAAGATCTGAGCTTTTTGCTTCCAACAATCTTTTTGCTGTTGAAGCTAGAATGAATTTTTCATGTGCAAATATTGCATCAGGTAAAGCCTCCCGAAACATTAAAACCTCTTTTACCCAAAAAGCTACTTGCCTTACTTCAAGATCCTTTAACTGGCCCAGTCTATGCATTTCATTGACTGTATTTAAAAGAGCCTGGATCTCATTACCACCAAGACCAACTGAAGCCTCCACATAGCCATCACCAAAATATTTTAGTTTATTAACCATTCCATCAACAAACAATATTCTGGTCCAAAATTTAAACTCCCCGGGACTTTGTCTTTGTGGACTCATTAGAACCAGCAATGATCTGGCCTGAAATGACAGATCTGATTCAGGTATTCCCATAATTCCAGCTAAGGCTGTAGTTAAGCGAATTCTCTTGGCTTCCTCTATTCTTTCTTGTCTATTGCTATCTTCAACTGACGGATTATAACTACGATTTTCTTGTGTCATATCTTTTGGATTAAGAATATATCTGTGAAGAATATCAAGCGCTAAATATCTAACTCTTGCTGAACGATAGTTCTCTAACATAATTAACACAATATCCGTTAATTCACCATGCCTTGTTTCAAAGAAAGCACTCGTTTCTGCTCCAAAACTGCTTTTATAAATCATCAGGTATCTATCAATTGCTAAGCTTAAAATTACCACAGGATCAGCTTCTCTTGCTTCTAATATTCTCCTGGTTTCTTCATAATTATCCCGGACAGCTCTAACTGGAATTTTAAATCCTTCAGGGCTTAATAAAAATTCAATGCCACCCTCTGGATCTACAAATACTCTACCTTTCTGAGTTTTATATGCTTTTAATCTTGCACTTACAGCTTCTTTATAAGCTCTATTAATATCATCAAAAAAGAGTCTCAGTCTATTTTCAATTAATTTTCTTTGAATAAAGTCTTTTAAGTCTTGATCCTGACCTTCTTCCAGCTTATCTAAAATATCTAATAATGCTCTGTTTGAAAGCTGAGGACTATTAATTAAAGCTTCTTTAGTCTTTTGCCTCACTTCATCAAAGGGCGAACTTGCATGTAAAAGTTCAACAAGAACTAAGGATTTATCAGGCATCATTCTTCTTTCGTGCAATGTTTTAATTGCTTGAAGTTGAGATGCTATAATTATTAAATCTCTTAAACCATAATTAGGAACTTCCATACCCATATTTCTAAAAAGTTCACTTACAAGCTCAGAAGCCTGCGTTTCTTTTCCTTGCACAAAATCTTCATAGAAATCTACGTCTTCAGTTTTTGCCTGCCTTATTTTTTCACTTTGACCCAGGATATGGTTGATACCTGTTTCTAAATATACCTCAGAAACAGTTAAAGCAACTAACAATAAATCCTCACTGGTATTAAGCTCTGAAATAAGCCATTCAAACTCTTGAATAGTTGTATAGTGAATTATCGTGTTAATAAATTTCCTATAAACCGGTCTTTGTTCTGGATCATAAATATCAATTCTTTCAACAAGATCTGATAAGGCATCAATATGCTCTCCAGTTATCCTTCTACCAGGCACATAAAGATCAAGAGCCTCACTGATTTGCTCTGCAGTACTATTAGGATTATTTAAAATACTTAAAGCATCCTTTTCCCATTTTTGGGTAGCTGAAAAGGAATTAGTAAAAAATAAGTTTAATGAAGATAAAATGATAAATAGCCATAAAATTTTAGAGTTGCGCATAAGAATCCCATTTCCCATATTAATAATAGTATAATTTGTTTCTTAAGTAGTTAACCCTAAATTTGGCATTTAGATTTGTATCTTTAGACGCCTTGCATAACATAATTTCTTGCACCGTGTCAAGTTTAATTCTATCCCAATTTTCATTCATTGACATTCAATAAAATCTCTGTCTTTATTAAAACCCATGTAAAACCTCTTATTGGACATTCATGAAAGCCCTTCTGACACTTGAAAATAATATAACTTTTAAAACTGATGTTTTTGGATATGAAAAATCTTGTGCAGGTGAAGTTGTCTTTAATACTGGAATGGTTGGATATCCTGAATCCTTAACAGATCCATCCTATACTGGTCAAATTCTAACTTTCACCTATCCTTTAATTGGAAATTATAAAGCCCCTAATTTTGATAAAGATGAATATGGATTAGCAAAGTTTTGCGAATCATCAATGATCCACCCCACTGCAATTATAGTTAGTGAACATTGCCAAAATCCTTCTCATTGGAAAAACACCGAAAAACTTAATAATTGGCTTTTTGACAATAAAATTCCTGGCCTTTATGGAATTGATACAAGGAAACTTACAAAAATCTTACGTGAGCATGGAACCATGCTTGGCAAGATTGAAATTGATGAAAAGCTTGATTTTGTTGATCCAAACAAGGAAAACCTTGTAGCGAATGTTTCTAGAAAAGATGTGCTTAAAATTGGAAAAGGCTCAAAGAAAATCATTGTTATTGATTGTGGGATTAAGAATAATATTATTAGGAATTTGCTTAAACTTGATTTTAATTTAAAGATTGTACCCTGGGATTATGATTTTACTAATGAAGATTATGATGGATTGTTTATTTCAAATGGGCCAGGTGATCCAAAGATGTGCGAAAAGACTATTTTGCATCTTAAAAAAGCAATGGAAATCAAAAAACCAATTTTTGGTATTTGTCTGGGCCATCAGCTTTTGGCTCTGGCTAGCTCAGCTGAAACGTACAAACTAAAATACGGACATAGAAGCCATAATCAACCATGTGCACTAAAAAATGGCAAAGGATATATTACCTCTCAAAATCATGGTTTTGCTGTTGCTTCAAATACCATCCCAAATGATTGGGAAGAATATTTTTATAATGCTAATGATAATACAAATGAAGGAATAAAGCACAAGAAATTACCTTTTTTTTCAGTGCAGTTTCATCCAGAGGCTTGTGCAGGTCCAATGGACACTGAATGGCTCTTTAATGAGTTTGAGACGAGTATAAAAAACATTAATTATTAATTATTAATTGTTAATTATTGGTTATTTTTTGTTTCGTGCAGTCAGTATAAAATAATTAATAAGTAATAAATAATAATTAATAATTAATGAGTGGGAAAAGAAGAAGATTAAAACAATGAGCAACAAAAACAATAGCTTAAAAACAGTACTAATCCTCGGATCAGGCGGACTATCAATTGGCCAAGCTGGAGAATTTGATTATTCAGGATCGCAGGCTATTAAAGCTTGCAAAGAAGAAGGAATAAAAACTGTCTTAGTTAATCCTAATATTGCCACCATTCAAACCTCTAAGGATTTGGCTGATGAAGTTTATTTTGTTCCTGTTGAAGCTAGTTTTGTTGAAAAAGTTATTGTAAAGGAAAAGCCTGATGGAATTATGCTTAGTTTTGGAGGTCAAGCAGCCCTAAACTGTGGTATAGATCTTTATAAAAAAGATATTCTTAGAAAGCATAATGTTAAAGTTTTAGGAACAGAAATTAATCAGATCATTGAATCAGAAGATAAAGGAATCTTTGCTAAAAGATTAGAAAGCATTGATATCAAAACACCAAAGAGTCACACTGTTTCTAGTTTAACAGAAGGTTTATTAAAAGCAAAAGAAATTGGTTTTCCATTAATCATTAGATCAGGATTTTCGCTAGGTGGTCTTGGCTCATCATTTTGTGAAAGCGAAAATGAATTAAGAGAAGAACTTTCAAAGGCCCTTGCTCATTCCAATCAAGTTTTAATTGAAGAATCTTTAAAAGGATTTAAAGAAATTGAATATGAAATAATGAGAGATGGTGTTGATAACTGCATTGCGATTTGTAACATGGAAAATTTTGATCCTCTTGGCATTCATACTGGAGAATCAATTGTTGTTGCTCCCTCTCAAACTTTGACTGACTATGAATATCAAAAGCTGAGAAATATCTCTTTAAAAATCGCCAGGCACTTTGAGATTTTAGGAGAATGCAATGTTCAGTTTGCACTTGATCCTAATTCTGATGATTACAGAGTTATTGAAATAAATGCCCGGCTTTCAAGAAGCTCAGCACTCGCTTCTAAAGCAACAGGTTACCCTATTGCCTTTATTGCAGCAAAGCTAGGCCTTGGTTATAGTTTACTGGAAATAAATAATCCTATCACAAAAGTTACAAAGAGTTTTTTTGAACCGAGCATGGATTATTTGGCTTTAAAATTCCCAAGATGGGATACAGCCAAGTTTAGTAAAGCAGCTCGTGAGATTGGTTCATCCATGAAATCAGTTGGCGAAGTCATGGCAATAGGCAGAAACTTTGAAGAAGCCTTGCAAAAAGCGATTAGAATGACAAATCCAAGCTTTTCTGGCTTAACAGAAGACCTTGAGTTTGAGGAATTAGATAAAGAGCTTATAAATCCAACTGATCGCAGAATATTTGCCATATCAAAAGCCCTGGCACATGGATATAGTGTTGATAAAATACACGAACTAACAAAAATTGACCTTTGGTTTATTCATAAATTAAATAATATTATTTTGGAGGCTGAGAGTTTAAAGCAAAAAAAATTTGAATCACTTGATAAAATTTCACTTCTTAAAGCTAAAAAACTTGGTTTTTCTGATAAGCAAATAGCCAGGCTTATTTTTAACAAAGATGATATTGATGCAGAGCTAGCAATAAGAGAAATTAGAAAAACTTTTAATATTAATCCAAGTGTAAAGCAGATTGATACTCTAGCCGCCGAATATCCAAGTGAAACAAATTATCTTTACTTAACTTATAATGGCGATGTTGATGATACAAAAGCAATGGACAATTCTGTTATTGTCCTTGGCTCAGGTCCATATAGCATTGGCTCAAGTGTTGAATTTGACTGGTGCTCTGTTGAGTGTGTGAAAACATTAAAAGAAGAAAATATTAAATCAATTGTTATAAATTGTAATCCTGAAACTGTTAGTACTGATTATGATGAATGCGATAAATTGTATTTTGAAGAGTTAAGCTTTGAAAGAGTGCTTGATATATATGAAAAAGAAAATCCTAAAGGTATTATTATTAATATGGGTGGACAAATACCAAACAACCTTGCAATTCCCTTGCGAAAAGTTAATGCTAATATTTTAGGCACTACCCCGGAAGTGATTGATCAAGTTGAAAATAGACATAAATTCTCAGCTCTACTTGATGAACTTAAAATTGATCAACCAGAATGGATTGAATCGATTAATCTTGCTGAAGTAAATGACTTTTGCAATAAAGTAAGTTATCCTGTTTTAGTTCGTCCATCATATGTTTTATCAGGCTCTGCGATGAATGTTGCCTATGATGAGGAAAGCCTTGGATCAATTATAAAAAACGCAGAAGCTGTTTCAAATGATTATCCTGTAGTTGTTACCAAGTTCATTACAGAAGCAAAAGAAATCGACATGGATATTGTTGCTTCAAAGGGTGAAATAAAAGCTTATGCAATATCTGAGCATATTGAAAATGCAGGTGTGCATTCAGGAGATGCGACCTTAGTAACTCCAGCTCAAAAACTATATCTTGAAACAATGAATAGAATTAAGAAGATATCAAGATCTGTAATAAAACACTTAAATATTACTGGTCCTGTTAATTTTCAATTCCTAGCAAAAGATAATCATATAAAAATTATTGAATGCAACTTAAGATGTTCACGAAGCTTTCCTTTTGTCTCAAAAACCTATGATATTAACTTTATTAATTTAGCTACAAAGGCAATCTTAGGCCAAGATATTGAAAAGGTTTCTTCAAACGCTTTTGACCTTGAATATCTTGCATGTAAAGCACCTCAATTTTCCTTTACAAGACTGCATGGCGCTGATCCACAGCTAGGCGTTGAAATGGCTTCAACTGGAGAAGTCGCTTGCTTTGGAGAAGACCTGCACGAAGCTTTTCTAAAAGCAATCTTAGCTACAGGCTTCAAACTCCCTAAAAAAAATATTCTCATATCAACAGGAAATATTAAACAAAAGGCAAAATTGCTGGATTCAGTACAAAAACTAATTACCATGGGTTTTTCATTATATGCCACTCCAAAGACCTCTGAGTTTTATAATTTACACGGAATTGAAACTGAAGTTCTTTATTGGCCAATGAGCGAGCAAAAACCAAATGTACTTGATTATCTAAATGCAAGACACATTGACCTGGTGATCAACATTCCAAGCACAAATAAAAAAGATGAACTAACTAATGGTTATATGGTTAGAAGAAAAGCAAGTGATTTTGGCATACCATTGATTACAAATGTACAGGTAGCTGTTTTATTTGTTGATGCACTATATAATTATAGCGACTTAAAACTAAAGGTAAAAAGCTACAAAGAATATCTATCTAGCTAACTTCTCTATTATCCACACCACAAAAAGGAACAAAAAAATTAATACGTGCCCTACCACCTTCTAGAAATCAACTCTTTCGCAGCCTCATAAACATCGATTCTACCATTTCCATATCCTTTATCCCATCCATCACTACCTAGATCTTTTGATGTTGAAATTAGTAGTTCTTTAATTTCATCAGCATTAATCTCAGGATCAATTTGTAATAATAAGGCAATCGCTCCAGTAACATGTGGAGCTGCCATTGATGTTCCTGACATTTTTTTATATTCGCCATTTAAAAAGGTTGAATAAACTCTTGTTCCAGGAGCTGAGACTTCTGGTTTTGCTAAAGTTATTATTTTTTCACCTATATCAAAATCAAGAGGGCCTCTTGTTGAAAACCAGGCAAGTAAATCAATTTCATTTGTTGCAGCTACTGTAAATGTAGAAGGAAACTCTTGAGGTGATGATTGAGCGAAAATTGATTCATTGCCCATTGCAAACACTGGTATAATATTAGCTGAATCCCAAAAAGCTAAAGCTTTATACATTGGTTCTTGTTCTTGTCTTGGCATACCAGCAGGGCCTCCCCATGAACAATTGATTACTCTTGGATGATCGTTTGTTTCAGGATCAGCATCAGGATCTACCATCCATTCCATTGCTTTGATAAGGGCTGCTTCAGTAGAATATTCCCCAATAGCTGCTGCTGCTACAATACTTGCCTTTGGCGCAACTCCAATTTGATAACCAGATAAATTGCCACCTGCAATTGTTCCAGAAACATGTGTTCCATGACCATGCTCATCAACAGGCATTAAAGGATCTTCACCCATTGCCATAAAGTTTCTGAAATTGATGAGCTTTCCCTGTAAATCTGGGTGACTTGCATCGATTCCAGAGTCTAAAACACCAACAATCACAGACTCGCCAGTTAGCTCAGGGAAATCTCTATTTAGCCATGGAAGCTTTATATTATATAAACCATAAGTGTATTTAAGTCTAGACTCAGCTTTAAACATTAGCTCTTTAACTTTATCAAGACCCCATATTTCATTCATTTCATCATCTTCATAAGCATTAATATCATCTTCATCAACTGGATTTGGATCTTGAGAATCGTCAATTGGATCAGGGATTTGTATGACAGGACTATCAAGTAATATCAATCTAACATCAGTCCTGCTAGCCAACCAAGCTACAGCCTCTTTATTTACTACCATTAGCAATGAGTTTGATATCCAAATTTGGTCAAGAATTACTGAATAAGCTTCTGCAGGCATGCTTCCTGCTAAAATATCATCAACAAGTGCTTTTTGTGTATGATGACTAATACCCTTAACAATTGCAGTCATGTCTCTATAATTAAAATATGATTCTTTTATTTCACTTTCATAATATCTAAGCTCATTTGAGTCTTCCACCATAACAATAACTTTAGCCATTTCATTTTCATGTAAAAATTCATTAAGCATTGATCCGACTTTAGAATTTGAAAAAGCATTAATTGAAAATAAAAACAGAAAGATGAAAAGAATTTTTCTCATGTTTTACCCCTCCTTGAGAATTTTGAATTATATTAAACCGGATTTGAACTTAATACAAAAACTATGCCAATATTTGAATTTAGAATTACTTCGCTAAAGTTAGCTTATTCAAAGCTAATGCAATATAGGGGGAATATAAAGGTTTAAAAAATTAGTATCAAAAAAATCAAAATGCATTATTCTAGTAACAAAATGATACCTAAACTAATCTTCATTCATTGTTTCTACTTCTCCATCTCTTGAAACAAAGCCACCTAAAGTATTATCTAATTTTAGGGTTTGTCTATATTTAGCAATATCGCCATCTTCATCCAAATTTTGATAAATATTTATAGTATCTGATAGTGATCCTGTTCCAGCAGATTGAATAAAACTAAAATTACTATAAATATCATTTGTTACAGTAAACCCAAGTAGGATACAATCAATGTTTGTCGAAATGACTCCTTGAGAACCTACCATTTTTTGACCATTAAGTTGACTATTAGAATATGGCAGCTCTTCAAAATCATCACCTCTTATAAAATGAAACTTATTTCGTTCCAGGGCATAGTCACTTTCAACCATAAAAATACCTTGTATTAAAATATTTGTTTCTGCCTGTTTTGATTTTTTGACTAGAGCCATTAAAGAAGTAGTTGCCATGGAAGCAAGAATTCCTATGATAGCAACTGTGATCATTAACTCAACCAGGGTAAATCCTCTTTTTTTCATTTTTCCTCCTAAAATATGGTGTTCAAGCTTTTTAATAGTTCTCAAATAATTAATTATTAATTATTGTTTATTAAAGTATAATGATTATTTGCAAAGGACATACCAGAATAAAACATAAATATAGAACAATATTATTGACCACTTAAATGAATTAGCTCATTTTCTTTTTTTCAAAAACAGGAAATTTAAACTTAGATTTTAATCTTCCAGTACTTCTTCTATTTTACTGTCCCCTTACACATTATTCTGAACAATAGATCTTACATTTTATTGAACCAATAAAATTATTTACAACTTAAACTAAACGATAAGGGAAGTGGACAGTAGTAAAGGTTTTTTTAAGGCATTGGAGGAAGCGATATTTTTAATTTAAAACAAAGGGAGAGGCTTTATGCACCTCTCCCTTTTTATTATGACGAATAACATCGCCACCTCTTGCTAGTGATCCAGATTTTTTTAATAGTTTTCCTGATCTTTGTTGATTGGAGACAAGTGGGTTTTAATTATCGCATGTGAAGCAATCGAAGCACATAATGAAATGCTCTGACACTATAATCGAGTGAGGATTGTGATTTGAACATACCTTACTTATATATGGTTTGTTTTAGACGTGCTCGTGCTCGTGCACGAATCGTTCACGTGCACGTGCACGAGCACTGATGTGGTCAAGTAAAAAGAGACACTATTTTAAACCGAACAGATTAACCACAAAATCAAAAATGCCACAGCAAAATGTTGAGTCGGCTTTTTTGGTTTTTAGAAACCAAAAGCCTCTACTTTTATGTGTTTTGCTATAAGCATTTTTGCTCATGTGGATAATCCTTATTTATTGCTTCTTCAATTTGTCATCTAACGTTTACTGCTTTTAGCTTCTCACGTTCTAGCTGGTTTGGACTTTTATATCCAAGGGCTGAATGCAGCCTTTTATCATTGTAAAACATCTCTATATAATCAAAGACATCAAGCCTCGCAGCTTGTCTTGTTGCATATATTTCACCATCTGTTCTCTCTGTTTTGAAAGTGTGAAAAAAACTTTCAAAGACTTGATATTTATATAATTAAACATTTTAATAGCAAAAAAGTTGCGGTTTAATCAAATAATGAGCTAATAGATTCACCTTCATGAACACACTTAATGGCTTTTGAAAAAACAGGTGCTACAGATAATACTGTAATTTTATCAATCATTTTCTCAGGTGCAATAGGTATAGTGTTAGTGACAACAACTTCACTTAGCTTTGATTCTGCGATTCTTTGAATAGCTGGACCGCAAAGAATAGGATGCGTACACGCTGCTACTGCATCAGTTGCACCATGATCAAAAAGGAATTTCAAGCCACTGATAATTGTACCAGCTGTTGAAATTTCATCATCAACAAGAAATACTTTCTTACCCTTAACATCACCAATTAGATTAGTTGGAATTGGTCTTTCATCATTACCATGTCTTCTTTTATCAATTATAGCCATTGGAAGATGCAGACGATTTGCAAATCTTCCTGCGTCTTTTGCCTCACCTGCATCTGATGCAACAAGTACATAATTAGAAATATCACCATTTTTTAAATGATCACAAATTATATTTATTGCTCTAAGCTGATCTACAGGAATTCTAAAAAAGCCTTGAATTTGAGGAGCGTGTAAATCCATGGTTAAAACACGATCAGCTCCTGCTGTTTCAATTAAGTCTGCCATGAGCCTGGCTGTAATTGAAATTCTAGGTTGGTCTTTTTTATCAGATCTTGCATAAGGAAAATAAGGAATAACTGCCGTAATTCTTTGAGCTGAAGAATGTTTCAAAGCATCAAGCATCATTAAAAGCTCTATAATGCCTTCACTTACTGGGCTTACGGATGGTTGAATAACATAAACATCTTCACCTCTAACATTTTCATGGATTTTAACCATGATATTTTCATTGGAAAATCGAATGGTTTCGCTTTTTCCAAGGTCAATACTTAGATTTGTACATATTTCCTTAGCAAGGGCAGGATGAGCACTACCAGTGAATATTTTCATGTTGCTTTCCTTTATTTAGCTATTTATTGAAATTCATACCATTTCTTAAGATTATCAACAATCAATTTAGCTTGTTTTTCACTTGAGATATTGAACTTACTTCTTTGAAAATAATCATCGCCACGTTTTTGATATCTTCTAATAGAAACTTTTGGAGCTGAAAATTCAGCCTTTGAATTGCTTCTATCTTGATATAAAAACATTACTGTTGACCACGCACCTTTAGAAAGCACTTCTTTTTTAAGCTCTTTTACTAATACTTCACCTGAATCATCTTTAAAATTAACTGATAGTTCATTTAATTTGTCACTCAATTGGACCTCCTGTTTCTAGATATTTAGACATTAGTTCAATTATCTATATAATAATTATTTTAAATTTCAATATAAATTATTGATTTATGGATATTTTTTTAGGTTGATTTTTTTCACTAAATGAAAATATTAAGGGTTTCAAATAACTTTTTAACAAAATATTATGGTCATATAAATGTTGTACTTAATTATAAGTTCTATTTTAGTTCTAGGATCTGTTGGTCTATGTGCAGCCTTTGTTTTGTCGGTTCTTGCCAAGAAATTTGCAGTTTTTGAAGATCCTTTGATATCGGAGCTTGATGAAGTCCTGCCAGGAGCTAATTGCGGTGCATGTGGTTTCGCGGGATGTAAAAATTTTGCTGAGCACTTAGCAAAAACAAAAGATATATCAATCACTTGTCCAGTTGCAGATGAAAAATGTAATAATAAAATTGGAGCCCTTTTAGGGCTTTCCATTGATTCAAAATTAAAAAAAGTTGCTACATTAATATGTAATGGAAGCAATCTTAATGCCACTTTAGGAACACGATATGAAGGGATTGATACATGCAGAGCAGCTTCAGCACTTTATTCTGGCCCTAAAACTTGTCAAGACGGTTGTTTGGGATTTGGGTCTTGTATAGCAGTATGCCCTACTAATGCCATTCAAAAATTCAATGGCATTGTTAAAATTGACCCTGAAAAATGCATCTCTTGCGAAAAGTGTGTTAAAGTTTGCCCTAAAAATGTGCTTGTAATGCTTGATCCAAATGAAGTTGTTTATATTGCCTGTCATTCAGCTGAAAAAGGGGCTTTTGCCAGAAAAGCTTGTAAAACTGGCTGTATTGCATGCAGTAAATGTGTAAAAATCTGTAGATTTCAGGCAATAACTATTGAAAACAACCTCGCGATTATAGATCAGGAAAAATGTACCAAGTGTGGAGAATGCATTCCCGCTTGTCCTACAAAAGCAATAAAAGGAATAAATGTGGAAGCAAAGGTGCAAGAAATAAAATCAAATAAAAAGGAGGAAAACAAATGAAAACTTTTCCTCTTGGTGGTGTTCATCCAAAAGAAAACAAGCTTACTCAAATGCTTCCAATTGAAATAATGGGAATCCCAAATTCTGTAATCGTACCATTAAATCAAAATCTTGGAGCACCTAATGAAGCTTTAGTTAAAATAAAAGATGAAGTATTAGCTGGTCAAAAAATTGGCGACTCAAAAGCATTTGTCTCTGCCCCAGTTCATGCAACTATATCAGGAAAAATAAAAAAAATTGAACGGTTTTATCATCCCTGCGCTAAGAGATTAATTGGAGTTGAAATTACATCAGATGGTGATAATAAACAAATTGAAAGTATCTTGGAAACAGAGGATGTAAATTATAAAGAACTGTTAGGTAATACTGCCGAGATATTGAGTCTTGTAAAAGAAGCAGGAATAGTTGGCATGGGAGGAGCCACTTTTCCAACCCATGTTAAACTTAATCCTCCAAAAGATAAAAAAATTGATACTATTTTATTAAATGGTGTTGAATGTGAACCTTATCTAACCGCTGACCATCGTGTGATGCTTGAATCTCCTGATAAAATACTCAAAGGTTTTGAAATAATTCTTTCACTATTTCCAAATGCAAAAGGAATCATAGGAATAGAAGGTAATAAAAATGATGCTTATAAGCTTTTAAAGAAAAAAGCTGAAAATTACAAAACAATCGAAGTTATAAAACTTAAAGTAAAATATCCACAAGGTGGTGAAAAACAATTAATTAAATCTGTCTTACAAAGAGAAGTTCCTCCTGGAAAGCTTCCTTTTGATATTGGAGTGCTGGTTCAAAATGTTCAATCAGCCCTTTCAATTTATGAAGCTGTTACACTAAAAAAACCAGTTATTGATAGAGTCATTACAATTTCTGGAGATGCTATAAAGGAAAAAAAGAATATTCTTGTGAGAATTGGAACAAAACTAACAGACATAATTGAATTTTGTGGTGGCACAAAAGAAAATTTAAAAAAGGTAATTTTTGGCGGTCCAATGATGGGACAAGCTATCACTAATTTAGATATTCCCATTATTAAAGGAACTAGTGGAATATTATTTTTATCAGATAAAGAAACAAAGGTTTATGAAGAATCAAGATGCTTAAGATGTGGCTTTTGCGTTGACGCATGCCCACAAGGCCTTGTTCCTGCTGATTTTATCTCCTATGTAAAAAATGCAGATTTTGAAACCTTAGAAAACATGCATATCTTAGATTGTATAGAATGTGGATGCTGCGTTTTTGCATGTCCATCAAAAAGAAAAATGGTACATTATATCAAGCTTGGAAAGATGGAAATCAATGCAAGAAAAAAGGATAAATAAATGAGTGAAGCAAAAGATAAAAAAGATCTATTAATTGTTACTTCCTCACCTCATGTTTTTGGTGATGATTCTGTGGAAAAGGTTATGTACAATGTTGTTATTGCCTTAGTTCCAGCCATATTATTTTCAGCATTTTATTTTGGAATTCAAGCTCTCATTGTACTATTAGTTGCCATTGCTTTTTCAATTGGCTTTGAAGCCCTCTTCCAAAAATTATTTAAAATGAAAATTAAATGTTTTGATGGATCAGCAATTGTAACTGGTATTTTGCTTGCAATGAACCTTCCAAGTAATTGTCCAATTTGGCTCGTTGTACTTGGGGCATTTATCGCAATTTTCCTTGGAAAAATGGTCTTTGGAGGTTTAGGGAATAACCCTTTTAACCCAGCACTTGTTGCAAGAGTATTTCTATTAATTTCATTTCCAGTGCAAATGACAAGCTGGCCAAAACCTGATCCTTCAAAGTTCTGGTCAGTTGACTCAGTCACAGCAGCTACTCCTCTTGGGATTTTGAAATCTGGTAATATAAGCGAAATAATGCAAATACCTTTTAATGAAATATTTATTGGAAATGTTGGTGGCTCTTTAGGTGAAATCTCTGCTCTTGCTTTATTAATTGGCGCAGCTTGGCTTATGTATAAACGCTATATCTCTTGGCATATTCCTTTCTCCTTTATAGGTGCAACATTTATTTTCACAGAAGTTTTTTATATCATTGATCCTGATAAATATGCATCTCCTGTATTTCACATGTTTACAGGTGGCTTAATATTAGGTGCCTTTTTCATGGCGACAGATATGGTGACAAGCCCTATTTCCAAAAAGGGAAAGATCATCTTTGGGCTAGGTTGCGGCTTTATTACTGCGATTATAAGATTATGGGGAGGTTATCCAGAAGGTGTAAGCTTCGCTATCCTTATAATGAACTCTGTGACTCCATTAATTGACAAATATACAATGCCAAAAAGATTTGGGGAGGAATATAATTATGAACCCAAGTAAAATAAATAAAAGTGATTCAAGTCTTGTGCTTGTTATGGCCTTAACCCTTATAACTATTATCTCAGCTACCCTTTTAGCCATTGTTTTCAAAGCAACTGAACAGCCTATTGCTGATGCTTTAAGAAAAGAAAAACTAAAAGCTATTTCAGCAGTCCTTGGAAATTATGCCAATGAGCCTGATAAAGATGAAATTAATTTAAAAAACAAATATATATATCCAGCAAAAAACGCAGAAGGCAAATTAATTGGCGTAGCTTTTAAAACATCATCACAAGAAGGATACAGTGGTTTAATCGAACTTATGATGGGTGTTGATAATAATGGAAAAATAAAAGGCCTGTATGTTTTAAATCACAAAGAAACACCAGGCTTAGGCGACAAAATGTCACATGATTTTTTCAAAAAGCAATTTATTGGCAAAAACTTAGAAAACTTTAACTTTAAAGTTAAAAAAGATGGTGGTGATGTTGATGCAATTACAGCAGCTACTATTACTTCAAGAGCAGTGTCAAGTGCTCTGGAAAATGGCTTAGAATTTTATAATGATATTAAGGATAATATACAATAATAGCTGTAAGCGGTAAGCTGTAAGCGGTAAGCAAAAAAACTTACCACTTACCACTTATCACTTACCACTGAAAATGGTATTTAAATGAATTACACACAAGAGTTCACAAAAGGAATAATTGCAGAAAATCCAGTTTTGCGACTACTACTTGGCCTTTGCCCAGTACTAGCTGTTACAACTTCCGCTATAAATGGAATTGGCATGGGTCTATGCACTTTATTTGTATTATTAAGCTCAAACATTGTTGTATCCTTAATGAAAAACCTTATTCCAGGTAAAGTTAGAATACCATGTTTTATAGTAATCATAGCTTCCTTTGTTACAATAGTTGATCTTTTTATGAAGGGATTTTTCTTTGATTTACATAAGACTCTGGGTTTGTTCATTCCTTTAATTGTTGTAAACTGCCTGATTCTTGGTAGAGCCGAAGCCTTTGCATCAAAAAACAACACTTTTTCTTCTATCCTTGATGCTCTTGGAATGGGTCTTGGTTTCACTTTATCATTAATGTCCCTGGGGCTTGTAAGAGAAGTATTAGGCAATGGAACAGCTTTTGGCTTTGCAATAATGGGAAAATCATTTATGCCGGTATTAATAATGATAATGCCTCCAGGGGCTTTTATAACTCTGGGAATAATGTTGGCTTTGTTGAATAAGATTGAAAGAAAAGTTTAGCTGTAAGCTGTAAGCAGTAAGGTGTAAGCAAAAACTTACCACTTACCACTTACCACTTACCACTTTAAAGGTAAAAAATGGAATCACTCGTTAATCTAGCCCTAATCGTAATCAGCGCAATGCTCGTATCAAACGTCATATTTATGCGCTTTTTGGGTATTTGCCCCTACCTGGGAGTGTCTAAAAAAATCGACACTTCAATTGGAATGGGTTTTGCTGTTATTTTTGTTATGACCTTAGCTTCAATTGTTACCTTCCTTTTGCAGCACTTTGTTTTAAACAAATTTGGCTTAGAATTTCTTCAAACAATAGTCTTTATTTTAGTTATAGCTTCACTAGTCCAGCTTGTTGAAATTATCTTAAAAAAAGCAGTTCCAGCTTTATATCAGGCCTTAGGAATTTATTTACCTCTTATTACCACAAATTGTGCTATTCTGGGTGTTGCAATCTTAAGCATTCAAAAAGATTATAGCTTTATTGAAATGATCTTCTTTTCAATTGGCTCAGGCTTTGGTTTCATGCTCGCTATTGTTATTTTTGCAGGTCTAAGAGAAAAACTAGAAATCATGGAAATCCCTGAATCTTTAAAAGGCGCTCCAATTGGTCTTATCACAGCTGGTTTAATCGCCATGGCTTTTATGGGCTTTGTAGGTTTGGTGAAATGAAATTAGTATTCGGTATTCTGTATTCAGTATTCAGTAAATACGCCTTACTCTGTACTCTGTGCGCGGTACTATTCATTTCCACCACAGCACCCATCTATTCAACTGAACAAATCTACAAACATAGCTTCTTTCAAATGGGCACTCTTTTTAACATTACAGTGTCTACAAAATTATCTGAAAAACAACTTAAAGAAGTATTTAAAGACTGCGAATTGGAAGCAAAGCGAATTAATGATGTTTTTTCCGTATACAAAAAGGATTCTCAAGTTTCTCAAGTAAATAAAAATGCTGGTTTAAAACCAGTTAAAGTAAAAAAAGAAATTATTGATATTATAAAAACTGCAAATTCTGTATCAAAAAAGACTAATGGTGCCTTTGATATTACTTTCTTGCCTGTTGGCAAATTGTGGGATTTCATGATGGAAAATCCAAAGCTTCCACAAGAAGCATCAATAAAAAACAAATTGCGTCTTATAAATTATAATAAAATCATTATTGATGAAGAAAATAAAACAGTATTTCTAAAAGATGAAGGAATGAGCTTTGGTTTTGGAGGAATTGTAAAGGGTTATTCCTTAAAGCAAATCAGCGAAATCCTGAAAAAAAATGGCATTAACAATGCAATTGTTGATGGGGGCGGAGATCTCTTTATTCTTGGTAAAAAACCAAATGATAATTGGGCAATTGGTGTAAAGGACCCAAGAAATAAAAATGCTCTTGTCTACAGATTAAAGGTTAATAAAGACCTTGCTTGTGTTACATCTGGAGACTATGAACGCTTTTTTATTTATGAAGACCAAAGATATCATCATATCATTGACCCTAAAACTGGATATCCAGCAAATAAAACCCGCTCTGTCACTTTGCTAGCCAAAGATCCGAGTATAGCCGATGCTTATGCTACTGCTATTTTCATTCTTGGAAAAGATTTAGGTTTAAAGCTTGCAAATGAAACACCTGAAATCGAGGTGCTTTTAATAGATAATGAAAATATAACTCATTCTAGTCTTAACTTTTTTAAGTGGGTAACTAGTTTTTAGTAGGCCTCTTATCAAGAGGTAAAACTAATTTAAACGTTGTTCCAACATTTTCCTTGCTCTCAACATTTATTAGACCATTGTAGTTTTCAATAACTGATTTTACAATTGTTAAGCCAAGCCCCTTTTTATTTTCACCAAAGTTTCTAGTGAAAAAAGGATTAAAAATATTATTTATATTTTCCTTAGATATGCCCATTCCAGTATCTTCAATTTCACATACTAAGACTTGATCACCAGGGGAATAGTATTTTGATACATGTCTTGATGACTGATATTTTATTTCATCAAGTTCCTCCACATAGGCGTGAATTCTTAATGTACCATAATCATCCATTGCGCTCATTGCATTGTCTATTAGATTACTAATAGCTATTGAAATCTTATTTGAATCTACGTATAATTCTGGAAGCTCAGAATCAAAGCGCTTATCAATAAGAATTCTCTTTTTTTCAATTCTATTTTGAAAGAATGTAAGAGTCTCATTTATTATTTTCGTAAAATCACATTGCTGGAATTTTGCATCAGTAATTTCTGAATATTCTGATAAGCCATCAATAATATTTTTCACTCTATTTGTATGAATTTCAATTGATTCAAGAGCTTCCTGGCAATTTACACTTTCTGGATCTATCATATCTTTTAAATATTGCACATTCAAATCAATCATTGTAGCTGGCTCCCTAAGTTCGGCTTCAACTCCTTTTGAAAGCTGCCCCAACAGGAACAATTTTTCAGAGTCATGAAGAATCTCGCGCAGTTTATCCCTTTCAACATGAGTCTTTTTAAGCAAACTTATGTCTCTTAAAAGATAAACAGACCCATTTAATTTTTCCAAATTACCTTTAATGATCTCTAAGTGTATTGTATCTCCATTAGTCTTAAGTCCAATACCATTAAAGATATTATAGCCATGCTTTTTATAAACATCATGGTACAAGGACTTCATTAGATAGGTGTTGTTCTTTCTTTCTGAGAATATTTGCCCTATGCTTTTACCTATTAGATCTTTTGGTTTATGCCCATAAACATTTTCAATTGAATTAGATATATACATAATCTTATTTTCGCTATCTGCTAATAATAACACATCTGGATTAATTCCACTGAGCACATATTGCAGTTCTTTTATCTTTTGTTTTGCCTTTTTCCACTTTCTATATAAAACATAAATACAGGAAACTAAAATTGAATAAATAATACAATCAGCTAAAAAAGAATAAGAAAGCAGAAAACTATCAGTATCTGGTTTGTAAATAAACAGGAATAAGTTCATGAAAAAACTAGCCAAAGCCAGAAATAATGTAAAAAGCACCAGGGAAAATAGAAATATTTTGTTTTTGTCCTTAATTTTATAATCTATCATAAAACCTCCCCTTTAAGACCCATTAAAATCATATCAAATATTTTTGCATAAATCTGTGACCTACGTCACAAAAGTGAAAAAAAATGTGATTATTGTTACACTTAAAAATTTTGAGCTGAGCTACTTTCAAAACTCATCCTGCTGTCATCCTGAATTTATTTCAGGATCCCTTGGAATCAGTAATCTATTGGGATTCTGAAACAAGTTCAGAATGACAATATTTTGTTAATTTGTGTTTTGAAATTACTTCTGTTATTTATTAATTATTGATTATTCAAAGGTTTCAAAGGGATTTAATAGATAAAGTTGGTATTGGTTTTTCGGTATTCGGTATTCAGTGATTAAGGCACTCTTGTTCTCTTACTAAATCTCTATTTTTTCATAATCTTCAAAAATAATTTTTTTAAAATCATCATCTAGTCTAAACCAATCAAGAACATCAACCCTATATGGAAGTTTTGAGTTTTCAAAGGCTTCTTTAATTTTTGTCATCTGGCTAAAATCGATTTTAAGCTTGTTTTTTATTACTAGATCCAGATCAGAATGCTTTCGGCTCTCTCCATTTACTCTTGAACCAAAAATGTAAAGCTCAGCTTCTGGAACAAACTTTCTTAAAATATATTTAATTAATTCCATTTCACTTTGTGTAACATCAATCATTTTTCTTCTCAATGTTTTCAAGCAATAATCTAGCATCATTAATAAAGACATTCGCTACTGTTAATACCTCTTGGGCAACATTTTGATTGTATATATGTGAAGTCTTATTTCGAGCTTCATGATAATCCATCCATTTATCCACATCTTCAATTAAAAGGTTTTCTGCAGCTCGCCTAAATAGTTCGCGTCTAGCTACTCCCTCAACATAAGTTTTACCATAGTTAACATCAAGCCATCTTTTCATAAACTTCCAACAAAGCTCATAGGTAAATTCAAAATTTTGAATAACACCAGCTTTTACAGAATCCAACTGCTCTTTTGTTAAAGAATCAATCCACGTTGAATCATTAATAACATTAATGGAGTTTTGCAGAGAAACAAGAGCCTTTTTAAGACTGCTAAGTGATAAGGGCATTAATATTCTCCTGAAGTTTATTTAAGAAAAATCATATACTTTTTGAAATTATATGACAATGAGAAAATGTCACTGGTTGGAGTTGGTATTCAGTATTTGTTAGTCAATTTTCTTGTTCCCTTGTCCCCCTGCGCTCTTGTTCCCTTGTTCCCTTGCGCTCTTGTCCCCTTTTTTATTCATTTGACTTCCTCACTGCTTAAATATATTAGACCTCAATTATGCTTGAAAACATTCCATATATCGGTGAAATTTTATCGCTTTCTGTTGCTCTTATTTGGGCTTTTGCTATTATATTATTTAAAAAATCAGGTGAAACTGCTCATCCTATTGCTTTGAATATTTTTAAAAATACTATTGGTCTAATTTTTTGCCTTCCAACTTATTTTTTAATGCTTAAAGGCAGCGCTTTTGATATGCCTTTTAATGATTTTTTTCTGCTTTTTATAAGTGGTGTTATTGGAATTGGAATTGCTGATACCTTGCTTTTTAAGAGTCTTAATATTCTTGGCGCCTCAACTTTAGCCATTGTAGACTGTATGTATGCTCCATTTGTAATAATCCTTTCAATTCTATTCTTAGGAGAAACTTTATCAATATTGCAAATAATAGGAACAATTACAATTATTCTGGCAATTTTACTAATAACTCAAAAAGCAAAAAATGGAAAAAGGCCAAGTAACAATATAATTTTAGGCATAGTGTTAGGCATTCTATCCATGTTAGGCATGGCTATTGGAGTCGTCCTAACAAAGCCACTATTATTAAACTATACAACCATGGAAGTTGTTATCTTAAGGCTAGCAGGTGGCATGTTTTTCTTATTCATTACCCTACCCTTTATCAAACAAAGAACTGCAATCATCAAAACCTTATTTCAAACAAAGGGCCTGGTTTATTTATTATCAGGCTCATTTATTGGAACCTATGTAGCAATTGTTATTTGGATGGCAGGACTTAAATACACCCAGGCTTCCATTGCCTCTGCTTTAAACCAAACAAGCAATGTATTTTTATTTATTCTTGGAGCAATCTTATTAAAAGAAGCTGTTTCCAGGAAAAAAGTAATTGCGATTTTGTTGGCTGTTGGGGGCATTTATTTGGTAACTTTTGGATGACTAAAAGTAGATTTGATTAAATTAATTATTAATTATTTTAACCTGTCTAACTTGTCTCCATACTTCTCACATGCTTCATTTTAGCAATACCATTATCCCAAATATATTTTCCTTTTCCTGAAAAATTTCCAGATACAAAATCTAGTTACTTTATTCTATACCAGGTCCCTTTGCCCGTTCCTATTTTTTCTAATTTATTATTGTGCACAAGATGTTTTATGTGCACCTTGATTGTGTTTCTGTTTGCCTTTGTTATCTTTTCCGCAGCTTGGACAGTAACTTTTCCATGATTTTTTGCTATTTCAATAATTTCCTGTGACAAAGGAGGCAAAGAAGAAAGCATATGTTCTGTTTTAACTTTATTCTCTAATGAAACAGATTGCATCTTTAAGATTTTTAGAAAAAAAGTTATCCAACTATTTAATTTATTATTATTAGTATACAATGTTTGTTGAGCTTTTCTAAGAGCTAAATAATATTTTTCTTTATTTTCTTCAATTATTTTTTCCAGCGAACTGTAAACAACATATTGATAGTCATATTTTAAAAGCATTAATGTAGTTAGTACCCTTGATATTCGTCCATTACCATCTTGAAAAGGGTACCATTAAATACTCTAAAACAACACATGATGTGTGCAGATGGCAGCTCAGCTGCTTGGGATTGGGATTGTACTACCGGCAACTCATATAGTGCTGGAAAATGTCAACCAGGAGCTTCAGCTATGTCCGGCTGGTTTGGTACAGGTGGAGTTTGTGACAATGGCAATAATGCTCTTAATACTGCTGCTTATGAAGGTTGTGGCACAGGAGGTGTGCCAGCATCTGACACATGTGGTAGTGGCTCTACTGCTGATACTAATAATACTCATTGTTTAACAGGAACAGGCCCGAATTCTTTATAATCTTTCAATTTTTACATTATTTATTGTACTCAAGCACCATAAGTCTTTTTCCCTTGTTCTCTTGCGCTCTTGTTCCCTTTATTTAGCAAAATCAAACAATAAAATAGCAATATCCAATAAGATAAATAATTTTTTTAATGCTATTTTGCTCTCATCAAAACATCAACCATGAGGTATTCATGACTCGAAAAGTCCTTATATGCACCATTTATGCCCTTTTCAGGGAAAGCTAAAACTTAAATAAAGCTATTTATTCATGGCGTTATTTTATTTGACATTTGGCATCATTATTGCTTATAATGTCGCACTGCATAATAATACAATTATATAAAGGAAGTTATTATGACTATGAAACAAATATTGGGAGCGATTCTTGTTTTAGTCATCTTTTCAGGCTGTGATGCTATGAAGAAATTTGATGAGATGAATAAAAGTGTTAAAGATATGAACAAGAAAATGACTGAGCTTAATGATATTGCTAAAAAAGCTGAACCACTTATTGATAAGGGAAATCAGCTAATTGATACCCTCATTCAAACCCAGGCTGTTGAAAAACTTGCAAAGTTTGCTGATATCTTAGATGCAAACGATACAGTTGAAATATTAGCCAAATTTGCAAAATTATTAGAAGAACATCAAACTGTTGAAAAGGCCGCTAAAGCAGTTGACATATTGGATGAACGGGATTTAGTAAACAAAGCAGCTGATCTTCTTGATCACCTTATCAATTCAAAACTTCTTGAAAAAGCTGAAACCCTGCTTGACGAACTAGTTGAAAGAGATCTTTTGCGAAAAGCTGGAGAACTTATTGATGACGTTTATAAAAACGATTTGCTCAAAAAAGCTGTAGCACTTATTGATGAAATTACAAACAAAGCCTTACTAACAAAAGCTTCAGGAATGCTGGATCAAATGATTGCTGAAGACCTTTTAGGTAAAGCCGTTGACCTTATGAACATTCTTGACTCTGAAGATGTTGTTAAAAAAGCTGCTGCTGCCTTAAATCAAATTTCAGATAAAGAACTTCTTGAAAAAGTTACAAAGATGATTGAAGAAATCCTTGACAGAAAGCTATTAACCAATGCTGCTGATTTACTTGATGATGCAAAGGATAAGGAAATCCTTGCAAATGCTGACAAGGTCTTAAGGGAAGTAATTGACACAAAACTTATAGCTGATGCTGATCAGGTTTTAAATGAAGTTATTGAAACTGACTTAATAGCTGACGCTGATGATGCTCTGGAAATCTTGAATCCATGGCTAGACCAGGCAAAGCAAGCTGACCTAATGACAAAACTTATAAGCATTGTGGAAAACGCAGATCCACTACTGGCTGAATTAAAAGAAATGGGTGTTGATGCACTTTTAAATAGACTTGATAAACTGCTGGATGATGCTGTAAAACTACTTGATAAAGCAGACCCAATGCTGGATCAGATTGATAAAATGATTGAACCTTTATCAGATCTTATTGATGCACTCATTGATCCTAATGGCAATCTGGATTTTGATAGATTCTTTAATGAAATGTTTGATTCCATGGAAGGCACAAAAGTTGGAGCTGTTATTCAAATGGCTTATGATACTTTTAAATTAGACATCGTTAATTCTGTTGGTGAATCGTACACCAGCGGAAATCCTTATGACAGATATCGGGCAATTGGTACAATTGTTGGATATGGAACCCTGGATCCCCTTATCACTGCCTATACAGGAATTGATGGAGATATCTGGAAATTCAGGCCTTTAACTTATGAAAAAGTGCATCTGGAAGGACCTATTGCCGGAAAAACAGGAGAAGATGCCTTTAAGATGTATTATCTGTCTTATAATCCTGTTGATATCGCTCAAATTGATCCAGCTATGTTACCTAACTATCTTGTAAATCAACCAATGAGAAGAAGATGGGATGTAGCCATTGAATGGACCTTTGGAGCAACCGGAGTTATCAAAGATTTTATGAATAAAGATGAATACATGAACAAGGTTCCAAAAATCAAAGCAGAAGCTATATTTAATGCAGGTGTTGTTTCCTTTTTCATGCTTAACAAGATGGCAGAAAGACCGGATTTTTATCATAAAATGACCAAGATGTCACAGGATTTTGGCAGAAATATAAGCACCTGGTGGCCATATAACAATCTGAGAATGGTTGGTGATGAATATGATAGCTTCTGCATGGTTGAATGGTACGGTCCCAGGATGATTTGTGATTATAAACAGCTTTTAAGAAATCTTCGCGAGCAAAATGATTATTACAGGCAAAAGGAAAAAGAAGATCAGGAAGCAGATCCAGATGCACCTAATCAGTCTCTACTAGTTACAGATGAAACTCTTGATGAACTAGATTTTCTTGCTGACCAATTGGTGGTATCACTTAAACGCTGGCTTACTCTTAGAGGATACGGCCCTTATGCAAGCAAAAAAGCAAGAAAGCTCTTAATAAAAGAAGACAGATGGAGAGATCCGGAAACAGGCGAGCTACACAAAAGAAGAGCTGATGAAGACCCGGATGTTGGCTGGTCTTATGTTTATGATCCAGGTTGGTCAAACCATGTCAACAATTGTGACCCTGGTGATTTCGATGATTATGTGCTTTACGATACTGATCATTTTTATTCCTATACCAGAAGCCCAAAAAAGAAAATGCCTTAAAAAAAACTTGTCTTTTAATATCATTAATGCTTCAACATTCATCTTGTTTAATTTCATGGAGTCTTTTAAATGGAAAATGAAAACACAGTAAAAAAATCAAATTTTGCTGACATGGTTTTGGATTATTTCAAGGGATTTAAGGTTTTAAAAGATACAGGCAGAGAATACTGGGGTATTCAAATCATCAACTTCCTAGATTGCACTGCTTATTTTGCTATGCTTTCTATTTCTTCTATCTTTTTATCAGAAGAAATCGGAATGGATGATAAAGCAGCAGGTTATGCTATTACAGTTTTTACAACAGCAACTACTTTATTTTTATTTATAAGTGGAACCGTTACAGACTGGTTGGGAATTCGAAAATCACTGTATCTAACAATGATTGGAAACTTCATTACAAGGCTAGCTGTAGTTTTACTTGCAATGGGTCCAGCTTTTGAAGGAAGAGGCTTTGCTGTAACAATCGCCCTATTATTGCAAGCACCATTTATGGCAGGAATTCAAACTATTTTTCAAACTTCCAATAAAAGATATACCAGCAAAAAATCAAGGTCAGCTGGCTTTAGCCTTTGGTATCTTTTCATGAATGTTGGAGCCGCAGCTGGTGGTTTTTCAATTGATATTATAAGAAAAGGTCTAGGCCTTGCCAATACTCATATATATACTATGTCAGCAGGTCTTGCTATTATATGTCTAATACTCGGTTTAATTATGATTAGAACAAATGAAGCATATGAAAAAGAAGAAGAAACTGAATTAGAAAAAGAAAAAGCAAAGGAAAAGAAAAATCCTTGGCAAATAGCTAAAGAAGTTATTACTCACAGAGTTTTTTGGAGATTTGTAATAATTATTTCCCTACTCTTAGGTGTTAGAGCAGTATTTTCCTATATGTACCTCCTCTTCCCAAAATTCTGGTTAAGAATAATTGGTGAAAATGCTTCAATTGGCTTTTATCAGGGATTAAATCCCATACTCATCATTATTGGTTTAATTTTATTTATCCCATTTGCCAATAGATATAACGTATTTAAAATGCTTGTTTTTGGTGCAATGATTTCAAGTGCTTGCTTATTTGTCATTGCAATTCCATATTCCTGGCTGGGAATGAGCTTGCCAAGCGCTACACACCTGCTTGTAATAATATCAATTATTGTTTTATCAATAGGTGAAATTATTTGGTCACCTAAATACTATGAATTTGTTGGGGCTATTGCTCCAAAAGGTCAAGAAGGAACCTATCTTGGTTTTTCTCAAATCCCATGGTTTGGAGCTAAAACAGTTGTCAGCTTTTTTTCAGGTCATATGCTCATTAAGTGGTGTCCAGAAGGAATTGCTGAAAAAATCGTTAATAATGAAGTTTCCTTCTGGAATACTCCTAATGCAATGTGGTTAATTCTTGGTACAATTGCAATAGTCGGTGTTTTAGCTTGCCTTGTTTTTAAGGGCTGGCTAACTAGAGGGGTTGACTATGAGGCTAAGGAGCCTAAGAAAGAAGCTGAAGTTTAAGTACTTGTGTTTATTTTAAAATAATCAATAATCAACAATTAATAATTAACAATTAATGAATATAGTTGACACTACTCACTGTCTATCGTATTAAACCTGGCTAAATTATTGTATAAATATATTATTTTTCAGGTTTTTTTAAATCTAGACAATTTTACAGGAGAAAAAAATGAAATATGATACCACTCAAATTAGAAACATAGGAGTCTATGGCCATTCCGGCGCTGGTAAAACTTCCTTACTCGAAGGCATGCTCTATAAGACAAAAGTTACTGATAGACTTGGAAGAATTGAAAATGGAAACACTTTTTTAGATTTCGAAGCTGAAGAACACAGTAAACAAATTTCACTATATACTACTTTTTGCCATTTAGACTGGAATAAACACAAGATCAATTTCATTGATACTCCTGGTGACACAAACTTTGCAGCTGATGCACGCGGTTCAATGCTAGCAGCTGATGCTTGCTTAATAGTTGTTGATGCAATTGAAGGCATTAAGCTTCAATCAGAAAGAGCTTATGCACTAGCAAAAGAAATCGGCATTCCAGTTGCCTTTGTTATTAATAAGCTTGATAAAGAACACTCTAATTTTGAAACCACTCTTGAAAATATTAATAATACATTCGGAATTCAAGCCACTCTAATGCAAATTCCAGTTGGAACAGAAGCAAACTTTAATGGTGTTGTAGATCTTTGGACACAAAAGGCTCATATATATAAAGACAAAGAAACTGCTGAATTTGATGCATGTGATGTTCCTGATGATCTTAAAGATCAAGCAGGAAGCTTAAGAGAAAGCCTTATTGAAGGAATAGCAGAGTCTGATGATGATCTGCTTGAAAAATACTTAGAAGAAGGTGAATTAAATGAAGAAGAAGCCTTTACTTGCTTAAACAAAGGTATTTCATCAGGCAATATTCACCCTGTTTTTATTTGCTCTGCCTACACTAATATTGGAACAAATGAAATTTTAGATGCAATTGTTAATTATTTTCCTTCTCCTGTTGATAGAAAAATCATTGCAAAAGTAAAAGATTCTGAAGAAGAACTTGAAATAACTACAGCCTCAAATGAAACATGTGCCTTTGTTTTTAAAACAATTATGGACCCTTTTGCAGGAAGACTTACTTTAATTAGACTTTTTTCAGGCAAATTTGAAACAAATGGCTCTCTTTACAATGTAACAAAAAATACAAATGAAAAGTTTGGAACCACCTTAAAAATTCAAGGAAAAAAACAGGAAGCTGCAAACGAAGTTGTTACAGGTGATATATTAGCACTTCCTAAACTAAAAGAATCTCAAACTGGCGATACTTTTACAAATGGAAAAAAACTCCTTGTTGCAGGAATTCCAAATCTTCCAGGCCTAATTAGTTATGTAATTAAACCTCAATCAAGAGCTGATGAAGACAAACTTCATTCAGCACTTGAAAAGATTCTAGAAGAAGATGGAACTTTAACAAAATCAAGAGATGAACAAACTTCAGATCTTATGTTGACAGGCATGGGACAAGCTCACCTTGAGGTAACACTTAATAAAATGAAAAGAAAATTTGGAGTTACTGTAAACCTTGAACCACCCAAGGTTCCTTATAAAGAAACAATTAAAGGAAAAACTGAAGTTCAGGGAAAATATAAAAAGCAATCTGGTGGAAAAGGTCAATATGGAGATACCTGGATTAAAATCGAACCAAATGTAGGCAAAGGTTTTGAATTTGTGGATGGTATTGTTGGTGGATCCATTCCAAAGACTTATATCCCTGCAGTTGAAAAAGGTATTGTTGAAGCAATGGCAAAAGGTGTTATAGCAGGATACCCAGTAATTGATATTAAAATCACCCTTTTTGATGGATCTTACCATGATGTTGACTCTTCTGAAATGTCTTTTAAAATTGCTGGTTCTATGGGTTTTAAAAAGGGCTTTGTTAATTGCAAACCTATCTTGCTAGAACCTATTATGAACATGGAAATCACTGTCCCTGACGAAAATATGGGCGATGTAATGGGTGATATCAGCTCAAGACGCGGAAAAGTTGCCGGAATGGAAGCAAAAGGCTCAAACCAGGTAATTAAAGCAGTAGTTCCAATGGTTGAAATTTTAACATATGTTAATGATCTTACTTCAATGACTTCTGGTAAAGGTTCCTACACTATGGAATTTTCAAATTACGAAGAAGTTCCAACTCACTTATCCCAAAAAATTATTGATGAAAGAAAAGCTTCAGATGAAGAAGAAGACTAGTCAATAAAATCTTTAAAATTATCACTTAATTTCTTTTTATTACTTTCTTTATTATGATCTTTTCTGGGAATTTTATTCATATTAGATTTTACATTATTAATTTTATCTAATATTTTTTCTCTTTCTTTAGCAAATTTCTCTAAGGCTTGGGAATCTTCATCTATATTTGGATTGATATTAACAGCCTGTCTGTTAGGTTTGTATCCATAAGAAGGTCTGGAATATTTGTTTTTCCTGACTCTGGAATCTTCTAGCATTTCATTAATATTTTTTTCAAGCTCATCTTCAACAGAGAAGTCCTCATCTGAGGCCTGTTCAAACGGTGAATAAGCATTTATCTTACTTGAAGCAGATAGACCTAAAGACATATAATCAACGTTTTCCTTACCCTTTAATAAATCTGCCAGTACATTTCTGAAATTAGCAATCATCAAAGTATACTTTCTTTCTTTGTCAGAACAATGCTTTAACTCAAGTGAAATTCTATCAGTTTTTCTCCCAAGTTCTTCTTTGCTTATTTTTAGCTTTTCATATTTTGCTAGCATATCTTCATAACGATTATCATATTCTCTAATTTTTTCATTTATTGTAGAAAATTCATTGTCTCTTGATTGAATCTCATCCACCAGGTTTTCATTTTCACGTCTTAATTCATCAAAGGTTTTTTCAATGTTATAATATCTATTTGTTATTTCACTTTTTTCATATAAAAGCTCTTCAAGTCTTTCTGTTGTTGATTTTTTCAGTTCTTCAACAACCTGATTTAAATTTTCATTTTCATTTTCAAGTGATTCATATTTTATTTTCAATGAATCTTTTTCTTTTCTTAATTTATTTCTATCCTCAAGAATAGTATCAAACTTTAATTTTGAAGCTTGAAGAATTGTAAGCTCTTCTTGAAGCATTTCATTGGTCTTAAGTAATTTATTTCTATCTTTTAAGGTATCATTTAATTCATCTTCTTTCTTATCAAGTTCATATTTTAATTTGGAAAGTCTGCCTTTTTCTTCATTAAGATCCATAATTTCTTTTTGAAAATTCTCAAGTCTTTTTTCATCATCATCTTTTTCTTTATTAAGTGAAGAAATAAAATCTTTAAGAGCTTTAATTTCATTTCTATATTTATCTGTTTCAACTTCCATGTCAGATTGGAGATTTTTAATTTTCCGATTTCTTTGATCAAGAAGATCATTTTTTTCAACGACCTCTAGCTTTAATGACTGTATTTGTGATTCTAGACCAGTTAAGGATTTTTTGCTGTAATTTTCCTTGCTTTGAATAGTATCAAGCTCAATTTTATTTTGTTGCAGTTCATAAAGTATATTATCATTTTCTTCTCTTAGCTTATCTAAATCCTTTTCAGCACGCCTTTTGTCTTCAATTGTATCTTGTAGTTTTTCCTGAAGTTTATTTTTTTCTATCATTAAGCTATCAACACGTTCAGATTCTGAAGAAGCGTTAGGCAAACCTTTATCTTGAAGCACTTTGTCTAGCTCATCTTTAGTTTTAGCTATTTCTTTGCGCAGGCTTGCAAGCAACTGGCTATTTGCAGAATCTGCTTCATTAGAACTAAAATCAGTTTTACCTGAGTTTTGTTGTAATTCAAGCAATAATTCATTATTATCTCTTCTAAGCCTATTGATTTCAGCTTCTAATTTTTGTATAGACTCAAATTGGGAATTAACAAAATCATCTGAATAATTTGTTCCAAGCAGAGTATCAAAAGCACTAACCAGCACCTTTTCTTTAACTGGTTTTTTTAAGTAAAGATCAGCTTTTGAACTAAGTGTCTTATGATTTTCAAAGGTTTTAAATGCGTCTTCCTTTGCACTTGATAAAACAACTTTTAATTCAGCTAAATCATCAGCCTCTCTTAAATATTTACAAACTAAAAACCCATTTATATCATCAAGCTCACTTGAAAGTAAAACAATCTCAGGTCTTTTGTCTTTAGCTAAAGCTACAACATCCCTTCCTTTGTCTGTAAAATGGGTGCTTAGGTTATACTTGCTTGCTACTTGTGAAACTTGATCTTTAAAATTTTGATCCTTATCTGCTACTATAATTGAAATTTGATCCATTTTTCCTTCCAAAAATAAATTCAATTTTACATTGAAATAATTATTTAAATAAATGATATTAATATTTAAATTAATAAATTGCAAATAATCAATGAAAAACGAAGTAATAATTTATACAGATGGCTCATGCAGTGGCAACCCCGGACCAGGTGGATATGCTGCTATTTTGCTACAAGAAGCTAAAAAGCATGAAATTACAGGTGGTCAGAGGCTGACCACAAACAACAGAATGGAGCTAATAGCAGCTATTTCTGGGCTCATTATGTGTAGTGGAAAGTGTGAGATCATCTTACATTCTGATTCAAAATATCTTGTTGATGGCATTACTAAATGGCTTCCAAGCTGGAAAAAAAACAAATGGAGAAAATCAGATAAAAAAGAAATTGAAAATATTGACCTGTGGCAAATGCTTGATCTTTTAAATAATAAACTTAAAATTACGTGGCGTTGGGTAAAAGGACATGCAAACAATACTATGAATGAAAGAGCAGATTATTTGGCTAGGACTGAGATGGAAAAGTATTATTAGTTGCTGGTAATATAATTTAAAATTATAAAATAGTTATTATAAGTTTTTTCTTGTTCCCTTATTCCCTTGCGCTCTTGTTCCCTGAACAAGGTTTAAGAGGAATTAAAGACATAGATTAGTTAAGCTTTTATTAGTAATATTAGAAAGGTTTAATAATGATCGATTTAAAAAAAGGACAAATTATTAAAACAATTTTTGCCATCATCATTTGTATTAGCTTTATCTTTTCATGTTCAGCTAAACGTGAAATGGATGCACATGAAGTTATGCTAAAAAAGAAACAGAAAAATAATGCGATAATGACTTTGGATAAGTTTATTACACAAACGATTGCAGTTGTATCATCAAAATATTACAATGCAGACACTAATGAAGGCATTAAGATTGCAGTTCTTGATTTTAAAGATGCTGAAGAAAATATCACTATTTTAACCAAGGCAATTGCTGATTCAGCTAGAAATTTAATCTCTAAAAGAAGTCAGTTTGCTTTAACGAATGAAGAAACCTTAAATAAGGCAATTGAAAAATTCAATTTATATCAAGCTGACTTTAAAAATCTTGATCTTATCAAAGAAGCTGGAGATTATTTATCTGTTTTAGTCTTCATAACAGGCGAAGCTAAAAAAATGACTGTCGGCACAAAAGACATTTATAAAACAACCATTACTTGCATTGATGCCAAAACAGCAGAAACAATCCATAAGAGCTCAGCAATTTTTACAACTGATAATTTAATTGCACAAACCAGTTTCGATAAAATTTCTGAAACAATCCTGGTTGAAAAAAAAGCACTTAAAAAAGGCTATTTAAGAATTATTTACAAGGATGAAGACCCTCTTCAAAACATGCAACAAAGAACAGAACAGTTAATTACCAAGTTTGATTATTCTTATGAACAGTTCATTAGCCAAGATGACAACCCTCATGACTTAATAGCCCAGGATCACAAATGCGCCATTGATGGCATAGCCTACACCCCCGATGAAGATGGTTTCTGCGCTTCAAAAGAAGTCAGCGAAGGAAATCACAGGGTAACCTTTTCCTATGTACTAAAACAAAAAATTGGTGAGATTTACAATGAAATTGGAACAGTTAAAAAGATGTATTCTGTAAGCATAAAAGATGGTGAAAAAATAAGCATCTTAGCAGAAAACAGACCCCAGGAGTCTCCTCCTTCAGTAACCCTAAAATCATGGAAAACCATGAAAATTATAAGACCTGATAATACTTCATATTTAAACAAAGAAGAAATCACTTTGCGCGAGTATTCAGATGAAGGGGAATGGTAGGAATAAGGGGTAAGTCGTAAGTGATAAGTCGTAAGTGGTAAGTCGTAAGTGATAAGTCGTAAGTGATAAGTCGTAAGTGATAAGTCGTAAGGGGTAAGTCGTAAGTGAGAGTCATCCTGAACTTGATACAGGATCTAAAGATTAATAATTATGATTAAGATTGGGATTATGATTAGGAGAAAGAAAAGAAATTGAATCATTTAGATAACATTGATAATTTGATTAAAAATATTGTTTCTATTCTAACTTCCAATCTTGATACCTCAAAAATCTATTTATTTGGATCAAGGGCAAAAAATAAAAATGATTCAAATGCAGATTTTGACTTTGCAATTGAAGCTTTAGAACCAGAGCTTTCACTATTAAGATATATTAGAGGGGAAATTGATAAAATAGCTGGTTTATATAAAGTTGATCTTGTTTTTCTTGAAAACTGTGATGAAGATTTTAAGAAGATAATTAAGGAAAGTGGAAAGGTAGTTTATGAACGAACTTGAATATTCCATTGAAAAATTTAAAAATGCCTTGGATCGACTAATTGAGGGAGTAAAATCATCAAAAGATGAGCTCGATAAAGATGGAGTTATACAAAGATTTGAGTTTACCTTTGAGCTTTTATTGAAAACAGCTAAGATTTATTTGGAAGATAAGGGAATAAGAACTTTGACTCCAAAAGATGCCTTAAAAGAAGCCTTTCGCATTGGCCTAATCACTGACCAAGATGCATTTCTAAATATGCTAGATGACAGAAATAAAACTTCTCATATTTACAATCAGGCAACATCAGAAGAAATTTATCTAAGAATTAAAGAGCAATATATAGATAAAATGTCTGATTTCTTGGATGAATTGGCTTAAACCTTTTAACGTGTCCCTGCCCTTGACCCAAATTAATTGTTAATTATTGATTATTAATTATTTTCCCAACCCCCGTTTTTTCAATTTTCATCAATCAACAATCAATTCTCAATTTTCAATAATTTTTATTCGATTCAAGCCCACAAATTATGGGACAGAGCGAACCTTTCCATTAAGAATTGAAAATTGATTGTTGATTATTTTAATAACACCCACAAGCACTCAGTCTTCTCTACTCAATATTATCCATTTGCTCTGTCTATGACTTCTATGACTTAGTAATTTTCTATGCAGCGTTAAGATCAATCATAATTTCATCAAAATCAACAATTGGAATTTTCACATCTCTTCCATTAATAGTTTTTTTCTTTATTTCAATTACTCCAATTTCCTCAAAAAAGAGTATGATTTTATTTAGATTTGAAACATCCATCCCAATCAATTTAGCAAGTTCATAAACTGATTTTGGCTTTAAATTTCGTATATCTGAAAGAATGAAAATATTACGGGCGAATTTCTCAAAACTTTTTCTATTATCAAAAGAAATCTCATAATGTGGTTCGCGAATTTTGCTTTTTTTTGCTTTTTTATATGCTTTTCTAAAATCATCTACTACTTCAGAGGAGCTTTTTAATGATATTATTAATTTTTTCAAATTTTGACTCCTAAATTTTCAAAAACAATTATTTTAAAATCGTTAAATAACTTATCACTATTTTTAAAATTATATCTTATCTCATTTTTTCCAATATGTATATGGTGTCCCTTAGGATGATGATTATCCATTAATATTTTCATCTTCGTTTTCTTATCAAAACAAATCAGACTGTACTTCAAACCATCAGGATATTTTTTGCTTTTCCCAACATCATGTAACACTAATTCAATAATATACCTACTTTTTAGTTCAGCTTTATGCTTATATACCATTTTTGCTTTCATTGATATTGGTTGTATTATACCACTATTAGTTTTTCAAGTAAATAATTTTATTTTATTCTATAAACTTAATTAATTATGGTTGAAAGAGAACAAGAGCGCAGGGGAACGAGATCGCAAGTGAACAAGGGAACAAGAGAACAAGGATAAAGGTAATTTGGATTAAAACTTGCCTGTTACCGTGTTTTTTCCCTGCATTAATTATTAATTGTTAATTATTGATTATTAATTATTTTCCCAACCCCAGTTTTTTCAATTTTCATCAATCAACAATCAATTCTCAATTTTCAATGATTTTTTGGAGCTTTGAGCATGCAAAATTAATAGCTTGATTCACTAAAAATAATATATTAGTTACAATTCATGAATGAAGAACTTAAAACCCTTGAAATTGTTTGCCAAAAATTAGAAAACTTAGGTATAGATTATTATCTATCTGGATCAATGGCTGCTAATAATTATACTGTTCCTAGAATGACAAGAGATATTGATATTGTTATAGAATTAACTTTAAAAGACATTGACCGCTTTTTTTTAGCTTTTAAAGATGAATTTTATATTGATAAACAAATGGTTTTTGAAGCTGTAAAAAATGAGCATATGTTTAATGTTATCTACAATGAATATGTGTTGAAAATTGATTTTATAATTAGAAAAAATACCGAATTCCAAAACTCTTGTCTTAAAAGAAGAAAAAAAATTAAAATTGATGGATTTCATGTTTACATTATTACATGTGAAGATCTAATAATTTCAAAACTGCTTTGGGCTAAAGATACATTATCTGAAATGCAAATTAAGGATGTAAACAACCTTCTTACAACCTCTGAAATAGATAACAAATATTTAGAAGCCTGGATTTTAAAACTAGCCTTGCATGATATTTATAAAAGAGTGAAAAAATGAATGATACTCATCCTGATATTGAGAAAATTTATAAAGATAAATTAATGAATAAAACAGGAACCGAGCGGATATTAATGGGATTATCTATGAACTCTGCTGCGAGAAAAATAGCAGAAAATTCTATTCTTTTATCTAATCCGGGCATTTCTAAAAGGGAACTAAAAGCCCTAATTTTTTCAAGAATATATATTAATGATTTCAAAAAAGATCAATTTGATAAAGTAATGTGCTATTTAAGAAAAGTTTAAAGGGAACAAGATCGCAGGGGAACAAGATAACAAGGACAAAGGGAATTTTGGATTAAAACTTGCCCGTAACAGTGTTTTTTCCCTGCATTAATTATTAATTGTTAATTGTTGATTATTGATTATTTTAAAAACACCCACAAGCACTCAATCCTCTCTACTCAATATTATCCCCCCTTGCTCAGCCGTACTAACCAGCTTCACCTCAAATCCAAGCTTCCTAGCTGTATCAATATGAATCTTCAAAAGCTTAAACAAACTTTCATCTGTTGTAAAAAGCTGTTTTTCCTCTTCCTTTTTAGCGGTATTATCAATGAGCACTTCCCCTGTTGATCTGTCTCTAAACGCAAAAACTGGATCACTTTTTTTATCGCCTTCCCAGCCAATCCCTTCTCCTGGATTTCGCCGTGTTAAAATGACGATTTGCCCATTTTCACTTAAAACCCTATCCATTTCCAGAAGCTGTTTTTCAATAATAAATTCATTATTTTCTCTTCTCAACCAAGGAAGGTTTCTTGAAACAATTAGATCAACACTATTATCTATAAAAGGTAAACTTGCTGCCATTGCTGTAAAGCCACCAGTTTCTGTTAATTGACCGTCAATAAAAGTGCAGCCAGGGCAAGCTGGAGAATTGCCTTGACCAATTTCAATTGTTATATATTCATTTTCACTTTCTGAATTTAGTATTACATCTAGTTCTTCCTCCTGAGCCTTTTCAATATCTTCAAATCTATTTATAGGTTCACTAAGATCAAATTCAGGCATACTATTTTTTTTATGGTTTGTGCTTCTATTTCCATTATACAATCTCAAACCATGAAACTCGACACCATTAACTGACTGAATAAATTTAAAACCTACTTCTTCAGCTATATCAACAATCATGCTCATTGCATTTACTCCATTACCACTACCTCTTTTTAAAATAAAAATTTCATCTTCAGTTACTCGCTTCCATTCACTTAAAACCTCCTTAATTTCTGATCTTTGGGAGAATCTTGAAAAGTCAAAATCAATGCTTATTAAAGTGTAAATCCTTGCATTTCCAAAGGGAATATTATTTGGCCTTGAAATCATGCCTCCGTTAAGGTTTTCTCTGCCTTGTGTAAAAATATAGCCCATTCTTTTAAAAGCAGGTTCATTTTCCCCATCAACTATTTCAACCCAATTATGAGCTACCTTTTCCCAATCAAGAATCCTTTGCTTAATTGAATTATCATATATTTTTTCATAGCTTATTTGGGAATAGCTTTTAGATCCTTCAAAAAGATCAAGGCAATTAGGAAAAGTTGCTTGTGCAAAAAAAAGAATATAAGTAATCACAATTATATACATTATTAAATTCTTTTTCAATTTCATCACTGCTCCGTAGAAATGGCTTTTTTTTAATTCATCCAATATTCGTTTTGGACAATTGCAAGATGCAAGCCAAAGCGAGCTCTGAATATTACACTAACATATCATAAACTTATATATTCTTATTATATTCAATTAACAAAAACCTGTGCAATTTCTGCCAAATATTATTTTAAATTTTGGATTTTGAATTTTGGATTTTAAAAAATTTGCGTCCTCTTGTCCTTCATTAATTATTAATTGTTGATTATTGATTATTGATTATTTTCCCTACTCAAGTGAAATACCTCACAGCTTTAGAATTCTCAACAATCAACATTCAATTCTCAATCTTCAATGATTTTTATTCGACTATTTTGGTTGAAATGCCTATTCGATTCAAACCTAGAACCTTAGCCATATCCATAACTCTGACCACTATTCCATGCGAAACTCTTCGGTCTGCTTCAATAACAATTACCTTGTTTTTGCTTTCTATAGAGGTCTGTTTTAATAAAGCTGCTAGCTCATTTCTATCCATCACTTTATTATTTTTTTTATTAATATATTTTCCATCAAGAGTGATTATGATATGAAGAGCTTCGTCTTTTGCAATTCCCTTGGCAGAAGCTGCTTTTGGCAGGTCTATATTTAACAAATTAGGTTTTTCAAAGGTTGTTGTTATCATAAGAAAGATTAAAAGGGTAAAAACAACATCCACAAGTGGTGTAATGTCGATTCGAAAGTGTCTTCTCTGTCTAATGCTTGTGAATTTCATTAATTATTTGTCTTTCTTAAACTTATCAACTATTCGCAGAGAAACCTCTTCTAAATTACTAACTAAGCCATCTATTCTGCCTTCCAGGTATCTAGCGAATAAAAAGGTTGGAATAGCAACAGAAAGGCCAGCAACAGTTGTTATTAAGGCTGAATAAATACCACCAGATATAACTTTAATATTACCAGAACCAGTTGCTTCAATCCTGGAAAACACTTCAATCATTCCTAGTACTGTGCCCAAAAGCCCAATTAATGGGGCGACTCCAGCTATTGCATTTAAAATATTTAAAAATCTTTCAAGCCGCATTGCTTCGCGCCTGCCTGATCCTTCTACTCTTTCTTTTATCATATCTCTTGATGAAGTTTGCACTTCAAATCCAGCAGTTAAAACACGTGCTATTGCGGATTCATTGCTTGTACATAAAGTATGCGCTTCAGAAATTTTATTTTCATCCACCAAATTTTCAACTTGAGAAATAAATTTATTAGGAAGCACATTAGATAGCCTCAAAGTCCAAATTCGCTCTAGCAATATTGCAATAGAAGCAATTGAACAAATAAGAATGGGCCACATTAAATAACCACCCTTTAATATGAATTCATACATCTGATTTCCTTATGATTAAGTTCGCAATGATAATAATTCCAGGAAGACAAAAGTCAATATATACGTAAATAGGTTGTGGGTGTCGAAGCCCGTTCAATAAAATGAATACGGATCTACATCAAGCCTAAGGTCAATTGAATTCTTGTTTGCTATGTTTTGAATTTTTTCTAGATTGGCGTTTATGAAATCGTCAAACTTTTTTCTGTCATATATTTTTAATAGAATTTGATATCTGAATTTATTGTTTATTTTGAATATTGGTGACTGGCTTGGACCGAAGACTTGCATAAAGTCTTCGTTTATTGTCTTTTCTCTTAAGATTTCCGCAATTTTTCCTGACATATATTCTACATCGTTCTCTGCTTTGGAAGATAGTTTTAATAATACAAGTCTTACAAATGGTGGAAAGTGGATTTGGCTTCTCAGGGCTTCTTCTTGCTGATAGAAACTGTGATAATCTTGTTTGCTTGCGCAAGTTATACTGTAGTGTTCAGGATTATATGTTTGAATGAAAACCTTTCCTGGAAATTTGTCTCGGCCTGATCTTCCAGCAACTTGTGTTATAAGTTGAAAAGTTCTTTCAGGGGCTCTAAAATCAGGGATACCTAAAGATATGTCAGCAGCCACAATTCCAATTAAAGAAACCTTTGGAAAATCAAGACCCTTGGTTATCATTTGAGTACCAATGACAATGTCTATTTCATCAGCTAGCATATTTTTGTAAAATTCTTCATAGTGATTTCTGCTAGTTACTGTATCTGAATCCATTCTTTTAATTCTGGCTTTAGGAAAGGCAAGCCTCACCTCTTCTTCCACCTTTTGAGTTCCAAGACCCAATTCAATTAATGAGTTTTTGGAGCATTCATAACAATATTGATCATGAATTTTTTCATAGGTACAATAATGACAAATCAGTTTATTTGCACTTTCATGATAGGTCAGTGAAATAGAGCAATTCGGACATTTTGTAATTTCACCACAGAGGCTACACAGAACAACAGAAGCATAGCCTCTTCTATTAATAAAAAGTATGGTTTGTAAACCTTTTTGCAGATTATCATATATGGCTTCTTTTAATTCCTCTGCTAAAATCTTTCTTTCACCAAATTCCTTGCCCTCTTCTTTCATATCAATAATTTTAACTTCAGGCATGGCAAGGTCTTTAACTCTTTTAGGAAGATTTAAAAGATGATATTTTTCATGTTTTGCATTGAAATAACTTTCAATTATTGGTGTTGCTGAACCTAAAATAACAGTTGAATTTGTGAACTTTGCTCTAACAATAGCTATATCTCTTGCATTATAGGTAAACTCAGTGTCCTGCTTATAACTTGTCTCATGTTCTTCATCAATAGCAATTATTCCCAGGTTTTTTATTTGAAGAAAAATTGCACTTCTTGCTCCAACTGCTACTTTGACTTCTCCTGTTTTTATGCGATTCAACTCAACAGTTCTTAACTTCTTTGAAAGAGCTGAATGAAAAACAGCAATTTTATCTCCAAATCTTGTCTTTAAAATTCTTTGCATTTGTGGAGTTAAAGATATTTCAGGCAGCAAAAAGATAGCCCCCATATCTTTTGAAATCGCGTATTCAATTGATCTTAAATAAACTTCTGTTTTGCCACTTCCAGTTACACCATGTAACAAGAAAACCTTGAATTCATTTTCTTTGATGTTTTTTAATATTTCTTTTACTGATATATCTTGGTCATTATTTAAAATTGGGATATCTTGAGCATTAACTTTATAAGGCGCCTGAGTTTCCTGAATCACCCTTTTTGCTTTACTTATATTATAAAAAATTGAAACAAGCTTTTCCTTTAAAAGATATCTTATTGCTTTTTGATATTCTTTAGTAATTATGCCTTGCTTTAATTTTTTTTCTGGCAGTTCCTTGTTTTTTTTAAGCCTTGCATGAATTCGGAATAAAGCATTTTTATTTAACTTATCAAAACAGATATCATAACTTGTTTCATTAAGTTTAAAGACCTTGTTTATTTCAGGCATAATTTCTGAAAAACAGGCTGTTTTTATTACATATTGCAGATCCGTTTTATAATAATCAGCTATCCAGCGTAGCCACTTAAAATAGTCAGCTGAAATTATTTCCTCTGTTAAAACAAATTCAATATCTTTTACAAGTTTTAAGTTTGTTTCGGATTCAAATCCAACAATAAATCCATAGGCAAGTCTATATTGAAGAGGTACTATAACATTGCTTCCAATTTGAATGCTTTCCTGGTATTGCTTAGGAATTCTGTAAAGCAGATATGCAAGAGTTGAATCAAGAACTGTAACATAAGCATAGGAATACTGCATTTTATTCTTAACTTTTTTTTCTTTAATTTTTTCGCCTGTCATCAGTATTTCAGTAGCTTCAATATTTAATTAATAAAACGAAAGCGCTTATAATAGTCTTCTATGGTTTGATAAAATAGTTTTTCAGTTGATATGGGTAGGTCCTGAGCCAGATCATTAATAACACAATTATTATTCAGGTCATTTTTTTTATGTGATAAATATATTCTTTCTTCTTTTATTTTATCATTAACATAAAATTTGATATTCTTTGGTATAAAGCCAAGGTCCTTTATTTTAGCATAATCAGCGAATACAATTTTAAAACTATATCCTTTTTCCGATGATATTTTAAATTCTAATGGATAAAAACCATCCTTTTTTAATAAAAGTGTCGGTTTTGTCTTTTGATTCTCACCATGACCAATAAGATAAGCGAAATCTTTGCCAGCTTGAGCTAAGGTTTGTTTTTCCAGAGAAAATCCGAGGCTAATAAGATTATTTTTTAAGGTTTCTACATTCCTTGATGAAAATATAAGTTCAGGCAAATAATAATAGCTCATATTACTTATTTCCATTTTGTCATTCACCAAGGACCGTATCATAATGCTCTTATTGCAAAAGCTATCCTTGAATGCTGAAATTATCCAAAATTGTTCATCACTATCGAAAGTTACAATATATTCGCCATCCCTGAGTAAATGCTCTTCGTCAAGATTGGCTTTAACAGTATAATTAATAATTACATTTTGCTTTATTTCCAATTTAGAAATCATCTTTTCAAAACAAAAATCGAGTTTTGGAATATAGGCAAAAATACTGAAGCTAAATAAAAACATAATAAATAAAGCTACCTTTTTCACAGAAAAACTCCTTTTAAAACCCTTGTTATAAAAATAATATTTCATTAAATTGTTACATCATTATATTAAAGTGGTCAAGTTCAACCAAAGAAAGTATTTTTTACTTTGCATTTTTTGTTACTTTTATTTAATTCTTATTTTATGGATATCCAATTAAGACATATAAAAAATGTAGGTCCTAAAACACTTGAAAGTTTTTCATCCAAGGAGATTTATACTGTTGAAGACCTACTTTGCAATTTTCCAAGAAAATATCAGGACAGAAGATATATAACCAATATTTCATTTTTAAAAGATAATGAAGAATATGTTGTGAAAGGGAAAATTGCAAAACTTTATTTCTCCTATCTAAAAAGTAAAAAGAGAAGCTTTGATATATTAATAGAAGATGGAACAGGCAGGCTGCACATTAGATTTTTCAACTATAATTATAAGCATGTTAGCTCCTTGTATCGCAAAGGACAAATTGTGATTTTGTTTGGCAAAGTTAATTACTTTAAAAATGAAAAAACAATGATACACCCTGAAGTAGAAATTCTTGGCAAGCATCATAAAGACGAATTAAAAACATCAGGTCGAATTCTGCCTATTTATTCTGAAATTGAGGGTATATATCAAAAAAATCTTAGAAAGATTGTATCTTATGCTATGGAAGCAATAGCAGAGCAATTAAGCTCAAAGCTTCCTGAGCCATTATCAAATGACTGTGAAAAGGTTACCTTAAAAGAAGCTTTAAAGCGCATTCACTATCCTAAAATTGATGACAATCTTGCTGATTTAAATCAAGGATCGTCAAAGTATCATAAGCGATTTATTTATGATGAGATATTTTATTATCTGTTAGCACTTAAAATTCTTAAAGCAAAAATAAAAAATGAAATTGCTTTACAAATAAAATGGGACCCTGGTTTACAAAAGTCTATTCTGGGCAAACTTGATTTTACACTTACCAAAAGCCAGCTTGAAGCATTAAAAGATATATCTGTAGACTTTGATAAAAAGCATCCCATGTCACGAATCTTAGTTGGAGATGTGGGTTGTGGAAAAACTTTAGTTGCAATGATTGCTGCCATACAAGCTGTTAAATCAAATACCCAGGCTTGTATAGTTTGCCCAACTAAAATTCTAGCCAAGCAGCACTATAATTATTTTAAAAAAATTACCCAAAGCCTTTTTGTAAATATTAGACTTTTAACAAGTGATCTTTTAACAGATGAAAAAGAAATAACTTTAAATGAACTAAAAAATGGAGACTGCCACATTGTAATTGGAACTCACTCTTTAATTCAAGATCAGGTTGATTTTAAAAACTTAGGATTTGTAGTTATCGATGAACAACAACGCTTTGGCCTAAATCAAAGATCACATTTTTTTACCAAAGGATTTAAACCGCATACTTTAACAATGACAGCAACACCAATTCCAAGATCCTGTGCTTTGCTACTATTTGGTGAACTTGATATAACAATTATGACTGATCACCCAAGGCTAGAGACCAAGATTGATACAAGTGTTATTGCTGAAAATCAATTTGCATCAATAAAAGAAAAGCTAATAAAAAGAATTGAAAATGGAAGCAAAATATTTATAGTTTGTCCGTATATAGAAAGCGAAGCTAAAATTAATGTTAATCAAACATATAAAAAAGTAACTGAAGAATACTTTCCTGGCATTCCTAGTTCAATGATACACGGCAAGATTGAAAGTTCAAAAAAGGATGAAAGGCTTGCTGCCTTTAATTCTGGAAAAATTAAAATATTAGTTTCTACAACAATAATTGAAGTAGGTATTGATATTCAAGAAGCAGACACAATGCTTATTTTCGACGCCTGTGCTTTTGGATTATCTCAGCTGCATCAACTGCGAGGTCGAATTGGTCGTATGGGACAGGAATCTTTATGCTATTTAGTATATACAGAAAAAGATGAAGTTCATTCTGTTAACCGTTTAAATAGATTTTCCGAGCTCAATGATGGATTTGAAATAGCCAAACTTGATATGGACCTGCGCGGAAAAGGTGAATTTCTGGGAATCCGGCAAAGCGGGAGATCTGAATTAAAATTCATTGAACATATAAATGACACAATACTAGTAGAAAAGGTTATTGCTACAGTAGAAAATATTATTAGTAAGGACAAAGAATTACAAAATAAAAAAAATACTGAATACAAAGCTGAAGCCATAAATAGATGGGGACTAAAGATGGAAATTGGAAAAATGGTATAAGATAAGTGGTAAGCTGTAAGTGGTAAGTGGTAAGTTGTTGCTTGCTTGTTGTGTGTTTTTGGTTGGTATAAAAATATTTGGATAGGATAAGTTACATGAAAAATAGATTGCTGAAACCTGAGTGGTTGAAAAAAAAGATAGAGTACTCAGAAGAGTATCATGAACTTAAGAAGTTTCTTAGAAGATCTAGTTTAAATACTGTTTGTGAGGAAGCTCGCTGTCCTAACATTTGCGAATGTTTTAAAAATAAAACTGCTACTTTTATGATATTGGGTTCTGTCTGCTCAAGAAACTGTTCCTTTTGTGCCATAGATTCAAAAGACAAGAGCCCTATTCCAATTGAAAAATTAAAAAATGAACCTCTTGAAATTGCTCAGGCTGTTAATAAACTAAAACTAAAACATGTTGTTATAACCTCAGTAACAAGAGATGATCTGCCAGACCAAGGTGTATCGCAGTTCAAAAAAACAATTAAAGCAATTAATAATGCAAATCCAAACATTAGTATTGAAATTCTAACACCTGATTTTAGTGCAAATAAAGATATTTTAGAAGAATTATCAAAGGAAAGTTTCCATATTTTTAATCATAATATTGAAACAGTTAAGAGACTTTATAAGGAAGTCAGACCTCAAGCTATTTATGAAAGATCCTTAAAAGTTCTTTCACTGATGGCTTCATTAAATAAAGAACTAATAATAAAATCAGGCTTTATGTTAGGCCTAGGTGAAAAAGAAGATGAAGTAATAAAACTTTTAGAAGATCTTTATAATGCTTCATGCAGTTCTGTGACTATTGGTCAATATTTAAGACCAAGCCTTAAAAACTATGAAGTTTCAGAATATGTAAAAGAAGAGAAGTTTATTGAATATGAGATGATAGCAAAAAGGATTGGTTTTAAATATGTTTTTTCCGCACCTTATGTCAGGAGTTCCTATATGGCAGGGCTGTAAAAAAAGAAGATTGATGTAGTAGTGGGTATTAGAATATTTTTTTAAAAGCTTCAGCTGCTTGCAGACAAGCTTCTTGGCTTACCATCAGATTTGTTACAGCTCGGACTTGATGATCTGAGATTGGGAGAGTCAATACTCCTGCTTCTTGCCATTTTTGGCAAACTTCTACAGCTGTTTTACCTGTCTTCTTAACATCAAAAATTACTATGTTGGTTTGTACATAATCTAGATCAATTGAAACCCCAGGAATTTCTGAAACACCTTTAGCTATAATTTGTGCATTTTCATGATCATTTCTAAGCCGGTCAATATTGTTAACAAGTGCGAAAATCGCTGCATTTGCTAAGATTCCAGCCTGCCTTAAGCCTCCTCCAAGCATTTTTCTAACTCTTTTGGCTCTCTCTATAAAATCCTTTGAACCAGCTATACATGAACCAATTGGAGCACCTAAGCCTTTTGAAAAGCATACTGAGACTGTATCAGCGCAACTTGCATATTCCTCAAGTGAAATGCCTGTTGCAACGTGAGCATTCCAAAGTCTTGCACCATCAAGATGTAGATAAATATTATTTTCCTCACAAAGACTTTTAATGTTTTTTATTTCTTGTAAAGGAAAAATTATTCCACCTGCCCTATTATGTGTGTTTTCTAAACTTACTATTTTTGTTCCAGGAGTGTGCAAATCTTTTTTTCTTAAAACTTTTTTAATTTGATCTTTATACAAAATGCCGTGATCGCCATCGAGCATATTGGTCATTAATCCAGCAATAGAGGAAAGCCCAGCAACTTCGTAATTTACAATATGAGAAAATCGTTCACAAATAACCTCATCACCATGCGAACTTAGAGTTTTAAGGCAAATTAAATTTCCCATAGTACCAGAAGGAACATATAGAGCAGCCTCTTTTCCGAGAATTTCAGCTGTCATTTTTTGTAGCTTAATAACAGTTGGATCATCTCCAAAAACATCATCGCCGACATTTGCATTTGCTAAAGCCTTTCTCATATTATCACATGGTTTAGTAACTGTATCAGACCTCAAATCAATATATTGCATTTTATGATTCTCCTAATCAAAATCCAAAATTCAAAATAATTTACTGCTACTTAACTTTTTGTCAATCTTTCTGATAAAATTCATTTGACAATAGATAAAGATACTAATAAGCTTCCCTTTTTAAAATTTAAATATATATAAACATTATGGATACTTACGTAGATTTACATGTGAAATTCTCAGACTTTAAAGAGCTTGATATTAAAAAGCTTGAAAATACCATTACCCATAATCAGCTGATTAAGTGGACAGAACTTCATGATTATCTGATGCTTGAGCTGTTTGACATTCATCTTGAAATGTTTCAAGAGCAAAGAGAAGCATTAAGAGTTCCCCTTAACATTGCTATAGAATATAAAAAAAATAAAATAAAATTTAATACTATCACACGTGACATCAGTATTCACGGCATTTGCCTGCCTTACAATGAAGAAGTTTATGTTGGAGATGAGGTAGATGTATACTTCTATATTGGATATAAATGGAAAGTTGTGAACTGGAAAAAGAAATTCAAGCTAAGAGGCATGGTCAGATGGGCCCGTCCAAACCAACAAGCTTTAGGTGTAGAATTTTTTGATATGAAAATTGAAGACAAAAGACATATTCAAAACCTTATCTTTTGGAATCTTGAAAAAATAATTCAAAAAAGAAAAAATTTAACTTAATTTTTTTTCTTCATCACAATTTAAACACATGTTTTCTACACCGAGTCCATAAAAAATATATTCTAAAATAGTTTTTATTCCACATTGCTAATATAAATATAAAACCCAATTGCTTACGATTTGGACATGAGTTAGACGTTAAAAGCCATTATCACCTTATACTATATTCATTCATTTTTGTATAAAGCGTTGACAAACCAAGACCGAGGACTCCTGCTGTTTTCTTTTTATTTCCATTTAAACTCTTAAGAGCCTTTAAAATTGCTTCTTTTTCTAATGCTTTAATAGTTATAATTTCTTTGCTGGAATCAATTAACTGTTCCTCTTTTATTAGAAAATTAAAGTCTTTTGGCAACAATACTTTTGAGGAAAAGCTATTTAAAACAGCCCTTCTTAAACAATTTTTTAGTTCTCGAACATTTCCTGGAAAGGTGTATTCTTTTAAAAATTCAAGTGTATCTTGATGGACTTTAATGTTCTTTTTGCTTTCTAAAATTGGGTCTGTGTTTAAAAAATGATTTATTAGGATTTCTATATCCTTAACTCTATTTCTTAATGGAGGTACAGTAATTGGAAATTGATTTAAGCGATAATAAAGATCTTTTCTAAATTCCCCTTTTTCAACTTGTGACAAAAGATCAATATTAGTAGCTGCAACAACCCTTACATCTACATATTGCAACTTATTTGAACCAATCTTTCTTATTTCATTGTTTTCCAGTACTCTCAGAAGTTTAATCTGCAGGCTCAAGGGAATCTCTCCAATTTCATCAAGGAAAATTGTGCCATCATCAACTTCTTCAAAAAGCCCCTTTTTCTGATTAATTGCTGAAGTAAAAGATCCCCTTTCATGCCCAAAAAGTTCACTTTCCACTAGCTCACTAGCAATACAAGCGCAATTAATGCTAATAAATTTCTTTCTATAACGCTTACTATTCTGATAAATATAACTAGCTACCAATTCTTTTCCAACTCCGGTTTCACCTTGAATCAAGACGGAAATATCACTTTTTGCAATTATTTCAAGTGATGAAAGCAGTTTTTTCATGCATTTACTTTGATAAATTATCTTTTTATTCCTAAAATTATTTCGTTTTTTCTTAAGTTCATTCCCTAAATCAAAAACTCGAGTTTCTTCTACACTTTGAGTTGTTTCAAATTGTAATAAGGAAAATAATATTTTCCAATCACCTACTGCAATAACATTCCCAGGCTCAATCTTCTGTCTATCATCACAATTATCATTGAGTCTTGTATAGTTTCTGTTACTTAAATTTTGTAAATAATAAGCATCATATTCTTTATGAATTTCAAATTGGTATCTTGATATTTCTCTATCACAAAGCACGAGGTCATTATCTATTGCCCTGCCTACTTTGAATTGCTTTTTTACAAGTGGAATCTTCATTAAGGATTTTTTGTCTTTTGAACAGATTAATTGATACATAATCTAAACTTCCTTTTTATAATTTATTATTTGTCTTTATTACAATATTTATGCCAAGCCCAAGTACTTGTTTTATATAAAGGCTAATAGCAGAAAAAGTATCAAAATTAAGAATAATATCTTAACTTTGATACAATTCATTGTTTGATATTTAAATTTTTTTCACATATAATTTATTAAGAAACTAAGATTTAAAATACGAAGGAAAATTAAATGCCTTTGGATAAACTCATTATTTGTGGATTTTGTAATGAAATAATTAAAAGCTCTGACTCTGAAATTGAAGAGTGTCCGCTTTGCTTAAGCCATATTTCAAAGAATTCAAAGAATTCATTTCTCAGTACATTTATAATATTTTTTAAAACTCTTAAAGAAATACTTTTTGAATATAAAACATTTTTCTATTATTACAAAACTATTGATATTACAAAGCCGCTGAGCTTTTTTATTTCTCTTTTCTCGCTTTCTTTGATAATAAATTTATTATACTTTTTAAAATATTCTAGTAGTGCATTTGAACTTTATTATTTTAAACTTATAAAAGTATTAGGCCTTTGTTTATTAAGCCCATTATTGGCTTTCATAAGCTTTATAATTATCTATGCAATTTACTCATTAATCTTAAGAATGTACAAAATAAAAGCATCTAGAAATGAACTTCAAGATGTTTTAGCATATTGTTTAGGTTCTGCTTTTTTTTGGTTTATTTTTCCAGGGATTGGTGGATTAGTTTTTCTAATTTGGAGTCTATTAAGTTTGACAATAGCTTTTAAAATACTTTTTGACTTGCCTAGAAAAAAAGCATTTCTAATTAGTATAAGCCCAATGATATTTTTTCTATTTTTCTTATCACTTGGCTCACTTTTTTTATTCGAGATTTAATATTTATTCGCCAAAAACAATAGCTGAAAAAATAAATATATCTATACTATTATCTTTCCAGGCATCCATTGGAAGACCTGCTTTTTCACAAGTATGAGATAAAAATTCTTCCCTATCCCAATTCCATTCAGTTGCAACCTGAGGAAGTAAAAGACCAGAATTATAAGCACTTCTGATTATGATCCCATGCTTCCCAACTTCAATTAAATTATAATCAGTAATTTTTTTCAAGGCAGACATAACTGAAATTTCAATATGAACATCTTTTTCTTCATCAAAAGTCATAGGCCTAAAGCGTGGATCTTTAGTAGAGGCATTTATTGTATTGTCAATAACGGCCTTATAAAGCGGCATAATGCCTTCAACATAACCAATGCAACCTCTCAAGTTATCCCCAATCTTTAAAGTAACAAAAGCACCAAGCTTTTCATCCAAGCCATCAGTAATTGTAATATCTTTTATAACTTTATCTTCAGTAAATGAAGTTGGACTAGTAAGATATTCCTGCAAAGTATTTCTAGCCAGTTTCAAAAGAATATTTTTATCATCTTTATTTAAATTCAGCTCACTCATTTATCTTCTCCTTATATAAGTTCTTCCTTATCCCCCTGTTCCCCTGCGCTCTTGTTCCCTTGTTCACTTGTAATAAACTAAAGCTCCATAGCTAACAGAAAGACTGTAGTCAGCATCTGTATCACCAGAAAGCCTGTAATCAAGCAGTTTAACTGTAGTTTCATCATTTTCAAATATTTTTGTTAATAAAGCAAATGGGTTTCTTCCACAGATGGTTGCCTTAGTGTCTGAAAGATAAGTTCTAAATCCTTCGAAATCTTTTTTTATAAGTAAATCAATAGCACCAAGATCAAGGTTGCTAATATTTTCCCGAATATTATCAATAAAAGGGGTAAAAGAAAAATTTTCACCATAATGTGTAAAATCCCCACTTGCAATAATGATAGTTTTATCATTCATTATGTTTTTTATAAGCTTGGCAATTTCTTCAAAGTCACATGAGCTCAGCTCAGATAGAACAATTGGAACGATTTTAAAATCCTTTTTTATTAACATTTGGATAAAAGGCAATTGTATTTCAAGAGAATGTTCATAAATATGTGCTTCTTTCACATTATTAAAATATTCTGTTTTTAAAAGTTTGCTGCAAAGTTCAAGATCTATGGAAACTTCTCCCAAAGGAGTTTCATAATGAGTATAATCCGGAATTGATGCTCCTTTAAAGTAAGCTGTATGAGATGGTGCTAGAATTATAAAAGTATTTAAATCTGAATCAATAAGATGTTTATAAGCTATGGCCGCGGTTTGACCAGAATGTGTGTAGCCTGCATGAGGAGAGATAATAGCTTTTAATCTACCAGGTAGCTTTTCTATTTTAGCATTTTCAATATAAGAGGACAACTCAGTTTCAAGTAAAGCTTTATTAGCAGAGAACCATTTACCAGCTGTTGCGTTTGGCTTAATTCTTTTAATTTTATTATTTACAGGGGTATCCATATTAATCTCCTGTAGGATAAAGCTAAGAATTTATATGAATAATAATATAATTTAGTGATAAAAAGCAAATGATTAAAATGTGTAGCCAACACCAAACATAAATGAATTATAAGATTCGCTTTGTGAGGCATTGTCAGTTGCAGTTAAGAACCTCATGCCTGCGCCTTCAAAAGTCGATGCAAAGCTATGTCGTTCAAAATAGAAATCAAAGTTTAAACCTGCTATCGCGTTCCAATAAAGACCACCTTTAAAGGAATAGTGACTGGCTGAAAAAGGCGTTCCTGTTGATCCACTAGGGTCTTCTGAATGCATTGTTAGAGGCATATAAAGAAATTCACCATTTAATCCAACTTGAGGAATATAAAATGGAATAACGAGCTCTGCTCCAACTGTTGGTCCATGATAAGTATTTGTAGCCAAATAAAGCAGTGATTGATCATCTTCATCAATAATTTTATCAATAATATTTCTAAAGTTTCTATAGCCAACTTTTGCTATTATTTGTGGTCTCCAAACTCCAGCTGGAATTATATATCTTCCTTTTAGATGTGTTTGAATTCTATGCATATTTATTGGTAAACCTTTAACACTTCCATAATCACCCAAAGTAACGTCTTGAGTCATCATTCCACCCAAATAATCAACATCAATACCAGCGTATTTAAAAAACCAGCCAAACATATAAACATTGTAAGATAAAATAGGAGAAATATCTATGGAACTAATAGTGTCTAAGGTATAGTTACCCATTGAAAATCCCATATAAAGTTTTATTCCAAGCTCAAATATTTTATCATCAGATGAAGAACCAAAGGAAAAAGGTGCTTTATTTTTATCAATATCTTCATCCATAAAATCAGTACCTTCATCACCAATTTCAACCTCACCATCTGCTTCTTCATTAGAATCACCAAATTCATCACTAAACTTTTCTTCTTCTTTTCCAAAATCTTCTGCTTCTTTTCCAAAACCATCATCTTCTAATTTTTGATTTTTCATGGATTCATCAAAAAACTCATCTTCCCAAGAATCAAATTCAGCCTCTTTAGCTACTTCTTGTAATTTAGCTTGTACAGGGGCAGGAATTGCAGCTCCTGGGGCAGCTGCTGCGCTTGGTGCGGCGACTTGACTTTGTCTTCTTTCAGTTTCTTTAAAGGCTAAATATTCTTGAGATTCAGGATTAATAAATTCTACTAAGTCATCCTTTTTTATTTCGCTTTTATCAACTGAAACCAACAGCTTTGCAGTCATAATTCCATCTATGTCTGACTCAACACGAATAACAGCTTTTTCATTCACTGAAAATCCTTTTATTCTAGGCAGGATTGGATGTTTTTTAATTGCAGATACTGAAATAATTCTATAGTCATCACCTACTGTAAGCATTGCTTTCTTGCTATGCTTAATTTTAATAGTACCACCAACATTAGAGCTAACTAGTCCATGATAAGGAAGTTTGTCAAAAGCATTTGTAACACTAGAGGCAAGTTCTGCTCTAATAGGTTCTATACCATTACTAATATTAATATTTTCATTTGCAAGTTCAACAGTTTCATTAGTGGTAGTTAAAACTATTTTAATATTTAATTTTAGGTTATCTCCAAATCGCATTATATTACCAAGAACAATTGCATGTGCTGGAATGGCATTTGCTAAGCCCACTAACTTCTGCTTAGGCACAGGATTATTCATTTGTAATTCTGCTTTTGCATATGCTTTTTTGAGCTCTTCATCAGAAGCTATAATAAAACGACCATCTTGAGTGATTTGATTTCTTATTTCATTTTCAGATGCTTGCCCATGCCCAGAGGCAACTTTGTCCATAAAGGGTAAAATCGCTAGTTTACTTATCCTAATATCATTATCAAAGGTACCCATTTGAGCATTTGTTATTATAGGAAAAGCAATTAAGAAAGCTAGAATAATGCCGAAAGCTTGCACAGGTTTATGTCCGATTAAGCAAGATTCAGCACAATTATAAAGTTTGGATATTTTCACATTCTCTCCTGCGTATTTTTATAATTCATTGTAAATATTAATATTTATAAATAATTTTACTTAAAAAATCCAGTATTAATTAGTAAAATCTGCAATAAACGAGCCAAGAGACAGGGATTAAGGACTTTTCCGCGGATTTGCATGTGAAAATGGTATTCGGTATTTGGTATTCTGTATTCAGTATTTAGTATTCAGTATTTTTTTAAGTTCAGTTTTAATTTATTATTATTGAAATGAAATTATTTTCAAATGTAAAATATTTTGATTGATTATCAATTTTAATTTTGCTATAATTAACACATTGCATTAACAGGAGACCAATATGAAGAAAATATTTATTTTAAGCTTATCATTTATCTTTATTTTTGCTATTTTATCTTGCTCTTCTAAAAAGTCCTCAAAGGCTTCAAAAGGCGCTATTACAGACAAAGACACAGCGATTAAAAAAGTTAAAACAATTCAAGGCAAAGAATTTGAAAAATATAGTGCTATAAAATCAGGCTGTGATAAAGGTAAAACAAAAGATGCCTTTATTGAAGGCTTTTCTAGCAGTCCCCATGTTTCTATTTCTAAAGACCTAAAAGATAAAATTAGCGATGATGTTGCTGATGCTTTTGGCATTTCAAAAGAATGGTCTGCTGATCAGATTGTTGCCTTATGTGAACAAAACGATAAGAATCTAGCTGGTATTTTAATTAAAAGTAATAAAGAAGTTTTGCAAGTTATCGCTGCCTATTGCATTGAAGCTGGAAATAAAAATGCATCTATTACAAATGAAGATATTGCAACTCGCTTAATTTCAGGAAACAATAACTTTACAAATATTAGCAAGGAAAATATAATCGAAGCTCTTGGCAAGAACGGATATTCTGATCCAAAAACTGGTTGTGATAATAATCCTGAACTGGAAACAGTTAAACAGGGCAAAGGCATGGCAGATGCAGCAGATGGAACTACACCAGATTGCACAGGTGGTTGTCCAAATCCCTAGAAATTACTTCTTCCAATAAACTGGAATAAATAAAAGTATAAGCGTATAAATTTCAAGCCTACCAAGTAACATACACATAATTGAAATCCATTTTACAATAATTGGCAAAGCTGAGTAATTATCATGTGGACCAATAACTCCAAAACCAGGGCCTATGTTACCAATACTTGCTGCTACAATGCTTACTGAGCTTAAAATATCTATACCGTAGAATGAAATGATTAAGGCACAAAACATAGAAATCGCAAAATATAGAAAGAAAAATCCATATACTGATTCAATAACATCTTTTGAAACCATTTTATTATCTATCTTTACAGGAAAGACTCCATGTGGATGTATAAGTTTTTTAAGCTCTCTATATGCGAGTTTCAACAAGAGTAAAATTCTCAAACATTTTATTCCACCACCTGTTGAACCAGCACTTGCTCCTACAAACATCAGGGCAAAAAGAATAAACTTTGCAGAAGAACTCCATTCCTCAAAGTTTGCTGTAGAAAAACCAGTAGTTGTTAATATAGTAAGCACTTGAAACAAACCATATCTTAAAGAGTCTGTAATAGAATTATAAATTCCATTAGTAAATAAAGATATTGTAATTAATAAAGTGAAAAAAAGTGTGATTCCAGTATAAAATTTAAACTCTTCATTATTTTTAAAAGGTTTTAAACTCCCTCGCAAAAGACTAAAGTGCAGTGAAAAGTTAACACCTGCCAAGTACATAAATGCTATTATTACATAATGAATATATGCAGAATTATAATGTTCAATGCTTAGATTCTTTGTTGAAAAACCTCCTGTAGCTAGAGTTCCAAATGTGTGGCAAATTGAATCAAAGATCTCCATGCCACCAAGGCTTAATAAAACTATTTCAGCTAAGGTTAAAAATAGATATATTAACCAAAGAACTTTAGCAGTATCTGCTATCTTTGGGAAAAGTTTATCAGTCACAGGAGAAGGGACTTCAGCTTTGTAAAGCTGCATGCCACCAACACCTAAAAGTGGCAAAACACACATTGATAAAAGAATGATGCCCATGCCACCTAGCCAATGAGTTAAACTTCTCCAAAACAAGATACCATGTGGCAGGTTTTCTATGGAGCTTATAACAGTAGCTCCTGTTGTAGTAAATCCTGAAATAGATTCAAAAATAGAGTCAGTAAGGCTCATAAAAATGGAATCACCTGGAAAGATATTAAAAAGAAAATATGGTAATGAACCAAAAAATCCAGCTACAAACCAGGCAAAGGCTACAAAAATAAAACCTTCTTTATGAGAAACCTCTCGTTTTTTGGTTCGTGTTATTAAAAAAAGAAGAATTGATAAGACTTCTGTAATCCCAATTGAATAAGCAAAAGCCCGGGCATCCCCTTCTCCATAAATTAATGAAACAATAAGGGGAATAATCATTACAAGTCCAAAAAAGAGGGTAAAGACTGATAATAAATTTAATAAAAATTTTAATCTCATACTAGTTAACGCTTTTGGATAATTTTTTCAATTAAAGATACAGCAGAAGTTAAGGCTATAATAAACACTTTATCTCCTGACCTAATAATATCATTTCCAGTTGGTATGATAATTTCTCCATTTCTTTCAATAGCTCCGATTAAGGAACCCTTTGGAAATTTTATTTCCATTAATGGTTTATTAATAATTGGAGAATCATCAAGAGCTACAAATTCAATAGCTTCAGCCATTTCACCTCTTATTTCCGTTACAGATAAAATAATACCCTTTCTTACAAATTGCAATATACTTGAAGCTGCCATCATTCTTGGACTAATGATTACATCAACACCAGCTGCAGAAATTACTGGAGCAAATTCCATTCTATTAACAATTGAAATAACCCTTTTAACTCCCATATTTTTTGCCTGCATTGAAGAAAGAATATTAGTGCTTTCATCATCAGTAGCTGCAACAAAAACATCTACATCCGCAATGTTTTCTTCTTCTAAAATTGACTTGTCAGTAGCATCAGCACAAATAACAACGGACTTATTTAAATATTCAGCGGTTGTTGCGCATTTTTCATAATCTTTTTCAAGCATCTTAACATCAATGTTTGCTGCTTCAAGTTTGCGAGCTAAGTTAATCGCCATATTTCCTGTTCCTGCTATCATTACTTTTTTAGTGACAGGATAGTCTTCATACCCAAAAAAGGACATTATTTTTTTAAGTTTTGAAGGCTCCAAAACAATATAGATTGTATCGTGTTTTTTTATAACAGCATCGCCTCTTGGAATGATGACTTTATTACCACGAACGATTGAAGTAATTAATATTTTTTCTGTTCCAGCTTGCTTGAAAAAGTCAGAAAGTTTTTTGCCAATTATTTTATTATTAGGTTGAATGTGAAAAGCAACCAGCTTAATTTTACCTTTTGCAAAATCAACTACTTCAGTTGAACCAGGGATTTGAATTATTTTAAAGATACTTTCAGAGGCTACTTGCTCAGGATTAATGCAAAAATCAAGACCATAGCTTTGTTTTGCTGAATCAAAAACCTTTGCAAGTTCATTGTTTCTAATTCTTGCAATTTTTATGATTTCAGGATTTGCAATATGGGCTATAAAAGATGCAACAATGTTAACTTCATCTGAGTTCGCAACGCAAATAAGCATTTCCGCGGACTCAATTCCTGCTTCTTTTAAAACTGCAGGATTGGAACCACTTCCTAAAATTATTTGAGCATCAATTTCTTCAGCAAATTTTTTAACTTTTTCAGGATCAAATTCCACAATTACAACATCTTTATTTTCCTGAACAAGCCTTTTTGCAATGTTGAAGCCTACTTCGCCTCCTCCAACGATAACAATTTTCATGTATTTTCCTTATTTTATTCGTAAGTAACTGAAATCCCTAAATCATACTTTTCATTCCATTTTTCAAGATCTTGTTTTATCTCATTATAAACAGTTCTGTCATAGGTAATGAAAATTAGGGTAGGAATTTTATTTGTTTCTGATTCTAAAAGCAAATTAGAAGTTAACCTACCTACAGAATCTACAACTTTTGATACATCAACATGAGCAGAAAGAAATTGCTCAGGTGCTATGGCCACTGAGGTTTTCATAATAGATGGAAGGGATTCGTTTAGTATATCAAATACATTTTTCAAAGAACCTGTGCCAAAATTTTTCTTTAAACCAAGGCCAATTAAAATAATATTTTTCCCTCCAATTTTGGAGATATTTCCAAATAACAGCTTTTCACCAAGTTCACCTGAAAAACTATTTTTTTCAATAAGCTTTGAGATTCTTCCACTTAGCTTCCAGTCAATTAGTCCTGTGATGCGAGAAAGGGGTCGTTCATCTTTGAAAACTGGGACTATAAAAACATCACAGTTAGCAGCTCTCAAGGCTTTATGAATTATTTTTACTTTCATTTTCTTTGTTTTTTCTTATTGAATCTAATATGCCATTAATAAAATTTGGGGACTCATCAGGTGAATATCGTTTTGCAATCTCTACTGCTTCGTTAATAGCAACCTTGGCTGGAATACTAACATCAAAACAAATTTCGTAAGTTGCAATTTGAAGAATAATCCTATCTGTAGCAGGCAATCTTTCAAGTTTCCACTTCCTTAAATTCACTTTAATTAGTTCATCAATCTCAGCTTTATTAGAGATTATACCTTTTAAAAGGGATTCTAAGTATTCCTGATCAAGCCTTATTTCCTGGAAATGTTTGATATGATCATTAATCACCTCTTTAATTTCCTGTTTATTAGTATCTAAAGAATACAATATTTTTAAAGCTATTTCACGGCTTTTTCTTCTTAGCAAAATTCTTTCCTTTTTTAGATCTTTTTAAATAGATCCGCCATTTCGATTGCACTCATTGCAGCTTCAAAACCTTTGTTTCCATGTTTTGAGCCAGCTCTTTCAATAGCCTGTTCAAGTGTATCAGGAGTTAGAATACCAAAAGAAACAGGAACACCAGTTTCAAGCATTATTTGAGCTACACCCTTTGTAACTTCAGAACTAATATACTCATTGTGCGATGTATTACCTTTGATTACTGAACCAAGACAAATAATAGCATCAAGTTCACTTGTTGTCGCCATTTTCTTTAAAGCAACAGGTATCTCAAAAGCTCCGGGAACCTTAACAATTTTAATATCACTTTCGATTACTCCAGTTCTTTTAAGTGCATCTAAGGCTCCTTCCAAGAGTTTATCAGTAATGAATGAATTAAACCTTGAAAAAACTATACCAATTTTTTTTCCTTTACCTTGTAAAGAACCTTCATATATTTTTAGGTTTGACATAGGGTACTCCTTAACAGCTATCAGCCTTCAGCTATCAGCCTTCAGCTTATTATTTTAATCAAATAACACCTTTTGCTTCGCTTGCCTCATGGTCTTTTGCAATGTGCAGAAGTGGTGATCTTTTTTCTATTTTTATTCCATAGGCATTTAAGCCAACAATCTTTCCTGGATTTGATGATAATAAATGCATCTTATGCACATTAAGATCAAGTAATATTTGTGCTCCAATTCCAATTTGCCTCATATTACTTGTTTGAAAGTCTGCATCATTAAAAGTCTGAGGCTTTAAAGAAGCACATTCAAAATTAGTTTTTTCATTTAAGCCTTTAGGTTTTCTAAGATAAATTATTACTCCCTGACCGTGCTGGGAAATATATTCCAAAGATCTTTTTAGCCTTCTTCCACAGCTACAACTTTCATCACCAAAAACATCGCTTAATAAACATTCTGAAGCAACTCTGACTGGCACAGTATCATTTGAATTAATTTCTCCTTTAACAAAGGCAAGATGGTCGCATTCATCGATCAAATTTCTATAAGTAAACATCTTAAAAGAACCTAAATTATTTAGTATGAGTTCTTTTTCATTTATCCTTTTTATTAGAATTTCAGTTCTCAAACGATATTCAATAAGCTGTTCAATGGTAACAATTGGAATATTGAATTTTTTAGAAAACTTTTGAAGATCAGGCATTCTAGCCATTTCTCCATCATCATTCATTATTTCACAAATTACAGCCGCCTCTTTTAAACCTGAAAGTCTAGCTAAATCAACTGAACCCTCTGTTTGACCTCCACGAACTAAAACTCCTCCTTCTCTGGCAATTAAGGGAAAAACATGGCCAGGTCTAGCCAAATCAGAAGCTTTAGCATCATCATTAATAGCAGTTAAAATCGTAGTTGCCCTGTCTTTGGCTGAAATGCCTGTTGTTACACCTTTTTTTGCTTCAATTGAAACAGTAAAAGCGGTTTTAAAACTTGAGGTGTTGTCTTGTACCATTGGTTTAAGATCAAGCTTTTCACATTTTGCTTTTGTCATAGCGAGGCAGATTAAGCCCCTGCCATGCTTAGCCATAAAATTAATTTTTTCAGGGCTTGTTTTTTCAGCAGCAAAAACAAGATCTCCTTCATTTTCACGATTTTCATCATCAACAAGTATGAGCATATTTCCTATGGCGAAATGCTTAAATATTTCTTTCATTACATAAACCCGTTTTCTTTTAGAAATGAATTAGTAATCTTTGTTTCATAATTATCTTTTGAATTAATCTTTTTACGAAGCATGTTTTCAACATATTTACCTAGAATGTCGAATTCTATATTAAAAAGATCGCTAATTTTTTTATTTTTTAAAATAGTTTTTTGATATGTGTATTTTAAAATAAAAACATTAAACCAATTTTCTTGGTTTTCATTAATTGTAAGTGAAATTCCATCAAGAGCAATGGATCCTTTATCAACTATATATTTAGTAAATTCAATCGGAACTTCAATTTTTAAAATAAATCCTGAACCAACTTTTTCAAAATTGATCAGTTTTCCAACACAATCAACATGGCCTAGAACAAAATGACCTCCAATAGGCTTTGAAGCAGTAAGACTTTTTTCAAGATTCACTTTATCATTAGACTTAATAGATAAAAGAGTTGTTTTTGATAAAGATTCAGATGAGACTTCAAATAAAGCCTGATTTTTAGTCTTTTCAATAATGGTTAGACAAATTCCATTAATAGCAATTGAGTCACCATTGTTTGAATCATCAAAAAAACCTTCAGCTTGTATTGAAATCTTTAGAGCATCTTTGTTTTTTCCAGTGCTGTTTATTGTTCCAATATTTTCAACTAAACCAGTAAACATAAAATTCATCCATTGTATTTTCTATATCACAATTACAGTGATGTTTCTTGAGGTACAGCCTTTAATACTATTAAAACTAAAAATCAATTTTTATTTCTTTATTTTCGTCTTTAGCCATAGATATATATTTGTTTTTATTAACATTATCCTCAATGGCTGCATAACACCTTGCAATACCTATAAGACTTTCAGCTCGTCTTTCATTACTTTTTGATAGCTTTAAAGATAAATCATAATAATTCTTAGCACTCTGATAGTCTTTTTTAGTAATTTTGATCTGGGCCATTATTGCATGTGCCTTATACTTTTGGGGATCAATTTTGAGAGCTTCATTTATATAGACTTCTGCTTTATCAAGTTCATTTTGGGCTAAATAAATTCTTCCAAGCATTAGTCTTGAAATAAGATTCTTTGGATATTTTTCTTTTATTAAATTAAAATGAATTTCTGCTTGTTTGTATTTTTCCTCGCAGAAATATAAATATGCAAGCATTAAGCGTGAAGGATCCTTTGCCATGAGACTCATGTTTGTAGATGACCTCAGCTGATCAAAACCTACATCTCTGTTGCCTATTTGAAATGGAAACCACCATGTTTTACTTGAAAGCGTGTCACTATAATAATTATATATTCCAAGCCCTAATAAAGCATCAAATTTCTTTGGATCAAGCTTGTGAGCTTCCTTTAAAAGCTCAACACCATGATAGCCGACTTTTAAAGCTTCAATATTTTCATGTTTTCTTAGGTAATGAAGCCCCTTTATTCCATAAAAGGCGCCAGCAAAAAGTTTTGTCCAAAAATATTTTTTTGTTTCGATTTTTTTAGTAATCTTTTCAGCTCTTTTTAAATATGCATTAAATACATCATCTAAATAAAAATCATCATTATCAACCATTTGAGATTCAAAAATAATTAAAAAACAAAGATTTCCAATTGGAGATTTTGGATATTTCTTATTAATTTCCTTGCAAATAAAGCCAGCTTGTTCATATTCTAGATCAAAAACATACTTTTCAGCGCTAAGTACTTTTTGAACAAGATCATCAGGCAAATTAATTAAATAATCTTGAGCAATAATATTAAAAGAAATAAGGGTAATGATCAGAAATATAATTTTTTTCATATAGATTAATTTTTTGAAATAAATTTTTCATAGAAATCAAGATTTTAAGTATAATGTCAAGGATTTATTAATAATAATACAAATTAGAATATTTTTTCATTCCCGTTACCGTTACCGATTTCTTACATTGATTATTGAGAATTGATTGGGGAGGAAGAAGAAAAGACCTAAATATTTATAACTTCTGGATTACCCACAATTGTATCTAAGATAACTGCTGTTGATTTGCCGCCTACCCATGCTGATAAATCACCTGGGTTTATTAAAAATCCAAAAGGTGTGTCTTTTACTTCAAGTTGATGTGTATGACCGCAAATTATAAAGTCTGATTTAATTCCAATAGAGTTTACATTTGAATAATCATGAGTTAATAAAAACTTTTTACCATCTAAATCAAACCAATGTGGGGCTTTGTATACTTTTCCTGGAGCCATTAATGATAAAGCAGCTTTATCACCATCATTATTTCCAAAAACTCCTACAAATCTAAAATCTTCATTAATGAATTTTGAAAGGGCAAAAGGTGAAATAAAATCACCAGCGTGTAAAATTGTTTCAACGTTTCTTTCTTTAAAAATTTGCAAAACTTTTCTAATATTATCTAAATGATCATGTGAGTCAGCAACAATACCAACAATCATAGTGTCTTCCTTTTTCCTTAGTGCAATTTATTCATAATTAACTTAAACAAATTGAATGTCAAAATAATTAAAAAAGATATTGTCAAAAAGATAAGTTTAAATTATTATTATGAAAATAAAATAAAAGGAAAAAGAAAAAATGATGAATAAATATTTTATAAGAATTTTGATATTATTATTATTTATAACCTTATTATATGCTGAAAAAGAAGAAGTAAAACTCGGCAAAGTTATTTCTCCAAAAGAACTGAAAATATTAAAACGAATAAATCTTACAAATGCAGTTGGAATTGCAAACTGGGTTTCTCAAAGAGCCGCCAGAAATGAATCAGCAGCTGGTGCACAAACAGTGATAGCTGGCTCTTCTGAAGAAGAGAAATTAACAGAGTATTTAACTGAACAACTTACAAAATTGGGTTATAAAGTTAGTGAGGAAAGATTTCCAGCTCTCATGTATTCTTATGAAAAATGCAATCTTAGATTTGGTGGAAAAAAAATTACAGGATATATTTATGGTGACTCACCTGGGACCATGGGAACATATATTGGCAAAAAATATAGAAAAGGAAATTTTTCAAGCGGTGAAAAAATTGTTGGAGACTTAGTTAATATTGGCAGAGGAACAAAGGAAGAAATTTCCCGCGTTGGTTCAATTAATCAAAAAGTAGTCCTTATAAAGAGGGATGACTCAGTCACATACTTTCCCAGAGCAGCCATTCAAGAAGCCTATGAAGAAGGAGCCATCGCTGCCATACTCTATGGTTATTCAAAAGACTCCATTGAAGTTGATGCGATCAGGCAAGATTCTATTCAAAGCCCTATTCCAGCTATAACAATTAGCAAAACAAGCGCACAATATATTCAAAAAGAACTTGCAGCAGGAATCACAAGAATCGATATTGAAAGTCTTGTTAAAATAAACCAAAGCAAAGGTCGAAATCTAGTTGCAATTTCAAGAGGAAAACAGATACCAGATGAATATATTATAATTGGAGCCCACCTTGATAGATGGTTTGAAGGTTGTCACAAATCAGCAGCTGGAATCGCAGCATTGCTTGAATTAGCAAGATTATTCAGGCCAGGATATTATGATAATAATCGTTCTATAGCATTTGTGATATTTTCCGGACATGAAACCGCTGGCCCAGGATCTTTTGTAAATTATAATGCAGGCTCTGCTGATTTTATTTACAAACACAGTGAAGTTAGAAAAAATGGTATAATCTATTTAAATCTTTCATCTATTGGCGGAAGAAGCAAAACAGGCTATTTAAATACTGACATGCTTATAAATAATTACTTTAAGGAAATATATACTGACCTGGAATTATTGGGAAAATATGATTTGATTTCAGAAATAAAGCCTAAATCTGATGCATATATTTTTTGGGCAAAAGCAGGTGTCCCTACTTTAGATCTTTTTAGAATGGGCTCTGAAACATTAACTGATAATACTAACAAAGATATCCTGGAAGAATTATCAGAATTCAATTACCTGGCAGATATTAAAATTGCTGCTCTAACATTATACAGATTCGATAATAAAATTTCATTGCCATATAAATTAAGCACTTTCACAAAATGGCTTATTGATAAAATATCTGATGCAAATGCTTATATTGTCAATTCTTCTCACAAACAAATGGATTCTCTCACTGCCCAGCTTAAGCTTTTACACAAAAACCTTTCAAAATTTGAAACAATTATGGAAAAAACATTTCCAAAAGCAGAACTTGGAAATATTATTACAACTGAAAAATATGACAAAAATCTCTATGCCTGGGCAGTTGATTTTAATATGACAATGAGAAAACTTTCTAATCAACTAATTCCTGAAAGTTTAAGCTCTTGTGGGCATTATCCCTATGAATCTTCATGTGCTTATATTGAACAGGAATTAAATGACATTGCAAATCTTAAAAAAGTGGCTTATCATCTTAAAATTGACGATGTAAAGGGAGCAAAAGCATTTTTAGAAAAGATACCTACTCTTGGATGGGGAAAACTTTTCAGTAAAAAAACATATCTAACCCTAAGAACATGGATGGATACCAGAACCAGCTTCTGGTATAATGAAACAAGAGGAAAACAATACTTTCTGCCTGTTGAGCTTTTTGACTTATATGAAAAATTAAATCAATTCACAGGAATTCAAACTCCTTTAAAAAGTAAGGGAGAAGCATTTAAAAATGAAATAAATCAGCTTCTTGCTTTCACAAAAATCTTAAATGAAACTATTGCTAAAAAGAATGAAAATTTTGAAATTGTTGTAAAAAATTGCAATTCAATTTTAGATGAATTCTTTATCAAATATAAGGATAAATTCGAAGCAAAAAAAGCATGGGAAACATATAATTAATGGAGGGTTCCAGGTGGAAAATTTTTTATTTAAGGCGATTTTTCTTATCATTTGCCTTTTTGGATTCGTGGGATGTATGAAGAATCTTCACAAATCAAATATATATTATCCTCAGGCAAGAATGGATTCAGAAGTTGTGGATAACTTTCATGGCACCTTAGTTAAAGATCCATATAGGTGGTTAGAAGATCACGATTCAGCTGAAACAAAGGAATGGATTGAAAAACAAAATCAAATAAGCAAAAAATTTATTGAAGATGGAGATACCAAAGAAAAACTTACAAAAAGGCTTTCTAAAATTTGGAACTATCCAAAATATTCTTCGCCTATCAAGAAAAATGAAACCTATTTTTATTTTAAAAATAATGGCCTTCAAGATCAATCAGTAATGTATATGACAAAAGATTTTGTAAATGAAAAAATCCTTTTAGATCCTAATGCTTTAAGCAAAGATGGCACAATTGCACTCACTGAATTTGCAATTTCACCTGATGCTAAATATATTGCATATTTAACAAGTGCTTCTGGCTCTGATTGGCAAACATTATATCTTATAAATACAGAAACTTTGCAGGATGAAACTGATCTATTAAAATGGTGTAGGTTTACTGAAATTGCCTGGACACATGATAATAAAGGCTTTTTCTATAATAGATATTTAAAATCTGAAGATAAAACCTTTGATTATAATGCGATTTTTTATCATGTGCTTGGCACAAATCAGGATCATGATAAATTAATTTATTCTGACCCTAAAAACAAAGATTTAGTTTATTCCCCTGAAATTTCATCTGATGGTGAATATATTTTAATTAATGCTGAAGCTGGAACTGATCCTAACAATATGTATTTCATCAAAAAAATTGCTTTAGAAGGCGATTTTAGGCATTTGCTAGGAAAAGGCAGAGCCTTATATCATTTTTTAGGAAATGATGCTGAAACCTTTTATTTTGTAACTAACTTAAATGCTGACAGAGCAAAGGTTATAGCAGTAGATCTTAATAATCCTGATCCCAAGAATTTTATAACAATTATTCATGAAACTGAAGATGCAATTGATGAAGAATTTTCAAAAATAATTAATAATAAATTTGTAATTACATATAAGCATCATGCTTATCATATCATTAAAATCTATGATAAAAATGGAAAGTTTGAAAATGAAATTGCACTTCCTGCAATTGGTTCAATCACAGCTTTAAATGGCTCTGAAAAAGATGAGGCCGCTTATTTAACCTTTGAGTCCTTTTTATTGCCTGAAACTATTTATAAATATGATTTTACTAAAAATGAGCTCTCTGTGCACAAAGAAGTAAAAATCGACTTTGACTCAGATAAATTTGAAACAAAGCAGGTTTTTTATAAGTCAAAAGATGGCACAATAGTGCCAATGTTTCTAACGTATAAAAAGGGAATCAAATTAGACTCTAGCAATCCAACATTATTATATGGTTATGGTGGTTTCAATGTTAGCAAAACACCTATTTTCAAAGCAGGTCACTTGGTTTTTTTAGAAGCTGGTGGCATTTATGCACAAGCCAGCATCAGAGGTGGCGACGAATATGGAGAAAAATGGCATACAGATGGAATGCTACAAAATAAGCAAAATGTTTTTGATGATTTTATAGCTGGAGCTGAATTTCTTATTAAAAACAATTATACAACAATGGAAAAATTAGCAATTCTAGGCGGATCAAATGGCGGTTTGCTAACAGCTGCATGCATGCTGCAAAAACCAGAATTGTTTGGGGCAGTTATTTCTAATGTTGGTGTCTTAGATATGCTGAGATATCATAAGTTTACCATTGGATATTACTGGATTCCAGAATATGGAGATCCAGATAATCCCGAGCATTTTAAATTCTTATATAAGTATTCTCCCCTGCACAATATAAAAGAAAATGTAGCTTATCCACCCTTGCTTGTAATGACAGCAGATCATGATGACAGAGTTGATCCCGCTCATTCTAAAAAGTTTATAGCAACTCTCAATGAAAAATATAATGGCCCAAATCCAATTTTATTAAGAGTTGAGTTCAAGGCAGGTCATGGTAAAGGCAAACCAACTTCAAAAGCAATTGAAGAATATGCTGACATGTATTCGTTTATCTATAAGACCCTAGATATCGATTATTAATTCTATTTATCTTTTAATACTAAAAATATTTTTTCGAATCCACTTTATTGCACTAAATTTGTGAATTTATGTTTTTTTTTTTGAATTTATATTTTTTCTAAAGAACAAAGTATTTTTTCGGTAATAATAGTTTCATTATAACTTTTTCTAATAATATTTTGCAATTCTTTTGCTTTTATTTTTGCTTCATTAAAATTTTCATAGACCTCTTTTAATAAATATGAAGCATGATTTCTGTCAGCTACAGCCCACTTTTGATCTCTTGAATAAATCTTTTTTGCCCTTTTATCTATAACTTGTGAAAGCTTATAATCTACTAAATATGATAAATTACTGTCCAAATAATCACATTGCCCACCCCAAGCAGTCATTATTACAGGATTAGCATAGTTTGCAGCCTCAAAAGGGCACATTCCAAATCCTTCGGATCTTGCAAGTGAAATAAAACAGTCTCCTCTTTTGTGAAGAGATGAAATATGTTCATCTGGTATTTCTTTATCAATTAATATTATTTGGGCCGGATTTTTATATTTCTTTTGGATTTTTTTCACAGCCTTTTTAACAGTAAAAATATTTTGAAGTCTAGGGTGTACGGTAAAATCTTTATCACTAGTCTTAATAAGTAAAGTTACAGGATCATCTTTTGTAAATGTTTGCAAATAAGATTCAATCAGATCATAAATAGCTTTTCTAAAGGTCCATGTCCCTATAGAATAAAAAAGAAATTTATTTTTAGGAATTTGATATAAATCTTCAAAAGTATCATCTGTATCCATGTCATATTGACCAATGATATGGGGAATAACTTCTATAGGTTTGTTAATTTTGCAATTTTTAAAAACTCTAGCTGTAAACTCACTTGGAACAAAAATAAGATCAGGTATTTGCAGTAATTTATACCAGCTTTGAGGAATTTTATCGGTTTCCCAGACTGTATAGCCAATTATCTTTTTTCCAGCCTCATATTTTTTTATTATAGGAAAATATTCTGGTACAGTGTGTACAATAACAGTATCATAATTGATCCTTTTATTACAAAAACCAAGCATATTTTCAATTTCCAGGTTCTCACCAGAATAAGGCTCATAGCCATAGCCTAATCCAGGTCCAACTACAAGGGGTGTCCACGTTAAGTCTATCTTTTGGCTTTTTGCCAAGCCTTTAAAATACCTGGATCCTGAAATACCATATCCTGACTTTTCATGGAATGATATATACTTTAATCCTCTCATTTTTATCTCAATCTTATGAAATACATCATAAGTATTTATATCATTTATTTTAAGTTGATAGCAATCATAATTTCAGATATATATTTAAGGTACAGGAATTATTTTACTAAACTATTAATAAAAAGCATTTTGATTAACTTCATAACCTTATCCACCAAAGCCATTTCAGGATAAATCTCATGTGATATCTTTAAAACATCACCTTCAAGTTTTTGTGCAACTCTATTCTTACCTGCGAGTAATTCAAGCAAAAATTCTGCATTAATTGCTGAAGTTTCATGATATTTGATGAAAATTGCTTCTTTTGTAGAATCTATTTTGAATATTGCATATTTTTTTGCAAGCATCTTGAGTTTTACTAAATCAGCCATATTTGAAACAGGAACTGGAACTTTTCCCATTCTATCTATTAGCTCTGAAATAATATTCTCAACATCTTCATTATCCTGGCAATTTGCAAATCTACGATAGTATAAAATCCTCATATTTTGGTCTGACATGTAATCTGAAGGAATAAAGGCTGGGATGTTTAGTTTTATATCAACATCAATTTCCTCATCAATTGTTTCACCTTTCATTTGGCGAATTGTATTTTCAAGCATTTTTACAAAAAGTTCAAGACCAATGGCATTAATGTGACCTGATTGCACTTCACCCAAAATATTTCCACCACCGCGTATTTCAAGATCATGCATTGAAACTTTAAAACCTGAGCCAAGGTCTGTATATCTTTGAATAACTTTTAAACGCTTTTTAGCATCATCAGTGATCAGTTCAATATCTGGGATCAATAAATAGGCATATGCTATTCTATCTGACCGTCCAACTCTTCCTCTTAGTTGATAAAGTTGAGCAAGTCCAAATCTATCTGCTTTATTTATTATCATAGTATTTGCATTTGTAATATCAAGACCTGATTCAACAATCGTACTGCAAACAAGGCAATCAATTTTTTGACAAACAAAATCAACCATGATTTTTTCAAGTTGATTTGGTGACATTTGTCCATGTGCATAAGCAAAACTTACATCCGGGCAAAGCTTCTGAAGATAGTTTGTCATTGCCTGAATAGTTCTGACCGTATTATGAATAAAATAAACCTGACCAGACCTTCGTACTTCATTATAAATTGCCTCTTTTATCAATAATTCATCGAATTTAGAGACAAACGTTTTAACAGCCTTTCTAGACGCTGGAGGTGTATTAATAACAGAAAGATCCCTTAACCCCATCATGGAAAATTGAAGAGTTCTTGGAATTGGAGTGGCAGTTAATGTTAGAACATCAACCTTTGATTTCATTAACTTTAGTTTTTCCTTATGCTGGACTCCAAAACGATGTTCTTCATCAACTATTATTAAACCAAGGTTTTTGAATTTTATTTTTTCACCAAGAAGTTTATGCGTTCCAATAACTATATCAATTAAACCTTCACTTAATTCTTTAATAATTTCCTTCTGTTTTGGAATTTTTTGAAGTCTTGATAGAAACTCAACTTTAAGGGGGTAGTTTTTTAATCTTTTTGTGAAAGTTTCATAGTGCTGCAAGACAAGTACAGTGGTTGGAGCAATAATAGCAACCTGATATCCTTCCATTGAAGCCTTAAAAGAAGCCCTAATCGCCACCTCCGTCTTGCCAAAGCCAACGTCACCACAAACAAGTCTGTCCATTGGAACATCTTTTTCCATGTCTTCATATACATCTTCAATCGTTCGAAGTTGGTCCTGGGTTTCATCAAAGGTAAAAGTAGCTTCAAATTGGTCAAGCAGACTGTCTCTTTTTGCAAAAGCATGCCCTTTTATGATTTTTCTTTGAGCATAAAGAGCAACCAGTTCTTTGGCCACCTTTTCTATCATTTTCTGGGCTTTTGATTTTTTTGCCTCCCAGGCTTTTCCACCCAGTCTATCAAGAGCAGTTTCAGAATCCTTTGATTTAATAAACTTTTGCAAATAAAATATCTTATCAACAGGTAAGTACAAAAGATCATTGCCTGAATAAGTTATTGATAAATATTCAGATTCAAGATTCCCATGTTTCAAATTCACAAGGCCATCAAAACGACCTACTCCATGATCAAGGTGAACTACATAATCTCCAACAGATAAGTCACTAATATCAAAAGCTGATTTTTTAGATTTTAAAGCTTTTCTATAAGTCCTTGCTTTTTCACCAAATAAATCTTCAGTAGTAATCAGTGCAAATTTATTCTTATATGAAATAAAGCCTTTTCCAATATCACTAATTAAAATTGGAAAAACACTTGGGCTTTCATTAACAAGATCAATGTGATCCTTTTCTTTTAGTATCACAGTTTTCAAATTATGAGCAGACTCTAAATACTTACTCATCTTCTCAGCTTGGAACAAATTTCCCGCAACAAAATATAATTTAAAATTAGAATGTTGCAAAACTTTCTCAAGTAATTTTTGAATATCATCATTGGGATAAACCAAGGCAAGTTCTAGCACCTCTTTCAAGTCAATCGTTTTAACAGAGTTTTCAATTTTGAATTTTGAATTTTGAATTTTGAATTCAGAAGTTTGACTCTGGCACCTTGTTTCTGTTGAATTTTCAATTTTGAATTTTGAATTTTGAATTTTGAATTCATTTCTAAGTTCGTCTGAAACTGAATCTGATGAATAAAACTCTGAAAAAGAAATTTCACCAAATGAGTTCAGTGTTTTTTTAAACTCTTCAATTCTAGTGAAAATCATTTCAGGTGGAAAGATTGCCCTATTTTGATCTTTTACCTCAGTATATTTCTTGCTTAAGGAATTTTCAAATATTTCAATTTTGCTATAAATATCTTCAGAATAAGCCAGAATTGGATTTTGCTTTCTATTTTGAAAATATTCTAAAATATTTGATAAATTGTCGTAAAATAATGGGCCATAAAAATCAATCCCTGGAAAATACATGCGATTTTCAAGTTTTGCTGCAAATTTTTTCTGTTCTTTTCGTGAAAAATCTAGACTCTCAAACAAGTCTTTGGTTTTTTTGAGCATTTCAGCTTTGTTATCTTGTAGATAGGCAAATTCTCTTTCAAAGGTAATAATATATTCATCAAGTTCCTTGCTTGAAAGCTGAGTATCAATATTAAATTGCTTAATGTTTTCAATTGTATCACCAAAAAAATCAATCCTGGCTGGATGTTTGTAAAGGCAGGAAAAAATATCTAAAATACTGCCTCTTTTTGAAAACTCCCCTGCTTCATAAATTAGCTCTTGTCTTGCATAACCAATGCTAATAAGCTTGTTTAAAAGCTCTTCAATATTATATTCTTTTTCTTTTTCCAGTCTTATAATTGATGAATTTAAAGTTTCACTAGAAGCTGTTTTAAAAAGAAATGATTCCAAGGGACTGATAAAAATTATGGGCTCTTTTATATTATTAAGCTCATGTAAAGATCTAACTCTATTAGCTAATATATCATCACTAACTGAAACTTCTGAATAAATAGGAACATCAAGCCAGGGCATTACAATAATATTTTCAGATCCAATTTTACTATTATTATTTGAAGCTTGTGAAATTTCTTCAGGTAAGACATTACTTAAATTTATATCAAATTTTTTAAGTACGTCTAGATAGAATTTGCAAATTTTCTGTATCTTATAAGCTTCATCATTGTTTTTTGCAACTATTAAAAGGTCTTGGTTAGAAGTCCTAAACAGATATGTTAAGAATAAAAGTAAGGCAGAGTTTACTTCTGATTCTACTCTAAATTTTTTCATTTTAGATATTCATCAAGCTTTCTATAAATTGTACGTTCAGCAACACCTAGCATTTTGGCAGTAAGATTTTTATCCCCACCTGAAAGTTTTAAAGTATCAAGAATTACCACTTTTTCAATGTCTTTCAGTGGTGTTCCATATGGAATTTTATAAACCTTTTCAGGATCTTTGCCTGAAATTGATTGAGGCAAATCATCAAGGTCTAAATGACCAGCTTTAGCTAAAACAACAGCTCTTTCAATTATATTTTCAAGTTCCCTGATATTTCCAGGCCAATCATGTTTTTGCAGGGCCTCTAAAGCTTCGTCACTTATCCCATGGATTTCTTTATCATTTCTTTTTGAGTATTTTTCAATAAAAAAATTCACTAACAAGGGAATATCATCCATATGCTCTTTTAAGGCTGGAACTTTTATGTTTATTACATTGAGCCTGTAAAATAAATCTTCCCTAAATTCACCATTTTTAACAGAATCCTCAAGTTTTTTATTAGTGGCTGCAATAATTCTAACATCTACCTTAACTGTATCCACTCCACCAACTCTTTCAAATTCGCCTTCTTGTAGAACTCTTAAAAACTTAGTTTGTACCTTAAGGCTCATTTCTGCAACTTCATCAAGAAATAAGGTTCCTTTATCAGCAAGCATAAAGCGACCTTCTTTTCTGTTATCAGCTCCAGTAAAAGCGCCCTTTTCATAACCAAAAAGCTCAGTTTCAAGCAAGGACTCAGGAAGGGCTGCACAACTTAGTTTAATAAAAGGTTTTTGTTTTCTATGACTGTAAGTATGAACTGCATCTGCAACAAGCTCTTTTCCAGTGCCAGATTCACCTTCAACAAGTATTGTGGATGTGCTAGGAGCGACTTGCCTGATTATATCAAGCAGATTCTGCATAGGCTTTGAATTTCCAATTAAAAATCTTTCACTTTTAATTCTGTTTAATTCTTCTTTTAATAAGATATTTTCTTTCTTAAGTTCAAGTTTTTCAATGGCTTTTTTGATGGTCTTAACAAGCATTACCCTTTTAATTGGTTTTGTAATAAAGTCATATCCGCCGTTTTTCATAACATCAACGGCTATTTCAATAGTTCCATAGGCTGTCATCATTATAACTTCTATTTCCGGATAGAGTTTTTTAATAATTGATAAAAGCTCATCCCCAGCTATCCCTTCCATAACTAAGTCAGTAAGCACAACATCAACTTGTTGCTTTCTTATAATTTCTAAGGCTGCATTCCCAGATTGAGCTTTAAGAACAGACATGCCCTCTTTCTCTAAAATTGTCGCAATTGAATTTAGATTCTCAATCTCATCCTCAACAATAAGGACATTTATCATATATTTCTCCGAATGATTTTTTATTTGATTGGAAGCTTATATTTTAAGACTAAAAATTACAATGGAAATATTTGGATTTCCCCTTGTTCCCTTGCGCTCTTGTTCTCTTGTCATTTTACAAAAAAAAAGGGGTCCTAATCAGGACCCCAAGCAACTTTGCTTATGGCTAAAAATACAGGGATATGGTTTTTTGTTGACTTTGACTTGCGTCAGCGTCAACTATAATGATGATATTGCAGGGTATGTGCCAGATATATCATAGAACCATTGCTTATAATTTCAGGATGTTATGAATTAATGAATTTTCTATAAATTAAAAAGCGGCATTTGGGGTCTAAAAGGT
>JBDREC010000013.1:0-2281 GCA_043820105.1 Pseudomonadota bacterium
GTCAATACCTTCAAGAGCTTTCTCTATTTCTAATTCCTGTTGAACTCTTGTTTGGATTCTTTCTCTTACCTCTTGTGGAATCTGAGCTGGTAAAGTGGCTTCTTCCGGAACATCGCCCAAAGCATTTTGCGCTTTTAATGCCTCAACTGCTCTTTCGTGTCCTTTTAAAGAAGCTTTCATTGCATTTTCAATGGCTGGTTTTGCTTGTTCCGGAACCTTCTCATAAATTTCAACTAAAACCTCCAAATGTTTAGAGGTTGCCTGGCCAACTCTAGTCATAACTTTTTCAGTATTTTCGCCTTTAGCTTGTGCTTTTTCTGCCCTGGCCATACTATTTTGTAATTGCATTTCGTATCTTTCCAGAGTTTTTTCTGTTAATTCTGGTTTACCTTTTCCTGCGATAGCTTGAGTTTCAGCTAGTCTTTCGGTCGCTAAAGCAACATGTCTTTCAGCTTTTTTAAGGTCACCAAAGGTAAAGAAAGTACCAATTTCTTCAGTAATTGTTTCTAAAAAGTAAAATGGGCTGTCAGGAGTAAGACCTGGGTCTGGCAACTCTGTTTCTTGGGCTAGAACTACTGGTCCGAGAGAGAGTAAAAGTGTTAAAGTTATTAATAAAGATATTGTTTTCATATATTTAATTCATTACACTTTATGTTTTTACCAACCTTTCGTTTTTATTCTACCAAAAAACCGCCTTAAAGGCGATTTTAGTCCAAAATTTCTGTGAACTCCTCTTTTATCTTTTCTAATAAGTTAGGGCTCTGCTTTAATGACCAACCTTGATCAGAAGGAGGGTCAAATACTATAAATCCTTTTAATTTTCCTTGGCCTTGTTCAAATATGATTTTATGTGCAGTGATTTTTGTGTTTTCATCAAACTTTGAGGCCCCACCCCAAACACCAAACTCTGTAGCTATTACTTCTGGCACATCATCCCTTTCTGCCCAGCCAAGTATTTTTTGTATTACACCTACAGCCCTTTGTTCATAACCTTCTATATTTTCTTCAGGTGAGATAGAAAACCCAATAGCATCGTATCCTTTAAAATTAATATCATCATCTAAATCATGAGCTAATGAGCCTTTAAATACAATTTTGCCATTGTAATTTTTTCTGACTATTGGCAATATTTTTTGCCCCCATTCAGAAGAAGTTTTAGCACCTAGTTTATAATCGGGTTCGTTCATTGGTGAAAACATTTCAACTTGATACTTTTCTGCTAACAGAGCCATATCTTCAACAATTAAATTATACTTATCCAAAAACCCTTCTTTTGTTGCAACTGTTATAGGAATTGGTTTAGGTTCACCACCCCCTCTTGTAAACTCTTCTTCATAAAATAATTCTATAACTAAGTGTATTCTAATACCTGCTTCATAATATTTTTTAACTAATATAGCTAATTGTTGTTCAACATTATCAGAAGAAAAAGGTTCGGCATATTTTACTTCACCATTAATATTTATTTTAACTGTTGGTCCTAAACCCACAATATTTGCTCCAACATCTTCTACTAATTTTTCATCTGTCATTGAGTGATTATCATGAGGATAGTAAAAAGCAACAGGCATCCAAAAACCTTTGTATACAGAAACCGTACCCGAAGGCGGCTGAGGAATAGTTTCTTTAAGGATATTTTGATAAATAAAAAATCCTCCCACGCCCAAAGCAATCAGAATAATTGGAATAATTAAAATTTTGCTTTTCATAAAGAGTTCCTAGCTTCTTCTTCTTTATCAGCTATTAAAGATAGTTCGTCTATCGTGGGTCTTTTCAAATATAAATTACCAGCTTCTCTATAGAGATTAGCAGCATTTTGATAGCCATTCCTTTCCAAAAATTTTGCAAATTCCAAACGGCCGACCGCCATCTCCCCGATCATTTCGTAATTCATTTCGTAATTCAGAGCTTCTCCTATTTCGAAGGCGGTGTTTTCGGATATCTCTCTGTTCCAGGCCATTATCTCTTTTATTGACTTTCTTTTAGCTTTATCTTAAAGATAAAGCATCCAATAAGGACCAAGCTTGTGGCCCCTTACCTGAGGATTAGCACCATTTTCCCAAGCTTCTAAAAAGTTTTCGTATGAAGCTGGCATATTTTTTATGGCTAAATTAGAGTCGGTAGGATCATTAATATAAATATAATTCTCATCATAACCAGTAACGGTCATAAAGTGAGAGCCATGAAATTTTTCCCATGCCCAGCTAGGAGAAATTTTGGCAAAATCATCGGTAACATAATAAAGATCTAAATGAACCAAAACTGGTTTGTCAGAGGAGAT
>JBDREC010000014.1:0-3471 GCA_043820105.1 Pseudomonadota bacterium
AGAAATTAAAGTTGATAATAATATTGCAGAAGTAAACATAATCAATAATCCAGATTTATTAATAATTACAGACTCTGAAAAACTTTACCAAGAATATAACCAAGAACAAAACGCAGTAAAAGCAGTCTTAAAGCAAACATACGCAAATGCAGAAGATGATGGTGTTGTTTATGATTTAAGCTGGTATAAAACTGATTTAGGAGTTAATAATCCATTTGCATCATTTATCAACTATTTTGAAAAAATAATAAAGCCAAACATGGTTGATAATTCTTATTCAATAGCAGTATCCAGCTTCATAAAAGAAAGATGCGAAGATTGTGAAGATGTAATGATTGTTGGGGATGATTATGTTGTGCCTGGGTATAGGAATGAAGTTCCCATGACAAAAGGGTTTTCAGCTTTAGGTATAGTCGACTGGTTTGAAGATAAGATTACCGTGCCTCTATATACAGATACTGGACTTATACAAAGAAAATTTGACTTTAAAATTTCGGATTTGAAGGAATTAGAAAACAGAGTCTATTTCGTATTGCCTAATAATATGGATTCTGAATTAAAGGATGCAATAAATGCACTTGAATTAACTATACAGAACAAATTTGATGTCACAGTTAATGAAAAGCAAGGCAGTGAAATAAATTGTAATGATGTCCAGTATTTTGATAGTTTTAATGGCGCATCTCTTTTCATTATTGGAGACAGGGGAAATAATCCCTCTCTCAAATGTTATCCTTTTATTGACTTAGAAGAAAATATGATGACAGTCCAGCCAAATATCTGGGACAGCGCATATTTATTTGATGATAGCAAATCATTTACTGTGATTATCTATAGTATAGAAGCTAACATGACTAAAAGAGTAAACTATCTTTTTGAAAACAATATCTACTTGGATGTCCATCATAGAAGTGCAATTTTAGATTATGCTGTAATAGGCGTAGGAACAGTTGGTGCAGGAGTTTTGGTAATAGGTGCGGTAGCAGGAGCTCCTGCAATAGTGACTGCCGCTGCTGTTGTTGGAGGAATTACTGCAGCTGCCAGCATAACTAACGAGTGCGTAATTAAGAATGAAGGAGGAGATAATTGGGGGATGTGCACTGTTGATGGTGTGTTGACTGCAGCTGGTGGTGTCATAGGTAAAGGAATTACAATGAGTGGCAGATTTGCCAAATGGATATTTGAGATAGCTGTGCCAAATAATGTTTATAAAGTTTTTATTGGATACGGAGATGATTTTACAAAATTTGTTAAAGAATTAATTGAAACTAATTTATTCAAAAAATTTGTTCATGGGGTAAAATCGGCTGATAATTATCTCTCAGCCATAGGAAAAACGCACTATGCAAATAATCTTGCTGAACTTAATATAAAAAATGCTGGAAAAGTTGTTCCAATAGAATTTAATAAACATATCCCATCAACTACCGGTGATGATGTAATTCTTGTTAGAAATGCTGTTGACGATGGAATAGTAGCTATTAGAACATCTGATGGTGCTATTTTGCCTAGCAATGCACAAAAAGGTAGATTGTTTGGTGAATTTCTTGATGATGTTTCAGATGTTAGTCATGAATCAGTTATGGGGTTCAAACTCACTAAAAAATATAGCAACTATAATTTGAAGTTTTTGCATAATATTGAACCACAATATGCAGATATTGCAATGTATGATGGAGATGTAATAAAGGCATTAGGAAATACGGGAGAGGATTCTTGGAACAAGCTAGGGGGAAAAGTTAATAAGATGTTATCTAACGGATTAGATATTGATTCAGAAATTCCTTTTTATCTGGAAAAATCAGGGATTGAAATTACAGATGAAGCATTTAAGGGATTTGAAACAGCATTAACAAATGTTAAAGCTCTCAGTCATACAAAAGATACTATAACTGTTTCCTTCAATGATAAGATTACTATTTTTAATTTCAAAAAATGGGGTGATTTAACATGAGTGACTTTGGTTTTAAGATTGTAGTTGAAGAAAGTGAATTTAAAGACAAATACATGAAAGTTCAGGAAATTATTACAAAGATATTTGATGAAGCAACTAAAAAATATAAGGATGTTAGTTATGAAGATTCTTATGATGGTACAACTCCTTTAAAGTTTGATTTCTCTAAACTTAATGACCGAGGAGTTTTGCTAGACTATGAACTGCCATCATTATACAAAAACAAGATCATTATAATTTTTTATTATGAAAAATCTGATTTAGCTACCATATCTAAAAAAGGAATCCTTAAACAATGGTTTTTGGAATTAACTAAACTAAAACCTATTGAAATTTTTGGAGGCATGGTACCTATATTTAGCAGAGAAGAACACTTCTATTATGTAAAAGATTTTGAAACATTTCTCCATGGAACAATTATTGAAAGATGGAGAATAGATGTATTTGGGAAACTTATTGAGAAATGGAAAGAGAATATAATTGGTAACCAAAAACTCATAAAAAAAATAAAAGATTTTCTAATTGAGGAAAATGTGATTCAGCCTGATGGTTCTTTGATTTTTATTGTCAGTGATGTGTACAATACAAAATGGAAGAAAATCTCAAAAATGATAGAAGAAGAGATAAAAAAATGAAAAATAAAAAAACAATTTACACAATAGCAGCAGTATTGTTATCGGCTTTTGCCATATTTTTCAGAACTATAATCTCAAGCCAAAAAATGCTTGCATTAATAGACGTCATTTTCTTGTTTGGATTATTTACACGATGGACAGATTCAGATAAAAAAAGGAAGTACTACAAAATTATTTTTGTAATATTTGCTCTTGTAAGCCTTTTTAATGAAGGCATACTAAAAAATGAGGGTGGTGGCAATTGGGGTAATTTTGGACTTGATTTATTAGTTAAAATACTATCTGGAATAGTAATATTTAGTTACATGAGCTATATAAAAAATGCATCCAAAAAATAAATTATTAATCGGAATAATTGTACTATTGATTTTATCTATTAATCTAGCCTCAGCAATAACAACTACGGAAGAAACATCTTCAGTCTCCCGTATAGTTGGTGAAAGCCCAACAGAAATGTTAAGGCAGATGCAGAGGAATGAAATAGATTTAGAACATGCAACATACTATTCTCATGACCAAGTTAATAATAAAAAAGATAATATCTTAGCAGAGCAGTTTGGAAGTGATCTTGATAAAGACTTATTGAATTGGGATTTTGATGATGTTAAAAACTCTGTAAATGGTTTTGGAGAAAATGAATTGTTTGTATTGGAAACAGAAGGAGATGTTGATCCTTTGCATGCAAAAGCAGGAAGTGATAAGCTCTATACTAAAGACCTAAAAGACTGGCAGCTCTCCTTCGAAACAAACAACCCATTAATGTTATGGGACAGCCCTTATGCAGGCTCTTATTTGCCTAAAGAAGATACTTTTGTGTCAAGATTAGTTAGGGATTCAACAATAATTGCTCCAACTTCATTTAGCTCTCCGCAGTTTACAAAA
>JBDREC010000015.1:0-46040 GCA_043820105.1 Pseudomonadota bacterium
GGATATTAGTTAAGCAAACAGGCTAATTACTTAGATTACATATAACACTCTAGATAACCAGATAAGCTCAAAAGAGGATCTAGGATAGAAGGCATATCCAAAAGGTATGCTGGCGGATTTTAGATAGATAAGATTTGGAAAGGATCTAGGAAGAAGAGAGACTACAAAAGTTATTTCAACCTGTCTTTATAAAAAAAGGCCGTCAGGTGTAAACCTGGTGGCCTTTTTTTTCTTAAACATAGAACCCGAACTCAGATGATTTGAAGATTAAGATTAAGGCTAGAACCGTGGGTGTGTCGGAAGATCATGGATATTTACTAATACATTTTCCATGGTATTTGAAGTGAAAACATATGTAATATCAGCAATACCTTCACCAAGAGAATCAACAAAAGAATAGAAATTAGCTAAAGGATCATGTGTGAAATCCCAGCTTGTAACAAGATCATTTTCAGGATTTAAGAATATATCTTCTCGCCAACCCTGAATTTCGATTCTTGTTAGCATCCAATCAAGGTTCTTTATTTTATCAAGTTCAGAATCTCTAAAACCAAATTGTGATCTTATTTCATCGAAAATATCATATTCAACTATTTTCTTTTCTTCATCGGTTTGTGCTGCAAAATATCTTGATTTTTGGGCATCAGCTTGTGCGTAAGCATCTTTGGCTTCACTTATTTCATTTAGTCTATTTGATTTATAATTATCAAGGTCATAAAGCATTCTAGTGAGTTGTTGCACTTTGAACATGTTTGTATGCTCTTTGTTGAGTAAAGCTAAAATTTCCGGAAAGAGAAATAACTTGTCCTTTAAAAAGAAATCCTCAAAACGTACATTAAATTGATCCGTATTAATAAGTTCATCTATTCTTTCTGCAGATGCTCGCAAGTTTTCTGCTGCCCATTCTTTATCATGTGCCCACTCTTTAAAGGCATTTAAATCAGCTGGCATTCTTATCATACCTTCTCTTATTCTTTTATCAAGCAGTCTTACACATTGGTTTGAAAAAGCTTGCTCAAAGTCTGGATATTCAGGAATACTGGTGTAGTCTATTCTAAAATCAATAATGTGATCAATTTTATCAATTGCCTTATCACAAGCCTTGGCTTGAGATTCATAGTTATCAGCAACATGATTTAATAAGGTCTTTGTAAAATTAGGGTCAATTGAATAATTGTGTGTAGCAAGATCTGCATCAAAGTCGATTGTTAGGTCATCAAAGGATCCATCTATAGACATTAAGTATTCTGATACATAGTTATCTTCTGTCTTATCTGGAATATCTTTTAGAAAATACTTTTCTATTTCAAAAATATCATCTTGCTTACCCATGAGCTTTGCAAAATATTTTTTTTCTTTTTAATAGTAATTTCTTATTCCTTGTTCAACATAGTCTTTAATTTGGGAAGTAAAAATCAGGGCCCTTTGATATTCGCCGGTTTCTTTTAGGATATCTTTAATGTTTTCGTATTTTTTGCCAAATATATAATAGAATATATTTGATTTGTTTGATATACCAGCAAAACCTGGAGCTAACCATTTTAAAATAGCAGGAGGTTCCATAAATGTGGCTAATTCGCTTTTTATTAACTCAGCAGTTCCATAATTATCAACATATTCTTGCAAAGTTTTTCGTAGTTTTACATCCTCTTTAAGGGATTCAACTTCAGCTGTTAATAGTTGATGGAATTCATAAAGTGGCGTTAAGGCAAGTTCTCTATATTTTTTTCGCTCTTCTAAGACTTCTTTTAATTTATCACGGGTTTCTCGAACATTTGAATTATCAAGATTATCCAGAAGATTTGATATTTTTATATTGTTATATCCCAAGTGCTTTCCTTCATTATAAAGATGCCTGAAGTACTTGATTGTTAGATCAATGGAATAAGGGACATACCTCGGGACCTCCTGAGATATTAAAACTCCACAAAGCCCAATTAGTCCACCTTTCACAATAGATGAAACACCAGGAATTCTTTTGGCAATCCTTAGTCCTAACTGGCTTCTTAAAGCCCATTTTCCAAATCTTGATGTGAAAAGTTTTTGCATTAAAAGGCTTTCAGCTTTTGTAAAAGGTAAGTTTAAAGCAAAGCCTGCAAAAGCCATACTTCCAACAAAAGTAAGAAAATGTCCTGTTAACATGTGTTTTCTAAAAGTATTATAAATAAGCAGTCTTCTATATGTATCTTGGCTTATAACCTTTACCAGGTTTTTTAATAAAAGATAGGTCATGATTCTGTTGTTATCTTTTAAGAAAAATTCTTCTCCCAAATTTGTCATATTTATTCTTTCAATTTTTTCACTCATTCCCTTTATATCTGTTAAGTGATGGGCAATATTGCTTATATTTACGCCAGTTGCTTCTTCTGTAATGTTAAGCATAGTTAACACATCTCTTTTATAATCTTCAGAGTATACAGCGTTTTTAGGGTCAAATTTTCCTGGATCCAGATTGTGTAGTTCTTTTAAGGTAAAATACTTAGCAAGTTCTAACCATTCACCGATAATTTCCCAAAAGGAAAAAATATAGATTGTATGTAGATATTGAAGCATAAATGCTCCAAAAATATTAGTTCCAGCAGCAGTTGAAAGTGCTGCTTGCATATTTTTTGCGGCATTTTTTACCAGGCTTGAATGATTTGCTCCAAATGAAGCCGTGCTATTGATCGCGCCTTCTGCTACCATTGCACCATTAAACATTGCCCAGAATTGAGCATCATTTAAATGCTCAGCTGTATACTCACCAATCATTTGCCATTTTTCAAGAAATGACACTGGTTCTTTATCATATGAATACAATAATCTAAGGTCATTATAGTCGCGATAAGTAGAAGAAATTATCGAGCCTGTTACCATTACAAAGATTGTGGAAAAATGTTGAGCATAGTTAGATGCACCTGCCATAACTCTTTTGTTTAATTTATCATTACCAGCTTGTCTTTCATAAAGACCTTCTACCATTGCACCTAGTTCTCCATTGGGATGGCCTCTCATGCCTGGGTCTGATTCAGCAAGGCGCATGAGTTCTCGAAATGGATCAAAATATTCAGGAGTTGAGGCTGTTAATGATGAGATTAAAAAGGAGCTTAAAATTAAGATTATAAAGATTGTTTTATTCATTAAGTTCTACCCTGCGTATTGCATTAATCATTATGTTTCCAATGAAACATTCCTTGTTCACTATCTTTTCAAGGATTAAAGCTTTTAATTACTAGTACTAACGCAAACTAAGTGCCATGCCTTGAAAATGAAAAAAACAAGTAATATCAACGACATATCTTGCTGAAAAAGAATTTTTTATGTTTAAGTGGATTAATTAACACTTAAAATTTCCAGAATTGGGGTCTTTGGGTCCTCAAATTAAACTTTTGCAGGAGTGCACGAAACATAAAATAACAAGTGGTAAGTGGTAAGTGGTAAGTGGTAAGTATATGCATTAAAATTAATTATTAATTATTAATTATTAATTATTGATTATTGATTATTTTCCCATCTCTCACCATTCTACCTAGGCTTAACCCTCTTAATATCCTTCCCAGCCCTCTCACCAGCCCTATCTTTCGCAGTATCCACTCCACTAGTCCTAGAATCAATATCTCCAGGTCTTATATCTTCTCCATCAAGCCTTTGTGCATTTCTAGTTCTATCATCCAGGTCTTCATCACCCAAAGATAATGCTTTATCCAATAAGAAATCATCAATTTCTTCAAAGCCTTCAAACTCATCAAAGTCAAAATCTGCATCATGACGTTTCGGGAGGTCAGCATCAACGTATCTTGTCTCAGCACGAGCTGCTGCTCTTTCAAGGCCTTCCCAAATTGCAGTTTCAGCAGCATCAATTTTATCATAGACTCTTTTCGCTTGTTGTTCAAGCAAGGGGTCTTTCATTAGGTTTCCAATAACATTTACAATTCTCATAATATCTGTTCTTTGAATATTTTTTGAAGCAATTTCACCTAAAGCATCAATTGCATATTTTTGGTCCCACATTTCATTTTTATTTCTTGGATTTGTGGCTCTTTCAATAAGCCATAAAAGGGTTTGTTCTTGGGCACTTTCTGAAAGTAGGGGGAATATGAAACTCATTCTATCATAAATTCTGTGCCTAGTTGTTAATTTAGCACTGCTTGTTTCAAGTAAAGAAGCAAGCCTTTCTGTTTCTACTAAATCATGAATTATAGCAGTTTCAGCCTCTAATGCCATGGTTCTTTTCTGCTCTGAATAAGATTGGTTTTGTGTAATTCTATTTAGAAAATCTATGATACTAATACATAAAGAAGCGTCTTGAGTTTTAGTAGCTGCATCTTTTAAGGCTGCCATAAAGTGAACAATTTTTGATTTTCTGTTGTTATCTTTTAAATCTGGGAAAAGTCTTCCAAGCTGCCTGTCAAATATGGCTTGATTTTCCAGGTAAAGCTTTCCCATCATTGCTTTTATTTCTACAGCTTCAGGACTTCCATATGACCAGACTAAAATTTGAATTAAATCTTCCAATGCAAGGCTTGTAAGATAAGGGCTGTTACTGCGACTTAAAATAATTATATTTACTTCAGCTGCCCTTTTGAGAGCTGGGCCTGAACTAAGGCCTGATCTTAAGAGTTGAATTCCTTTAAAAGTTTCTCTTGGTCGTTTATTACATAGATTAGCTAAGACTTCAGCTGCTTGTGTATAAACACTTTCAAAGGTGCTTTTTTGAGCAAGTTCTGATAAATGATATACTCCAATAGAAATTTCTAGAACATTTGGTTTAGCATTTGGTCCAGTTAGTGAAATTACTATATCATGAACCTGCTTTAGCTGGCTTGCCTCAAGATCATGCTTTGTCTTTCCATCATTACCTGCACCATAAGTAATATTGATTATGGAAATAATGAAAATTATTATAAGTCTTAATTTGTGTATTGAATAATTATTTATCATATTACTTCTTACTTCCTTTTTATAATATTTACTTTTTTTCCAGTTCTTTCTTTGGCTTTATCAGTTTTTTCTCTGGGGATTAAAACTGTGGCTTCTGGATTTGCGCCATCTGACCTTATGTTTGCACGTGTTTCAGGCTTTAAATCAATTGCAGCGGGAGAGGTGAAAAAAAGTGGAATGTCTTCTAAACTAAAATTAGGATCTGCGGGTGGTCTGCTTCTTTCAAATCTTTCCCGAACAATTGCATCCATCCTTTTTTCAGCCATAGCCACTTCATTCTCAATTAATGGATCTTGCTTTAAGTGATAAAAAGCCCAGTTAATATCACTGTTTTCACTGCCTTCTAGGTGCTGGCTTCCAAGTATGGAAAGAGTGTTTATAGCGCACCTTTGATCCCATTTTTCAGTTTGATTTCTAGGATTTTTAGCTCTTTCAATGACCCAGGCCAAGGTTTGTGTTCTTCCTTCACCGTCAGCACTTGCAAAAACTAAGGCTATTAATTGAAAGATTCTTTGTCTTGTTGTTAATTTAATATAAGTATTTTCAAACAAATGCTCGATATTGCCTTCATTAATTAAAGATCTGATAATATCTGCTTCAGCTTCTAGGGCATGTTTTTTCTTTAAAAGCGAATAGTCAGGGTGTCTTGATATACTATGAAAAAATTCCATTGTTTTTAATTTAAATTCAAGATTTTCGCTTTCTATTGCTGCTTCTTTTAGGCGATTAATTAATTTAACTATATTTGCATCAGTATCTAGTTGATCTGCTTCTTCTTCTCTTAATTCTGGAAATATCTGTTCTAACCATACTCTAAAATAAATTGGTTTCACTTGAAAAAGTTTGGCAATTAATTCCCTAATTTGTGCATATTCTGCGCTTTCAAAGGCTGCTTCAGCAAGACTTATAAGGTCATAAATGGCATCCATTGCTAAGTAAATTTGATGAGCATTTTTAATTAAAACAAAATCAATTTCTGCAAGCCTTAAAAGTGAAAAATCTTCAGGGCCTGAATATCTGTCAAGTCTGTATTCATTAATTATTCCAAAAGTATTAGAATATACATTGCTAACCTCAGCTAAAACTTGAGTCGCAGATTTATAAACACTTTCAATACTACTTTCATGAGCTAGTTCACAAAGCCTTGTTATACCTCTGTGAAAATCAACAGCACTTGCATTGTGAAAGTTGAGTGAAAGATCACTTCTTATCACTTCAATTTCAAATAATAGTAATTCTTCTTCAGTTAAAGGGCCATCGCTTGCTATACACAGATTAGAAAATGCAAGAAGTCCTAAGAAAACAAATATCATTATTGGCTTGCAAAAGTTCAGTTTCAACATCAATATTCCTTTATTATTTCTTTAGTATAATTTTAGCAATCTAATTTATTACAAGAAAAGTGCCAAATGTCCAAGTAAAATAAGTCTAAATAAAACGTAATGTTATAGAGATAGGGGGTTTTATTTTATGTTAAAAACATAAAATAAATACAATAAAAAGACTTATTAAGAGTAAAAAATGTCGCAATTTTTTTATTTTATTATGCATGGTAATTTTTTATAGGTGATTTTTGTCAAATTATTGTTTTTTATCAATATTTGCTAAAAGAGTTCCCAATTTTTCAATGAGTAGTTTTGATTCTTCAATTGCTGAAAACATAATTTCAGGTTTAACATTTTCTGGTTCTTTTTTTAGATATTCAGAAAATTCTTCAATATTTTCTTTTAATTCTTTTATTTGATCTCTATAGAATCTAAAAATTATAGTATCTCTATTTGCAGGAGGTTGATAAAGTTCTTTTCGTTGGTCATATTTTTCCTGAAAGGTATCAGATTTAATAACCTTTATAGCAGCTTCAATCATATTTATAGGAAACTCTTTATTTTCCCTCATTTTACATAGTATTTTTTCAATTTTTGAATATGAATATCTTGATCTATATGCTCTGTGGGTTGCTAAAGCATCAATAACATCAGCAAGGCTGATTAATTTTGATTCAAATGGAATTTGTGCTTCATCAAGGGCTTGTGGATAGCCTGAACCATCAATTCTTTCATGGTGATGACCACTTATAATTGCGATCCTTTCAAATCCAGGAATTTCTGATAAAACTTCACTTGACCACTGAGAATGTTTTTTTATTATTTCAATTTCTTTTTCATTTAAAGCAAGAGGCTTGTTCAAAATGCGTCTGGGAACGAATATTTTTCCAATATCATGTAAAAGGGCTGAAATTTTCATTTCACTTGGACAATCAATCTGCATTTCTGCAGCTAGCAAGGAAAGTGTAAACATAACACCATCAGAATGAAAAATTGTATAAGGGTCTTTTCTTCCAATCATTCTGGATAAAGATAAAATAACACCATCAAGTTGCTGGTTTAGTTTATCTTGTAATGAAGCTGAGTTAATCATAAAGGCAAAATCACGAGCAGCTTCTAAGACTATTAAAAAATCTTTTTTATCAAAAGGACCTTGATTGGCCTTATCTGAAATTGTTAAGACTCCAATTGTTTTATCAAGTACCACCAAAGGAAAAATCATACATGAACGTGTTGAATAGTTTTTATATTTTTTTTCATTAAATAAAGAGAAATGTTTTTTATCTTTATCAATGTCTGTTATCAAAAGAGGCTTTTGGCTTTTAAAAACTTTTCCAATTATTCCCTCATTAATTTCAATTTTCTTTTTAACTAGAGTGATTTTGTCTTCACTACCGTAAATGTATTCTGCTTCTAAAAATTCATGTTCTTCAATGTTCTTACAAATATATATTGTTGAACGAGTAGAGTTTATAAAGTCACAAATTTGCCTTTGAATAATTGAAGTGCATGATTTTAGGTCTTTTGAGGTCGACATTAAGCTTATTATTTTTAATATGAGCTTATTTTTTTCCTGACTATATTTTATTAGGTGGCCTTGGGTAATATGTTGATAAATGATGACTATGATCATTATAAAGGAAAAAATAAAAGGAAAAGCAGCTCCTAATTGATCAAATCTTAATAAAACTGTTGGATCTAAATTAAAAGGATCATATTTTCCCTGTACAGATTCATAATTTGCCAGGATATTGCAAATTGAAGCCAGAAGAATGACTCCCAGGTATCTGTGGGAAGAGAGTTTGGAAATCTCATCAGTTTCTAAGAAGTTTTTTAAATAGGCTTCTGGTTCAAGACTTTTTAATCTTTTATTAAACTTTTGGTATGTTGCATAAGTAAAGTAAATTGTAAGCACGAAAAAAGCTATATTGTGTAGTAATACTATTAAAAACGCAATATTGTAGCGGAAAAAATATGTTTTAGAAGTCAGTGGTTCAAATAGTAAGGATACAATTAAAATACAAATTAAGGTTAAAATAAGAGTATTGTTGAAAAGCTCTAACTTTTTTTTGTTTGCCAGGCTTAAAGCAGCTGAAAAAATAATCATACTGGAAACAGTTAAGGAAAATACTTTTAAAAATCTAAAAAGTTGAAACTCAATACTTTGGCTTATAAAAAAATTATGATATATCAGGTAAAGAGTACCAAGCAAGAGGTATATTGTGAAATAAAAGAACTCTTTTTGTCTTGGGTTGGAAAGATAATAAAAAAAGCAAATTCCAAAGAGAATAAGTGCAATTATAGCATATAAGAATTTTAGAAAATGGTGGCTTAATAAGTCATTTAAAGAATCACTTGACGTTTGGCTAAACTCCCCAACATAGGCTCCCATTTTATTCAAGAAAGTGAAATTAAGCTTGTTTGATTGATAAGCATGTATATCTATTAGCAAAGTGTTTGTCTTATCTTTGCTGAGTAGTTTTTTATCAAAAGGGTAAGTTGAAATGGTAGAAAAATAGTCAGAGCCTCCAATAAAGTATCCGTTTAAATATACTCTATGCTTATCTCCAAGGAGTCCTAAAATTATTGAAGGGTATTCAAATTCCTTATCTACTGAAAAGTTCTTTTTCAGAAGATATCGGCCTTTTGTTTTTTCTTTGTAGTTGTTGTTTTTTGAAATATTTATGTGCTTCCATATTTTCAAGGAAGCTATGTCTATTTTATCAAGATTTGTATTTCTATTAATCTTTAATATAGAAAAATCACCTTCAAGACTGATTTTATTATAGCTAGAGTGATTTGATGATGCGCTTGTGTCTTTATATGCTTTGAAAAAGACAAGGGTTAAAATGGATAATATGGAAAATACTATAAAGTATTTAATAAATAAATTGAATCTTCTTTCCGTAATAAACATCAAGCCTCTATGTCCCATAGCATTTTAATAGTCTATAAGTAATAGGTGAATTAAGAAAAATCAATTAAGAAGTAGTTTTTTGGTAAGCTTAGAAGTAAATAGAAGCACCTATGCTTGCAGAAAAACTTTCATATGCATCTAAAAAATGATATGATGCTTCTAAGTTTAATCTTAGATTTCTTGTTAAATAAAAATATTGTTTTAATTCAACTTCCATATAGTCAGCAAAGCTTCCGGAATAGCCGACACCGTAAATATAAGAGGTTATTGTTTTTGCAAAAGAAGCTTCACTTAATTTCAAAAAGGATTTAAGGTGTGAACCTAGATAATAGTTATTGGTAAATTCACTTGAGGCATCCGCTTCAAGCATAATTAAATTTGTAAAGCTAAGTATTTCCCAAAAGTTAAAAGTAAGCCCTGGTCCACCATTTAAATAGAATCCATAAAAATGTTTGTTGAGTCTAGGGCTAAAATCATAAGCTAGTTTTGAATCAAGCTCAAAAGACATTTTTTTGATATCAGAATTTATAGGTGAATAGGCTCCTATTTTGAAGATACTAGAGTTGAAACCAAATTTATTTTTGTTTTCATAATAATTTATATTAGTTGATAAAAATCTTAGGCTGCTTTCTTTTGTGTAACCTGCATCCTTATCTGAAATGTCATGATAAAGAGGGTTTATTTGAAGAGCGGAGTAAAAAGTGTTATGGTAGTATCCTCCAAAAATATCAAGTCTGCTTACATCATGACCCTTTAAAGGGTTTGCTTTAATTTGCATTGTAAGTTTTGGTGAGTTTAGTCTTTCACTTTTTTCAAAATCCTTATGCGAGAATAATGATAAATATTGATTTTTGGATATTCTGCCATTTAAAAAGTTCATGTTATTTTTAATTTTTATAGCTTCAATTATAAGAGCTTTTCTATTTTCTTCTACTTCATTTAATTCAAAAAATGATGATACCTTCAATTTTCCATGCATAATATCATTCATTATTTCAATTTCATCATCATTTAAGGCATTTTTTATTTCCTTAAGTTTTTTAGCATCAGAAGGATACAAATGAAAGGCCTCAATAAGACCTTGCTTAAATAATAAATCAATTATCTCAAGAGGAGTGGTAAATGCGATTTTTGTAAGCTTAATATTTGGCTTAGCACTTTTCAAAATGAGCTCTAATGCTGTTGCACAGTTCATAGAAAAAAAGAAGTAATCAGTATTAATGTTTTTCAGTTCCCAGGCATGTTTAATAAAATTATCTAATTCATCTTCTGATAAGACTAATTTGAACTCCCAGATATCACGATTTTGGAAGCCATTATAAAACTGTTTGAGCTTGTCAAAGCTTGAGAGCGTAAAATAGCCATCATAGGCGCCACTTATACCTTTATATATTAAACTAGTTGTTGTCTCGCCTTTTGGAAGATTAGCTGCAAAAGATAATGCGTGGCCATTTGATATAAAATCATCATTGTTTCTTCTAGCTATTCTAAGAGCAATATGACCAAACATGGATTGAGGGGATGTGAAGGATTCGCTTATAAATAGTAGAGAAATAAATTTTGCATTTATAATTTGATTATATTCTTTAAACTCTGGACATTCTATTTTTGGTAGATCGCTTTTTATTATATTTAAATTTTTTTTAAGCCATTTTATTCTTGCTGGGAAGCGGCAGATTGCACTGTTTTCATTATTCTCATTTTGGAATAAGCTATTTAAAGTGGCTATTAGTTCTAGTTTTGGGTTTGTTTTTCCTTTTTTAGATAAAAAAAAGCTTTTGTTGTTAATAACACTTTTTCCATTTTTGTAATGGAGTAGGATGAGCCAATAAGGGTTTTTGGCAAGTTCCAGGTTTATTGCATTTTCAATGTAGTTGTTTTTGGTTGAGAGGGCGTAGATATTGGGATTAGGATTAAGATTAAGATTAAGATTTAAGAAAAGGAGAAATAGAAATAAGAGCTTAAGAGATTTTGGAAAAGGCGATGTTTTCAATGCTTTGAAATTTATTTAGCTGGGTTACATTCTGGTTTTTTATAGGTTTGCACAAAGACATTTTTATCATAGTCCCACATTGCATCTGTGCCATAATCAGTTGAAAAACCAAAAGTTCCACCTGTAATAAGGTTGCCTAGAGTTATAAAATTAAATTTTGAGGCAATGATTAATTGGGTTTGTTGATAGCATTTATCTTCAACAGTAACAATAATATCTTGGCCTGTAGCTGGAGTAACCATTACAGCTGGAGCGCTAAAGTGTACAGGACCTGCTTGAGTTGAAGCAACAACATCAACTCTTTCACCAGTACTAGTCATTACATTTACATTTCTGTTTGAACCAGAAATGATTGTAGCGCAGCTTGAGAAAGCAAATGCAATTAATATTAAAATAATAAATAATCTTAATTTCATCTTTTACCTCGCAAAATTAAATTATGACGCCATAAATCATAATTTTATAGAAAATTAATATTTAAATGTAAACAAAAAAGATAATAAAAAAAATAGTAAAAAGTATGAGAGGGTAACAGATTATTTAAGAGTATTTGATTTAGGCTGGTTCAACTGTTACATAAAAATCTATTGCACCTAGATCTAGTTCAAATTCATCTGTACACCTATTGTCAATAAGTTCAAGCTCTATAAATTCAGCTAATCCGCTATAAGTATCTTCGTATGATGTTCCTGTTAACCAGTCAGTTGAGAGTTCTGTTACAAGATCTTGTGATGCAGTTCCATATACAAATTCAAATGTCATGCCTAGCTCAATGTAGAGTTTTAACCAATAAGCGTTGATTCTCCATTCACCATATCCAGAGGCATTCGTAGTTATACTTGTAGAAAAATCAACAGCGGTTGTTCCATTAATATCACCGATTACAGAGATATCAGTATCAGCGAGAGGGGAAGTTCCATTAAACATGGCTGTAAAAGAAAAAATTACTTCTGTATTAATAATAAGATCGGAAAGAGTAGCAGTTAAATTTTCGATAGTTATATTCATGTTATTATCTAAATATCCGGTAATAGCGTTTTTAATTTGAACAGCATTATCTTCTTCTGTTGCTGGTGAAATACTTTCATTTGCAAGTAAGAAATCATATAAGTCTAAAGAATGATCATTTGAATTGAATTCATGATGAAATTCCACAAAGCATGTTCTTGCATGAGAGGAATCCTCCATTTCTAAACATTCTGTAATACTGTCATATGAAACAGTCATAAAACACAGTCCAGCTGAGGATACATTGCAGGATCCTAAGTCAGAAATCTTGCTTCCAGATGAATCATATGTTGCCAATGTTACTTCAGGGCTATAATTGTCACTGCTTGCCCATGCCCCACTTAAAAATGCAATGGCAGGGTCATACAATGAATCACCCTGGCTATCAACAAAAGGAATATTAAAAGATATTGTATCGATCATCTCCAAAGCCTGTGAATAATGGCAATCAGCTGTTGCTACTGAATCTGCATCTTGACCTGTTGGAGATGCCTGAGCAAAAACAATAAGAGCAATTGAAGTGATATCATCAGTAAAATCAAATGAAATAGTGAATTCATTTGCATTTGTTGTATCTTGTGTTATTGCAAAGTTAGTAATGAATGAGGCAATTTCAGCTGTTGTAATGGAAATTGTGCTTGAGGATGAAGTTACTACTCTTGATCTTGCCTTAATCGCTGATTCAAGAAGGGAGTACGTTAGTAAATCAGAAATATCAGTTGTGCTTGATTCATTTGTGCTTGTTAATTCGACATTAAAGCTGACATTTGTTGTTTCATCTGTATTTGCTTCAAAGGAAGAAGAGGTAACTTCTGCTGCAATTGAAAAAATAACAACTTCACCGTCTATTGTAACACTTGCGTCTTTTGCAAAATCAGAACTTATTTCTGGAAGTACGATTTTAGAACATGAATCTTCCAGTGAAAATTCATGAGAATATCCAGAGCTTTCATCAGTTACAATTGAAAAAGTATGTTCAATTGCATTACTTGAAGTAGTGATTGATATATCTTCACTTAAGGTTCCGTTTCCATCTGTATAATCCAGGCTTATAGTGTATTGACTTGGGTCAATGTATTCCCCTGTTGTTATATCCTTGATATAAACTGTAAGTTTTCTTTCGTTTGCATTCTCTGTATAACTGTAGGTTGAAAGAACTTCAGCTACTACTATATCTCCACAGGTACTGCCTTCTTTGCCAATAATCAATTCAAAAGAGATATTATCATCTGCATCAATAACTTTTTGCTCACTTGTGGAATACGTAATCTCATTATATGTTACAGAAATTGTAACCAGGATTTCTTTTCCCTTTTCAATAGCTACTTCAGCAATTGAAAAATCGCCATCACCATTATTGGTCATTGTATATGAATCAGCTATTCCTCTTAGTTCAGCTCCAGTTATATCTTCAATTGTTATTACAGGAGCAAGATCATCAATACTAACATCAGCTGCCAAAGAAAATTTGGCACTAATATTAAGGTTAGCATAGTTTTCTTGCGAAGCATCTAAAACACCATCAATGCTATCAAGGTAATTAGCTGATGTTTGAACGCCAGAGTTAGAATTTGTTGCTGTACAGCCCAATAAAAATGAAAATAAAATGATTGAAATTGAAATGAAATTAAAAAAATAAACTTTGCTAATGATACACTTTCCCATTTTTCCTCCTGATAATAAATTTTTTCCAGACAACAGGTTTTTGTAAAACTCTATTGTGCATGTAAATTGTCTAGAAGTAGGCATTTGCAAGCCAAGTGCCAAAACATAAAACTGCATATATGGTAATCAAAACTAATACTTAAGCGTTTTAAGGAAAACTTTTTATGTTAAACTGCTCATAAAAAATACAATTGTTTTACACTTTTTTAACTTGCACTTTTCTTCAGTTGAATTATTTTCCTTAATTATGATTAAAAAATTAAATATTTATAAAGCAAAGGTGCTTGAAAGTAAGTATAAAAAATATTTGCCTTTAACAGCCTTTTTTGCGGGTTTCATGTGGGATTCTTTAACTTTAAAGAGAATAGATAACTGGCTTGATAATCTGATTTTATTTGTCTATTTGCTTCTTTTGGCGCTTTTCATTGTTCTTACAAATTTTGTAAATAAAGGTGTAATAAAGAAAAAGCTATTTACAAAATATGCTGATTTTTACCCTATGATAATGCAGTTTTTTCAGGGAGGTTTGTTCAGTGCTTATGTGGTTTTTTATTTTCAATCCACTTCCTTATCAAAGGCTCCAATTTTTCTTGCTCTATTAATTTTCTTTTTAGTAGTGAATGAATTTATTGAAGATAGGCTTAATAATTTTTACCTGCAAATGCCTTTATTATTTTTTGTTAGTTTTTCCTTTCTAAACTTCTTTATGCCGATTATTCTAGGAGCAATGAATGTTTGGGTGTTTATTTTAAGTGGCATTTTAAGTCTTTTGTTTTTAGCTTTTATTCTTTTTATTCATTTAAAGAAAAAGCTTATTGAATCGAAAAGACAGTTATATAGTATTTCATCCCTCGTACTTGTTTTATATCTATTCTTTAATTTGCTTTATTTTTTAAACTGGATTCCTCCAATTCCATTGTCTTTAAAGCATGGAGGGATTTATCATAATATTGAAAAAGAAAATAATGTATATATTCTATATCATGAAAAGCCAAAGTGGTATCAATTCTTCAAAGACTCAGACAAGGAATATCATTTATTGAAAAAAGAAAGGATCTATTGTTTTGCTTCAATTTTTGCACCAACAAAACTTAACAAAAAGATCTATCACCATTGGCAACAGTATAATGAAAAAAATGGAAAGTGGATAACAACTGATAAAATTACTTATAAAATTGTTGGTGGAAGAGACGCCGGTTATAGAGGATATACTTATAAGAGCTATGCAAAAGAAGGCAAATGGAGAGTTGAAGTGAAAACAGAAAATGACTTACTGCTTGGAAGGATAAGTTTCGAGATAATCAGCTCAAAAGAAAAAAAGCTTGAACTTGAGAAATATGCTTATTAATCAATATGATATATCAAATCACTCTGTTCTTAAGCAATCCAATGTTAAATTTTAAATCTAATTTGCTTGACTTGCTAGTTTGGAACTTATAATTTTCAATCCTATTTCGATTACTCATACCAAGGGTAATAGAAGATTCCTAAAAAGTCCGGTCAATAAACAGGGGATTTAAATTTGTAAAGATAAGGTGTTTTTACAAAAGTTTAAATTTAATATTTTTTTAATTTAATTTTTAGGAGGGCTTTGTTATGACAAAGGCTGAACTAATTAACAAGATCTATGAAGAAAATTATGACAGAGGCGTTACAAAAGTTATCGTTGAAGAAATCGTTGACTCTTGTTTCACAACACTTGCAAAGTCTATTAAAAAAGACAAAAGATTTACTTATCCAGGTTTTGGTACATGGACTCTAAAAAATAGAAAAGCAAGAATGGGCAGAAACCCACAAACAGGCGAAGAAATCAAAATTAAAGCTTCAAAGACTGTTACATTTAAACCTTCCAGTCGTTACAAAGATACTTTATAGTATTTTTACTAAAAAATATTGCAAAAAAATATAGCCTGTTGTAAAAGCAACGGGCTATTTTTTTAACTTTTTTATGGAGTAGTTTGTGCATAGATTCAAAGAATTAAATAAGAAAAATGTACTAGAATTAATTAGAAAAGCTAGTTGCGAGCTTCCTTTAGATATTGAGAAAATGTTAATTTCAATGCGCGCAAAAGAAGATAAGAAAAGTGCTGCGTATATGATACTTGGCTCTATTTTAGATAATGTTGCTTTAGCAAGAAATATCTCAAGTCCGATTTGTCAGGATACTGGAACTTTACTGTTTTATGTCACTAAGCCTTTTGACCTTGATTCACGAAAGCTTATAGGTGTTATTAAGAAGGCAGTTTTAGAAGCAACTAACAAAAGTTATTTGAGACCTAATACAGTTGATCCTATTACTGGTACTAATTCAGGTGATAATCTTGGTAATGGACATCCTTATATTCATTTTACTGATTGGAGTAAAAAAGAAATTGAAATTAAATTATTGTTAAAAGGTGGAGGCTCTGAAAATGCTTCTATTCAATATAAGCTTCCAGATGCATCTTTAAAAGCAGGTCGAGATCTTGCTGGTGTTGAAAAAGTCATATTAGATTCCGTTTTTAAAGCCCAGGGAAAGGGTTGTGCTCCTGGTATTTTAGGTGTTGGTATAGGTGGTGATAGGCAGACTTCATATCAGGTTGCCAAAAAACAACTGTTTAGATCGCTCGCTGATAAAAATGAAAACCCAAAACTTGCAAAACTCGAATCTAATATATTTAAAAAAGCTAACTTGCTTAATATTGGGCCAATGGGTTTGATGGGTAAAACAACGTTATTGGGAGTTAAAATAGGTTGCATTCACAGACTTCCTGCATGTTATTTTGTATCAGTTGCATATTTGTGTTGGGCAGCAAGAAAAGCCTCACTAAATATTACTACAAAGGGGGTGAAATATGCTTAAATTAGAACTTCCAATTGATGAAAAATTAATTAGGTCTTTAAATATTGGTGATCAGGTTTTAATTACTGGAACTATAGTTACAGCAAGAGATGCAGCTCATAAGCTCATGATAGAAGAAAAACCTGATTTTGTAAGAAATGATCTTAAAAATAATATGATTTATCATTGTGGTCCAATTGTTCGAAAAGTTAAGGATGGATATGAAATGGTTGCCTGTGGACCAACAACAAGTATTAGAGAAGAACCTTATGAAGCAGATGTTATAGATAATTATAAGGTGAGAGGTGTTATTGGTAAAGGTGGAATGGGTCCAAAAACTTTGGCTGGATTAAAAAAAACTGGCGCTGTTTATATCCACGCTGTAGGAGGAGCCGCTGTTTCACTTTCAAAATGTGTAGAAAAAATTGAAAAAGTATACTTACTTGAAAAACTAGGAGTTCCAGAGGCTTTTTGGGTTTGTAAGGTTAAAGATTTTCCAGGAATAGTTACAATGGATTCAAAGGGAAGGTCTTTGCATGATAAGGTTGAGAAGGAATCTGGCGAGAAATTGAGGGAACTTCTAGATGCTGGATGCTAGATGCTAGATGCTGGCAGTAAAATTTAGATATTGGGGAAAGACGTGCTCGTGCTCGTGAACGTAAACGTAAACGTACACAACACCAATTAACCCAGCTTTTTATTGCTAAAACATATTAAAAAATTATAGGACATTAATAAATGAAAAACATAAAATTATTAGCTCTTTTATTCTCATTCGCCCTTTCGTTTTCTTTGTTTGCAGAAAATAAAAATGTGAATACAAATTCTCCTATGTCTGTAATTAAAAATACAATTGCTAAAGTTGAAAAACTTGTTGATAAAGGTCTGGATAGTGATGATGTTCAGGATAAAATTAAAAAAGAAATTAGGCAAATGTTTGACTATGATTATCTGGCGAAAGAGGCTATTAGCGCTCATTGGTCAAAACTAACAAGTGCAAAACAAGAACGATATAAAACACTATTTAGGGAGCTGATTGAAAGAGCTTATATTACAAAGGCAAAAAGTTATGTTGGTGATCAGCATAATGTAAAATTTACTAAAGAAAATATTAAGGGTAAAAAGGCAGATGTTTTTTGTAATGTTGCTCAAAAAGAAGTTGATGCTGAAATAATTTATAAAATGCATATTGTAGGTAAAACCTGGAAAGTTACTGATATCCTGCTTGATGAATCATCATTGTTAGCTAGTTATCAATCACAGTTTAATGGCTTTATTAATAAGAATGGATCTGTTGATAAGTTAATCGATAGAATCGCTGAAAAACTTAAAGAAAATAACAAATCATAAAGAACCCATCAATTATGCCAATAAATTTAAATGAATTTTTCAAAGAAACAAAATTAGTGCTTGCACCTTTGGCTGGATATACAGATTCGCCATTTAGGCAAATAGCTAAGCTTTGTGGTGCAGATTTGCTTGTGTCTGAAATGATATCATGTAATGGTTTAATTTATAATGAAAAGAAAACAATGAAGCTTTTAAAGTTTCATGAAAGTGAAAGACCATTTGCAATACAATTATTTGGCAATGATCCTGAACTCATGGCCAAAGCTGCAATCATTGTAGAAGAATCAGGGGCTGACATTGTAGATATTAACATGGGTTGCCCTGTTAAAAAAGTAATTAAGAATGGATATGGTTCTGCTTTAATGGAAAATCCAAAATTATGTGGCCAGATAGTAAATAAAATTACTAGGGCTGTTAAAATTCCTGTTACAGTTAAAATTAGAGCTGGTTTTTTAGATTCTAATTTAACTTATCTTCAGGTGGCTAAAGAAGTAGTAGATAATGGAGTTTCAGCCATTACCTTTCATCCAAGGACAAGAAATGAAATGTTTTCAGGCGAAATTAGAATGGATGCTTTAAAAGAACTAGCTTCAAATTATGCAATTTCAGTTCCAATTATTGGAAATGGCAATATCGATTCTTTAAAAACTGCACAAAAAATGATCAGTGAAACAGGTGTGAAAGGTCTTATGGTGGGAAGGGCTGCTATTGGAAATCCCCTAATATTTAGGGATCTTAGGCAAGGACTTGGCCCGGAGTTATCTAAAGAAATGCAAGAAAAAGAAATATTTCATATGATTTGTGAACATTTTTCTTTACATAGAAGTTATTATAGTATTAAATCTGGCATTTTTAAATTCAGAAAACATTTGCATAAGTATATTAAGGGAATTGAAGGCGCAGCAAAACTTCGTAACCAGTTAATGTATATAGAGGATCCAAAAGACTTAGAAGAATTTATAAAAACTAATTTTGATAAGATTGGAAATTGATATATGAAAAATAGGAAAAACAATTCAAGTAAAATAAAGAAGAATTCAAAATCAAAATTAAAAAACAAAGGGCAAGTTAAGAAAACCATTAAATCTGGAGTTCCAAAGAATAATAATCAAACCAATGATCAAATAAAAAAAGCAAAAGAATTATCTCCATTTGAACTTTGTATCAAAAAACATTCTTTGAGAACATTAATTAAAGCTAAACTTAATTTGTCTTATGAAAAACTAAATTGCGATCAAATGAATGAACTATATGAAATTGTTCTTTCACAAATGGAACCACCACTTCTTGAAATGGTCCTTGAAAAATCTAATAAAAATCAAGTTAAAGCTGCTGAGGTTTTGGGGATTAACAGGAATACACTGCGCAAGAAAATTTTAAAATATAAAATTAAAATCTGATGCTTTTTGGGTAAAATCTAAAATAATTAATAATCAATAATTAATAACTAATAATTAATTGGGAAAGAGAAAAAGATTATTTATTTTTGTTTTTCTTGGCTTTCATTCTTTTGTTGAATTCGTCAATTACTGTTTGGGTTAAATCCATTGATGGAAGAGCAAATAAAATAGACTGGCTTTTTTCTAGAATGATTGTGTATTGTTCTTTTTTTGCAATTTCAGCAACAATTTGTGTTAACTCACTAATAATAGTGTTAATATACTGCATTTGAGAAGAATCAAGTTCCTTATTTGCTTCTTGGATTAGTTTTTGGAATTCTAATACTTTCAATTTATAATCTTCTTCTTTTGCTTTTCTTGCGTCCTCACTAAGAATTAAACTTTGAGTTTGTAATTCATCATGTAATTTTTTTAAATCATCTTGTTTCTGTTTAATTAATTTTTCTTTATTTTTTTTGCTGCTTTCCAGATTTTGTTGAGCTTTTTTGCCTTCTTCAACACTTGTAAGTGCTAACTGAAGATCAACATATCCAATCTTAAGATTTTCCGTTGCCATTAAAGAATAAGATAAAAATAAAAGACTTGTAACAATTAATGCATATTTCTTCACGAGAAATTCTCCTAAGTATATTCTTAATAATAAAGGAAGGTTTATTAACTAACTAATAAGTAGACGTCAACAATAGAATTTTAGAATTGAGAAGATCTAATCGAAAAAAGGTGAATGGAATATTTAATAGTTAGGATTTAAGATTAAGAGTTAAGAGTTAAGATTAAGATTTAAGATTAAGAGTTAAGATTAAGATTTAAGACTTAAGATTTAAGAGTTAATATAAAGATAAAGATTATTTAAGTTTGAAGATCATGGAATAAAATTTATACTAAATGATTCTCTAATATGTTAAGCTAGATGAACCACCACCACGAATTTCTAGATATCTTGGTTTTTCGACTGGGAATAGGGGTTCTTGAGAACCAGTAACTGAGTGGATTGTGTCTTGTGGTATATCTATAACATCATTTTCTGTAGCACTATGTCTTCTTAGGGTCAGGCTCAATGTAGATATTCTCTGTGCAAGTGTAACTTGTTGAGCTTGTCTTGGTGTAAGAGCTAGAGTAATACTATTAGCACTTGAATTTTTGCTGTCTCCAGTTTGGCTTAAGGGATTTCCAACAAATTTAAAATCTCTGCCAACAGCTAATACAAGAATATTTTGAAAGACTGTCCTTGCTCTAATATCCATTATTTTCATTGTTGATCTATCATTTTTATCTTCTGTTAGCTTTGTTGTTGTGTAATCATAAATTGCGATTATATCAACTCTATTACCAGGTCTTGGAAGTCCTCCAACACCTGTGATATTGTTAACTGCAATAGTTACAGCTCTTTGACCAGGTGGAATTCGAAGAGCAATAAACTTATCCTCAAGTTCTGATAATTTATTTTCAAGAATTTGTTCCCCTTGGGTAATATTAACATTGGCTAAATAGTTAATAGCTTGTTTAGGATCGCTAATTGATCCAGGTTGAACGAATTTCTTTGGAACATTTTCTATTGCTAACATTGATGAATCAATTCTTTCATTCATATTAATGTCTTTTGTTGCTACAACAACCTGCAATTTTTCATATGGTCCAATTACTTCACTTATTCTTTTATTAATGTATTTATGGCCAATAAACACCGCAAAACCAGCCATTAAGACTGCAATAATTAAAGCCCTTTTATTTTTCAAAATAATAACCTTTTTATTTATTTTTATTAAGATTATTCTAATGTTAACTGAGCAAAAGTCAAATTAAAGTAGATAGAGATAGTGAATTTGTAAAGTTTTACGAAAAATGTAAAAATGGTGCAAAAAGCAAAGATTTGGAATTATAAAAATTAAGGAAAATACCATAACATTTTAAAATAATAGTACAAATAAGGATTGCTAAATAATGGCATAAAACTTGAAATATTTAAAAGCAGATTTAAAAAATTTTCAAGGAGAAGAAAATGAAGAAAAATCTATTATGTATCATTCTAATAATAATTCTTTCAGGATTTATAATGACCCTTCTAGTTTCATGTAAAGGTGAAAGTGAAGTGTTATATAACCTTGAAGATCCGACTATTGATGTTCCAGGTGATGGAGATGGCGACGGTGACGGAGACGGCGATGGTGATGGAAACGGCGATGGCGATGGAGATGGCGATGGCGATGGCGATGGAGACGGTGATGGTGATGGGGACGGCGATGGAGACGGTGACGGTGACGGTGACGGTGACGGTGTTGGTGGTGTTTTCGATCCAAGTTTAAGATTTCCTACTGTACCTTCGTCAGGTGATGGAGGTGCTGCCGGTGACGGTGATGGCGATGGAGACGGTGATACAGCATTTGTTCCTGGTGATTTAGCACCAAGAAATCCAGATGATTACAGTTATGATGGGGAATTATATTCTTCTCCAAATCATGTCTCTGCTTGTAAGTCTAACTCAGATTCATTTATTGATTTTTTTTCTACATATGGCGCAGGTTCTTCTAATCCTGGTTATAGTAAGGGCTATTTGGCAACAAAAATTAGTTTTACACAATCAGCAGAAATTTCAACAGTAGCATATCTTATAAGTGTTGAGAGAGTTAATGCTTTATCTGCAAGTAAGTTTAAATACTATTTAATTAATGCATATACAGCTGATGAGTGGATTAATGTTTATTCTACAGCTTCAGACAATGAAGATGCTAGTGACTTTTTGATAAATGATTTTAGTTATGGTGATGGTCTATATTATTGTGATTACTCCACAAGTAGAATTGATTGCTATTTTGATGATCAACAGTTTGATTCTGAAAATGATTCTACTTTAAATGATGATTTAGCAATAGTAAAGATTGCTGCTTTTGACTTATCTTACTATAGCATTGTTAGTGAATATTCATCCGAAACTAGTGAATTCACTCCTTATTCTCTGGATCCTTGTTAACATTTACAAATTATCAGTTCATTTTCGAGATGATGAAGTTGTTTTGGATTCAGAAGTATCTGTTGTGACTAAAGAAGCAATGGAAGAATTTCTTGAAACCCTGCAACCATATGTTGATGCAGGTGAAGTTATTTATGTCAATTTTCAACAAGCAGCAACTATTTGGAAAGAAGAATATAATGAAGTTAAAAATCAACTGTCTCTTGAAAGTTTCTCAATGTATGAAGATGTATTAGGGCAAGCTCGGAAGTATTGTAATACAAAAAAGAGTGATTTTCCTTTTGACCTTGCTGATGTTTTTAATCCGGGGATTATGATTAAGGATTAATAATTATTTGCAGCCAATATTAATGATAAAAGCGCTAATTTCTTTTAATATATTATCTTTATTTCCTTCCCATTTTAAAGCCATATCTCTAACCCGCGATTTATCAAGGTTAAATACATAAGAACTTTTAAATACATGCCTGAAAGCCCTGAATTCATTAACTATCGAAAAAATATCGATGCTTAATACTGAGGGTCTAATTTTAGGAACTTCAATTCTCATTCTTTCAAGGAGTTCTTTATGCCATGAAGCAGGATTTTCAATTCTGTTTTCAAATACCTTTGCTATTTTTGAGAAGATGTCTTCAAGGCAAGAATATATACTACTTAAATGATAGGCTGCTGTAACTAAATGCTCATGTTTATCAATCTGTTTTACATTTACTCCCAATTTCTTATCAAGTTCATTTAACTGTTTCATTAAAAAGTCGATTTCCCCTTTCAGGGTTTGAAGGACTGTTTCTTCAACTTTTTTCATATATGATTATCCTATTTTTAATTAATTTATTCAGGTTATCCTTTTTTACTTCTTCTAATCTAATGAAGTCAACTTTCATATTCAGCTTGTCTTCCCAGAATAGCAAAGCTTTAAAATAATCATTTTTATCTAGTCCTCTTGTTGCTATGTCTACATCAGAGTCTAAGGAAAAAAATTCTTTTTGAGCAATAGAACCAACTAAATAAAGAGATTTGATAGATTTAAAATTATTTTTAAACTCATTTAAATGGTCTTTTACAAGGGTAATAATGTTATCTCTTTTATTCCATTTTTCCTTTTCCTTGGATTCTACAAACTTCTTTAATGAAAGCTTGGCATTGTTTTTCATTATTTCTTTCAATTAATATATAATTATTCTTTTTTCATTATTTATATTAGTTCTAAGTTGTCATTCATGTCAAGTGTGAGTTTTTTTAAGTCAGAACTCAGAATCTGGCATAAAATCTTATTGAATTCAAGCCATCTTAATAAAATATATTTCATTAAATGAGACATTTATATCCAAGCAAATCTTTATAAACTTCAATTAAAATTAAAATTCTATGATTAACTTTGTGATAAGTCCCCTTAAGCCTAGACAAATTAGGAATTCGCTAAAAATGGTATAGAAATTGCTGTACTTGGAATCGAGGCTGTTGAGGAAATCATAAGCCATTGATCTTTGATAAGAAAAAAGAATTTGTTATGAAAGGAATCGTTATGTTGGAAGTATCCTTAAGTTTGGGTGAAGGATTGAGATTAAGATTAGGATTAGTGCCTAAATCATCATCTGCTTCACCACCTGATGATCCATAAGAAGTTAAACAAGAAATAAAATATAGCCAAAGCTCAAAGCTTCTTTCCTTGACAATCATTGATATTTTTTAAAATATCTTGCCCATATAATTGAAATGTGAGAATTTAAAGGAGAATTGAACGTGGAAGGCAAATGTAAAATAAAAAAATGTAAAAGAGAGCTTAAGGCAAAAGGGTATTGTGCGGTTCACTATACAAAATGGAGACAGGGTGAATATGGTAAAACAAGATATAAACCTTGCTCTGAAGAAGGATGTACCAAAAGAAGAGCTATGGGTAACAAATGTGAAGCCCATTTAAAGAAAAATGGAGATGCTTCAGAAGAAACAAAAACTGAAGGGTGATTAAAATTTTATGATTAATTATAGCAAAGATAAATTAGACGATAATATTATCATAATATGTAGATATTGTGATATGCAAAACCCTGTTTATAGACATAAATGCACTTTATGCGGTAGAAATTTATCAGGAAAGATCGACATTATTGATAGAAGATCATTAATTATTGATAATAAAGAAGTTGAGCTGCAAATGCATGGGAAAGAAGCTCTTAAAAGAGCAAAGCAACCCAGAAGAAAATCACCGAGGTTATCACTTACAATTTTTCCAGGAGAACTTGAGGTCACAGCAGGTACAAATAAAGGTTTAAAGGACAAAAATATTACTGTGCTTGATTTAAGTAGAGAAGGAATGTTGTTTAAATCTAAGCTAAATTTATCAAAAAACACTAAGGTTAAAATCAGATTCAAGCTACCATCTCAAGATGAACAGGTTGAAGTTGTAAGCAAGGTATTTAGATCCATGAAAATTCCTGGCTTAATTGGAAAAAATGGACTTGTCGTTTTATTTAGTGATGTTGATACGGAAATTAAAAATAAAATTTTTGCATATATTGAAGAACATATCAGCTAAATTCAATAAAGATAATTAATATGAAGTCAGATATTTTTGATCACCTGGATAGTTTCTTGCTTTGGCTTCAAGTTGAAAAATCAATTTCATCAAATAGTATTCAATCATACTCAAGTGATCTGGTTTTATTTTTATCTTTTTTAAATGAAACCTTTAAAATAAAAAATCCTGCAAAAGTTGAAAAAATGCATTTTGTAAAATATTTAAAACACCTGTTTGATAACTCTTATAAAACCTCATCAGTCACAAGGAAGTTTTCAGCTATAAGAAGTTTTTTTAAGTTTTTGCTTATGGAAAAAATAATCAAAGTAAATCCAATTTCAGAACTTCCTTTTCCCAAAAGACACCATAAGATTCCCTATACTTTATCAATTGATAGTGTAAATCAATTATTGAACTTCGAAGGTTTGACTGAGCCCTATGATATTAGAAATGAAACAATGATCTTACTTTTATATTCAACAGGCTTACGAGTATCAGAACTAGTGTCATTAAAATTAACCAATATTGATTTTAATGCTTCTATATTAAGAATAATTGGTAAAGGGGATAAGGAAAGAATTGTTCCTATTGGGAGTCAAGCTTTTAATAAATTAGAATATTATATAAAATATACTAGAGATAGTTTTATAAAGGAAAGAAAAACAAATTTTGTCTTCCTCACAAAAAGGGGAAGAAGCATGACCAGGCAAAGCTTTTGGAATATTATTAAAAAGCGTTTGCTGGCATGTAATCTTTCAAATAAGGTTTCACCACATACTCTAAGGCATTCTTTTGCCACTCACATGCTGCAAAATGGAGCTGATCTTAGAATTATTCAAGAACTTTTAGGGCATAGCGACATATCAACAACACAAATATATACTCATGTTGATAAAGAAAAATTAAAAAGTATATATGGAAATGCTCATCCAAGAGCTTAGCAGGATTTATCTGGTTTTGCGTTTTTTGGCAACATATCCATTGGCTTTTTTTGCTACTGGTTTCTTTTTTGTCACTTTTTTAGTTGCAGCTTTTTTAGTAGGTTTTTTGGCTTCATATGTTTTTGCTTTATTCGTTAGTTTTTCTGTTTTTGAAGCACTTGTCTTTTTCGTAGTTTTAAGTTTTGGTTCATCTGTCTTATCAGTTTCTGTTTTCTTTGCTTTTTTGCTTTGGTTAATAAGTTTATCTTTAGATGAAGCTCTGACTTTTGGTTCTTTTGCTCCTAGCTCAAGTAATTTTAGATACATTGGAGCTCTTTTATTTTCGGGATCTTTTGATAAAACTTCTTCCCATTCTGTTCTGGCTTTATCGTATTTCCCTTGTGAGTAATATGCTATTCCAAGGTTGATATTTAAAGATGGATAAAATTTCCCGATTTTTTTAGCATCAATATATTCTTTGATAGCTTTTTCAAGGTTTCCCTGTTCTTTAAAAGTATCAGCTAGCTTTGTTTTAATATCAACAAAAGTAGGTCTAATAATTAGAGCCTTCTTAAATTCATTAATCGCCTCATCATGCAGGGAAATACTTTTATAAACTTCACCTAATTCATAATGAAGATTAGCCAGTTTTCCTTTTACAAAGGGATCAATTTCGCCAGGATCAATATCAGAAGCTTTTTTAGCTTTGGCATAAACTTCTTTTGCTTCTTTATATTTTCCCAGATCATTATAAACAACAGATAGGTTCAATGAAGCTTCAGTATAATTTGGATTAAGTTCCAAGGCTTTTTCAAAGGCTTTATGGGCCATTCCATATTTACCTTTTTCGTGATATATAAGACCTAATAAATTAAAGATATCAGGAAATTTGGCTTTTTTCTTGATAACTTGTTTAAAGTATTTTTCTGCTTTTTCATAATGTCGATTATCAAATGCCTCTTTACCAATTTTAATTAATTTTTTAATTTCTAAATTCATCAATTGCCCTCTTTAATTATGTTGCTGGTTGCTGGTTGCTGGTTGCTGTTGGGAGATTGTGGTAAATTAAAACCCTACAAGCTACAAGCTACAAGCTACAAGCTAATTATTTTAATAAATGTTGTACTATAAATAACTATTATTCTTAAAGTTTCAAGATATTTTTTATTTTTTTATAATATTTTCCATCTGGGTATTTATTTAAATATAGCTTTAGAACTTGCTCTGATGCATCAGTTTCCCCTAATTTCTTATAACAAATACCAATTTTATAATAAAGCTCTTCTTGAAAGCTAAGGTCTTCGTAATTTGAGATGGCTTCTTTATAGCGATTTAAGGCTGCCTGCCAATTATCTCTTTTAAAATAAAAATTTCCAATATATATAATTCTATCACCCAGTCTTTTGTGGATTTCTGCTATGACTTCTTTGGTATTATCCATATATTCAAAAGAGGGATACCTTTCTTTTAGCCTTTTCAGTTGCTCAAGTGCTTTTTTTAGGCTCGTTTGATCTCTGTCTATGGCCTTAGGAGAGTCATTATAATAAGAAAGTCCAGTTTTATAGATAGCTAAGGCTACATGCTCATTTGTTGGATGCAGTTTCTCGAAATTCTGAAAAGCAGCTATGGCTTCAATCCATTCTGATTTTTCATAATAACAAATAGCTATTTTTAGCTCAGTTTCAGTCAAATACTTGCTTGCTGGATATTTTGTTTTTAATATTTTAAACTTCATCAAAGCATCATCAAAATCCTTCTTTTCAAACAAGATAGTTGCCTCTGAAAATAATTCTGCATCTGTCTTAGATTCATCAGGAACTTTTTTCACACAGCTTGTATTGGAAAGTATTATAATTAATAGAATAATTATTGCTGATAGCTGATAGCTGATAGCTGATAGCTTAATCTTCATTTTTCTTCCTTTTAATTTTAATATTAGCTTTTATATCAAGTTCTAAGTTTGCAAAAGCTTTAGTAAGCTCTTTTGATAAGCTAATTTTACCAAAGTTTTTAGTAATTTCACCTATTAATCTGATGAAAATTTCTTCTTTCTTTCCCTTTGCTTCAGATATTATATTTGAAGCAGTTTCCTTGGGCAGCTTTAATTCAGAAATTATATTTTTAATATTGTCTTCTGTAAAAAATGCAAGCTCAAAACCGGTTTGTACTGCCTTTCTTAAAAAATCTGGAAGAATAGGTTCTGGCTTTGATTTGTTAGTTTTAGTAATAGTTTTTTTGGTGGTTTTTTTTCTCATTTTTATATTCCTTCAGCTCTGTTCTTAAATGCTTCTAAGGTTTCTGGAAGGTTTTTGCTTGCTAGCATTTCAGATATTTTTTTAGGAACTAATAACCCAAAATTCAATTCAATGGAATATGTAGCCTCACATTTATCTTTGCTGATTTCTTTTAGATCCCACCCACCATTATTAAGCTTCATTAAGTCGCCTTTTACTAAGGTCCAGCTAACTTTATAGTTAGGCTTTTCTGTTAGTTCAAGTGTATAGTTAATTTTCTTTATTAAGTTTAAGGAAAAGGTAACTACTTTTTTGTTTTTCTGACTCTTTTCAATGACAACCTTATCAACAAAAGGTACAAATTCAGAATATTTTTCATAATCAATAATAATATTAAAAAGTTTTTCCATTGAAACATTTATCGTTTCTTTTTTCTTGGCTTTGCCCATATACTTTCCTAGATACTATTTAAATTTACATGTTTTTTTATTCTATTGAAACTTAATTGTCAAATTGACTTAATTTGTATTTGGAAATAGGGTTTTATAAAGAGTGAAGATTGGACAGAAATTTAATGTATGGAGGTTTTTTATTGAAAGTTTTAGTGTTAACGGTTTCTGATAGGGCATTTATTGGAGAATATGAAGATAAATCAGGGCCTGTTATAAAGGATATAATACTTGAGAAATATAAAGAGGCTTCTGTTACAAACATAGTTATTCCAGATGAAGAGGAAGCCATATTGAAATTGCTGGAAAATCCTAAGGATTTTGATTTTATAATTACAACTGGTGGAACAGGATTAGGTCCACGAGATCTCACTCCTGAGCTAACTGAAAAAGTTTGCGATAAAGCTTTACCTGGAATAGCTGAAGCATTAAGATATGAATCCTACAAGGAAACACCAAATGCAATGTTATCAAGATCTTTTGCTGGCTTGAAAAATAAAACAATAATTGTAAATTTCCCTGGTTCAGTAAAAGCAGCTATATGTTGCACAAAAACACTTTTGCCTATTTTGGAACATGGACCTAGGATGATTAGAGGGGACGGGCATTGAAGATAAGTGGTAAGTGGTATGTGGTAAGTGGTAAGTTTGTTTTATGGGGGCTTTTGGGTATTTTGTTGTTTTTTAGTAATGTCGTTTTTTCAACTGAGCGTCTCAAAATTGCTACAACTACCTCGCTTGATAACTCTGGGCTTTTGGAAAAGCTTATTAAACCTTTTGAAAAGGAAAATAATATAAAGATTTATGTTATTGCTGTAGGCACTGGAAAAGCCATAAAACTTGCTGAAAATGGGGATGTGGATCTTATAATGACTCATGCAAAGGAGGCTGAACTTAAGTTTATTAAAGAAGGTTATGGTGTGGAAAGAAAGGAATTTGCATATAATGACTTTGTAATCCTTGGACCCCCAAATGATCCTTCAATAATAAAAGGTTTAAATTCTGTTGATGCTTTTAGAAAAATATCAAGAGGGGGCAATATTTTCATTTCCAGAGGAGATGACTCAGGGACTCATAAAAAAGAACTAAAAATATGGGAAAATATAAAAATTAAACCAAAAGGAAAATGGTATCTTGAAGTGGGGCAGGGAATGGGAGCGTCCTTGCAAATTGCTGATCAGAAAGAAGCCTACATTTTATGTGATCGTGGAACATTTCTAGCTTATAAAGGAAAAATAAAGCTTGAAATTTTAGTTGAAGATTTTGTTAATTTGAAAAATCAATATTCAATTACAGCAGTAAATCCTAAGAAGCATAAACATGTAAATGCAAACCTGGTAAAAAAATTTATCGAATTTGTTACTGGAAATATTGGACAAAAAATTATTCAAGAATTTAAAATTAATAATCAAAATTTATTTGTGCCTAATGCAATTGCTATTAGTGAATAATTAAACTAATTTTTGTTTAATAGATATTTCCAAACCTTGGATTAACAACATTATTATGAGGTGATCCAAAACTAAATGTGATATTTAAATATGCAGCTGCTTCCCATGTTGTTGCAGCTTCTCTTTCATCTAAAAGCATTTCAGTTGATGTAATATCACCCATTGGTAAATTAAGTTGATCATGGACTGCTGATACTGATCCAGATAAACCAAAAGTTAAACCTTTTGCAACATTTATATCCAAGGAAGGATAGGCAGAAAGTCTATATTTAGAAAAATCATGAAAGTAATTAGATCCAACTAAGGATAAGCTTATGGTTCCCCATTTTTCAATAATTGATAAGCTAATTGTTAAGCTTTCTTTTAATAAAAATTCTTCTTTTTTATAATATAAGGTTTCTTCTATATAATTATTGTAAGTAGCCATTATAGAATATAAAAATGTAAACTGTCTTCTATTTGCTTCTGAATATGGGAAAACATTAAATTCTACTGCTGGTCCAACATTGGCAGTGACATTGTAATTTGAATAAGTTGAGGATTGGACATAATTCATTTGTCCAACGGCCCATCTTTTTCCAACACTCCATACCATTAGGTTGAAGTAAGAGGCAGCTAGATATTCACTTTCTACTTGTTCATCATTCTCTCCAGTTATACTTTTTGAAACATTTCCAGAGACAATAAAGTTAGTCTTGAGTTTTTCTGTAATTCTTTGAGCTTGGGCACTTCCCTTGAAATAAAATGATTTTCTTATTTGTTCAGCTGAAAAATTACCACTTAAGCCGATGCTAAAAACCCAAGAATCCCATTTGTCATCAAGTTCATTACTTAATTCTGGAAGATTGTAAGATCCAGTTATGTATTCGCTTAATGAAGTTCTCATGGCGTATGGGATTAAACCTAATTTTAATTTTTCTACTAATCCGGATCTAATTTTTTCATCACTAGCATCTGATGGTATGAAATAATTTATTGGAAAGTTATCACCATTGAAATTATCTTGTCCTATGAATTCTATGCTCATTTGAGTTCCCGAACCGCATTCTTGTGATGTTACAAGAATATAGATATTTGCATCTTGTCTATTTCTTACATAACTAACAAAATCAATTTGTTCTCTTATATAATCAAAGTCACAAGTTGAGCAATCAAGAAATACAGACAACTCATCTAGGCTGAATTTGATTTCTTCTAAAGGTGATTTGTCTACTAAATCATCAACTGTTAATGCTTCTGTATCTTCACCTATTGGCAGATCTTCAGAAGATTCTATTTGATCTTGTGCGCATAATTGAATTGAAAAAATAATGATAAAAAGAATTAAAAGTTTTGAAATATTCATTCTGGCATCCTCCCATGCTATTCCTGCTCTCCCAAATAATATTTATCTTATTGCAATAAGTATGCCAATGGTCTACAATAAAATATTCAAACAATATAGGTGGTTATGATTGTTGAGGTTTTGTTTTAGGGCATAAATTATTTTTTTATTTGATAAAAAGAGATATGAATGTCACATAGTTAGGTTTTTGACTTAATTAAATTGGGAAGTTTATATTGGATAAAATAATCAAGATACATGTCTAATAATTTTATTTTTAGTTTTTTATCACAAGACGGATTAAAAATATCTTGATCTCTCCAAATTATTTCTGTTGGACAACCACCACCACATAAAGGGCCAAGATTACAATCTAGGCATTCTTTTATATTGGTAATTGTCCTCTTGGACCATTTTTCAATTTCATCTTCAAATAGAGTAAAAGAATTATTAGAATATTTTCCAATTGCATATTTTTTGTTTCCAATTAAATTTTCACAATTATATAAATATCCATCAGGGTGATAAACTATTTTTGTTGAATCCATTGCAGAGTGGCAATAGATAACCATTGGTCCATGAAGGTCCTTTCTAGTTATAATACCGGGCATATCGAAGTTGAACAAAGTGGAAAGATATGAGGCTTCTGATGAAACTATATTTGTATAAAACTTTTTATTGTTTAATTCAGGATCAGGAACTATTTTTGAATTGTATAACTTAATAATTTCAAAGATATCCGGGATGTTTGTAATTTTTAAATTTTTGTCAAAACTTTCAAGTAATGCTGATAGTTGAAAGGTTATTTTTTTATTTTTATGCCATTTCTTTTCTTTAATAAAACTTATAACCTCATCATATATATTAATAATATCTTTATCTATATTGTGTCTTATAGTGAGGTTTGATTGAGGTAGTTTTACAAATTCATCTATCCCACTTACTATTTTATCAAATGAAGGTTTTCCACCGGTGTAGATTCTTTTAACATTATGTGTCGAGGCTATGCCATCAAGAGAAACTTGTAAATAGAGATTAATATCAGGATATTCTTTGAAAAGTGGAATATAATCTATTAGATCATATCCATTTGAGTTGAATGCAAAAGTAAGCTTTTCCTCCCTGGCAAATTTGAAATACTTTTCAATTATTCGAATATTTTTTAATTGTAAAGGCTCTCCACCAAAAAATCTTATAAGTCTGTTATTACTTTCTTGAAATCTTTTTTTCATTATTTGAATAGAAGTTTCTACTTGGTCATCGGATAATTTTTGATGGTTCTTTCTATAAGATAACATTTCAAAACAATATGTACATCTAAAATTACATCCCCCAGTCGGAATAATAAAATTTAACAATTCAACGGGTCTTTTACGATAAAAATCCATTAGTTCAATGAATGAAGATTTTTCATCAGACTGGCTATAGAATAAATAGCCTCTTTTCACAAGACTTTTATATAGATTTCTAGGAAGTGCTTTAATGTTTCTGTTTTTAGTGGCTGTTTCGATTTGTTTCCATTCTTTTTTAGTAAAAAGGTCGATGGCACCACTAAATGTGTTTATTATTAACAAGTTAATAGGATCTGCTTTTTTTTTAATTAACCTTTTGGTTAGAAAATATCTGTTTTCATCATTCTTAGTAAATCCAACCCCAGTCCATAACTTATTATTATTTATAATTGGAATCATATTAAATGTTACACTTTCCTTTATTAAAGTAAATTTTAGATTTTGAACTTATCTCCAGGAGGCAAGGTTTTTTTGCTGTGTTAACAACAAGAGTGTCCAGCAGGGCATTCCGTTTTATCTTGTTTAGCAGATGCGGAACCCACTTTTGCTTTGGCTCTAGTTCTTTGATTAGGTTTTAGCTCTGTTTTGCTTGTTTTTCTTTTTGCCATGTTATTTCTCCATTTTAAAAAATAAATAAAATTAATATATTGCATCATTATAGCATAATTAGGAAGTATATGTAAAGAAAATTTGTTTGTTTTTTAATATATTAAATTTTGCATTATTTGTTGCAATTGCTAAACATTAGTGATTTAAGGATGTTTTTAATTTAATTTACATATATTCTACTTATGAATTTTATCTTAGATGGACTTTTATCTGCAATAAAATTGCTAATTAGTTTTGACAAAGAAGTATATTCTATTGCCTTTGTTTCTGTGAAAATAACCATAATTTCTACATTTATAGCTACAATCATTGGTCTTATTGTTGGATTTTTACTGGGCTTAAATAAATTCAAATACAAGAGCCTTATTGTTATTTTTCTCAATACTCTATTGGCTATTCCAACTGTCTTAATTGGTTTATTGGTATATGCCTTCATTTCCAGACAAGGTATTTTGGGACGATTTGATCTTCTTTATTCTCAATGGGCCATCATCATTGGTCAATCAATTTTGGCTTTTCCAATAATTGCATCTTTATCTTTGGCAGCCCTTGAAAGCTTGGATAAAAGAGTTAAAAACACGCTTCTTACTTTGGGTGCAAGTAGAGTGAAGATGATATATTTTATTTTTATCGAGGGTAGATATGCATTATTAGCAAGCATCATTGCTGGATTTGGAAGGGTTTTTGCAGAAGTAGGCATTTCAATGATGCTAGGAGGGAATATAAATGGAGTAACAAGAACTATTACAACGGCAATAGCTTTTGAAACCGGTAAAGGAGAATTTGCCCTGGGTGTTGCACTTGGTTTGATTTTACTATTTATTTCCTTAATAATAAATATGGGATTTCATTTTATTCAAAGAAGGAAGTTTGCATAAAAAATGATTAAACTTATAGATTTAAAAAAAACATACTCAGACTTTGTGCTTGATATCCCTTTGTTAAAACTTGAAAAGGCAAAAGTTTATGCTTTGCTTGGTCATAATGGATCTGGTAAATCAACCTTACTTAAGTTAATTGCTTTACTTGAAAATAAAGATCAGGGGGATATTTATTATCAGGAAAATAAGCTTAATAAAGAATCATATTTTGAGACTAGGAAAAAAATTCATATTGTAGCTGAAGATCCTTTCTTATTTTCTACTTCTGTATATAAGAATTTATCAGCAGGTCTTTGGTGTCATCGAATTGAAAAGAAAATATGGAAAAATGAAATCAACAAGGTTCTAAAGATTGTTAAACTTGAGGACTTTGAAAAAAGAAATGCTAATACTTTATCCCGTGGAGAAAGACAGAGAATTGCTATTGCCAGAGCTTTGCTTCTAGAACCAGAGGTTTTGCTCCTTGATGAACCATTTGCGAATATTGATAAAAACAGTATGCATTCTCTTGGTGTTTTAATTGAGGATTTAAAAAACACTTATAATATGTGCATTGTCTTTTCAACTCATGATTTTATTCAAGCTCACTGTCTGGCTGATAATATATTTACCATGGTTAATGGCAAAATATTTGATTCAGATCCTGAAAACATTTTTCATGGACTTAGTATGCAAGAAAATGGAAAAAAGATTTTTAGGATAGGGGAATTGTCTTATATAGATTTAGGAAATAAGAATGTAAACTCATCCTTAGTTTCCCTATATCCTGAAAAAATATATATAAATAATAAGGATGAAAATAGAATTTTCGATAACCAATTTGTAGGTATAATTGAAAAAATACAGCTTGAACATGAAAAAGCCAGATTAACGCTTAATATTAACCAGGATTTCAGACTAATTTCAATCATGAAAATCTCTGAATATGAGAAACTATCCCTAAAACCAAATCTAACAGTAGACATTTCCTTTTCATCAAAAGATGTAAAAATATTATAAAAATAGTACTTGCACTTTGCTACCAGTGACTCTTGAAAGACTTACCACTTACGACTTATAACTTACCACTTATTCCCTTGCATCACAATTTTTTCTAAATTATAATCTCGCACTAATTTTTAATAAATTAAAAGGGTGACTAAAAATGAAGAAAATGCATGTTTTTGAAGTTGTTCCATCTATTCCAGAAGAACTGAATTCTTTACAAGAGATAGCCTATAATATTTGGTGGGCCTGGAATCCAGAAGCTGGAGCATTATTTAGAAGAATTGATCCTGAATTGTGGGAAAAAGTTACTCATAATCCAGCAAGTTTTTTATCTTCTTTGCCATCAGAGAGATATCAGGAAATTTTAAAAGATGATGCTATAATGGCTAGCCTAAATAAAATTTATACTGAAATGAAGGACTATTTAAATAAAAAATCCTGGTTTGATGAAAAGAACCTGAAAAATGAATCATTAATTGCATATTTTTCAATGGAATTTGGCTTAACAGAATGTCTTACAATATATTCAGGTGGTTTGGGTGTTTTAGCAGGTGACCATTTGAAATCATCAAGTGACCTGGGTTTACCCCTTGTTGGTGTTGGAATATTTTATCAACAGGGCTATTTTAGGCAATATCTTAATTCAGAAGGTTGGCAGCAGGAAAGATATCCGATTCATGATTTTTCAAAAATGCCTGCTTCTTTAGTTGTTGACGAAAATGGTAAAGCGAAATCTTTCAAAATAAAAATTCTTGATAAAGATCTGCATTATCAGGTTTGGAAGGTTAAAGTCGGAAGAGTTTCCTTGTTTTTAATGGATGCAAACATCGAACCAAATGACCCTGAAGACAGAATGATCACTTATCAGCTTTATGGTGGTGATAAACATATGAGAATTAAGCAAGAGCTTTTATTAGGTATTGGTGGAATGAGGCTCTTACATGGTTTTGGCTTAAACCCATCTGTTGTGCATATAAATGAAGGACACGCTGCCTTTTTAATTTTTGAAAGAATTCATCATTTAATGAAAATAAAAGATTTATCTTTTAAAGCAGCTCGTGAGCTTGTTTTTGCCTCTTCTGTTTTTACCACTCATACTCCAGTTCCAGCAGGAAATGATCGTTTCTTGGTTTCCATGTTAGAACCTTATCTAAAACCATATGCAATGGATTTGGGTGTTAAAATCAATGACCTGTTAGGAATGGGGGCAGAAGGTGCCCTTGATGATGATGAAACAAATTTTTGCATGACAGTACTCGCTCTAAGAAATTCAATTTATTGTAATGGTGTGAGCAAGCTTCATGGTGAAGTAGCTAGAAAAATGTGGGATGATGTATGGCCTGGAATATATGAAAATGATATTCCAATTGAACACGTTACTAATGGTGTTCATGGTACAAGCTGGATAGCTCCGGATTTTGCAACTTTATTTGACAGATATCTGGGACCAAAATGGAAAAATGAGCCATCAAATAATGCAATTTGGAAGAGGGTGGAAGAAATTCCCAATTCAGAACTATGGAAGACCCATGAAAGAAGACGCGAAAGATTAGTAGCTAATGCCAGAAATAAGCTTAAAAAAGCCCTAATGAGCAGACAGGCTTTGAGTAGTGAAATAAAAATGGCTGATGAAGTGCTAGATCCAGAAACCCTTACCATAGGTTTTGCAAGACGCTTTGCAACTTATAAAAGAGGAACCTTGATTTTTAGTGATATTGAAAGAATTAAAAAAATTCTCACAAACAAAGATAGACCAGTTCAAATCCTTATAGCCGGAAAAGCTCATCCTCATGATGATGAGGGTAAAAAGATAATTAAGCAGATAGCAAAGCTTGCCAAAAATGAAGAGTTAAGAAGGCATATTGTTTTTATTGAAGATTATGATATTGATATTGCCAGATACCTGGTTCAAGGTGTTGATGTTTGGCTTAACACTCCAAGGCGACCTTTAGAAGCTTCAGGAACAAGTGGAATGAAAGTTTGCTTTAATGGAGGTTTAAACCTAAGTATTCTTGATGGCTGGTGGGATGAAGCTTATGATGGTCATAATGGATGGGCTATTGGTAATAGAGAAATCTACAATGAAAAAGAATATCAGGATGAATTTGAGGCAAATGCTTTGTATAGAGTTTTAGAAGAATTAGTTGTTCCTTTATTTTATGATAGAAGCGCTGATAATATGCCAAGGAAATGGGTTGAAAAGATGAAGCATTCTATGCTTACTAATTGTTCACAGTTTGGTACTAATAGAATGGTTATGGAGTATTTTAATAAATATTACAAAAATGCGCATGGCTATTTTTATGAATTGGCTGAAAATAAAGGAGAAAACGTTAAAGAATTAGTTGCATGGAAAGACAATATGGAAAAGCATTGGTCTGAAATTTTTGTTAAGGATTTTTCAATTGATACAAAAGTTGTTTCTATAGTTGGTGATGAAATGCTTTTTAATGCAGAGATCTCAATAAACGGATTAAAACCAGAAGATCTTGCTGTAGAGTTATATTATGGCCATTTAGATTCAAAAGGCATGCTTGAAAAGGCAGAGGCACTTCCAATGGAACTAATAGATGATTCAAATACAGAAGAATATAAATTCAAAGCACAACTAACAACAAAATCATCTGGCAAATTCGGAGCTATGGTTCGTATTCTGCCAAATCATAAATTCCTAAAAACAAAGATTATTCCTAATATGGTTGTTTGGGGTTAAAGTTAATTATTAATTATTAATTGTTAATTATTAATTATTCTCCTTCTCTTTCTCTTCCTAAAACTCTCAATCTACATCTAACCGCCTAATTTAATAACCAATAATTAATAATCAATAATTAATAATTAATGAAAAAAAATTAGCATATATTTAGATTCTATGCTATAATCATACTATAGAGTTTAAGGGGGGCGAAAAAGGGAGGTATCGCTTTTAATTGGGAGTGCTCAATGTTTAAATTCAAAAAAGAAAAACCTATCAAAAACAACAAGTTAAAAGACAAGTTGCCCTATCTTTACCTTGGTGTCATTTTAATGATTCTACTTGGATCTTTTGGAGCTGTTGGACCTCAAGGCTGTGGTGGAACAGAAGATGATGAACAGTTTATGCAGCAAAGTGAAGTTGAAGACATGGAAATAGAAATGCAAAATGATTGGGTCTTAAGAGAGGTTCCAGATGAAGAAGATGAAGAATACCAGAAAGAAGAGAATCAGAAGCAGGACATTCAGGAACAATACGTAGAACCTGATCCATTTCAGCAATATGAACAATTCTATCAGGAAAATGAGGAACTATTGGAAGTCTAATTATAGTCATCCGTCACCAGTGCACCAGGGCACCAGTCTAATAATACCGAATAACGAATACCAAATTCTGAATACTGAATACTGAATACTAAATACTGAATACTGAATACTAAATACTGAATACTAAATACCCCTCCATTCCTTTCTTGATTTTTGATTTTTCAAATAACATAATCCCTTCTTTATCATTCAAAGGGAAGGGTAATATGAAAAAGTATGGTCAAAAAAGATTGAGTTTATCAATTATTCTAGCCTTTTTTACTTTCACATTAACAGCCTATGGAGATAAGTTTATGCCTGATGCAAATTTATCAAGAGATCAAATTCCAGATCAGTATAAGTGGGATAAAGCACATGTTTTTAAAAATGTTAAAGAATGGGAAAATGAACTTGAAGATATTAAAGATGATCTTAAAAAAATTGATAAATGCAAAGGAAAACTAGAAGAAGACCTCTATGATTGTTTTGCTTTAATATGGGATTTGAAAAGAAGGGTTGAAAAAGTTAGCCAGTATGCAATGTTTACCTTTGATGAAGATCAATCAATATCAAAGTCAAAAGAGATGTATGATAAAGCGAATTCCCTGGAAAATGATTATCATCAAGCTGCAAGCTTTGTAGATCCTGAAATACTTGCCATTAATGAAGATAAGCTTAGAAAAGCTATTAAAGAAGAAAAAATGAAGCCTTATAGATTTGGAATTGAATCAATCCTCAGGCAAAAAAATCATGTTAGATCAAAGGAAGTTGAAGAAGTAAGAGCCCTGTATGGGAAATTATCAAAAAACAGAAGAGATATTTTTGATGCAATTTTCAGTGAAGTAAAGTTTCCAAAAATAAAAGATGAAGATGGCAAAGAAGTTGAACTTACTCTTTCTAATTATTCAAAATACAGAGGCTCCAAGAAAAGAGAAGTAAGAGCAGAGACATCTGAAAAGTTTTTTGAAACCCTTGCAAAGCACAAAAGAATGCTCGCTCAAGCTTATAATGACAGGGTTGTAGCTCATGTTGTTGAAGCTAAATCATCAAACTATGATACTTCACTTGGAATGTGTCTTGACAGAAATGACATTACTCCTGATTTTTATAAAGCCTTTATTCAAAAGGTCAAAAAGAACCTAAAAAGAACAATTCATAAGTACGTTAAGATGAGAGCTGAATATATGGGCCTTAAAAAGCTTAGGTTCTATGATCTTTATAATCCTTTGTTTCCATCAGCTGAAATTGAAATGACTTATGAAGAAGCAAGAAAAGAAATCCTTGCTTCCTTAAAGCCAATGGGAGCTGAATACTTGAAAGATGTTGATATTGGAATGAATCCCGCTAATGGCTGGGTTGATATATATCCTTCAAAAAATAAAGATTCTGGAGCCTATCACGATGGTGTTTATGATGTGCATTCATTTGTTAAGCTAAATTACATGGATACCTTAGATGATGCTTTTACCATGGCTCATGAGTTTGGACACGCGATGCATTCAGTATATGCAAACCGGGCTCAGCCATATTCTACTTCAAATTATACCACCTTCTTAGCTGAAATCGCCTCTATTTTTCAGGAAATGATGCTTCAAAAATATTTAATGGATAAGGCGATCGCTGAAAAAGATGAGCAGAAAAAGATTTATCTGCTTACAAATTTTATTGATAATATGAGAACAACAGTTTTCAGACAGACCTTGTTTGCTGAATTTGAAATGTTGGCTCATGAAGAATATGAAAAAGGAAATCCATTAACAGCAGATAGACTTGAAAAGATTTATGGTGATTTAGTTGCTGAATATTATGGCCCTTATTTTGAAAGAATGCCAAATGATGGGCTTGAATGGAGCTATGTGCCTCATTTTTATTATAACTTCTATGTTTTTCAATATGCAACCTCTATGATTCTAGCTGCTAGCTTTTCTGAATCTGTTTTAAATGGAAACGATAAAGAGCTTCAAAATTATCTTTCTGTTTTAAAAGCAGGAGGCTCAGATTATCCAATGGATATTTTGAAAACAGCTGGCTTTGATGTTAAAGATTGTTCCTTTGTTGATCCTGCTATGGATTTGCTTGAAAAGAATTTAGAGGAACTTGAAGGATATCTGAATAAAACTAAGAAATAAAATATTAAAATTAATATAAGCTGTTATGTAGATCTAAAATCTCTGTCGAATTTAGAGCTTCATTATAAATTCTAAACTCGAATATTATCCCTTTGAAATAGCTAAATGACTCTGCTGGAGCAACATAATCTTTTCTTCCTATATAGGCATCTCTTTCGTTATTTTCTGGTGCTGAGGTTCTAATATTTCCTGTGTATGTTGAGTTACAACCTCCAATTAATTCCTGACTATCAGAATAAACCTGACATTCTCCGTTTTCGTCCGGTTGACCATTTATTATAGTATTTATAACACCACTTTGGAGTGTAAATGCTAGACTTATATTGCTTTCTAGGCTTTCAATGACTGCCGGATTCCAATAATCGTTAGCCTTAATTGTATAACCTATATTTGTAGTGTCTTGTTGAATCTCAATTTGGGCCCATATTTGTATTGATCCACTTTCGGTGATTTGAAAATAAAAATCTATATACCCTGAACTGAAAATGTAGTAACTAGTACTATCTTTAGCACTAATGATTGATTCATCAATATTTAACAAAGCAAATATTGTTAACTCATTTCCTGAAGTAAAGTCACTTATTCCATTTTCATCCTTATCTTCAATTATTAAGTAATCATCAAATCCATCTAAAGAAATAGCCCTTCCAGCACTGTCGTCTTCTGGATCCTCATTGATATATGAAAATCCGGTATCTCCATTTGGACCAGTTGCATTATTTTCGTAACCTGAAGAGTCAGAAAGGTTATTGTCAAATTTATAGTAAACTCCTAAAGTATCTTCATTTGATACACTGGAGGATGAAGATGATGAAATTGAATCATCAGCATCAAGGTCTGTAGCCGCAGTAGCACTTGATCCACTTATTGTAACTGTTCCAATGTCAATAGATGATGTTGAAGAATCACTTGAAATTGTATAATTGCTATTTCCATCACTTGTTTCTAAGATAAATAAAAAGTCATCATCAAAGCAAAGAACTGGCGCGCTTAAGCTTGCTTTATAAGATGAATCTTCAGCACTTGAGAATATACAGCTTGAACTAGATGAAACAGCTGATAAAACAACATAAAAGTCTTCATTTGCATTTTCATAAACAGGTAAAGAAAAACTTCCATCAGTATTTGCCACAGCCAGAGAATCAATATCAAGACTAGCAAGAGAATCAAGCTCATTGGGATCTTCTCTTGTGGTAAAAACAATCAATCCAGGATCAGTACTGTCTGAATTTTTTAATACAGTTTCCGTTTTAAAATAAAAATCAGGAATAGGAGACCCAACTGGTTGAGTAATGTCATTTCTGGTTATTATTTCATCTCTTGTTAATAAGTCAGTTCTTGTAATAATGTTTTCATGATTTAAAAAGCTATTTGTGTCTACTGTACCACTAATTGTTAACACTATTGTGGCGTCATTACTATTGCTTGTTTCATCAGAATTGGATGATGAGCAAGCTAATACTAAAAAAGTATTGATTACTATGCAAACAATCAAAATAAGTTTAATAATAATTTTCATAAAGCAAACCCCTCATAAATATAAATACTTACAGAATAGTTTCAAGTTCAAGTTGAATATCTAGAATGCATAGTTAATACTATTATATCATATTATTGAACTAATTCAAATATTTAAATTAAACATTGAGATATATTTTCCAGGTCAAAAAATGTCCTTTGTTTCCTTTATTATCACTTTATTAATTAGTAATAATTTGGAGAATAAAATGTTGTTAAACCTATTTTTTACTTTTGCCCTTAGTGCCATAATCACATATTTGCTTTCATCTATGCTTTGTTTTGCATTTTATTCTTTGAAAGCTATAATAAAAGCTCTTATTTGAATTTTTGAGTTGTTTTTGACATAAAAAATGAGTATATTATCTTTGATTTTAATCTTATGGGGTTTTTTATGTCAATTTTATCGCAATTGTCATCTGTTACCAAAGATAAGAACTCAAACAAGGAAATTGTTGAAAAGTGTCTTGAAATACGTGGGCTTTTGCATACTTTAGCTGAAGGATTTAGAACTGGATCAAAAGAAGAGCAAATAGACTGCATGCAAATTCTAACTGAAGTTGCAAAGAAAAAGCCAGGTTATCTTATTGACTTAACTACAGATTTAATAAAAGCATCCAAAATTAAAAATAAAAAAATAAATAAGCTTGCTTTTCAAAGTCTTGTTTATTTGGTTCCCCATAATCCAGCAGACATTTATGCCCAGCGTGAATATTTTCTTGAAATAGCCAGGAAGCAAGATTCAAATTCCTTAACAGCTTTTTCACTTCTTGCATCTTTATGTGCTAATAACACTTATTATAGAGGGCAGCTGGCTGGCACGTTAATTTTTATGCTAAAAAAAACAGCAATTGTAGATATGATAAAGTGGGTAAAAGCATTAAAACCTGCTGTAGAAGGCTCTCAAGATGGAATTAAGAAATTAAAAGATGAATTAAGTTTAATTTTACCCCAGCTTCCAGAAGAAATTTCTGTGAAAATTGAAAAGGTTTTCGTAAAGTATATGAAAACATTAAAAAGATAAAGCTTTATTATTGTCCTGCCAGATAGCTTATTGTACCTGCTGTGTAATTAGCTGTAACAATATCGTCAAACGTATCATTATTGATATCACCTATATATAGCTTTATAGGTCCTTCTCCTACATCAAAATTATATAATTCTCCAAAAGTGCCATCTCCAACACCAAACCTGACACTTACATTGTGGGAGCCAAAATTTGCAGTAGCCACATCCAGGTAATCATCATCATTAATGTAGGATAAAAAGATGTCTATCGGGTTGCTTCCCATGCTATATCGTGTCTCAGCCTCAACAAAGGTTCCCTCACATGAATTGATAAATATACTTATATTGTCCGTTTCGTAGTTTGCAGTTACTAAATCAATACAATTACCTTCATCATTATCTACATTGCCTTTTGCGATGGCCTTCGGTGTCGGGTAATCTTGTGTATAATTTCTAAGAGATATTATTGTCGGGGTACTAAAATTACCTTGAAGACGAATTTCTATTGCATCTGGATTAGATGTTGATGTTGCAATATCGTGCTTACCATCATTATTAAAATCTGCAATAGCTATGTCCGTGATTAAGCTTGCAGTTGATTCAAAAATCTGTTGAGTAACTGGAGCTTCAAAATGCCCATCTGATTCTTCATAGAGAGCATATATTATTTTAGATTCATTAGTAACAGCTACATCAATAAAACCATCTGGAACGTTTAGGTAACCAAGAGCTAAATTTGAAACTTCCCAATGCTCTTGAGTTTCAAAATTATCAATTAATGATGTTTTTTTCTTATAATTATTTTCAAAATTCGAACTGTTTTGGTCATCATCACGATAGTAACCTTCAATAATAACTACAGAGCCTTCATCATAATTTGAAAAAACGATATCAAGTTTGTTATCTTGATGAGAATTCATTTGTGCTATTGAAATATCACTTGGTTCAGATCCATCATTTTGTGAATACCATGAAAATCCAGGGCTAGAATCGCCGGGGCTAAAGCCCTGAGCGTTGCCTAATCGAACAGTTATTTCATTTGTACCACTATTTGCAACTAAACAATCTAAAAAATTATCAGAATTAATATCAGCCAAAGTTAATGATCTGGGTTGAGGATTATCATCCAGATTTCCTGCTGCCGTATATTCAACATGTCTTGCGAAATATCCTGTTTCTTCTGCCCTTATTGTGAAACCTGTTGTTGACGTATGCTCTGCTTCTAATGTATTGCCATTAATATCTTTTATTGTAGTTCTTACTTTTATTTTATAAGTAGTATCAAATTCAAGCTCTGAATTTGGATAAATCGTTAAGCTATTACCACTTATAACAAACTGGCTTTGAAATGGTACACATGTTTCTGCTGCAAAATCATTATATGACATTTGTATTGTTCCTGTACAGTTGCTATTTTCAACATTTAAATCTAAGGAGCTTGAATCTATTTGTTCTGAAAAATTGATGGTAATTACAGATGAGATCACTACATCAGTTTCTCCGTCATATGGTGAAAATCCCATGACTGTTAGATGAACAGCTTGAGATTTATCTGTATCCTCATCTTCTGCTTCAGCATCAGTTTCACTTTCCGTGTCATTATCATTATGGGTTTTATTTGTGCTTGTTTCAGTATCATTAGAGGAATTAGTATTATTGCTGCTTCCCACTATGCGAATAGTTGGTATTTCAGTGATATCTGTTGAGCTTAGCACTCCATTTTCATCTTCAATAGTTACTATAATATCTTCATCTGCTGGCACTGCCCACAAGGCAATTTGAAAACCAAGTACTTTTTCAGTGAAAATATCACTTGGAATAATGTAAACAATATTTTCGCCATTATCTGAAAGATAAATTGAGATATTATAGGCAACATTATTAATTATGCAGATTGCCTTCATTTCAAAGCTTGCTGCAATTTCTGAAGCCTTAAAATATGAAGGAATAGCTCCTGGAATAGCGCCTGGAATAGCTGCTGGAATTGCTAAAGCATAGCTTTCGCTAATTGATCCAGGAATAGCACCTGGTATTGCATTAGATATTTCAGCAGTTGTATAGCCATCAACTGTAATTGATTCAATAGATTCAGATACAAATAAATAATCATTGATTTCAACACCTGCTTCAGATTGAGTAGCAAATGAAATCGACAAACCAGATGCAAATGCCGAGGCTCCTATGTCAAAAGAAATACCAGCAGTTTCCAATAATTCATAAAATTCTGCTTCAGTATATAAGCTTAAAGCCACTAATGCGTCTTCAGAAAGAGCATTTGCGGGAATTCCAAGATTAACTCCATTTGTTGCAATATTATTTAGCTCTCCTGCTGATATTTGTTCGGAAATAGAAATTAGTTCATCAATAAGATCATCAACCCCATTGCCTTCATCAGACTCTTTAGAATCAAATATTGAACATGAAAGAAATAGTGAAAATATTGATAAAACTAGAAATAATTTAAAATAATTATGTGAAAACATAGACTTAACCCCTGCATACATAAGAAAATTTGACTTATTCCTTATCTTATTATTCAATTATATCATACCATTAATATAATTACAGTAATAAAAATCACAAAAATTAGAAAAAATTTTGGTTGCTTATTGACATATGGAAATATATGGATATATTAATTTTGAATTTTGAATTTTGAATTTTGAATTTTGAATTTTGAATTTTGAATTATGAATTATGAATTATGAATTATGAATAGGAGTTTAAGATGAGTGAAATTAAAAAAACATTTACTGTTACTGATGAAAATTTTGAGACATTTATAAATTCAGATCAGCCAGTGTTAGTTGATTTTTGGGCACCTTGGTGTGGGCCTTGTCAGATGCTAGCTCCAATAATGGAAGAATTATCAAATGACTTTGCTGGAAAAGCAAAAATTGGAAAGCTAAATGTAGATGAAAATATGCAAATTGCTTCAAAATTTGGAATTCACGGAATTCCAACAGTAAAAATCTTTAAAAATGGCAAAGAAGTTTTTTCAGAATCAGGTGCTTATCCAAAGGAGTTCTGGGCTTCTGCTTTGACAAGTTTATCCTAATACGTTCAACCCTCAAA
>JBDREC010000016.1:0-30187 GCA_043820105.1 Pseudomonadota bacterium
ATATGGTACATACTTTGTCAATCCCTTAGCTGCCAATACACAGGTAATTGCCGCTGTTAGCGTAGTCTTGCCATGATCTACGTGTCCTATTGTTCCAACATTTACGTGGGTTTTACCCCTTTCAAATTTCTCTTTTGCCATTTTATCCTCCGGATAATTATGTTTTCATCGTACCAAGCCTAGGGCGGGAATTGAACCCGCGACCACCTCCTTACCAAGGAGGTGCTCTACCACTGAGCCACCCAGGCAAAAAATAAAGCGGGAAACGGGATTCGAACCCGCGACCCTCAGCTTGGAAGGCTGATGCTCTAGCCAACTGAGCTATTCCCGCAAATAAACTAGATCTAGTGCTAGAGCTAAATCTCGTTGTAAAATGGTGGGGGGAGGATTTGAACCTTCGAAGGCTTAGCCGTCAGATTTACAGTCTGATCCCTTTGACCACTCGGGAACCCCACCAAAACAATTCAATATTCAAGATGCAAAATGCAAAATGCAAAATTTAATTTTGAATCTTTAATTTTGAATTTTGAATTATTCCTAAGCTGGTGATGGGACTCGAACCCGCGACCTGCTGATTACAAATCAGCTGCTCTACCAATTGAGCTACACCAGCATATTTTTATTTCAAAATATTGCAAATTATTTTCAAAACAATGAGTTTCATTCAATAATTTTAAAGTGTTACAATATACAATAATACAAATATTATGTATTAGAAAGTGCCATAAACTAGATTTTCCAAAATATGTCAAGCTAAAATAGTATAATTTTTTTAGAAAAAATTTGTTTTTAGGGTCCTAAGAAAGTTAAGTATTTTTTCTTTTTTTAAGGTAAAAAATGAGAAAAATTAGCAGGGCAAAAACATTTAAATAGGCAAATAAATCACCAAAAATAGCATAAAAAGTCTTTTTATACTGCAAATCAGTCTCAACTTCTATTAATTTCATATCTTGCACAAAATCTAAGGTTCTCGTTTTTATTCTGCCAAATCTATCAATGGATGCTGAAATTCCTGTATTTGCAACTCTTACAATTGGAACACCATATTCAGCTGCCCTAACAGTGGACATTGCCAAATGCTGATATAGAGCTGAGGTTTTATCAAACCAGGCATCATTTGTTATATTAACCAGAAAATTTGCACCATTTAAAATGAATTTTCTGGCAATATCTGGAAATATTGCCTCATAACATATCATTACGCCAAATTTGCTATCTTTTAATGGCATTACGGTAAACTTATTATCTGTATAAAAATTTCCTGACTGGGAAATTAGTTTTTTAAAAGGTATATACTTTTCGAGGGGAACATATTCTCCAAAAGGCACCAGATGAGTTTTATGATATTTGGAGATAAGATTGAGATGATTATTAAAATAATATGCAGAATTAAAGTATTTTTCCTTACCTTCTACTTTTTTACGATTTACAGTACCAATAAGAATATTAGCCTGAATTGGCTTATTAATTTTCAAATATGGGGGTAAATATTCTATTTGCTCAGGGTGAATCATTGGAGCTGATGCTTCTGGCCAAATAATTAGATCAGCACCTTGTGCGTTAGCCTTAAAAGTCATTTCCCTATAAATATCAACAATATTATAAAGGTTACTTATAAGCCATTTTTCATCTTGAGGAATATTACCTTGTAAAATGGCAATCTTATTTTTTTGAGGACTTTTTATTTCATGTTTACTTATTAATACTTTGCCATAAATCCAAACAAAGCTAAATAACAGACTAAATATTAAAATCTCTAGCATTGGCAGTTTTTTAATTAATAAAATTCCTATAACATTATTTTTATGCTCTTTATAAGATTTAATACTTTTATACAAAACCACGTTTGACAAAATAATGAGAAAATCAATTCCATATACGCCTGTATAAGATGTAATTTGCATTAAATTGTGATTTAAGTATTGACTATAACCAAGCTCTGACCATGGAAAGGACATAAAGAAAAAATATCGCCTAAGCAACTCTAGTGAAACCCAGGATACTGGTGCAACAATTGAAAGAGGAATTTTATACTTAAAACTAAAGAATCTAGTAGAAAGAAAAAATAGACCCGGATAAACAGCTAAGTAAAGACACAATAAAATTAAAAGCAAAATTGAAGTCCCAAATGGAATATAGCCATAGCCATTCATTGCAACAACAATCCAGAATAAAGTGCCAATAAAATAGACAAGTCCAAACGCATAAGCTGTAAGAAAGGTCTTTTTTAAAGATTTTTTCTCAATTATGAAAAACATTGGAGCAATACAAATCCAGGGTAAAAAAGAAGTAAAGCCATCTTGCAACCACTCTTTTGAAAACGTGGCTACAGGAAAGGAAAAAACAAGAAGTCCCCCACAAAGAATAGCTAACAGATAAAATTTATTTTTACCAAGATATTCCCATTTTGTTTTTTTATTTAACAAACATACCTCTCAATTTATTTTCTTTTTTTTCCATCTCAATCCTTGAACTTTCATCTTGTTCATGATCATAACCTAAGAGGTGCAAAAGACCATGAATAAGAAGAATTGATATCTCATTAAAAAGGGAATGTCCTTTATTTTCTGCTTGTCTTTGGGCAGTGTCAATGGAAATGATAATGTCTCCAATAAAATTTTTTATTGAAACAAAGTCTTCGTCGTCATCTATATAAAAGGATAAAACATCTGTGGGTTTATCTTTATTCCTATACTGATAGTTTAATTTTTGAATGGTTTCATCATCTGAAAATAAAATTGTGAAGTCTTTATCTAGTATTTTGAGCTCATTGGCTAATTTAGGCACAAAACTTTTAAGGTCTTTTTTGATTTTACTGTTTAGTTTATATTCGAAAATTAGATCGTGCATAATTAGCCTTTTAAAAATAATCAATAATCAACAATTAATAATCAATAATTAATGATTTTGGGTTGGATGTTTTTATTGTTATTTACCTTTCTTTTGACCAGGATACTCTACTCTTTGGTGGTAAATGCTTGATGTTAGTACTTGAATAAAATTCTTTTGGATGATCTTTAAATCATTGAAAGTTAGATCACAGCTGTCTAGTTGACCATCCGTAAAAAACTTATTTACAATCATAGTTACCATACCTTTTAATTTTGCAGCACTTGGATCTGGCAAACTTTTAGTTGCTGCTTCAGTTGCATCTGCAAGCATAATAATTGCCGCTTCTTTTGATCTTGGTTTTGGACCAGGATATCTGTAATCAAGCTCATCAACTGAATCCATTTCGGGATTTTCATTCTTTTTTGCTTTATTATAGAAAAATGAAATCAAACTTGAACCATGGTGTTCTGGAATAATTTCAATGATTGATTCAGGCAATCGATGTTTTTTAGCAAGCTCTATACCATCCTTAACATGAGCCTGTAAAATTAAACTACTCATTCTAGGTGCAAGCTTGTCATGCTTATTTTCCAATCCCTTTACCACGTTCTCAATAAAGTAAAGAGGCTTTTCAATTTTACCAATATCATGATATAAAGAGGCAACCTTTGCAAATAAAGAGTTTGCTCCGATTGCTTCAGCTGCTGATTCGGCGATTCTCGAAACAACAAAAGAATGGTGATTTGTACCAGGGGCTTGAATTGCAAGCTTAGTCAGCAAAGGGTGCTCAGTATTTGCAAGTTCTAAAAGTTTTATATCTGTAACATAACCAAAAGACTCAAATATTGGCATTATACCCAAAACAATTATGCCTGATAAAATACCTCCTAATGAAGTTAAGACCAGAGTATAAAAGAATCCATAAGCATTATCAATTATTCCAAAACCCAGGCTTACAAAAAGCAGAAATGATACTGTTACAATATTAGCGCAGCCAATAAATAGACCTGCTTTAATCAAAGAAACTCTTTGCTTAACTTTAGAAACAGAGCCAATTGTATAAATATTTCCCAAGAATAAAAACACAGAATACAACAAAGCGCTTTCGCTTATAGGAGAGTTTAATTCTACTGAAATACCAAGAAAAACAGAAATTGCTATAGTGAAAAATATTGCAACTTCAGGATTAAATATAAGCCTTAACAACATTACAGCAGCAAAAACAGGTACAACAAACTTATAAGCACTTGGTGGAATATGTGGTACAGACTCTAAAATATTATTTGAAATAAAATTAATTAAGTTCATCATTAAAATTGTTCCCACAAACAAGGTTGAAATTAAAATCATATCCTTAAAACTAGGATTATATCTTGAGGTTAACCTGCGAGCAAAGTAATGCATCAAAAAAAAGAAAAAGGATAAAAGTAAAAAAAGCGAAATGAATTTTTCAAAGCGAGTTTCTTTTGGACTTAAAGCAATAATGCCATCAAGGATTGTTAAATCAACATCACTTATTCGATCGCCCTTCCTAACAATGATTTCTCCCTTTTTAATGCTTACGGTTACTTCATTAACATTAGAAGCAATCGTTTCTATTTCCTTTTTTGTTAACTCTTCGTTTAAGATTAGATTTGGTGTGATATATTGCTGAGCAAGAGCTATGATAACTTCTTTTTTATTATCACTAATATTTTTAATATTATCTAAAGTATCAGCCCAAATAGAAATTTGTTCACGCGATATTTCTATATCAATAATCCTGGATAAGTCACCTGCTTCAAGGCTTTGATCATCTATAAACTTACCGTTATCAATTGACCTAACCTTTATTCCTTTTTTATTTTCATAATATAGATTTTCTTTTTTGGAAATAATCATCTCTGCCATGCTTTTCTCAATTAGCATGAGAATGGGAGTTTCAATAGTATTTGAAAATTTATTTTCGATTAAGTTATTATAGATATCTTCATTAACATCTAAATAAATCGTGCTTCTTATTGATTCTAAATTAGCAGAAGGATCTTTACTTTCACCAAACTCAATTAGGCTTCTTCCTTTGCTAAACATTTTCTTTATGTCTTCAACTACAGCTTTTTTCTTTGAAACAAAGTAATCATAAATCGGTCTAATATTTTCACTTGCTTCCTTTTTTTTGAGATCTGTAGTATTGTGGTCTGTAATTAAATAATCCTTATTAGCTTTAATATTTTTTTCAGCAATCTCGCCAATAGCATATTTTCTAACGGGCATCTCCTGCCTTGGAATAATAAGAAAAGCTAAGATTGAAGACATTAGAAACAATAAAATTATTTTATTCTGTTTTAATTTATTTTCTTTTGAAATAGAGATAAATTTTTTATATTTTTTCTCTTTTGGAATTTTTTCAGCTATTGTTTTTTTTTCATTATTAATACTCATTTGTTCTCGCGTCTTTATATTAAACTATTATTAAATGCCTTTATTATTTCTTTTACCAGACGATGCCTGATAACATCTATGTCTGAAAAACTGCAAAATTTTATGATATCAATATTCCTTAACAAGTCATTTACATGGGCGAGACCTGATTTTTTGCCACCTGAAAGATCTATTTGAGTAACATCTCCAGTTACAACAATTTTGCAGGCAAAACCAAACCTGGTTAAAAACATTTTCATCTGTTGCACTGTTGTGTTTTGTGCTTCATCTAAAATAATAAAAGAATTGTTTAAAGTTCTTCCTCGCATATAGGCAAGAGGGATAACTTCAATAATTCCTTTTTCAATCATATTCATTGATTTTTCCATACCCACCATATCTTGCAGGGCATCGTACAGGGGTCTGAGATAAGGATTTATTTTTTCATGCAAGGTTCCAGGAAGATATCCAAGGCTTTCTCCTGCTTCAACTGCTGGTCTTGTTAAAATTATACGTTCAACCAATTTCTTATTTAATGCAGCTACTGCCATTGCTACTGCTAAAAAGGTTTTTCCAGTACCCGCTGGTCCTATTCCAAAAACTAAGTCATACTTTTTTATGCTATCAACATATTCTTTTTGAGCAAGGGACTTAGGTGTTACAGGACGATGATTAAAATCAGATAATATCTTACTCATAAAAATGTTCTTTAAATTAATTTCAGGATCAGCTTTCATTGCAAGCAGAGATTTTTCAATATCAACAGAAGATATTTTATAACCTGATTTAATACATTCAGTTAAGGCCTCCAAGGCCTGCTCAAACAACAAACAATTTTCTTCTAAACCTGATAAAACAATTTTCCCATTTCGAAATGTTACCACTAAATCAAGCTCAGCTTCAAAATATTTTAAATTTGCATCATTTTCGCCAAAGAGTTCTTTTAAAATTTTAGGTGCTGGAGAATCTATTTCTTTATTCATTAAAATTCTTTCTATTTATTTAAATAATATTTTATGAAATGAAATATGATTAATCAAGCGGGGAGTTGGAAAAAGTTGTAAGTTGTAAGTGGTAAGTGTTATTAGGGCGTTTTTTTGTTCTCACGAGAGCAAATGCTTTTATCAAATAAATTCATTTAAAAAAATATTAGCTGGGCATACCCTTATATCTTGCTTTGATACATAATCTTTCTTGCCAATTGCTGAAACCTGAAATGCTTTTACATCTTTAAACCTCTCCTTTAGGTATTTTAATCCCTTTGATATTTCATTATCATTCCATTTTGTTTCTATGAACATAATAGGTTTGAAGTCATGTAAAATTACAAAATCAACTTCCCGGCCATCGATATCTCTGAAATATCTCAGCTCATATTCTTCACCCAAAGAATCTTGCATAAAACAAACCCATTTTAAAAGTGTCACTGCAACTAAATTTTCAAATCTAAGTCCATTTTCTTTTATCAAAGTCCAATCAAAATGATAATGTTTTTGTTCCTTTTTAACGGCTCTAATCTTAGGGGCACCAAATGGCGATATTCTAAAAATGGAATATAATCTTTCTAAAATATTAATCCAATTTGCCAAAGTTTTATTAGAAACTGGGATATCTGTTGTTATAGAATTTATTGACAATGGTGAACCAACAAGTTCCGGTAAACGAATGGATAATAATTCTAAATTTGACAGATCCTTAATGTTTTCCAATTTATTCAATTCTTCATTAATTAACCTTGTTCTATATTCCCTTGACCATCTTTTTGAGTCTATTTTGGAACTTGCAAAAAATGGTTCGGGAAATCCACCAAGTTCTATTAAAGACAAAAGATCAGCAGTGTTTTGCATTTTTAGTTCTTTAAAACTTAGTGGAAACATTCTTAGATAATGATATCGTCCCTGCAAGGAATCGCCTGAATACCTGTAATAATCAAGCTTGGCTGACCCGGCAATTAAATATTTTTTATTTTCATAGCCTTTATCAAAAAGACCTTTTAAAAAATTTCTCCAATTTTTAAATTTATGTATTTCATCTAAGATTAAAAAATTTAAATCTGGAAGTTCCTGTTTTAATATTTTTTCTCTGTCTTTGGGAACATCCCAATTTAAGTATCCTTTTTTATTTTCAATCAAACCCAAAGCAAAGGTTGTCTTTCCAACCTGACGAGGACCACCAATAAAAACCATTTTTTTTTCCAAATCATTTTGAGTTTGCTCTTTTAAATATCTTTCAAACATTTAGACCCCTTTAATTTCGACCCCACTCCAAATTAATCGCGAGCATTTGGCATTGCAGTACAAATAACTCGCAAACATTTCAAGGTCAAGAATTTTTCTGGTAAATTATTAAGCATGGTATGCAATTTTTAATGGAAAACATCCTCCTGGGTGTCTGGACTAGCATAAAAAGTATTTTCATACGTTTTTCTTGACAAAAAATTGTTAATTATATATTATTATTTAGTTAGAACTAAATTAAATTACATAACTAATGGGATTTAAATGTACACTTCTTTACAATTAGTTGAAATATTTCACCTTGAGTTTTTGAGATGGTTTGCAAGAAAGCTAAAGCCTGAAAAATATGCCCTAAAGGGTGGAGTCAACCTACGCTTTTTCTTTAAAAGTTTTAGATATTCTGAAGATATGGATTTAGATGTTTCAGGAATTGAGGTGGGCGATCTAAAAGAGCTTGTAATTAATATTTTTAATAATAGTTCTTTTAAAAATACTTTAATTTCTTTTGGAATTAAAGAAGTGCTTCCTCCTGATCTTGCTAAAGCAAAACAAACTGAAACAACTCAAAGGTTTAAGACTCATTTACTGACATCTGCAGGAGAAGATTTATTTACCAAGATTGAATTTTCCAGAAGAGGAATGAAGGGAAATATTATCACAGAACCTATTTCAGATTTAATTTTGCGCGGATATAAACTACCCCCATTGTTGGTTTCTCATTATGATAATCAGTCCGCTGTTTTGCAAAAGATAGATGCCCTGGCAACAAGATCTGTGACTCAGGCAAGGGATATTTTCGATTTGTTTTTATTAAGTTCTCAGTTTGATCAAAAGAGCTTTGATAAAGCTAAAATAAACCACACTAAGATTGAACAAGCATATAATAAAATTTTTGAACTCAGCTTTAATGTATTTAAAAACACCGTGCTTTCATATTTATCCTGGGAAGATCAAAACACTTATAACCTGCCCGCAGTGTGGGATGAAATAAAATTGAAAGTTGCTGCTTTTATTGAGGAATTACAAAAACATGAGTAGGCAGTCACTTTCAGTTTATATAAAACAATTAAAAAGGCCAGTTTTTACAACCTTTGAATTAGCTTCATTGTCAGGAAAATCCTTGTCAACTACAAGCCAATCATTAAGCTATTTACAAAAAGAAGGTTTAATAAAAAAAGTATATCGTGGAATTTGGATAGATGCAGACAGTGAAAAAGTAAACCCTTATATGATAATTCCTTTTTTGTTTCCCAGGCAAAGAGTTTATGTTTCCTTTTTAAGTGCCTTGCATATGCATGGAATAATTGAACAGATTCCGCAAATGATAACAGTGGCTGCGACTTGCCAGCCCAAAATATTAAAAACTGCTATAGGCGTGTTTTCAATACACCAAATTGCAGCTTCATTTTTCAATGGATTTGATTGGTATAAAGAAACGGGAAATTTTTTGCTTGCAGAGCCAGAAAAAGCCCTGATTGATTGTTTATATCTTTCCACGCGCAAGAAAAAACAATTTGCTCATTTTCCGGAACTATATTTTCCTAAAGCCTTTAGTGCTAAAAAGGTTGAAAAATGGATAAATACGATAAGTGAAAAAAGAATAAGGGCTAGTGTTTTTGGGAAATGGGAGACTTTGGGTTTTGGGAGAAAGTTTATAGGTTGAAGGCTTTTAGTTTTGGTAAATGTAAATTTTTGAATTTGTGATTTGTTTGTGATTTGGAGATTGTATTTTTTTATTTTTGGCTTATCTGGCTTGGGATTAAGATTGGAAAATAAGATGAAACCACTTATCATATAATATGCGGCTTCATCTTAACAATTTTGCAACAATCTCATTTTCATGGTTTTTTAGAGCAAGTTCTATGCCATAAGATAAGCACTTGATATAATAGGATTCGCCTGAGAGGGGATTGTGCTTAATTTCAGCAAATCTAGATTCAATATAAGCTTAAACTAAATTTTGTGTTGATTTCAGGCATGGGAAGATTGGTATTTGGTATTCAGTGGGTTTTTTATCTTACTGGTGCTCTTGTGCTCTTGTTCCCCTGCGCTCTTGTTCCCCTGCGCTCTTGTGACCAATTAATTATGTTAAATAGTTGACAATAGACATCGGAGAATTAAGAATTAAGAATTAAGAATTAAGAGTTAAGAATTAAGAAGAAAGAAATTAGAATTTAGATGAAAGAATACAAAGAACATATTATAAGGTATAAGGTAAATCCAAAAGATATAGCTTATATTAAATTTACCCTAGAAGCCTATGACCTTTTTGGGGCTTTAACTACAATTGACCGAAAAATGGCAATAATTCAGATTAGAGTTAGTGAAAGCTACCGCGAATTATGTTTAAAGGTTATGGAAGAAATAGGGAAAGAAAAGGAAGGGATTGAACAACTTGCCCGACTGGATACTGAATACTGAATACCGAATACCAATCTTACCACTTACCACTTACCACTTACCACTTACCACTTACCACTTACCACTTACCGCTGCTTAAGCACTTCAAAATTCACAAAATCCGCATGATTTATAATTATTGCTTCTTTTGACCTATTCATATTATCACCTTCATGTGAGTGATAAGCAATACAATGAGCTACTTCATCAGGCAGGCCTGCCAGGTATGCAATGCCAACTCCACTTATTGGATGTCTTAGATTTTGACCATTTTTGCTTTTGATTATTTCAGTGCCTTCCTTTTTATATTCTAAAAGCTTTCCTACATCATGCAAAAGAGCTCCTGAATAAAGAAAATTATAATTGATTAAAGGCTTTTCTTCATAAACAGTTTCCATAGTTTCTGCAATTTTTTTTGCTGTTTCAAAAACTGCTTTTACATGATCAACATAAGAAATCTTGCAGTCTGGAATTAATAAAGTAAATGGAATATCAAAAAGTTGAGCGAGCCTCCAGGCCCCCATTTCAATTGCAATCTTTTGCGCATTTATTGATCTTTTCTGAATATTTTCATCTGCAATCAGCTTAAATTCAGGAAAAATTTCCAATATTTCATTCTCAATCATTATAATCTCCTTCCTCTCTTATCACCTTGTTCCCTTGTTCTCATGTTCCCTTATTCCCCTGTTCTCTTTCATTCTCAAAAGTTGGCATTAAATAATCATGCAAATTTTTATTTAATATCTTATAAGACCTAAAAAGATCTTCATAGCTTTTAGAAATACTTTTTGAAAAGTCAAAGCCAAGTTTTTCAGATAAGCTTATTAATTTCTCTTTTGAAGATGATTCAAGCTCAACATAATATCCAAGAAAGGGAAATTTATCTATAAGAATATAATCATCATTCAATTTAAAAGTATGGCGAAGCTTTTCCTTTCTTCTTGATTCTGATAGACCAAGCTTATTGAGAATTTCCAAAAAGCTGTCAACATCATTGATATTAGTTTCTGTCTCTTTTCTAATTTTAACCTTACTTTCATTAAAGAAAGCTTCTTTATATGTAATAAGCCCATGCTTATCCCACTTTCTAATTCTTAAATCTTTTCCATTAATACAAAAATATACATCAAGCTCATTTTGCTTCCCCAAATCAATACATGATAGCTCTTCAACTTTTTGCATAATCTCATCAATAGATTTTATTTTATATTTTACTTCATATTCCATACAAATATTTCATCAATAAAAGCAAAATAGTCAACCCAAAACGCCCACACCTTACGCATTACGCTGTACGCTGTATGCTGAACGAATTATACAATATATTTGACAAAATTTAGTAATCATTCTAGTAGTTTTAGCAATAATTACTATTAATGGGGCCTCATATTTATGAAACATTTATCTACTATTTTTCTAATCTTTTCATTAATTTTTCTTTTATTTGCATGTGAAGGCAATGTCGAACAAGATGAAAACGAGCAAATTGCAACTGGTAATGCAAAATTAGTTATTCACAACAATGACATTGAGGATATTGATTATTATGAAGTTGTCATTGAAGGTGATGACATGACAACAATCAATTCTTCCTTTGAAATGGCGGATGATGTATCTGGTTACGTCTATAACATTCCAGCTGGCACTGATCGAACATTTACATTAAATGCATATAACGTAGATTCTATTTTGATTTTTACTGGATCTGCTTTAGCTAATGTCTTAGAAGGAGAAACTGTTGAAGTTGAGATCACCTTAAATGATGTCAATCCAGAAGCTGAGTCTGTTGGTAACGCACATATTGTTGGATCAATCAATTACCTTCCAAGAATTGATGTAGCTACTGCCACAGATAATGATGTAAATATTGCAGAAACAATCACATTAACTGTTGAAGCTTCTGACCCAGATGCTGACACCTTATCATATCTTTGGACAGCCACAGGTGGCTCTTTTTCAGATGACGCTGCTGAAACAACAGTTTGGACAGCACCTTTAAGCTTCGGAACTTACACAATAACAATTACTGTTGATGATGGCAATGATGGGGAAGCAAGCCTGGATATTGAGATAACAGTAAATTAGTGGGCTTACTCTGTATTCGAATAATATTTAGGATATGAACAATGTATAGAAAGATGATATCTATATACATTTCTTCCTTGTTTTTATTTACATGTGTCCTGCGAAATGAGCAGTCTACAGATAACAATATTGTCAAAGTTTTCCTGGACTACCATGAGATCTCAGATATTGATTATGCTGAAATAGAAATTACAGCTTATGATATGGATCCAATATTAATAGCACATGATATTGAACAAACAAATCCAATAATTGAAGTTTATAATATTCCAGCAGGATCATCACGAGAATTTTCTATTAATGCCTATAATAGTGAAGACACTTTAATATTTTCAGGTTACTGCACTATGGACCTTAGACCAAGGCCAATAAACAGGGACCCAAGCTCGATTTATCCAAGATAGATATGATGAAACATTTGAACCTGTAATTGACAAGTTCAGTTTATATTCACTTGAAACAACAAGGCTTGAAGGCACCAATTTTATTGAAATTGAAAGCTGGGTTAGGCAAAATCTTGAACGAGTTGCTGATAATCAAAGCTGGAGTTTTGCGCAAAGAAGCTATGCTCAGTCCTTATATACAGATTTTATGTTGGCTAAACAAATAGCCCATGATCAAATAAAATTCTTGATGAATGGACAATTTTTATTTTATAATATTAATAGAATTGGTATTATAACTTGCAGGATTTTAAATTGTTACTAAGAATTTATCTTGTACCTATATTTTTTTTTATATCTGTAACAACATCAAATTTAGAAGCTTTTAAGTACGATGCTCAGAAAATAAATATATTATTAAGATATGATGATTTTTCACCAATAAGTTCTTATGAAATTGAATCAAGGTTGATTGATATTTTAAAAAAAAACAATATCCCTTGCACAATAGGAATAATTCCATTTTCAAAGACTATCGATCCATATTCTTATAAGAAATTTGATAATAATAAAATTATTTTATTAAAACAGGCTATGAAAGATCAGTTAATTACTCCAGCCTTGCATGGATTTTCACATGAGAATAGAAATAAAGGTTTTTTTCTGAAACCATCAGAATTTTACAATCAAAATTATTTAAATCAATTAGATCTTATAAACAAAGGGAAACTATATTTAGAAAAGCTACTTGACACTTCGATAGATATTTTTGTTCCACCCTGGAATACTTACGATAACAATACTATTAAAGCTCTTGAAAAATTAGATTTCCAAATATTATCAGCAGGTCCAATCGGAGCTATAGACACAAAAGTTAATTTAAAATATATTCCAACAACTATTAATTTAGATAAACTAGATTTTTTAATTAATAGCTCAAAAAGAAATAACGATAAAAATATATTAATTCATGTTCTATTTCATGAATTTGATTTTTTAGAATCAAAAAATTCAAAAGGATTTATTTCATTGAATGCTTTTGAAAAATTACTGCATTATCTTAAATCCAGCAATATTAATTTTATATCACTTAATAGTAGTGAACAGCCTTTTAATAAATTCGATGCAAAGCTATATTCCCATTTTTCTGCCCTTAATAAAAACCTGAAATTTTTACTTCCTTTTCTTAAAAAGCACTTTGATCATGAAAGATATTTTTACATAAAAGCAGCAACATCAAACAACTTAATAATAAAAGTATTTTTTTTGTTATTTTTTCAATTTTTAATTGTTACAATAATTACAATGGTATCTTCATTCTATATAAATATTATAATAAACAATATTTTTAAACCATTTATTTGGGCAATAAAATTGTTTTATTCCATCTTATTTATAATTTCAATAACATCTTTTATTATAAACGATACAATAAGTTACAAATTCTTATTAATTTTTATTGTTATTTTAATTTTATTATTAGAAACTTTTTTACACAATAGAATATACTTGATTTATACTTCTAAATTAAAAACAGATACAATGAAAGAATAATAAATTAAATGCCAGGATATAGTAAAAAGTTAGCAAAAAATACCTTTTTCAATTTTATTGGAAAATCATACTCAGCAATTATTGTTATTTTTTTAGTTCCAATAATAATCAAACATATTGGAATGGACCATTTTGGAGTATGGGCCATTGTTAGTGTAATTTTTGGATATGTAGAACTCGCTGATTTGGGCTTTGGTTCATCATATTTAAAGTATCTATCAGAAGCTCATACAAAAAATGATATTAAGGAAATTTCAAAAATCTTAGTAACTGGTTTATTTTTTTATATAACTCTTGTCTTTTTAGTTGCAATTATTCTAATACCATCTATTCCTTTATTAATAAGACTATTTAACTTAGGTAACTTGAAGGAGATTTCTTCTTTTGCTATTTTAATTGGATTTTTTATTTTTGCAGTTAATAGCATTTTAGGAATGTCCCAAAGCCTTATTCATGCATTACAACGCTATGATATTTCAAATAAAGTATCAATTTTTATAAAATCCTTCAGATTCATTTTAATGGTAATCCTTTTATATTTGGGATATGGTTTAAAAGGTTTAATGATAGGCCAATTAATGGTTACTATAATTCATAATCTAATAAATTTTGTAATAGCGAAATCTTTATTACCAGGTTGGTCCATAAAAATAAAAAACATAGAACATAATACTGCAAAAAAACTTTTTAAATTTGGAATTAAAATTCAAACTGCAAGAATATCTGAACAAATAAATGCTCATATTGATAAAATTATCTTATCTAATGTTTATAATATTACCCTTGTTGGATATTATGAAATTGCAACAAAAATTGTAAACATCATTAAATTATTTGCTAAAATATTAGCGTCTGCAACTATCCCTTTGGCATCTGAACTAGAAGCCAAAAATCAAACCGACAAGATTCACGATCTTTTTTTTACAGGAACAAAACTGCTTGTTTTAACGTCTTCTTTTATGATTTTATTTATTTTAATGTTTTCAGATGACATTTTGTTTTTATGGTTGGGAAAAATTTATGACGATGCTAGATTATTTTTGCATATTTTAATTTTTGGTGTTGCAATAAATATTACCAGTGCTATTGCAATGCATCTTGCAAATGGAATGGGCAAACCTGAATTTGAAATGAATTATGGCTTTTTGTTAATGATTATGAATCTAACATTAAGTATTTTGGGTATTATTTTTATTGGAAAAATTGGACCAGCACTTGGAACTACTGTATCTTTATCAGTAGCTACTCTTTATTATTTAGTTTTGTTTTGTAACTATTTAAAAGTTAGCTTAAAAGATTATTTAGCTTTATATTCTAAACCAGTTTTAGCAATTATAATTATTGGATTCTTTTATATTTTCTATAATTATCTGGAATCCTTTTATCTTGAAAATATTTCCTATAGAAGACTTTATTATTTCTTTAAATTAGGTTTTCTGTTTTTATTTGGATTTTTTATGCACTTCTATTTTTTACGTATCGCTAATTATTTCACTAAAGTAGAAAAAAAGAAATTAACCCCTATAAAAATAGCAAAACTGATTTTTAAATAAGTCAATGCAGGGATAGAAAGGCGAGTTACAACAGGGTTTGACTTCCTTGATAAATTTATATTTAATAATTATAGTCCAACAAAGTTTTTTGGAGATTTGATAATTTTTAAAGATTATAAATAAAAATAGTAATAAAAATTAAAATGAATAAAAAACTAACAAACTATTTTAAGAAAACCGATAAGAATGGCGAAAGTTACGGTCTGACGATATTTTTTCTTCCTTTTAGAGCAATTAGAATATTATATCGTGATTTAAAAAATATTCTTAAATTAAAATATAGAAGAATATCAAAAAATTCTATTTTCTTTGAAAAAAAAGAGTTGGAGATGTGTTCCTTATTTCCCAAGGAAATACTAGATACAGTTATTAAACTTTATAATCCACAATCAGTTTTGGATCTTGGTTGTGGAGTTGGTAGATCGCTAGATTATTTTAAGGCTAATAATATTAATGTTACTGGTGTTGAAGGATCAAAAATGGCCATAGCTAAATCGTTAAATCCAGAATTAATTATCCATTATAATTTGAATAATCCTTTAAATTTAAATCAACGCTTTGACTTAATATGGTCATTTGAATTCGTTGAACATATACATCCTGATTTTGTTAAAAATCTTATGAAAACCTTTTCCAATCACTCAGATGTTGTGGTGATATCAGCCGCTCCCCCAGGTCAAGGAGGAGAGGGACATTTTAATGAGCAACCACCCGAATATTGGATAAGTCAATTTTCCACATATGGATATGTTTATAATAAGGTTTACACAAATAAGATAAAAATAATAAAAGAAATGTTCAGTAAAAACATATTAATTTTTGAAAAAAACAAGAATATAGGTAAGCCCCTAGAAAACCAGACTTAAGAGCCATGAAATAAAAGTTGCATTATAGGATCAATAAAAACATATAAGGATTTCGTATTTAAAACTTCTACAACAGGCTGGTTCACTAGAAGTTCACCAGAGATAAATATATATCCGAAATCTTTTGGGTATGTTTTTGAATGGTATATTCTCCCTGAACCTTTTTATATCCAGCCAAACCCATTTTAATTCTACCTGCCTCATCTTTAATCATCTGAATTATAGCTCTAGCTAGATTTTCAGGATCTTTCAAAGGAACTAGTAAACCATTTATATTATTTTCGACAATCTCAGGTATACCACCAGAATTTACACCAACAACTGGTTTTTTGGCTGCCATTGCCTCAATTAAAACCCTACCAAAAGCTTCATTTTCAGATGTTAAAACACATATATCACTAATATTAAAAACATCAGAAATAGGATTGTAAAAATCAATAAACTTAACGTTATCCATTATATTTAGTCTAGAGACTTCATTGTCTAATTCCTTTCTGCAGTTTTTTTGGATTTCACTTCCAACTATTAAAAACTTAATATTCCTATATTTTGATAAAATTATTTTAGCAGCTTTGATAAAATCTATTTGTCTTTTTTGTCTGCTTATTTGAGAAACCATAGAAATAATAATTTCATTTCCATATATACCTAAATTTTTTTTTAAATTATTTTTTACTAAATCACAAGCAAAGTCCGCTACATTCACACCGTTTGGAACAACTTCTACCTTACTATTACTTTGTTTAAAATTAATAAATTTTTGGGATGTATATTTGGAATTACAAATGATTTTAGAACTAAAATAGAAATTGATTCTATCAAAGATCCTATCCGCCCATCCAACCCTAACATGCCAAATCAAGTGCAAGTCAAGAAGTTTAGAGAGTAATCCAGATATGAAAACAAGTCTTGGCACAGAATTATGAATTATATCTATTTTTTCCTTTTTTATTATTAACAGAAGTCGAATCATGTAATATGGAATTAATAATAACCCTATTCCTTTAAAAGATTTAATGTTTAAATAATAGACACTTGAACCAAGCTTATAAAGCTCTCTAGAAAATTCTCCTTTGCCTGAACAAATTACCACAGGCTTATATTTTTTTTTATCCAGATTTTTAATTAATGAGATTAAGCTCACCTGTCCACCACCTAAAAAATGGGAGACCTTTTCAATGTAGAGAATTGATATCATTTATATAACCAAAATGTTACTAAGCAATGATTATTTTTCCAATAATCTAAATATTATTATTAAAAAACAGATAAAGGATACCTGCAATTGATTTAGTACAAATGAAATTTATATTCTTTTTAAAATAAACTACAACAGAAAAAATTACTACTCTTGAAATTAAAAATACATTTACAATTGCTTTTAAAATATCAACACCCCATTTTTAATCCCACCTAAAATTCTTCCACAATCCATCATGCCAGATTTTATTATCAACAAAAGATAAACCTGCAAAAGTTCAAGAAAATTCAAGGGAACATTTAATTTCTTGGATTTTTGCTTTACTCTAAAGATAGTGAAAATAACAAATATAAAAAATAGACCCAAAAGTGGTAAATAAAGACAAGATAAAAATAGCAAAAAAAGCAGCTTTTTGGTTAATGTGTTAAATTTAAACCATAGGCGTATTGGAAAATTTTTTAAAATTTTAAAATATGAAAACTCAATAATTAAGAGCTTTCTCTTACTATTTTTCAAGGAAACCGCATGAACTTTGCCATAGTTAAAAGCCTGCTTTATCATTGACATACAACTGCTGCGGTGCTGATGCAATATCACAGCATGGCTAGTGTATTTAATTATATAATTTTTTTCTAATATTCTCCTGCATAAATCGTGATCTTCACCATATTTCAAATTTTCATTAAAAACACCTACTTCGTTAATTAATAAATCAGACTTAACTGAAAAATTGGCAGTAGAAAATATACCTCGAATTACATTATATGAATCAACCTGAAAATCATGGTCTGCTGTATTTAAAGTATAAAGAGATCCTAATTTTTCATATATGTTTTCAGCTGAACTTCCTATTATCTTACCAGCAACACCCCCCTATTTTTTTTGTATCATTATACTGAGTTAATAAATTGTGAATCCAATGCTTTTCAGGAATACAATCGCCATCAGTAAATACGATAATATCTGAATTGGAATGCAACATGCCCTTATTTCTACATGCAGAAGGTCCCCTTTTTTCCTCTTTTAAAATTGTAATATTTATTTTGATATTTTTCTTGTTGAATTCCTCAATAATTTCAACACTGCGATCAGTTGACATATTATCGACAAAAATTATTTCATCAGGTAAAGTAATTTGATTGAGCAGGGCTTTTAGAAGTGCTAAAATCGTACTTTCAACATTAAGAATAGGTATAATTAAGGTGGAAGTTAATTTCATATTTAACAATAAAAAAAATAATTAACATTAACAAAATTTAATACTATTATTATATATTACTTTTAGCTTTTATCAAGAATATAAAAAAAAATTGAAAAATTTATTGTTTTTTATATTATGAAAGCATAAAGTAAAAAAAAATAAAGAAGAATTCATGAACAAGCTTCCATTCATTTCAATAGTAGTTATCACAAAAGATAGAGAAAAGGAATTAAAAGATTTACTTTTTTCTTTAGAGTTACAAGATTATCCCAAAAATCGTTTTGAAGTAATTGTAATTTCCAATAAAAAGATAGAAATTAATTTCGGTCATCTATTTATTTCTCCTCCTAATATGGGATTCGGAAAAAAGAGAAACCTTAGTCTTCTAAAAGCAAAAGGTGAATACATAGCTTTTATTGATGATGACTGTTATGCACCCCCGAATTGGTTAAAAACCCACCTTAAATCGTGCATAGACAATGACGCAGTGGCAGTGGGGGGATCATTCCTTCCATATAAACCCAAAATAATAGGTTTAATTACATATCTACTTGGATTTCCAGGAAAAGGAGCCTTTAGAATACTTCAAGATGAAATCTCAATATCCCGTTCAATTTCAACTGGCAATGCATTTGCTAAAAGCAAACAATTATCCGAAATTGGAGGTTTTAAGGATAATTTGATATGGGGTGGTGAAGACCAAGATTTATTTGCTAGATTGAATTCTGTATATAAGACTATAATTAATCCAAATAATTTTGTTTTTCACAGGCAAAGAGAAAACATTTTTAAGATTTTTCAATGGTTTATAAGACGAGGCAAATCAGAATATTTTAGAAACAAAACAACTAAATCCTGCATCAGTTCTCTATTTACTCCAAGAAGAAGATCAATTACATTAAAAACCTTAATAGTCATTTTTTTAACACTTATCTTTAAATGGCCTATTTTATTAATAATCATTTTATTATATTATTCAATAATAAACTTAAGGATTTTCAAATTACTCAGGAAAATTAATAACTCTTCTAATATTGAAATTAAGGATATTTGTAATAAAAATAATATAATAATAATTTTAAGCTTAGCCCCATTAGTAAAAATCACAATGGATATAGCTTGTGAAATAGGCAAGTATCTGGCATTTTATTCTGATTGCAAAAAATCTATTGAAATATTTAACTCTCCCATAGTATTGACATTTCACAAGATAGGAACAGCTATTAATAGACAAAACAAGAATTCTTTTTATATTGATACAGATAATTTTCAAAAAATAATTTCCTTTTTTATAAAAAAAGGCTACATCGTATCATCTATCAAAAAACATTTAAAAGAAAAACCTAAGAAATCTTTGATTTTAACTTTTGATGATGGTTACAAGAATTTTTTTGAAAACGCCTATCCAATATTAAAACATAAATCAATAAACGCCACTATATTTATTCCATCCAATTTTATAGGTAAAACAAATACTTGGGAAACAGATCCAAATTCAATTCCCCAGGAAATATTATCTTGGGATGAATTAAATAAACTTTACGCTAATGGAATTGAAATTGGATCACACACAGAAAATCATATTAATCTTGCATCTGAACCTGACATGAAGATACTACAAAAAGAAATCATATGCTCAAAATCTTTTTTACAAAATAATTTAAAAACTGAAATTATTTCATTTGCATTACCTTATGGTGGCTACTCTCCACATGCACTTAGTACCTTATCAGATACATATCAATTCATTTGTACAAGTGTAGGAGGCCGTTGGTTTAATCAAGCAAAATTTATAAAAAGAATATCTGTCTCCCCAAAAGAAACAACGTATTCGTTATATTTTAAAATATTGTTTTTCACCCTAAAAGATTTCCTCAGATTTTTTTTAAAAAATCAGGACTCAAGATTTTCAATTTAACATTTTATATAATAATAGGATTACAAAATGAAAATAACTTTCTATTGTGAATCTGGTGGTTTTGGAGGCATGGAAAAGGTATTAATCGATACTGCGATTGAGTTATCCAAATCAAATTACCGTGTTACTGTGCTTATGAACTCTATAAATGAAAACCCGCCTTTTGAAGAAAAACTAATAAAGAATAATTGCAATTATGTAAACATTGATATTAAACATATTTCATTTATAAAAAACATTTTTCGCGCTTATCGATTATTTACAAAGTATCCATCGGATATAATTCATTTCTATCTAGGTTCTGTTACTAGCTGCCAGTCTGCAATACTAGGCGCTTTTTTAGCAAAACTTGTACTTAAAAAAACAAAAATAAACTTAATTGCTACTGAACAACTTGATAGTATGCTAAAAATAGACAAAATATCCTTTGCCAGTAAAATTCTTAAAAACATTACTCTTAAAATACTATCACACATAATATGTGTTTCAAAATCTGTTCACCAAAATCTAATTAGCTTTTTTAATATTAATAAAAATAAAACATCAATTATTTATAACAGTATAATAGTCAATGATTACAAAAATCATGTCCTTAGCAAAAAAAGAGAAGATTTGCTTCCAGAAACAAATGACAAAGTAGTATATATCGTCCCTGCTAGACTTGAACCAATAAAAGGACACAAGTATTTAATTGAAGCTATTTCTCAAATAAAAGAAAAAATTCCAAAAGCAATATTTTTCTTTTTAGGTGATGGAACTGAAAGAAAAAATATTGAATCACAAATTCAGGAAAAAAAACTTGAAAATAATATTAAAATTCTTGGTTTTCAACCAAATGTAGCTGATTATTTGAAAGTCAGTGATGTATTTGTTCTTACTTCCTTATCAGAAGGTTTACCATTATCTGTTATTGAAGGAATGGCCTGTGAATTACCTATTATTGGTTCCCGAATTAGCGGTATAACTGAGTTGGTAGTAGATGGTAAAAATGGATATTTGCCACCTGCTAAAGATTACCAGAAAATATCTGAATATCTATTAAAACTATATTTAGATCCAGATTTAAGAAATAAAATGGGCGAAGAATCTTTTTTGATTGCAAAAAACAAATTTGATCTCAAAGAAATCACCAAAGAAATTGATTCTGTATATAAAAAACTAAACTAAGTTCATTTTACTTAATTGAATAATTATTTATTAAAAAGAGCTATAAATATTTCATGTATATTTTTTTCTAAATTATCAGAAATTATCATAACATGCTTATAATCATCTCTAACCTTATTCCAGCACGATTTTAAGAATCTCCTCTTTTCTGGGCCATACTCATCTTTTCTTCTAATGATCTCCTTTTCTTCAAGATCAAGAAAAACTAAAGGCTCAGCTTTAGGATAAAGATATTTTAAAATAATTCTTGATAAATTAGTCCTATTTGCATCTAAATAAAGATCATAAGCATAACGATCGCATATCACAAAATGATTTCTCAAACGCCACGGAAAAATAAAAACAAAATACCTTAAAAACATATCCAATAAATATACAACTTCTCTTAACATTTTATAATGTAGTGATAGCTTTTTGTCTCGCTTTCCTCTTGATACACCAATCTTTTTTGCTGCAATATCCATGGGTAAAACATGACTTCTGACTCTTCCCATATAGACATAATGGTTTTTAATACCCATAGAATTTAGTTTTATTGATAAATTCTTAGCTATAGTTGTTTTTCCAGTGCCATCAAGACCAATTAAAGCAACAACTGGTTTGAATCCAATATTATCAGCCTTATTTCTTATTTTTTTAAAGGAATAAAATAATAAATTAATAAGTTGAATTGGTTTTTTTAATAATACTTTTATAATATATTTTCTTCTTGATCTTTCCAAATTGTTAAACTGCCCATGTTTCAAGTGATCTGTCAACGCATGAATATCCTTTTCACTTAACAAGTCAGATAATAATATTTTAAAATCTTCATAATCGCAATTTATCTTAAAATAATCTGCTATTGCCTGAGAATATTCTGTTTTAAAATAATTCTTCGCCAGTACGGCATGCATAAGCAGATGGGCAGAAAGTGCAGCACCACTTAGACATGGAAAACCTTTGATATTTTCCTTATACTTATTCAAAGTAGCAAATGAAAAACACTCAATGTTAAGTTCTCGTATATACTCCACTTGAAAATCAACAGACAATCGAATATCTTCCATGGACAAATAAACACCGATGTGATTAAAAGTCTTTAGGAAATAAAACCTATGCTTAATCAAGATATCAAGCAAAAGCTGTTCTTGTGGTTTATTAATTAGAATATCAATTTCAGATGTATCATTATTCTCTGGATCTTGTAAAAAATCAAACCCTCTCAAAATTATGAAAGATAATTTTTTGCTCAAAAGCAATCTTAAAAATTCATTAACCTGTTTTAATTTTTTTGGGTCCAACTTTACACCATCCATTTTTTCTTTAATTCTTGCATGCAAGATTCTTTATCTACCAATATTTTATCCTTTGTTAAATAGTCAATATATATATAAAATATACTAAAATAATTTGAAAGAGGAATGTTTAATTTTTTAAATAAGTTTTTACCAAGACAATGTAAATCATAATAAATCCCGTTTTTGTATTCATTAATAAACTTATTAAATTTTACTGTGCTAATTGGGATTCTATTATTACTGAACAATAATCCCCTTATTAAAAAATCGAACCAATTAAAAACAGCTGGAGCAAAAAAGACATGTTCAAGGTCTATTAATTTAATAGACCTGCTATTTTTATCATAAAAAATATTATCTGGAACCATGTCACCATGAACAATATTATTGTTTTGCAAAATATTTGAAATATCAAAACCAAGTTCTATTGATAAATCAAGCAATATTTTTTTATTTGTAAGACTAACCCCGTTTGATAGAACTTCTTCATCAGTAAAATTTGTAGCTGATAGTTCAATGATTAGATTTAGCAAAGCTTCACAATCTTCTTTTGAAGTTATATTTAATTTATTCCCATTAACTGGATCTACAACTTCAATTATTCCATTGTCACTAAACATATAATGATTAGCAAAATATCTCATTAAATATGATGATTTCTTTTGAATGAGTTCCATTAAGAAAGTTACTTTATTTATCTTATCTTGAGATTGATCATTTAGTGCAATGGAATATTTTTTGCTAAATTGACCAACTTCGCTAAATTCAAAAATACTAAGACGCCTATTAGAAATATTTGCAGCAAATGCCAGATCATCCTGAGTAGCGATATATTCTATCAATTCTATTTTTTTTATTATCTCATTATCCTTATTCCCATTTTTAGAAAATACTAAAACCATGCTTTGTAAATTTTTAGCAAAAAATGTAAGCAATAAAGAAATTCTTAGAAAATACATTAAAAACTTAGCTAAAAAGCTTACTTTTTTAAAAATTATTTTTTCAAAAACAAATCTTGCTGCGTTTACAATGTTGGATTCGCCACCATGAAGAGCTAATTTACAATTTACGACATTAGGAAAACATCTCCATAAATTTATTTTTCTAAATCCATGTGTTTCAAAAAGGGTAATTGTTTTTGATATTTTTAAATCAGGCCTAAAGCAATTCCTAAATAAACAGAATAAATAATTGAAAATCCCCTTTCTATCAAATGTAACAAATAAGTATCCAGATATTTTTAAAAGTCTATTAATTTCAATTAAAAATTTCTTTTGGCTATCAATATCTTTGTCTAAAAAAGAGTAAAAATTACTTACAAAAATATTTGCAAAATAATTATCAGGATAAATATATTGTGATTTTATATGCTCTTCTTTTTTAACGTTTTTAAAATAACTTTTAAATTCTGATGTAAGTAATTTTCTGATATCGCCTATTAATAATATTTCAGATTTATTTTGTGTTAATTTAAATATCCATAGGATATTTGTTTTTTTAGTAATATTTATTTTGCTATTAAATATTTTTCTGGGATTGAAAACACTCATATTTACTTGCTTTATTCAATAAATTAACTAATTATAGTTAATAAATATAAAATATAAAAGAGAAAAATATTTTTTTTTTAACAAATAGGATTTTATGAATAAATCAGCTCAAAAAGCATGGTTTCAAGACAAAGATATTTCATTGAAAAAAACAACTGGTTTTTTATTAAAATTTCAGATATATAAAACATGGTATTACATTAATAGTTATCTTAAAAAGCATATTCGAATTGATAATATTAATAGCATAGAACTTGGGTGTGGTGAAGGAAAAATCAGTATTTTATTGGGATTATTAGGGGTAAAAACTAACTTGCTTGATTTTAACAAGGATGTTTTAACAAGAGCTCAAAAAATTCATTCCTTATTTAATTTAAACCCCACAACAATAAAGGCTGATATAATTGAACTTGATAAAAACCTTTTAAATAATTTTGATATTTCTGTTTCTTTGGGACTCGCAGAACATTTTGAAAATGATGAAAGACAAAAAGTAATCAATTCTCATTTTAATGTATTAAAAGAAAATGGGATCTCAATAATATGGGTTCCAAATTCTCTAGCTATTTTTTACAGGATTGCTTTTTTCTTAAGAAAAAAACTAGAACTTTGGCCCAAAGAAATAGTTGAAATTCCTTATTCTGCTTTTGAATTAAAAAACAGAATGAGAAAAGCAGGTTTTAAAAATATTATGATATATTGTGATGGATCATTATTTGAAGATTTCACTTATTGGATTGGTGAAAACTTTAAGAGTTTGATAAAAAAAATATTTAATTTACAAAATCCTCCCATCTCTATAAAGGAAAAAGAGTTAAATAATAAACCTAACAACATTTTAATAAAAAATCCCCAAGCTAAATATCCCACCTTATTTGGAAAATATTTTTCATACCCATTGGTTGGTATTGGTTATAAAATAACAAAACAATAACTTAAATATTAAATACTTTTTTCTTGATGCTTTGATCAAAATATAGAATATATGCCTAACGTCAAAATCTACGGAGGCTAGTTTGAAATCAATAATAGAACCCTTTAAAATCAAAATGGTGGAGCCGATTAAGTTTACAACCCGCGAAGAAAGGGAGGAAATCCTTAAAAAAGCGCATTATAATCTATTTGCAGTTAAGGGCGAAGATGTCCTTATTGATCTTTTAACAGATTCTGGAACGAGTGCGATGTCAGCTCAACAATGGGCTGATTTAATGAATGGTGACGAATGTTATGCTGGTAGTAAAAGCTTTTTTAGATTCGAAAAGACTGTCAAAAAAATTACTGGCTTTGAATATATCATTCCAACTCATCAAGGCAGAGCTGCAGAAAGAATCCTATTTTCTACAATATGCAAAAAGGGAAATGTAATTCCATCAAACACTCACTTTGATACAACTCGAGCAAATATTGAGTTTTCTGGCACAAAAGCCGTAGATTTAGTTATAGATGAAGGCAAGATCCCTTCAAAAATTCATCCTTTTAAAGGAAACATGAATATCGATAAGCTAAAAAGCTTAATTGAAAAAGAAACTCCTGAAAACATCCCATGTATTATGGTTACAGTTACAAATAACTCAGGTGGCGGTCAACCAGTTAGCATGGAAAACATAAAGCAGATATCACAAATCGCACACGAATATAATATTCCATTTTTCATTGATGCTTGCAGGTTCGCTGAGAATTCTTATTTTATAAAACTAAGAGAAGCGGGTTATGAAAACAAATCTGTTTTTGAAATAGCAAAAGAAATGTTTTCCTATGCAGATGGCTGTACCATGTCTGCAAAAAAAGATGCTTTTGTGAATATCGGAGGCTTTCTTGCAATAAATGAATCCGTGCTTGCTGAAAAATGTAGAAACCTACTTATTCTTACTGAAGGCTTTCCAACTTATGGAGGGCTTGCTGGCAGAGACTTGGAGGCAATCGCCACAGGCCTTGAAGAAATCCTTGATGAAGATTACTTAAGATATCGATTTGCATCCGTTCAATATTTAGCTAATAAGCTTACTGAAAAAAACATAGCAATAATTCAACCAGCAGGTGGCCATGCAATTTATATAGATGCAAAATCCTTTTTATCACATATACCAAAACACCAATATCCTGGACAGGCACTTGTTAAAGAGCTTTATTTACACGCCGGTATTAGGGCTGTTGAAATTGGTTCAGTTATGTTTGGAAAACAAGATCCAGAATCTGGCAAAGAAGAATATGCTGAGATGGAACTTGTAAGACTCGCTATTCCAAGAAGAGTATATACTCAAAGTCATATTGATTATTTATCAGAAGCTATTATCGAAGTTTTTGAAAAACGCGAACAAATAAAAGGTGTAAATATCACCTATCAAGCTCCATTTTTAAGACATTTCACTGCACATTTTGAAGAAATTGATTAAATAATTTAAATAAGTTTTAGATATGCTTTTTACTTCAAAAATATTTTTCCTTAATCCCTCTTGGTTTCAACATGCAAATGATTTAAATAGTCAGAATGCACTTATATTAAACCTAAACAAGGCGATTTATTTTTTGTAAACAAAAAATAAATCGCCTTGTTTAGGTAGAAGTATTTATTTCAATTTGAAGATCATGGAATAAATGGATTGGTATCGTTTTTTTAGAGTTAAGATAGAAGATAAAGAAGAAGAAGGAGAGGAAGAAAAAGAGTCAAGATCTAAAGAGTTAAGAAGATCAAGACAGGCACATACTTCGGCTATAGACCCAAGTGAGATGTCAAAGAAGCACATTCGGTCTACGGGATTAGGATTAGGATTAGCATTAAGACTAGGATATAAGCATGAATCCTTCTTGATTCTTGACTCTTCTGATCATGCAAACTTGCCTCTAAACTCTTGATTCTTAATTCTTAATCTTAATCCTAATCTAATAGTGTGTTATGTTTATAGAAAAATTATTCTTTGTGGGTACTCAGATTGGAGATGATCCATAAATATTATAAGTCATCTAACCCTAGCAGTTGAAAGATTATTCAAAGATATTGATCATCCGTTTTTAAAGTTCTATCTATTTTAGAATATTCTTAAATAAGGTAACACTAGAGTACAAGAGCACAAGAGAACAAGGAAAAAATATCTAAAGTATTTTATTTACCAAGACACTGGATCTAGCTTATAATACTTCTTAAACTCTTCATACAATTCAGGATATTTATTTTTTAATTGTTTAGGCTTTTCAAAAAAAGTTTCCGTAACTACAGAAAAAAACTCAGCGGGATCAGTGGCTCCATAATCATCAATAACATCATCATTGCCGCTGTTAATTTTATTTATGAATTTATGATAACTACTTCCTAGTACTTGAGCCCAAAGCTTGTAAGCTGACCTCTTCTCAAGAATAGGTGCTCCATCTGCTTGACCATCTTCTTGATCTAGTTGGTGGGCGAATTCATGCATCACTACATTTTGACCATCTTTAATATCATAAACCCCTCTTTTCACATGATCCCAGGCAAGAACAACAGTCCCATAGGACCAGGATTCTCCAGTAAGATGTTCTATATCATCAACAAACTGGCCACCAATATTCTTTTTTGTATTTACAAGATATGATGAAGGATAAACTAAAATTGATTCTAATCGTGAAAAGAAAGAGGTCTTGCGATTTAATAATAAAATACAAGCAGAGCCTGCAATGGTCAGCCTAATCTCATCATTAAGCTCAAGCCCCCCACACCCTTCAAAGGATTTTTCACTTAAGAAAACATTGATTTTGCTATGCAAATCCTTTTTCAATTCATCAGGCAAAATGTTATAAATTTTCATATTATTTTTTAATATTTCTATATAGGATCCAGGAAATGCAGCTTTTAAAAGCTTTTTCCGCGATAAAAACCTTTTAAAATAATAAAACCAAACAAAAAGTCCTATTATAAAAAGACATATATAAAAAAGATAAAGAGTATTCATAAACATATCAAAATTAGTTATTTGAATAAACTTAATTCAGGCAATTTATTATTGCAATTAATTAGTTGAAATCTATTTTTAATTATGCTTAGACACTTCTCATAATTTTTTAAAAAAGCCCTCATAGTTTAACGGATAAAACAGTGGATTCCTAATCCTGTTAGTGCTTATTTTTTAGGCGCATACAAGATGCCGATATCATTAAATTTATTTATAATTTCAAAAGCTTCAACCACTTTTCTATTTCCATCTATTTCCTGTTATTTCCTGCTGTTTTCAAGTAGTATTTCGATATTTTTTCGTTAAAAATGGATTTGGGTAAATATCATTTCTTAATAAAATAGCCGCCTGATTTTTTACTTCCCACTCGCTTTATTAATTTCTTATCTGTTAAATTCTTTATTTGACGTTCAATAGTTTTTATTGGTCTATTATCAAGAGAAACAGATGCCTCTTCTGCTTTTATTCCTGGATTTTTTTTTATTACTTTCAATAATGATTTTAATCCCTCATTTAATCCCTCACTTACACCCTCATTTAATCCGCCATTTAATTCCTCACTTTTCCCTTTTGATATTAAGGGAAAGCAGCGTTGACAAAATATTGTTCAAAAAAAAAGATACTATTCCCAATACTCTATTTATGAAAATAATGCTTAATTCCCCTAAATAGTTTGATAAAATTCTTATTAATAAATTGAAAAATTAGAATTACAAAAAGTACTGCTAACAGTATTCCAGATTTTCTAAGTGTCAGCATAATTCCTTCCCAATTATCTATTAAACCTTTTGAATTATCTTGTACAAAAAAATAACAAATTACGATAAATGCAATTATAAAAGGCAAAGAAAATTTACTTAAAAAATGTTTGTCAATTAATTCTGCATTACTGCTAGCATATTGATCTTCATTATTTTCTTTTTCGTAAATATCACTAGAACTCGTTGAATCGGATGAAAATGGTGAAGCAGTGTGATCGTCCCAGATTTCATCTGGTTCAATCGTTCTATTTTCAGGCAATAAATTAGTATTGTTACTAATCGATTCATTATTTAAACTGTCTATTTTATTAGATTTATATTTTTTCTTTCTGTTTTTAGCCATTAAGAATCCTTCAAAATGACATCTTTAATTGCTTGGGATTTATCCCAATTTGAATTAGCAAGATCATCTATCATTGATAATATCTTTTTTTTAGCAAATTCTTTATTAGGATTTTTCCAATAATCAATTTCAATATATAATCCAACTTTAAAATATTTATTATCATCCCGTCCTTTAAAATACTGACGAATCTGTTTACTTTGCATTGGTCCACTCATGGTGTTGAAATTTCCATCTTTATCACTAAAATTTAAATATCCTCCAATATCTAGCAATTCAGCTTTTACGGCTTCAAGTGCATTTTTATTTAAATTTAAATAGTTTGATAAATACTTCTCTTTAATGATTGAGAAATCATTATTAAATTCTTCACAATACTTCGATCTAATTCCAATTGAACTAACCCGCTTCGCGGGAGTTTTCAGTTAGATCGAAGAAGCGAAAAACCACCAATCAAAAACACACATCAAAAAAAACAAAAAGAAGATTCTAAAAATAGTGAAAAAGTAGGATACCTCCGTAGTCTACTAACT
>JBDREC010000017.1:0-2201 GCA_043820105.1 Pseudomonadota bacterium
GGCATAACTGAACTTTGAAAAGTGGTGTATGAAATGCTTAATTATTCCTATCTTCCTCTAAAAGATATTTAATCACTTTAATTCTTTTAAATTTTTATAAAGTTTTTCTATACTCCTTTTTACATCTGCAATATTTTTAGCTCCTGTACAAATAACACTGCCACCGCCGAACAACAAAAATGTAACCTTGGGGTCTCTCATTCTATAAACCAAACCTGGGAATTGATTAGGTTCGTATTCCGTATTCTCTAAATTAAATGATATTTCATTCAAATTTATTTTCAAATCAAGCTTTGTTGAAACAACCATATTTACTATATTGACTTTATATTTTTCAGGAGCTTTGAATCCTATTTTTCTAATCTTTTTAACAACATTTGCTATAGCTATTTTTGCCTCTTTTGGAGTTTTAGTTCCTGTGCAAACTATTTTACCTGAAGAAAAAATCAAAGCAGCTGCCTTTGGTTGTTTTAATCTCATGACCAAACCAGGAAACTGGTTTGGTTCATACTCTGTATTATCAATATGAGACGCAACTTTGTCAAGATTTATCTTAATATCTAAAGAAGCACATGCAACAATATTCTGTATTTTTATTTTAAAAGCCATTCTCTATTACCTAAAATAATATATTTTGCTTGATTAATTGAATCATATAACATACTTTAAATGTTATAATAATCTTACCATTAGTTAAAAACGTCTACATATAGAACAAAAAGTATTTGTGGCCTGGGCATATCCCATCTTCTGTAAACAGGTCCTGCAGGCGCGTTCACCCCTGTATTGCGACAACATTCGTCTATGCGACCTACCCGCTCCTCTTTCGTCATCAGAGCTGTCTGGTCTTGCACCTTGCCGGCATTATCCAAATCGAACATTTTGGCCCTATTGAACTACCTAAACCTTTCGGCTTAATCCCGAAGGACGGCAAACCCGTAGGTTGATGGTGGATGGAAATTCCTCCCCTTTCGGGGGCAGTTGTCTACCCAGCCCACTCTAAAGAATTAGACGCAAGCTTTTAAAAAGATATTTTCTTTGTTTTTCTCATCTTCTTTTCTCATATGTTATGACTTGTCAGCAACCATACAATGGATTGAAAATAATTTCTTATTAGCTACAGCTGTCTCATAAACAAGCGCCAACATCTTAAGGTCGTCTAAATTAGCATCATGTTCTTCTATCCCTTCAGTGATAGAAGATTTTTTATCATTTATCAAAATACCTTCTCTAGTTGCTATATACTCATTATCACCATGGGTAAGAGTGTACTTGTAAACCAAAGTAAGGTCCACACCAATCACAGTGGTTGTTAGAATTATAGGCGGGTCCAGTTTTGTGTATTTAGCCTCTTTCATTGGTACAAAACTGTTTAAATAAGAGTTATATGCTGTTTTTCCTGTTTTTAGTATTGCCATTAAACCACTAGACAGAATTAAGAAAGAAAATTATTTAAGTTTGAATTATTTCTTCTTTGGCTTCTTTTTCGTCTTCTTGTCCTTGCAACCGCAGCAGCAACACATAAAACTAATTGTAGTTGGGTAGTTTATAAAAAAATCTAAAAAAGAAAAATAATAGATGATAATATCAATCAGTTGGATAATTCAATAAAATAGCTTCTCTTGTTTCACGATGCTTTCCTGCTTTTAAACCGTCTAAAACACTTTCAGCGATTTGTCTTTTGATATTTCTTTTATTATGATCATTATCCAAAGATTTTTTCACTAAAGAATACTGTTTCTCAACAATGTAGCTTACTGATTCGCTCAATTGAGAATAGAGGCTAGCTGCCACAAAAGCTTCCTTTCCTGTCATTTTTTCATCATTCATATTTATCACTTCATAATAGTTAATCCCTAAGCTTTAAATAGCTAACGCTAGAAAGTAAAAATACAAAATTTAATTCTCATTAAAAACATCTTAATTCCAAAGAAAATAGCTAACGCTAGTTCATTGAAAACCAATGAGAATTTACCGGCAGAGGTAATTGAAGGGGTCTGAACAAAAAGGCTGTTGGGAGCAGTGAACTGAACACGTCGCCGAAGCTTCGTGCTTACATTCCTGCCCCATCAAACAGATAGTCTATCTGTGCCAGTTACCTATTTTTCCCCGCAATTTCCAGCTTAGATGCTTTCAGCTGTTAAATGTTACGGCGTGGCTACCCAGCGTTACCTTTCGATAACTGGTTAACTAGAGGCCGC
>JBDREC010000018.1:0-6124 GCA_043820105.1 Pseudomonadota bacterium
CTTGATCAAAACCTCTAAAAGCTTAACCATAGCCAAAGTCTCCAGTCCACAGTATATAAGCAGATCCTTAAATATTTTTTCTTTTTCTTTATTGGTCAGATTATTTTTAATAGTCCTTAAATAATCGAGCATAGCTTTACCACCCTCTCCAATATCAAGGTCAGCATAAGACAGCTCTGCTGTTTTTGAAAACAAGAAACTAAGAATTATGGAAGAAGACGGGTTGGAAAAACACGTTTAATTGAAGAATTTCATAAAAAAGCCACCCTCTGGAAATTTGAAGGACTTGAAAAACAAGCGAAATCAAAGCAGATCCGACATTTTCTAGCAACTTTAAGCCAGCATAGTAAAAATCCATTATACGAAACAGCGAACTGTAAAAATTGGATTGATGTGTTTAAACTTTTAGATGCTGCGATCCTTGAAAATAACAAAACCAAATATTAATTTTATTCTTTGCGTATCAATTGCTTCATTCATGGTTGACTCTGTGATAAATTCTTCAGCATTATATGGCAGAATAACCCTTGAAATATGCCTAAAACCACTATCACTAAAAGATTGTTATGATTTTTTCAACAGAAAAAAATCATTTAGGGAAATAATAAATCTATATATGGCCATCGGCGGAATTCCTGCCTACCTTTTACAAATTGATCACAATACTTCAATCGCAAATAATCTAAACAAATTAGCTTTTTGCAAAGATGGATACTTTGTTAATGAATTTTCCAGAATTTTCAAGGATGTATTTTATGAAGATAAAATTTACAATCCATCCTCTTAATTTTAAATCAGTTTAAACAAAAGTTCAACCCACATATAACAAAATTAAATCAATGAATTTTATATGTAAATTCTCAAAAATTAATTTTATAGTTCGTTGTTTTTCCAGTTCCAATTCTTATTATTAACTTCAGTTTTATCAGTTCCTTTAAATCTCTTAAAATAGTATCATTACTTTTCTTAAAATGAAAAACAAGGTCTGAAACTTTAAACAAACCTTTTGCCTTAACATAATTTAGTATTTCCCGTTGGCGAATACTTAATTCTTCAAGCCCATCAAATAGTCTTGGGAAAAATCTTATGGAAAAAAAGTTTGAAGCTGAAATTTCAAATTCAGGATTTCCATTTTTCTCTAAAGCTTTTCTCATTCTTGTAATTCCACTTCCAATCATTTCAATATAGTTAGCTCTATACAACAAGTCTGAAACAAGCAAATTTCGCCTGACACTTCTTTTTCCCAGATCCTCTATCTGCAAACCCTTAAAAAGACCGCCTGGATTTTCAATTTCTAATTTATCTTGAAAAAAGTGCATATAAATTCTTGAACTATCATAAAAATAATCTCTATGCATTACCGCGTTAATTATTGCCTCTCTCACTGCTTTTATTGGATATTCCCAAGCTTCCTTATGTCTGGCTTCACTGCTTATTAATATTTCTGTTTTCACATGATTCTTGAAAAAATGAATGGCGGCTTCAATCTGATCAATTGGATTGCCCGCGAGATCTTTTTTATCAATGATTTCGTACCTGTCATTTCCTCTATATTTTATACATGTAATACAAGCTTCTTTAAAAAACTTCTGTGGATTTTTGCTAAAAAATAAAACACCTGCGTTATTAAATAATAACTCACCTGATTGAACTTCTGCTACATTAAGATTTAATAACAAATCCTTTGTATCTGTAGGTATTAATGAAATATTTGATAGAGTTCTAAATTTGTCAAATTTCTCTTGATCAAAATCATCCTTATATTTAAATTTATCATTTATAATTTCATCAAATCTAACCTTACCTTCGTTTTTCACAAATCCAATTATTTCATCTCTTGAAAGTTTTTGACTGTTTGGCCCAATCCTAAGAAAAAAACCATCCTTACAACAATATGGCTTATTTTGGCCTTCTTTAACAGTAATTTTTATGATTTGATCCATTTTTTCTACAATAATTGAAATTTTTGGTTCACAATTATTCGCCAGATCCTGCATTTGACTGATTAGTGAATTTGTGAAGTTTAAAGGTGTTATTTTTTTATCATCCGATATGCCAATAAATATGGCTCCTCCTGAGCTATTAGCAAAAGCTACCATATCTTTAGCAATATTGTTATTAAAGGATTGTTTAAATTCTATTTTTTGCCCCTCACCCTCTTCTATAAGCAATTTAATGACATTCGATGTATTCACACATATATCCTATTAATATTATTAACCTTCTGTTAGCATACTCATTTCATATACATTGTCAACATATTTTGCGCCGCATTTGCGGCGCAAATGCGGCGCATTTACAAGGGGAAGCGCCTCTAATCGTACTGGGTTATCCAATTTTTACTTTCCTCCAGAAGCTGGATTAAATCATTTGTTGTAATTATTAATTTATAAACAAGCCCTCCTATGTGTATTTCAACTATTTATGCTCAATAATTGAGCGCCAGGGCACCAGTCTCCAGTTAAGATGGAGAACAAGAGCGCAAGAGAACAAGGGAACAAGAAAAAACACATTTCTTTATTCCCTGAAAACTGATAGCTGATTGCTGAAAGCTTGCTTGAATAAATCTAGAGTTTTGTTAACCCATTTTCTTCTTTTGAAAACAAGAAACTAAGAATTAATGATATAATAAATCGTTTTTATAAAATTTTATAAAAACAATTCATCAGATGTAATTATTCTTGAAAAGTAATGACTCTTTTGTAGTGCTTCTGAAATATTTGCATTTGTTATTAGAACTCTTTGTACACTACGTTTAAATTTGTTTTCAATTACTTCTGCTTTTTGATCTACTTCTTGAATGATTTCTTTTCCAATAGGCTTTGTTGTATATTTCATTTCACAAAGAGTAAATATTCTATCAGCTCTATCAAAAAGCAAATCAATTTGCACTCCTTTCTTGTTTATTATTTTAGAATCAAAGTATGGGCCAACCGAATAATCTATCCCTGAAAAGCCTAGAATTTTACTAATTAAATGAGCATGATAAGTTACGAGATATTCAAAAGATCTACCCAACCACGAATACCATTTTTGTGAATTCCAAATATTTACCAATATATTTTCTTTTCTGCTTTTAATTTTTATTAAGTTTTCTTCAATAAAGGCAAAATAAAACCGCAAATAGGAATCAAATAAATAATATTTCTTTAGTTTTGACTTATGATTTTTATCAATAGAAATCACTGATTGAATGAATCCAGCAGATTCCAAGTTATCTAAAAACTTGGTCAATGTACCACCTGCCTTTATTTTAAGTTTTTCTGCAATTTTCCCTCGTATTAGACCATAAGGATAATTAGATAAAACTCTGATTATTCGCTCGTAATCTTCATTAGAACCAAAATGTGAAATAAAGATTCTATTATATTCATCAACAAAGTAGGAATCTTTTGAAAATGCCAATTTTTCCAATGCAATATAGTTTGAAAAATGAGTTGATAAAAGTTCTAAATATTTTGGAACACCTCCAACACAAAGACAAGCTTCCAGCACATCAGCATTAGTACGAGAATTAAACATTTGCTGTGCCTCTCCTAAGGAAAACTGGTCTAAATGAATAATCCTATCACAGCGCCCATATAATGCATTAGATTTAAACACTTTATCAAGCATAAAGGATGCTATGGATCCACACAATATAAGAGAAATGTCACCAGCGTCTTTTAAATATTGATCCCACACCATTTTAAGTTCAGATACAATTTCAGATCGATAATTTGCCATCCATTGAAATTCATCAAAAATAATTACATATTTTTTCTTTTTTACTATTGGAATAAGTAATTTGAAGGCATCAGACCAGTTTTTTACTCTAGTAATTTGTTCATCACTAAGCTGAAAATTAAGCTGTGAAATAAAATTACTTATTTGTTTTTCTTTACTTTGATTTTCTAATCCTTCAAACATAAGGTAACTACATTTTTCAACTGCTTTATTAATAAGAAGACTTTTTCCGATTCTTCGCCTTCCATAGATGATTGTAATATTAGACTTTAGTAACTCAGTTGCTTCTTTCAATATTTTAAGTTCATTGTTTCTTCCAAAGAATTTCATAAATTTCCTTTATCTTTTTAATCTTAAACAGAATAGTCTGTTTTTCAGCCTAAATCAATGTTTTTCTTGAATCATAGGCTGATTTTGTAGTATATTTTCAGCCTTTATGGCTAATTCCATACAACATGGGCTGATTAAAAGGCGAATAATAAAAGAAAAAAAAAAGACCCCTGATCATAGCCAACCTTATCAATAACAGGAAAGCCCTCTGAAATGCACGCCTGCTTTAATAGGCCTCTATATTGAGCATTTATCAGCAAAGGCTCTTTCTCATTAGCTTCCTGGAAAAATATATTTATTTTATTATTATGTTTTATTCTCGTTATCAATGCGGCATTCTTGGACTGCAACAACAAATAAGGATCCTGGTGTTTGGACAAGGTGAGCATACCATACCTATTATATATTTCTTTTAGTTGCTTAAAAATTCCTGGATTAATTTCATATTTCGAATATTTTTTAAGCACCTTTTCTATCTCCTGGAAAGGGTACCCAGACGAAGCTGCATTCCATAATGTGTTTGCAAAAAATTCAAAATATCCTCAATCAAAACACCCTTATTAAGTGCCTTTATTAAAACATCTTTATCCATATTAAAATGCAGCATTTTGTCTATTTTGCTTAGAGTAGAAAATTTAACAAGTTTAGATATCACCTCAAGCTCAGCAGTGTTATTAAGTAAAATTTCAAAATTGGGCTGAACAATTAAGGGCTTTTTCAAAGCTTTTTCTTTTGTTTTGCTTTCTTTTACTAATTTCCCATTTAGAATATTGCCTAAAAGGCCTGTTCCTTTTATACTAGAATAATCTCCGGCGAATTCCAACAATCCAAAATCTAAACCCAGCTGAAGATAGCTCAAAACAAGCTCGTCATCTTCAAGATACTTTGTAAAAGATAATCCGTCACAAAATGAAATATACTTTTTAAAATTTTCAAGCGAAATAAAGAAATCAAAGGAAGCAATGTGTTTTAGTAAGGTCGCAAAAAAGAACTTCTTATTAATAAAGGATAGTATAAATTTAGAATAATTGTAATCAATCCCTTTTTCAAAATCAAGTTTATCCTGGAAACTATCCTTGCTTCGATATTTTACATCAATAATAAGGTTCATTAAACTATCAATGTGTCCAAAATCTGCGTTCAAAAGTTTTGAAAATGCTTTTAGTGATTTTACTTTAGGCTCATTTTTTTGAGTGAACTCCAAATACCTGCTTACACAGGCGATTTGACATGCTATGTATTCATCTTGTACTATATGTTCATAATTAATTGTTTTGTCGGGTTTGCTGGCTTTCAACAAGGCTTCATGTTTCTTCCTTGGAAGCTTATATTTATCATCAATAATTTTACTTAGATAGAATTGTGCTTCTCTTGAAATAGTAAATCTTCCTGAATCACGAAAATGGTAATCACTGCCCAAAGAAATAATACCTTTTGCTATAAGTTGTATTAGCTGCAAATTAAATGGACTTATGTCATAAAAATTCGGACCATAGCCTTCAAACAAGGCATTAAACTCAGACATTTCCCGATAGTGCTTGTAAGAATTTTCATCTTCTTCAATATTGATTCTTTTTTCTTTGATATTAAAATATGAAACTGGTTTTTTAAATGAATAAATAAACTCAACAAGCTCAAACTCAGCTGCTGTTAAATTTTGGCCTGATCATCAAGCTCTTGACAATATTGACTTGTTAAGGATATTTTTGAAAAAACATTTTGGTAATATTCCTGCTTACCTTTATAAAATGTTTTTGAAAGCCCCAATGATAGATTTTCAAAATCAAAACAGTTTACATCATCTCCTGAAACATCAATAGATATCTTGGAGGATAAAAAAGCCCTAATTATTTTTCAAGAATATTGTATTTTATGCTTGATAATTCTGCGATTCAGAATTTTGGGATGGGAACTAATTAATTACAAACTGCCAACCTTATGAAACTGACTATTTCTGTACCGAAAATAAGCCATATTCAAGTTACATAGTTGATTTCTAGGCTTTTGAGCCTTTAAGACAAACAGATTTAAACATGATTAGGAAAAACATTATGCATCGTGTGTTATT
>JBDREC010000019.1:0-93318 GCA_043820105.1 Pseudomonadota bacterium
TCATTATTTTTAACATATTAATGTAAGGAGTTTTAATTTATGAGTTGCAATTTTTATAAAAATTTTAGATAAAAATTTTTGGGCTAGGTGGACCACTTTTGCGTCCGATTCGTGGACCAGTTTTCAATCCGATTGGCAAAAAGCCCTGAAATTCGAAAAATACCTAAATCACGGTTCAGGTCATGCCTTTGCTAAACGTCATTTCTGGAAAGTGAGAGCTAGCTCCCCTTAATAATCCCCAGTAATTTGAAAAGATTGAAAATCAACTAATCTTTTAATTTTTCAATGAAACTAATTACGCCTTTTTTCAATATTTCTTTATTTCCATTTGATTCAAATACAAGGTCTGAACATACATTTTGAACCATTAAATCAATAATTTGTGTGTCAAAATTACCAAGAACCCTAAAGTCCGATCTTAAACCCAGGATTGGTTTTTTCTTAGAATAAGCATAACCCAATTCAATGGCAGTTCCTACATCCTGTGGTACTCCATCTAAAAGAGCTATTATAGCATCAGATTTATCTACAGCCTCAATATCATTTTTAAAAATAGAATAAAGCAGTTCCTTTGAAGATTTTCCAGGAGCACGATTTTCATTATTATCACCATTGTCAATATGAGGCAGAAAACTATCTGCTGAAGCTTCCTGTACCCAAATCCGAATTTCCTCTAAGAAAGCTCTATCTTGAATAGTAAAAAGTGGTCCTGCAATATAAAAAGTGGTCCTGCAATATAAATAGTTGGTTTTCTTTTCATATTATTTTTCCTTTCATGTTTTCATATCCCAAATTCCAAATGGATACTTATTAACAATATTTACTATGTTTTTCAAGATAATTTACTAAACTTTATGCGCTAAACAACAAACCTCCCCAAAGCAACCCCCATTTTTGAATATCGCATATTAATATTTACTTTTATCTTAATTCCAGAATCTGAACCTTTCAATTGGTTCGCTAAAAAGCTAAGTATATCCCGCATAAAACATGCATGGATTATAAATTAGCGACGAGTGACAAAAATTGTCACCTTGCCGCAGCGCATTTTCTCCATGATAACAATTACTTAAAAATCGAGTGACAATTTTTGTCAAGCCGGCTGACAATTTTTGTCACTTTTTGTGTTTTGCAGGCTTTTTGCATTTTGGGATTTCAATGAAATCGAGGACTTAGGAAATTGCTGGTTTTGGCATGGAAATTGCTTAATAAAGAGAATGAATTCGTATTACGTCGTACGTATTTCGTCGTACGTGAATAAAGAACGTAATACGAAATACGTAATACAAAATACTTAATTGGAGGTTACTATGAAAAAGAAAGGCTTTACACTGGTTGAACTAATGATCGTTGTTGCCATCATCGGCATTTTGGCAGCGATTGCGATTCCGTCTTTTATGTCTTATATTAAGAAGTCGAAGAAGTCGGAAGTTAACATGCTAATCAATGGTATTTTCGCAGCAGAAGCTGACTACAACATTGATAACGCCAAATTCCATCATATTGGAGTAGCGGTTCCAACAAATGATGTAAATGTATTAAATGGCAATAAGCAAATGGGATCTCAAAATGCTTTTGCAAATAACACTATGGGTTTTAAAATTATAGGATTTGTCCCAGATCAGGATATATATGGTGGGGCTATGGTAAATTGCACAGCCGGTGGTTATAATGTTACAATAGGGGGCAATATCGTTGTTTTTCAAGATCTTGATGACGATGGAACCAGGGCCGAATATTTTCAAGAATTTCTAAGAGATAAAAATGGGTCAGGTAACGCATATAAAAAGTTCTCGGGTGTTGCACAAGAAGACTAATCGAGAACAGGAGCGCAAGGGAACAAGAGAACAAAGCGAGTTCAGGATCTCTTGGGCTGAAATTGGTATTCAGTATTCGGTATTTAGTATTCAGTTTCTTTTCCATACTGAATACTATATACTGAATACCGAATACTAAATAGGCTGATAGCCCAATTATTAACAACTTTTTTCAAAGGAGAAAACAATGAAAAAAAAAGGCTTTACACTAGTTGAACTAATGATCGTTGTTGCCATCATTGCCATACTCGCAGCGATCGCGATTCCGTCTTTTATGGCTTATATCAAGAAGTCTAAGAAGTCAGAAGTTGGAATGCTTATTAATGGAATCTTTGCAGCAGAGGCTGATTATAATATTAATAATGCTAAGTTTCATAAATGTTATCCTGCTGTACCTACAAGTGATGCAAATGTTTTAAATGGAAACAGGATTAAAGGTTCGAGAAATGATTTTATAAATAATACCAGTGGATTCGCGATAATTGGATTTGCACCTGATCAAGATACTTATTCCGGAGCTATGGTAGAGTGCGAAGCTGGTCCTTTAGATCCAACAATAGAATGTGTCATGGGAATTTATCAGGACCTTGATGATGATGATAGTAGAGAAGAATGGTATCAGGCTTTTAAACGTGATAAAACGGGAACTCAGGATGCATATAAAGATGGAGGAATTGAAGGTAGCCCTGATTATTAAACTTGCCAGGCGAAATTCAGTTGAAAAGGTACATGCGAATTGTTGGAAATTGAGAATTGATTGTTGATTATTGAAAATTTTTTGGGTTAAAAATAATCAATCTTCAAAATAATTAATAACCAATAATTAACAATTAATAATTAATTGAAATAAAAGGAGACAAACATGAAAAAGAAAGGCTTTACACTAGTCGAACTAATGATCGTAGTTGCCATTATCGGCATTTTGGCAGCGATTGCGATTCCGTCTTTTATGGCTTATATTAAGAAGTCCAAAAAGTCTGAAGTTGGAATGCTTGTCAATGGAATTTTTGCAGCTGAGGCTGATTATAACATCGACAATGCTAGATTTCATCACATTCCAACATCAGTACCAACTGATAATGTAGCAGTGTTAAATGGCGACAAACAACCTAATTCTCAAGCAGCTTTCGCAGGTGATACAAATGGCTTCAAGATTATTGGCTATGTTCCAGATGGCGATATTTATAGTGGTACAAATTGTAACTGTACTATGGGGGGCGATGACGTTACAACAGGATGCTCCATCATAGTATATCAAGATTTAGATGATGATGGCACAAGAGGAATGTATGACCAAGCAATAAAAAGAGATAAAGCTGGTAGTGGAGATGCATATAAAATGGGTAGCATTAATACAGCACCTCTTGAAGACTAAATATTTTACTATAAGTTGCAAATGACATTAGAAAAATAGGTAGGCGCATTTTGTTGGGAACAAGAGAACAAGGCAAGGTTAGGTTGAACTTGTTTCAGGATCTCTTGGGCTGAAATTGGTATTCAGTATTCGGTATTTAGTATTCAGTTTCTTTTCCATACTGAATACTGTATACTGTATACTGAATACCGAATACTAAATTGGAAATTGAGAATTGATTGTTGGTTATTGAAAATTTTGTGGTTTGATAGTGAATGAATAATCAATAATCAATTTTCAATTTTCAATTTTGAAGAGAATAATTAATAGTTAATAATTAATAAATAATAATTAATTGTGGGGGAGAAATAGATGCGAGAGAGGGGACTTGAACCCCTACGTCCTTGCAGACACCAGACCCTGAACCTGGCGCGTCTACCAATTCCGCCACCCTCGCTAAATGGTCTTCGGTATTCAGTTTTTCTTTTATAACTGAATACTGAATACAGAATACTGAATACTGAATACTGAATACTACTTTTCCTATTTCACAATCAAAACCGGCACAAAAGACTTCTTAAACGTAAGCTCAGCTACTGATCCAAGGAATCCGTCTTTTGTTCCTCCTGCTCCGCTGGCTGACATGATTATTAAATCATATCCATTTTCCATGGCGTATTTGGAAATTGTTGCTGCGGGTTTTCCTTGAATTTGTTTATATTCTACGAAGATTTGATTTTCATGTAATTCTTCAATTATTTTTCCAGGGGAAACATCACATTTGGCAAAATCTTCTGATAAACAATTTTTATAGTGGCGTTTAAAATTTAAATACTTTTTTGAAGGTCCGTTTTTAGGTATTTTGACTTCAGTTTCAACATTTAATAAAGTTACTTGTGCTTTATAAACTGCGGCAAAATTCTTTACCATTTCCATGGCATATTTAGAGTGTGAAGAAAAATCTGTTGGAAACAAAATTTTCTTTGCCTGAAAACCATAGTATTTTGTGGAACCTGATCTAACAATCATCACAGGAATATCTGTTTTTTTCATTATCTTTTCAACTGTAGCTGATCTAAAAAAGTTTTTTAGTCCTTTAGGCTTATTTGCTCCAATTATTAACAGATCAATTTTTTCATGTTTTGTTAAATTAATTGTATTTTCTGAGGCTTTTCCTTCACTAATTACAATATTAATATCACTTTTTTCATAACCAGTTTTTTTAATCTGCTTTGATATCTTGTTAAAATAGGTCTGTAAAATCTCTTGTTTAATTGTCATTAGATCATCAAAATACGGTACTTTATCTCTATCCAATTCTTGTAAGTTTTTAGACTTATAGGAAAGAAAAAACTCATCAACAAAAAGAACAAATAAATCGGAGTTGAATTTATCCTTTAAGTTCAAGGCAAATTTCAAAGCATCTTTTGCTTTTGGCTTCAAATCATTTAAAACCAGGATTTTCTTAATATTCATCCATGAACCTTTTTATTTCTTGATGAAAATTTTTATATAAAAAGAAATATGAAATGTAAATAAAAAGCTTTCTTTTAATTGTTGCAATTAAGGTAATAATTTGGCAATTACTTAGTTCTTTAATGCAATTTAAGGGATCGGTTTCTGCATTTTGACAGCAGAATGACTAAAAAATAATAGATGAACTACATAATATTAGCAGCTGGTCTTGGAACCAGAATGAAATCTGACAAAGCAAAAGTTTTACATGAAATTGATAATAAACCAATGATCTGGAGGCTTATTTCAACAATAAAAGAAACAGAACCTCGTAAAATTATTGTTATAATAGGTCATCAAGCAAATCTTGTAAAAAAAGCTCTAAGTGATTTTTCTGATCTTGAATTTGCCTTGCAAGAAAAACAACTTGGAACTGGTCATGCAGCGAATTATGGTTTAAATCTTTTAAATGAGGGGAGTTGTATAATTCTTCCAGGTGATACTCCCTTGATTACATCAAACGTTTTTTCTATCTTACAAAATGCTTACCTTGAATCTGGTAAAAAACTTGCATTTTTAACTACAGAAGCTGAAAATAACAAGGGTCTAGGCAGAATTGTTAGAAAAAATAATAAAATAAAAATTGTGGAAGAAAAAGATGCTTCCCAATCAGAATTAGAAATCAAAGAAGTTAATACAGGAATTTATGTTGGAGATATTATTTATATTAAAAACTTATTAAAAAATATAAACAATAATAATAAACAAAATGAATATTATCTAACTGATATTATTAAAATGGCATCAAATGAAAACAATTTGGCTGCAATTAAAATCAATGACAGTATTTCAGTCATGGGTATTAATAATCTAGATGAGCTGGAGTTTGCTGATAAGGTATATAAACAAAGAATCTCATCTGGATCTTGAAACAAGTTCAGGATGATAATCCGTTTTACGCTTTAACATTACGCCGTACGCTGTACGCCGTACGCTGTACCCCCTTACAGCTTACCACTTACAGCTTACCACTTAAAAAGGATACAACATGTGCGGAATAGTAGGATACCTAGGAAACAAAGACTCAAAAGACATCATTCTTGATGGTCTAAAAAAGCTAGAATACAGAGGATATGACTCTGCTGGAGTTTCGTTTTTTACTGAAGATAATTTATCCATAATAAAATCAAAAGGTAAAATATCCATTCTTGAAGAAAAAATTTCTTCAATAAATAGTTTTGGAAGTATTGGCATAGGACATACTCGCTGGGCTACCCATGGAAAACCTTCTGATATTAATGCCCACCCGCATTCAACAAAACTTGTATCTGTTGTCCATAATGGAATTATTGAAAATTACATGGATCTGAAACAAGATATTATTAAAGCTAATATTGAAATTGAAACTGAAACTGATACAGAAATTATCGCAAAGCTTATTCATATGAAAATTAATGATGGTCTCAAACCTTTGCAGGCAATTAATAATGCAATTAAAATGTTAAAAGGTTCCTTTGCAATAGCTTGCATATTTAAAGGCGAAAAAGATAAAATATTTTTTGCTAAAGCTAATAGTCCTCTTGTTATTGGACTAGGGAAAAATGAAAATATCCTTGCCTCAGACATTCAAGCAGCAGTTAAGCTTACTAATGATTTTATTTTCTTAGAAGATGGTCGCTTAGGATACATAACCAGAGCTTCAGTTGAAGTTTATGACTTTGAACTTAAGAAAGTTGAACCAAGCGTTAAACGAATTGATTTTAATCCAATTTCTATTGAAAAAATGGGTTACAAGCACTTTATGCAAAAAGAGATCTTTGAACAAACAAGAGCTATTTTTGAAACAATGGCTGGAAGAATTGAGCTTGCTGATAATACAATAATGTTTGATGACAAAAATGTTTTCAATTCATTAGTTGAAGATATTGACAAAATCACAATCATAGCATGTGGCACTTCTTATCATGCGGGCCTTGTGGGAAAATTTATTTTTGAAAACTTAGCATTGATTCCTACTGACGTCGACCTTGCTTCAGAATTCAGATATCGAAATCCAATTGTAAATGACAAAACACTGATTATTGCAATTTCTCAATCTGGTGAAACAGCTGATACAATAGCGGCCATTAAAGAAGCGAAGTTAAAAGGCGCCAAAGTTTTAGCTATTTGCAATGTTCAAGAAAGCACCATTACAAGAATTTCTCACTATACAATCTATACTCATGCTGGACCAGAAATTGGGGTTGCTTCTACAAAAGCTTTTACAACACAATTAACTGTTTTATATTTAATGGGCTTTAAACTGCAAAGTCTAAAAAATCCAGAGCAAAGCAAAAACATGTTATCTGCTTTTCTTGAAATTCCAAATAAGCTAGGTGAAATATTTAAACAAGATAAGGAAATTTATAATATCGCTCAAGAATTTTTCACTAAAGCAGATTTTTTATATCTTGGAAGGGGCGTTAACTATCCAATAGCGCTTGAAGGAGCATTAAAACTCAAAGAGATTTCATATATTCATGCTGAAGGCTACCCCGCTGGAGAAATGAAGCATGGGCCAATAGCTTTAATAGATGAAAGTATGCCAGTTGTTGTAATATCCCCAAAAGGGGCCAGTTTTGAAAAAATATTAAGCAATATTGAAGAAGTTAAAGCCAGAGGTGGAATAATAATTGCTATTACTTCAGTTGAAAATGATATTTTAGAAAAATATTCAGATTACATTATAAAAATACCAGAAATTGACGAATTCTTAAGTCCCTTATTAACTGTGGTTCCACTGCAAATGCTTGCTTATCATATCGCCGTATTAAAGGGTACTGACGTTGATCAACCAAGGAATCTGGCAAAAAGCGTGACAGTGGAATAAAGATAAAAGCCTTGTATTCAGTATTTGATATTCAGCATTCAGTTTTTTCTGAATACTGAATACTGAATACCGAATACTATTCTGGTGACGAGTGTTCCGGCGCTCTGGTAACCACGCAAAGAAGCACATGCATAACAACATTTTAGAAAACCTAAACGAACCACAATTAAAAGCTGTTACAGCAGAAGATGGACCTTTGCTTATTTTGGCTGGAGCGGGTTCTGGCAAAACAAAAGCATTAACTCATAGAATAGCTTACTTGCTTCAAACAAAACAAATATGGCCCAATCAAATACTTGCTATGACTTTTTCGAATAAAGCTGCAAAGGAAATTCAAGATCGTGTAATTTCACTGCTTGGTCCTAGTGCACATTCAGTTTGGATCGGCACTTTCCATTCAGTCTGTTGCAGGATATTAAAACAAGAAATTGAACGTCTTGGTTTTAAAAAAGATTTTGTTATTTATGATGACCAGGACCAAACAGCTTGTATAAAAGCTTTAATTAAAGACATGAATCTGCCTGATTCTGTTTTCACTCCAGACAAAATTAAATATAAAATAAATGCATTTAGGAATCAGTGCATCGGTCCTGATGATATTGAACCTCAGTTTGGTAACATTTATGAAAAAAAGCTAAAGGCTTTTTTCACAGAATATCAAAAACGCCTTAAGGCTTATAATGCTGTTGATTTTGGTAATCTTATTTTTCATATCTATACTCTTCTAAAAACTAACAAACTTTTTAGAGATCAATATCAAAACAAGTGGAAATATGTTCTTATTGATGAGTTTCAAGATACTAATAAAATTCAATATGAAATAGTTAAGTACTTATCTATTTCTCATAATAATTTAAACGCTGTTGGCGATGATGATCAATCTATTTATAGATGGCGTGGAGCAACTGTCGAAAATATTTTTAATCTGCCAAGGGATTTTAAAAATACTCAAATCATAAAGCTTGAACAAAACTATAGATCAACACAAAGTATAATAGCTGCTGCACATTCGGTTGTTGTTAATAACTCTGCAAGAATGGAAAAAAATCTGTGGACCTCAAATGAAAATGGAGAAAGAATCCAAATTATTTATACAGATGATGAACAAACAGAAGCCACGCAAGTTAGACAAACAATTCAATCCTATATCTTACAAGGAAAAAACCTTAATGATTTTGCAATATTTTATAGAACCAATGCACAATCTCGTTTATTTGAAGAAGAGTTAACCAGATATCAGATACCATATGTTTTAGTCGGAGGCTTTAGATTTTATGAAAGAAAAGAAATCAAAGATCTTTTGTCATATTTAAAATTTATTGTAAATCCCTATGATAGTATAAGCTTTAAAAGAATGATCTCTGTTCCACCAAGGGGAATTGGAGCTAAAACTTTAGAAAAAATACAATTAATTGTTCAAGATAATTCTATGAATTTTATTGAAGCACTTAATTATCTTACAAGGGAAAAAATTCTAAAAGGAAAAGCTGCTAAATCAATTTCTTCACTGACAAAGCAAATTGAAGCTCTTAAAAAAAGGATGGAAAATGAACCAATACCTTCAATAGTCAGAGATTTTATATCTGAAATATCATTTCCAGATTATTTAAGAAGTCTTGACCAACATGAGCAAGAGACAAGAATGGAAAATGTTAATGAATTTATTAATTCAATATATGACTATTTTGAAAGCTTTCCCAAAGACAATCTATCAGATTTCTTAGACAGAATCTCACTTGTTAATGATACAGATAGAATGAAAGATCATGAAGAAAAGGTAACCCTCATGACCCTACATTGTGCTAAAGGTCTAGAGTTCGATACAGTGTTTATGGCTGGAATGGAAGATGGCCTTTTCCCTCACTCAAGGTCCATGGATTCAGAAGAAGAGTTTGAAGAAGAACGACGTCTTTGTTATGTTGGAATGACAAGGGCAATGAAAAATCTTTACATGCTATCTTGCAGAAAACGAAAAATTTTTGGTATTACAAAGTATGTTAGACCATCTGTTTTTCTAAATGAGATCAACAATGAATATACTGAAAAGACTGTTAACGTATCTGAGTATTTCTAAGTTTCAAAGCATAAAGACGTGAAAAATTTGATAGAAAATAAAACTCATTTATTTCTGAATCTTCATCAACAACAATATCTGAGCTTATTCCAGATCCTACTTTATAATTTTCAATAACTTTTCCTGTTTCTTTTTCAATTAGTAAAATACCACCTTTAGAATAAGCAACAATAAGCATATCGTTTATAAGCGATACTTTTCCTGGGCTTCCTTGATTAAATCTGAAATTATCGGCAGAAGTAAAAAGCCATTTCTGCTCTCCAGTAGATGCATTAATACAATAAATATTTCCATTGAGAGTAGAAACAAAAATAAAATCTTCAAATAATGATACTGCAACAATCACTTGATCATCACTTTTAAATTTCCAATTAATAAATTGACTTTCTTCATTGACTGAAAACAGCTCGCCTGAGTAAGTTGATACAATTAGATTGTCCTTATAAAAAACAATCTCAGTATCTATATCCAAAAATTTATTAGCAATGGAAAGTTTTTTTGACCATAAACTAGCTCCATCAGCAATATTAAAGGCTTCAATATTTCCATCAGCAAAGCCAACATATACCTTAGAATCTTTAACAACAGGAATACAATTGCCTTTAATTGTCTTATCAATGTTAATATCTTTTTTGACAGACCAAAGCCAATTTCCATCCTCTGCATTCAAGGCAAGCAGATAATTATTAGCTAAATGAAATAACACAATCTTGCCGTGAGCCCCTATTGCACCCTTTGAAAAAATAGACGATCCGACTTCCTTTTCCCAAATAAGCTTGCCACTAAAAAGATTAAGGCAAACAATTCTTCCATCGATATTGGCAATAAATATTTTATCATCATAAATTAAAGGCTTCATATCAATAGGAGCAAAGGTATTAAAACTCCAAGCGCTTTTTCCATTATTTCTTTCAAAGGCAGACAATGTGCCATTTGATGCTCCCACTATAATAAAATCCTGGGTTAAAACACCAGAGGCAAATTCCCTTGGAAAGACAAAGTCTTTAACCTTTGTGGGCTTTGGATTTAAGTCATTAACCCATAAAGATATGATGTAAACATTAAGACCTTGTTTATTAAGCCATTTATCAAAGCCATCTTTTCGGGAAATTGATGTGCATGATGATAAAACTATGATTAAGATTAAGATTAGAATTAGGATTAAGTATAAAAAGCAATGTGTAAGTTTTTTAAACATTTAGAATTAATCTTGTATTGCAGTTAATTTTTTCGAAATCAACTCTTTAATTGCTGATTCTGGGAAGTCTTTATTGCCTTTTTCATAAAAACTTTTTGCTTTAGCTAGATCCTGTTTTTGCTCATAGCATCTTCCAAGATTATAAAAGCTATAGTCTTTTAAAAAATCATGATCAGACATGGTAATTTTATCATAATATGAAATAGCATTGTCAATATCACCCTTGGCTTCATAGGTGTGGCCAATGGCATCATGAACTAAGTTTCTAATATCTTTTAATTTTAAAAAGGCTTTTTCAAATTGCAAATAATAATCAAGAGCTTTTTCATAATCTCCCAAATAATAATATGAGTGACCAAGATAAAAAAGAGATATTTTGCCATATGGATATGAAGAATATTTTTTATAGACATCAGAAAACTTAGCTGAAGCTTGCGTAAATTTTTCCATATTTGAATTAAAGCTTACTTCAGGAAGCTCTTTATCTTCATCTTGTATCTCTTCATTTGGATCCATTATAGGTGCATCAAAAAGCTTTATAGCTTCAGAAAACATGAGCGCAGATTTTTCCTGGGATTTTATTTTATGTTCGTTATAGAAAAAATATCCAAAAAATAAAATAAAAAATAAACTAACTCCAATAATTATTGCGCGTTTATATTCTTCAAGTTTTTTCAAAAAAGATGTTGTTGCTGCAACAAATTCATCAGGTTGTTTTAGCTCTTTTCTAGACATTTTCTTATATTTAGCCAATTGAGTTTCTCCTAAGATCAAAGAATTTATTATTTTAGTTAATCTAGTTAAGATCGAAATATTGTCAATATTATTTGTTAAATATAGATTTAAAACAATGTAATAATAACAAAGATAAAATTAACTTAATCTTAGCTATTCTATCTTTTCTTACCACTTACCACTTACCACTTACCACTTACGACTTACCACTTACGACTTACCACTTACCACTTACCACTTACCACTTACCACTTATTATTTATACTTACTTGAACTAGTAAACTTCAATTTGAGAGGAACACCTGAAAATCCATACTCATCACGAATTTTAGAAGCCATGAATCTTCTATAAGATTCAGGAACTTTTTCAGGGTTTTTAGTGAAAAACTTAAAAACAACGGGGCACGCGCTGACTTGTGTTGAAAATTTAATCATAAAAGGTTTATGACCCATTGATGGAGGGGGAAATTTGGTAAATAAAGCATTAAAAAAACGATTTAATTCTCCTGTACTTATTCTAAGTTTAGCATTTTCATAAACTTTATTGGCATATTCTAAAATATTAAAAACTCTTTGATTCTCAAGAGCTGATATAAATAAGCTTGGAGCAAAGGACAAGGTCTTGGCTTCATGATGAATCATATCTCTAAAGTGATTAATTGTATTGCTATCTTTTTCAACTAAATCCCATTTATTAATAACAAAAAAGAACCCTTTTAGTTTATCATTGGCATATGCTGCAATTCTTAAATCTTGATCTGTAAGATAATCACGTGCATCAAGCACAACACAAACAATATCAGCCCTATCAATTGACTTAAAAGCCCTAATAACAGAATATCTTTCAAGTCGTTGATTGATCTTTGATTTTCTTCTGATTCCGGCCGTGTCAATTAATGTTAATTTTTGCTTATGATAAGTAATTGTTGTATCAATGGCATCTCTTGTTGTTCCTGCCATCTCTGAAACTACCATTCTTTCTTTACCAATTATACAATTTACAATGGAAGATTTTCCAACATTTGGTCTTCCAACAATTGCAATTTTTAAAGAATCATCTGTGTCATGAGTTATAGACTTATCAACTTTATTAATAACTCTTTGAACTAATTCAAAGATACCAACGCCATGCAAGGCAGAAATTGTAAATATTTCATCTGCTCCAAGGCTGTAAAACTCTGAAGCTTGAATTTCTCTTTCAGAATTATCAACTTTATTAACTACTATAAAAAAATCTTTCCCGCTTTTTTTTAAAATCTCATAAATGTGCTGGTCAGTAGGCATCAGACCTTGAGATACATCAAATAAGGCCAGGATTAAATCAGCTTCTTCAATTGCAAACCTTGCTTGATCTACAATATTATTTTCCATATCATCATCAGGATTTTCTTCTAAACCTCCAGTATCAATAACTGTAAAGCCAGGGCTATCATGAATATCTGCGAATTTGTCAAGATTAAGTTCACCATAAATGCGATCTCTTGTAACACCAGGAATGTCATCAACTATAGATTTGCGATATCCAACGAGTCTATTAAAAAGAGTAGATTTACCTACATTAGGCCTGCCAACTATTGCAACGAGCATAATCTTATCCTCAAATAATCTAAATTTTGAATTTTAAATTCTGAATTCTATTCTTACCACTTACCACTTACGACTTACCACTTACCACTTACCACTTACCACTTATTCAAAATCCATATTCTTTCAAAAACCTATTATCATCAGTCCAGCCTTCTCTAACTTTACAAAATATTTCCAGGAAACATTGTCTGCCTACAAGTTTTTCAATATCTTCTCTTGCAAAGCTACCAATTTTCTTAAGCATGCTTCCATTTTTTCCAATGACAATTGCCTTTTGAGTAGTTCTTTCCACAAAAACTGTTGCATAAATTTCAACTAATTTTTTATTTTGGGTTTCGTCTGCTTCAACAAATTTTTCAACTTCAACCATAACAGAATATGGTATTTCTTGTTTTAAAATTTTAAATAATTTTTCACGAATAATTTCACCACAAATTTCACGGATGCTGACATCCGTAACATAATCACTTGAATAATACAAAGGACCATTTAACAAAGAAGATTTTATTTCTTCTGATAAAACACCAATTCCATCTTCATGTTTTGCACTTATGGGAACAATTTTTGTAAATGAATAATTATTGCTAAGCTCATGAATAATTGGCAAAATAAAGTCTTTTGATATTAGATCAATCTTGTTAATAGCAACAATACATTTTTTAACATGATTTTTTAGTTTGCTAATGATCAACCTATCGTCTCTAGTTAGGCCAGTTTTTGCATCAACCATGTAAAGAATTACATCTGCTTCATTAATTGCACCAAGGGCTCGTGTAACCATTAGTTCATTTAACTTTGATCCTTTGTGGACATGGATTCCAGGCGTATCAAAAAATATCATCTGACAATTTTGATCTGTGAATACACCAAGGATGTTTTTTCTAGTTGTTTGAGGTTTCCTTGTAACAATGGAAATCTTTGAACCTATGATAAGATTTAAAAGAGTAGATTTACCACTATTAGGCCTGCCTAGAATTGTAACGTATCCAGATTTAAAAGAATCGAAGTCAATATTAGTGTTGTTTGTCTTTTCTAACTTTGTCATATCTTAATTCGAGTTTTTCTAGCTTTACCTCAAGATCACTAATAATTGTTTTTGATACAGTTTCTATTTTAGAAACTGCTTCAGAAACACTTTTTAAAATATTAGTTTCTAAAAGGGCTTCAGATTCATTAATCTTTGCTTCTAAATCTGTTAACAGATTTTCTCCTTCTAAAGGAGTTAATCTACCTGAATCGATTAAGCTAGACACAAGGTTTCTCCTATCTGATTCAGAACTAGGCTTATAAGCACCTGAAATATTAAAAGATTCACCAATAAAATTTCTTAACATCTCCTTTTTCTCTTTTGTTGAATAATCCTTCATTTCCTCCTCTCCTCTTAAAATGTTAAACTATTTTCATTAAGAGAACATATGTTGGATGGTATTCTTATTTTTGCGCTATTTATCATATCTTGCTACCAATCCCTTTTTCTAGTTATCTTTGTAAACCATAGAACTTATTTTATTATAACACAAAGTGTTATTACTTCAAAGAAAAAATGTCAACAATTATTCAATAATTCTTTATTTTTTATTTTAAGTATTTTATCGCGAATTTTAGCTGCATCCTCAAAGCGCTGCTGGCCTGAGGCTTTCAGCATTTTTTCCTTTAAATTGGCCAAAATATATTCAAGATCTTCTTTTGGAATAAATTCTTGTTTTTTATCTAATTCTGTCAAATCAATATCATCAGCATCATAAATAGAATCACGTATTGTGCTGATTTTTTTAAGAATCGTTTTTGGAGTAATGTTATTTTCCTTATTATAAGCCACTTGCATCTTTCTTCTTCGCATGGTTTCTTGCATTGCATTTTTCATTGAATCTGTAATTCTATCTGCATATAAAATTACTGAGCCATTGATATTCCTGGAAGCTCTGCCAAATGTCTGAATGAGCGACCTAGCTGATCGCAAAAAGCCCTCTTTATCTGCATCTAAGATCGCGACCAACGAAACTTCTGGCAAATCAAGCCCTTCTCTCAACAAGTTAATACCAATTAAAACATCATAAATACCTTGTCTTAATTTATTTATAATTTCACTTCTTTCAATTGTCTGAATTTCTGAATGAAGATAAGCAACCTTTAAACCCTCATTTTTATAATAATCCGTAAGATCTTCTGCCATCCTCTTGGTTAAAGTAGTTATTAATACCCTTTCAGATTTATTAATTCTTTTCAATATTTCATCTTTCAAATCATCAACTTGCCCCTGGCTTGAACGAACGGCTACCTCGGGATCAACTAAGCCTGTTGGTCTAATTATCTGTTCTATTATAATGTTATTAGACTTTTGAATTTCATATTCTCTTGGGGTAGCAGAAACATAAATTGCTTCATTTATTTTAGACTCAAACTCTTGAAAGCATAAAGGCCGATTATCATAAGCAGAAGGTAGCCTAAAACCATAATCAACAAGCTTACTTTTTCTAGACTTATCTCCTAGATACATTGCCCCAACCTGTGGAATTGAAACATGGCTTTCATCAACAAATAAAAGAAAATCGCTGGGAAAATAGTCCATCAAAGTAGCAGGAGGCATGCCCTGCTTTCGTCCGTCTAAGTGTCGCGAATAATTTTCAATTCCAGTGCAATATCCCATCTCTTCCATCATTTCAATATCATAAAGGGTTCTATTTTCAATTCTCTGGGCTTCTACAAGCAGATTTTCTTTTTTTAAATGAGTTATCCTATGCCTTAGTTCAACTCGGATATCTTCAATAGCTCTTTTGACAATAGCTTCAGGTGTAACATAGTGACTCCCCGGATAAATGGTGACCTCATCAATTATTTCAATTATCTCTCCAGTTAAAGGATCAACTCGTGAAATTACATCTAAACAATCACCAAAAAAGGAAAAGCGGGTGGCGTATTTTTCTTCATAGGCAGGTATGATATCTATAGTATCACCTCTTACTCTAAAGGTTCCACGCGCGAAATCATAATCATTTCTTTCGTATTGTATTTCAATAAGCTTTCTTAGCAGAGCTTCCTGACTGGCTTCTTGGCCTTTTTTCAAATGAATAATCATTTCCTTATAATTATCAACAGAACCAATACCATAAATGCATGAAACTGAGGCAACAATTATTACATCTTTTCTTGTTAATAAATTAAAAGTTGCAGAATGCCTCATCCTATCAATTTCTTCATTGATAGAAGAATCTTTTTCAATGTAAGTATCTGTATGAGGAATATAGGACTCAGGTTGATAATAATCATAATATGAAACAAAATAACCAACAAAATTTTCAGGAAATAATTCTTTAAATTCAAGATAAAGCTGAGTTGCTAAAGTTTTATTGTGAGCAAGAATTAAAGATGGTCTGTTTAATTCATTAATAACATTGGCCATTGTAAAGGTCTTGCCAGAGCCAGTAACACCAAGTAAAACACGATGTTTGGAATTAGAGTTTTTAATATCACTAACAATCTTTTCAATAGCCTGGGGTTGATCACCCTTTGGTTTGTAATCTGAAACTAATTTAAATTTATTTTTCATCTTCACCCAAGTAAATCAAAACACTAGCAATTGCCTCACAAGCTTCACCAGAGCCAATTACACCAACGCCTTCGCCAGTCTTGGCCTTAATGTTGATCCTTGATTTATCAATACCTAAAGATTTACTTATATTAATTTTCATTTCATCTTTATATGGAGCGATTTTTGGAAGTTCAGTTACAATTGTTGAATCTATATTTATAATTTTAATGTTTTTTTCTTTTAACTTATTTGAAATATTTTCAAGCAATACAATGCTTGAGATATTTTTATATTTTTCATCATTATCTGGAAAAAGCTGCCCAATATCTTCAAAAGAAGCGGCTCCACAAATAGCATCAATTATGGCGTGTACTAATACATCAGCATCAGAATGTCCCATTAGGCCAAATTCATGACTAATTTCAAGGCCCCCAAGAATTAGCTTTCTGTTTTTTGCAAATTTGTGTAGATCTACACCATAACCAATGCGCAAATTTTCAAGATTTGTTAACATGAATATTTAATTCCAATTATTCAGCTCTGCCGAAAATTTCTTTAAGATCTTTTTCAACAGCTTTTTCTGATCTTCTTTTAGCAATTGAAATTTCCTTAACCAAAAGACTTTTAGCTGTTTCAAGCATTTTCTTTTCACCAAAAGACAGGGTTTTCTCATTTTTTAATAAAAACAGATCTCTCAAGACCTCAGATATTTCAAAAACAGAACCTGTTTTTATCTTTTTCATGTATTCTCTATAACGTCTATTCCAGGTAGACATGTCTATTGAAACATTCTTTTGCTTTAAAATAGCATAAACTTCTGTAACTTTTTTAGGTGGAATAATCGATCTAAGGCCAACCTGCTCAACATTATTAACAGGTATCATGATAGTCATATCTGAACCAAGTATTTTCATTACATAAAAAGAAATACTAGTCCCAGAGATATTTTTATTTTCAATCGAAATTATCTCGCCAACTCCATGAGCTGGATAAACAGCCTTGTCACCAACTTTAAATACCATTTAGTCCTCTTAAAAATGAGACATACTATCAAAAAATCAAATTATTATCTTAAGTTACACAAATTGTTTTTTAAAAACTTCTTAATTTATTTAATTAAGGCCGGGATTTATAACACAGAAGATTTAAAAAGTCAAATATTTCAGATTGTTATTATATAATATAAAATCTAGCACAGAATCTGTTTTGACTTATATGCTCAGATCAAAAAACACTTCCATTTACTTGAGTCCCTGGTGAAAACAAAAGTCCTTGTGCTTCTTGGATTTCAGTGTGCAAAGTAAAGTCTCCTGTCAAATCTGGATTCCTTGAAAGTGACTGATCGTTTCCAGCTTCAGATCCATATTCAACTGAATCAATAATATTATCATCTAAAACCAGATAAATGGATGATCCGGAATTTGAAAGCCTTAAAGAATTGTCACTTGCAAAAACATTACAGGAACCCATTGATTCAGGAACATTTCCTCCTCCAAAAATTACAACACAGGCCCCTGCTTCCAAAATGAACTCAGAAAATGTATGTTTGATTGAACTTATTGATGAAACAGCTAAAGAAACATTTATTAAATCAAGCGTTTTTCCAGAAACATTAACAATTTCAACAAATTCATCATCATAACTACTTCTTTCGCCATCAATATTTGCATCCCCAGTTATATCAGAAGCCGGATCTGCCAAAAATTCATTAATAACAAGATCTAAAGCTTGCGGAGAATCATAGAGACTTTCATAAACCACCTCACCTGATCCCTCTATAGCTTGCACATTTTCACCCTCACCAGGGTCTCGGGTTTCCTCACTTGCTCCCTGGCTTGGATTAGCACCTTGAACGGAGGGCTCGCTTTGAATAAGAAAGCCTGATATTAGAGGAATTACCGGAGAAAAATCCCAGGACAACATACTATGCAAGATAATCAAATATAGAGTGTTTGCTTCATAAAAGTTATTGCTTTTAAATTTAAGGGCATTGCTCGCATCAAGTTCCCATGCTCCTTGTACAATCTCATACAAGCCAGAAGTAAAAGTATCATCAACATAAGCATCAATTATATCCCACAAAGCGGAATAATTAAGAGTACTCTGAGCTAATTCCCTGGCCTGTAGAATTGAATTATAGTCATCTTGAACAGTTTCATCACTAAACAAACCAAGCTTAATAACAAAAGCTGAATTTAGCCTTAGGGAGTCTTCAAATAAATTCTCTTCAAATTCTATTTCAACAATAAAGTCATTTCCAGTTTCTTCAATATAATCTAAACTAAATATGTCTGCAGGATAAATATAAGAAACAGAAATATATTTTGCCTCAATATTGTCAAGCTGAGTAAAATAGTCAACATCACTGCACTTGGATAGAATTAATAAACATAAAATAAAAATTATTCCTGGCTTCACTTTTTTGTATCTTCCTTATCAATAAACCAAAATTTATCATACAAGCCGTCAGTATATCCATCTAAAATAGAAGTTAGTTTGTATAAGTTGAAACAATCATCTGAACTAATGTCCGTTTCTTTATTTCTAAGAAGAATTTTAAATCTATCATAAAACAGATGCGAAATTTTTAAAATAAGCTCATGCTTTATTTTATAATAATAAGTTTGATCCCTCAAAATTCTCAATTGATCAGAATTAAAAATAAGCTCTGGAAAATCCCAGGAAAATGAAAGTGAGAAACCAAAATTAGAATCAATATCTAAATCAGTAGAAATGCCATCTTGCTCAGCATTAATGCTAATATCATTTCCATTATCTTTATCAAAGGATGTCTTAAACAAAGGAAGCAGGTTTTTTAATTTAACACCTTTTGCCATAGTTGAAAGATTATTAATATTTCCCTCAATCATTTTAATAGCCACCTTTTTAACATCAGTTATTGTAGGCTCAATAAACTCGTCATTTTTAGGACAGTTCGCATATAATTGACTACTTAAAATAAGTCCAAGAAATAGAATTAATTTTTTCATCAATACCTCTCTGTAATTTTTTTATATTCATTGTGTATTTGGATGCTTCAATAATTTTATTTTGCATTTCCATTATTTTCAATTCGTCTTTTAAAGAGCTTTTTGAAAAATCCCAGGTCGCTAAAAACCCCAAAGAATAAGTCTTATCATCACTTGATGAAATATCCAGATCATTATCAAGTGTAGTAATAGAATCTTCTTTGAAACCAAAACTTAAGCTAAGCTTAGGAATCATTTTTTTTGCATATTGATTAAAAGAAGGAACATTAAATTTTGAATACGTTGGTTTAAATTTATTTTGCTCAAGCAAATTATTTGTATAAACTTGTTTACTAGTTTTAAAATAATACAATCTATACTTACAGTCTTGTACTATATAATCATTATCAAGATTGTTTCTTATTTTTTTTAAAGACCTAAGGCAATGATCAGAAAACTCTTTACCTTCACCCAATAAAGCCCTTCCATTTAAATCAAAAAGAAATGACTTGTCCTTAGTACTTATTATTATCTTATCATTATAAATTGGATTAATATGAATTGGAGCTTTCAAGAAATGAGACCATCTACTTATATATTTGTTTTTATTTATATCAAAAACAGACACCTCTTTATTTGATAAAAGGACCAATTTATTCGACTCAGAGTTTATAAATCCATCAATCGAATCAAGCTTATTGTTTGAATTAAATGTGAAGGGCCCAGTATTTATAGAAAAATATGTAAGATTATTTAATTCATCTAAATATAAAAACCCTTTGTTCTCTACAAAGAAAAGGTTTTTAATATTCAAATATTCAATATTATCTTCAAAAAGATCTACAATTTTATCCTTATATATAATCGATAAATTATTTTCATCTTGGCATAAAAGTTGAGCTTGTTGATTAAAGCTTGAGTTTTCTTCAAAGATATTATCCAGATCAAGCTCATGTGGATCTATGTGAAAAGGGTTAAAAGCTTCATTATTAAAAATTCTACCATCTCTTTCCAATAAATACTTAAGCTCATTATCATAAACACAAAATGATTTGAATTTAAGATAAGGCTTACTTGAATTCATTTCCAAAAAAGTTTGAGAATATAAAAATGAAACAAAGGGGAAATAAATAAAAACTATTTTAATTAACTTCATACGAAAAAGGCTTTTGCAAGCTAGGTGCCAATTTTCATCAAATCCTTAAAATCGGCTTTAGGTCTTTTATTTTAATAGCAATATTTCTCAAGCTCTTTAAAAAAACAAGTAGTTATTTTTTCTTATTTCTAGAAAGAATACAATTAAAACTAAAAAACAAAATATTGACATATAAATTTAAAACAAATATTTAGTTATTCAATTTAGAAATGGCGCGGTACCCAAGTGGCTAAGGGAGCGGTTTGCAAAACCGTTATTCACCGGTTCGAGTCCGGTCCGTGCCTTTTTTGTACAGCGTACGGCGTATTGCGTACAGCGTACGGCGAAAGTGTAGTAATGAAAATCAAAAAACTTTTTTCAAATTATTTTATTATACTTTTAACCTACATCTTAATTCCCCAACTTCTAATCGCTACATTTGGCAATGTTTCTCCTCCTGATTCTTTGTTTGAAGAAATTATTAGCAAAAAGGAAACAGATCTGAAAATTAACTATGAAAGCTATAGGCTAATAATAACAAAAGAGCTAAATATAAAAAATGAAGATGGCAAAGAAGTAAAACACTCAGCAACTGACCTTCTAGAAGTTTCAAAAGATGGAAACTTCCATCTTAAACTTGAAAACCTTTACAATAAACATATTACAGATGTTCTCGTCTATGGAAAAAGAGCGTTTGTTAGCAAAAAATCACAAGTAACAGGTGAAGAAAAAATAATTGAAACTGATCAGATTCCTGTTTTTATTAATTGGGTAAATAAATTAGCAACAGAATGGATTTCTATTCATGAAAAATATAAGAAATATCTTGTTCATGATCTTTCAAAAAATTCTAGTGAAATAATTCAAATTGATGGTTCAATGAATCATACTTCAAGCATGCTCAGATTAAATGAATCAAAAAAATTCAAGCAAATTGAGGAAAACATAATAGTAAACCCAGAAAACAAATGCCTTTTAAGCTATAAGCTAGATGCTAGCTGGAATAAAACTTCTAAAAGTGGAATTATTGAAACAAGTTTTAAATACCTAATTAAAATTGAAGATATTGGCAAAGAAATTCCAATTGCAAACTTAAATTTAAAACCAATAAAAACTCCCAAAAAACTAAATAATGCTGACAACCCAACTTTCTTCACAATCAAAGGATCCAATGATCATTAATTATTCCAATAAATCCATAATTTTTAATTGACTTCAATCCCCTAATAATCTATCTAACCTTTCGCATTCAAAGTAAATATTCATTTCGGTTATATGTTACTGAATACTAAATACCGAATACTGAATACTATTAGGGGCCCTTAGCTCAATTGGTAGAGCAGCAGACTCTTAATCTGGAGGTTCGGGGTTCGATTCCCCGAGGGCTCATTTTATTAAGTGGTAAGTGGTAAGTTTTAAGTGGTAAGTTTAAAAAAAAGATATATTATTTATTCTATTATTATCGGATCACTAACTTTTCTAGATATCCTAACAAAACAAATAATAGTTAAACATCTCGGTCCTGGTAACAATTTTATTCCTGTAATAAAAAACTTTTTTCATATCGTATATGTGGAAAATAGAGGCGTTACCTTTGGCATGCTTCGCAACATTCCTGAAGCATTAAGGATGCCGATTTTAGTTATTATTCCTGTAATCATCATTTTCTTTCTTTTTTATATCCTATATAAATTAAAAGGAAAAGAATTTATTAGCGAAATTGCTCTTTGTTGCATTTTAGCTGGTGCTTTTGGAAATATTCATGATAGAATTCGATACGATTATGTAGTAGACTTTATTTATTTCAATTTGGGGTTTATGTGGTGGCCAGCATTTAATGTAGCTGACGCTGTAATCGTTATTGGAACCTGCCTTTTGTCCATCGAAATTATCAGAGGAAAAAAAATCTTCTAGAAATTGTTTCAAAATTGGCGACTAGCTGCGTTGGCCGATGGAAATTGGCTTTCGACGTACAGTAGTACGCCTCAAGCAAATTTCCATCGTCCGCCTTGCTATTCACCAATTTTGAAACAATTTCTGCATATTTTTTAAAAAATCGAAAAGTCGGGTTGCATCGATATTTTAAAACAATATAGTATATTAAGCAGATAGAAATATTGAAAGATAGATTAGAGATTAGATAGGGCTGTAGAAATTAAATGACAAATTGATTGTTTGATGATGATATTAAAAATGAATTACTACTCAGGTACTATTTTCAAATAACTGATATGTATCAATCTAAATTTTTAGCTGCCGGTTCCGCCTGAAACAGCACTATCACCAGTAATTACAATTGTGATATAAACAAAAGTTGCACAGTAGAATCTTGTTCCTGGTAAAAAGGATAAGCCACTACCAAAGCTTGTTGACATCATGCCAAGTGTTGAATCATAGTCAAAAGCAGTACTTGAAAGTGTCCAGGTTTCAGTAATTGATCCACCAGTTGCTGAAGGTGTCCATCTGTAACAGGTGTTGTAATAATAAATTGTAACTGAAACAGTATCACTTTTAAGATATGATGGTATTGCGAAACTAGCATCTGTTGGAATAGCAGCTGCCCAAGCAATTTCCATATCTTCATCAAGGCTTAATTCTTCTGCATCTTCTGCATATTCACCAAGTGTAAGTTCAGCAGAACCCTTTACACCAATTGAACTTGCAACACCAGCCTCACTTGCAGCGTCTGAACCAAAATCAAAGGTAATACCTGAATCTTCAAATTCGCCTAAAAAAGCACCTTCATCAAGTTCTTTTAAACTTACATTAAGCCCAGAGCCTTCTGCCAATCCTGAAATAGCTCCAGCAGGAATAGTAACAGATGCTTGACCAGCTTCGAGTGTATTTTCTTCATCTGCGTTTAAGTCTAATCTAGCTGTTGGAAGTCCACAAGAGATAACAAATAATGATGCTAAGATTAAACCTGAAATAATAAGTGCAAAATTCCTTTTCATACTTCAACTCCTATAGTATTTTTTTAAGTTAATTAAGTACGTAGTTTATCTACAAATTTAAAATGAAAGCAAGTAAAAAATTCTTTTTTTTTATAATTTTATTGTTTTTTAAACGTTTGGTCTCCCAATTGAAAAATATGAAAACCCTAGAGCCTTTAGTTCTTTTGGATTATATTGATTTCTTCCATCAAATATGACAGGATTAGTTAATAAGCTTTTAATTTTCTCAAAATCCGGATTGCTAAATTGTTTCCATTCTGTAACCAATATAAGTGCATCAGCACCTTCTAAGGCTTTATAACTTTTTTCAACAAAAGAAACCCTGCCTTCAAAGATTTTTGACATATTATGACTAGCCTGTGGATCATAAGCCTTAACCAAAGCTTGATTTTCAAGTAGTTTGTTAATAATCTCAATAGCTGGAGCTTCTCTAATATCATCAGTTTCTGGCTTAAAAGATAAACCCCAAATAGCAAATGTTTTACCTTTTATATCACCATTAAAATGTTCCAATATCTTAGGTAGCATAATTGTTTTTTGAGCATTATTGACTTCTTCAACAGTCTTTAAAATCGTCATCTCAGAACCTAATTCATCAGCTGTTTTTATAAGAGCTTTTACGTCTTTGGGAAAGCAGGATCCGCCATACCCAACACCTGGGAAGATAAATCTTTGTCCTATCCTTGAATCAGCCCCTATTCCCTCTCTAACCATTGACACATCTGCCCCTACCACATCACAAAGCTTAGCTATCTCATTTATAAAAGAAATCTTTGTTGCTAGCATTGAATTAGCTGCATACTTTGTAAGTTCTGCTGATTTATTATCCATAATAATCATAGGATTTTTTGTTCTAACATATGGGGCATAAAGCTCCTTCATTATTTCTGCGCACCTAACATTATCTGTGCCAATAACAACCCTATCAGGTTTAAGGAAGTCGTTGATTGCGTCACCTTCTTTTAAAAATTCAGGATTTGAAACTACATCGAATTCATGGATGGTGTTTTTCCTAACAAGCTCTCTAACTTTATCAGCTGTCCCAACAGGCACAGTACTTTTATTCACAATTATTTTATATCCATTCATATTTTTTGAAATATCTTTAGCTACTGCTAAAACATGCGATATATCACAACTTCCATCTTCGTCTTCTGGGGTACCTACAGCAATAAAAATAACTAAAGAATCTTCAACTGTTTTTTTAATATTAGTTGTAAAGGAAAGGCGCTCTTCTTGCAGATTTCTTAGTACAATGTCTTTTAATCCAGGTTCATAAATTGGTATTATACCGTTTTTTAGATTTTCAATTTTAAGCTCATCCTTATCCATACAGATTACATCATTTCCAGTGTCAGCAAAGCAAGCGCCCCCAACTAAACCAACATAACCAGAACCAATAACAGATACTTTCATTAATTACCTCCATTTCATTTTCTCTTTTCTGAAAAACAGAAAAATAAAAACTTACAAAAAAACAATAAGCACGCGATATTATTCTTTTATTATTTTTGGCACAATTCTTGTAAAGAAAATTGTAAGAAAAATTGTTTAAGCTGTTAAACAAAATTAGGCAAGGCAAGTCAATTTTTTTTACAATAAGACAATTTTTTACTTGGCAATAATGTATTATTTAGAATATATAATGTAACATGTCTAAGTAGGTAAGTTTTATGTTATAAGCTGTAAGTAAAATACTTACGACTTACAACTTACAACTTACGACTTAATAACAAGGAGAAATACATGATCGAAAAAACAGTAATTAATGAAAAAGCATTGGACCTGGCTGTTTCTACAGTTGAAAAGCATTTTGGGAAAGGCTCAATCATGCGACTGGGAGATAATTCAAGACTTTGGGGTGAAATGGATGTGCTTTCAACAGGTTCAATTAGTTTAGATATAGCCACCGGTATCGGCGGATTACCATATGGTAGAGTCGTTGAAATTTATGGTCCTGAATCGAGTGGAAAAACCACCTTAGCCCTACACCTGGCTGCTGAATCTCAAAAAACGGGTGGAACAGTTGCCTTTATAGATGCAGAACATGCACTTGATGTTAATTATGCAAAAAACTTAGGGGTTAATACAAAGGATCTATTAGTTTCTCAACCAGACACAGGAGAACAAGCATTAGAAATTGCTGACATCCTTGTTAAAAGCGGCGCCGTTGATCTAATCGTGATTGACTCAGTAGCAGCCCTTACTCCAAAAGCTGAACTTACCGGAGAAATGGGTGATTCACACATGGGCTTGCAAGCGAGATTAATGTCCCAAGCCCTGAGAAAACTTACTGGCAGTCTTTGTAAATCAAATACCCTGCTTGTTTTTATTAATCAAATCAGAATGAAAATAGGCGTTATGTTTGGAAGCCCAGAAACCACCTCAGGTGGAAATGCTTTGAAATTCTATTCCTCCGTGAGATTAGATATTAGGAGAATTGGCGCTATAAAAGATGGTGAAAATATGACTGGCAACAGGACTCAAGTTAAGATAGTTAAAAACAAGATGGCTCCTCCTTTTAAAAAGGTTGAATTTGATATCATGTATGGAAAAGGAATCTCCTATGTTGGTGATCTTTTAGATCTTGCAGCTCAATCTGGCATAGTGGCTAAAACTGGTTCCTGGTATGCCTATGGCGATGAAAAAATTGGTCAGGGCAGAGAAAATGTGAAAACTTTTTTAGAAGAAAATCAAACTATCACTTCAAAAATTAAGAAGCAGGTTCTTGAGTTTTATGATGTGAAGACGCCAGGAGAGCAAGAGAACAAGGGAACAAGAGAACAAGGGAAAGATAAGGTTGAGGGGAAGGTAAATAAGAAGAATAATTAATAATCAATAATTAATAATTAATTTAAATATAATGCCTTATAATATAAATTGATAGATGTAAAAATGCACAACTATATACTCCTGCTGCTGCGTCGTCTAACATTACACCCCAGGCGTTTTTCATGTTTTTATCGATGGTTGATGCAGGTGGTAGTTTTACAATATCAAAAAATCTAAAGATGAAAAATGCTAGAATTAAATTTACAATTGTTACAGGAACCAGAAACATTGTAATTAATAAACCCAGAACTTCATCTATAACAATAACACCGTTGTCTTTAGTGTTTGTCATTTCATCGAGCTTATAAGCAGCAAAGGTTCCAACAATAAAAACCAGCAAAGTAAAACCAAGATAAAAATATATATTTAATCCTTGAATAAAATATACTAAAATGCAAGCTGCGAAGGTTCCAGCTGTACCTGGGGCAATTGGGGAAAAACCGAAGAAAAAGAAACTGGCTAATATTGTATAGGGATGGAATTTTTGTTTTGGAATTACTCGCAATCTATTCTCCTAAATTAAATGAGCCTTCAACCCAGCTTGTACTTGAAAAAACCGCCTGATAAGCCCCTTCTGCCCAAAGTATGGCCCCTGATCCATCAATTGAAATTGAATAGAAATCAATCCATCCCTCCTTTGCAACATCTTCAAAAGTACCCAGAGTTGGAACGTTTATATAAAGTTTTACAACAGCCTCTCCAGAGGTACTTTTAGAGAGATTATCAATGGTAACTGAAGCACTGCCATTAGAAACCAGCGAATTATAATTAGCTTGGCTTAAAACCAGGGATACATAGAGATACTCATCACCCCCAGGAGTTGATGAATCCGCGTCATAAATTTCATCTAAACTAGCAGCATCATTAAAAAAAAGCATTGAAAGTCTATATTGTTCACCAGACTGCTTAGTTTGTGCATATGAACAAAAGAAATTTTGATTAACTATTCCAACGGATAAGGTTCCTGCTGCTGTTGCTTGAATTGCAACATTACAAGAAATCGCCATTAGTATCAAAATCGGAAAATAATATATAAAGAATATTTTAATAAATTTCCTCATATCCTCCTCTTGAAAATTTTGTTGATATTTTATACTATTATAAGGTTTAGGCAATATAAATGCAACTCCTAAATAATTGGGCCCAGTAGCATGTAACAAGTATATCCCGTTCACTCTTGATAATTGTTAATTAATTTGTTAGTTTATTTTTAATAAAAACAAAATTTTAAGATTAATTATTTTATGTGTATTTTTAAAAAATTTATTATTTATATTATTATCTTGCAAATTTGTCTGGGTTTTCAGCCAATATTAGCAAAAACGCCACAAAAACCACAGCTTGGAATAATTACTATTGATGCTAAAAACATGCCTGATTCCTTGATTTCTGAACTTAAAAAGATACTTGCCCAAAGCATATATCAAACAAACACTTTTTCCAGAATTGTAAATAAACCTATAAACTCTATTACACTTCCTAAAAAGAAAGTTAAAACAGATGATAAGGAAGATCTTTATAAAAAAGCAAAAATGAACATTGATCTTGGAAAATTAGAATTAAAGCAAAATAAATATGCAGAAGCGATTGATAAATTTCAAGCCGCTATTTTATCTCTTATTAATTCAGTGGCGTCCTGGACAAGCAATAACGATATTATTAAAGCGCACTTATACTTGGCTTTCGCCTATTCAAAAAAAGAAATATCAACTGCAGTTATGACTGAGTTTCAAAAACTACTTACCATTGATCCAACATTTGATTTACCAAAGAACATGTTTTCAAAATCATATTCAGACCTATTTATGAAAACAAAAACAAAACTTCTTTCTGCAAATAAATCTTATTTAAATATAAAAACAAATCCAAATAGCTCTTCAGTATTTATTAATGGAAAAGAGATTAACAGAAAAAAAATCATCAAATTAATACCTGGCACACATTATCTTACAGTTAAAAAGAAAGGCTATGATACTTATTTTGAAAAATTAGAGTTAAATCCTGGTGACAAAAAGAAAATAACGATCAGCCTTGAGGGAGGAAAAGAAGATATTAATTCTTACTTTGGAGTGGCTAAGAATCTTGCTCTTATTCCCATAGAGCGCTTAAAATTTCTTTCATCTCTTTCTGAAAACATGAAAGTTGGCTACCTTTTATTAGCATCAACAGAAGTTAAAGATGATGAAATTACTATAGCAATACAAATTATAAATACAAAACTATCAATTTTATCCAAAATAGTTAGCATGACCATGCCTGTAAAGAAACTGTCCAAAGAAATTAACCTTCTTACATATACCATGGGAACTTGTATTAACTACCTGGGACAAATGGAAGATCAGTGCATAATAAAATCAAGTGATAATATTTTCCTGCCACTTGCTACAAAATCCCAAATTAACTATATGAAGGGTGATGTTTCCTCATTAATAATTGATAGCACACCAATTTATGAGAAATGGTGGTTTTGGACTATCATTGGAGGGACATTAGTTACAATCGGTGCTGCAATTGCAACTTATTTCCTGGTTTTCAAGGATAACACGCCAAATGACAATCCTGAGGAAGCAGGTGCTTTTTAAAAAACAATAAGCACTATTAACTTGAATTTATTTTATGACTTAAGATATATTACTTAAAATCTTAATAATAAGAGGTTAAACTAAAAATGAATCTATTGAAAAAAGCACTGACTCTACTACTTGCACTAAACTTTTTATTTACAGTCACTGTTGGAAATTGCCTGTACGCTGCTCCAAAGCCCAAACTTTTATCAGCAGGAATAGCAGGAGAAGAAGTTTCAACAACAAATAAGGATAAGATCTATAATCTAATGAAAACTAAATTTAGTTCAAGCGGTAAAGTTGTTATAATCCAAGAAGCCACGGCCCAAAAATACATTGACGGATATTTCAATACAATTGCTAAAAAGGAAAATAAAACAGCCATAGATACAGCAATGACAAACTTCATAAAAGGTAAGAAAGAATATGATTATGCAAAATTTGGTGATGCCATTAATTCCTTAAAAATTAGCATAGACCTTTATAGTAAGTATTTTGAATTTATAAGAGATAATAAAGACTTCCTTGAAGCTAATTTATATTTAGCTCTATCCTTAATCGCAACTGATGATCCGACAAACGCAAAGTTAGTTTTTGAAAATATATTTAAATATGATAATGAATATATATTAGATTCTAAAAAAGTTCCTCCCAAGGTTGTCCAACTATTTTCTAGAATAAAAAAAGACATTTCAATTTATGACAGAACCACCATTAGGGTCAAATCAAATCCTGATGATGTGAAAATCTATTTTAATGGAAAATATATTGGCGAAGCTAGATCAAATATTCCTGTATTAATACCAAAAGTATTACCAGGAAGACATCATTTACTAGCTGAGAAAAATGGCTATAAAACTCAATACAAAACTTTTGTAACCAACAAGGGTGAGATTACTATTGAAACAAATCTTGAAAAATCTAACCCTCAAGAACTTTTCCAGCCATTTGCTCTCTCTCCTTCTCAAGATTTTTTAACAATAGTTGAAAAGCTAAGCAAAGAATCAAGCCTAAACCCACAATTAGTCCTTTTATCTTCAATAGTTAAAGAAGGAATTGATTACAAACTAAAAGGCCAGTTATATGACATCAGGACAGGAGTATTTACAAAATCATTTAAAGCAAAAATAGGCAGAAACCTTAAGCTTCCTGGAAATGCAGTTGATAACCTCTCAAAAATATTGATTTCCCACATAGATTCAGCTGGGATGTTAAAGGAAAACCCTGTAAAAAGCGAAAAAAGCGAGCCTCAAAAAGCTGTATCAGCTGATGATAGCCTTAATGATGAAAGTGAAGATTTGTTTGGAGAAGAAAAAGAAACTGAAGCTGGTTTTGAAGAAAAACCAAAACTTAAGCCAAACACTGAATTCTACCCTGGTTCAAAAATTTCCAATATGGAGTCTGAAGATATTGTAAATCTGGACACAAAAAAAGCAGTGGCATGGGTAGTTCTCGCCCTATTGCTTGTAGGAGCAGGAGTTGGTGGCTATTTCCTATATCAAGGCACTACTGGCGACGCTTCTGTTTCTATATACGCTCCTGAATAATTTATAACACGATAGTAACTTTTTTGCCCACTAAATTTAAGCATCTAAGAGAGCAATCCCCATAGATCCATTGATATTAAAGAGAAATTTTTTTGCCTCAGAAATTTGACATTTAAAATTATTTGAGTATAAGAGCTCTTTAGTGTTTTATAGATGGAAATAAGTTTTAGGTATTTACTTAATACCGAATACTTATCACTACCCCTTATTAAAAGGAGATCGACTATGCCTTATTTATATCTTATCCGACACGGTCAAACAGACTGGAACGAAAAAAAAATCATTATGGGAAAAAAAGATATTTCCCTCAACCAAAATGGCAAAACAGAAATCAATACAATTGTTAAAACAATTAATAATGTAAAGTTTGATGCTCTTTATTGCTCTCCAATTAAAAGAGCTGTAGAGTCTGCTGAACTTATCGCAAAAAAGATAAAGCTTACACCAACATTATGTGAACCATTTACAGAAATTCCACTTGATATGTGGGAAGGTGAAAAAGCAAAAAAATTAATGGATACTGATGTTAATTTTAAGCTATACTGGAAAAGCCCAGAAAAAGCCATTTTATCTTATGGAAAAAGTATAAAAGATTTTCAGAAAGACGTATGGAAAGGTGTTTTAGACATTCAAAACAAGCATCCAGAAGGAAACATCTGCATTGTAACACACATGGATACAATCAAAATCATCCTTTGCAAAACATTGGGCTTAAACATTAAATTTCTACACAGATTAAAAATTCAAAATGGATCTTTATCTATTCTTAATTGTGCCAATGACGACAGTTATTTAGAGGTATTGAATTATAAACCTGCGAGAAAATTCTAGGACTTTTTTATTGCATACCTTATCGTGAATACATACCTTATCGTGCGAACTTAATCTTGAATGAAATAATGAGAATAATTAATAATCAATTTTCAATTTTCAATTGTTTAAAAAAAAAGGCCACTAACAAACATTGTTAGTGGCCTTTTTTTTTAAACTCTGGTGGAGGGACTTGAACCCCCGACCCATTGGTTAACAGCCAATTGCTCTACCAACTGAGCTACACCAGATCGCTAGACAAAAGTGCGAAAACTTCTATATAATTTTATTTTTGCTGTCAATAGGAAATCTACTGATTTTCTTTTTTAAATTCATTTAACACTAATTTAGCAATAGCTTTTAAGGATTCAAAAACTCCATCACCATTAATTGCAGAAGCCTCAAAATCAGGTTTTTCACCTTGATTAAGCAGATTTTTAAGCTCATCAACAGACATCACATCAGGAAGATCTCTCTTATTATATTGTATTATATATGGTATAGAATCAAGATCATAACCATGTTCATTTAAATTAACTGTCAAATTGTCAAAGCTTTCAACATTAGCTTCAGTTCTTTCGATTCTTGAATCAGCAATAAAAACAACCCCATCAACACCCTTAAGAATTAGTTTTCTTGAATTATTATAGAAAACCTGTCCTGGCACAGTATAAAGATGGAATCTTGTTTTAAAACCTTTTATATCACCAAGTGAAAGAGGTAGAAAATCAAAGAATAAAGTTCTATCAGAATCAGTAGCCAAAGATATCATTTTACCTTTAGATTTAGGTGATACCTTATTGTAGATATACTGTAAGTTGGTTGTTTTTCCGCTTAATCCTGGTCCATAATAAACAACTTTGCAATTTATCTCTTTTGTAGAATAGTTAATAAATGACATTCAAGATCTCCACAAATTAAAAAAAAATTTAAATACCTATATATGAAAATAACTAAAATACAATTAAAAAGTGCTTTGTCAACATTCTTTGCTTACATTTCTCTTCTTTCTGTTAAAGCCATTTTCAATGTTAAATCATCGATGTATTCAAGATCTGATCCAAAAGGCAAACCAGAAGCTAAGCGTGTTATTTTTATATTTCTGTTTTTAAGAATACTTGAAATATATAAAGATGTAGCGTCTCCTTTAATATTGGGGTTTAATGCTATAATAATTTCTGTTACAGTATTATTTTCAACCTTTTTTAAAAGCTCGTCTATTTTTAAATCAGCAGGATTTATGCCATCAATTGGAGAAATCAAACCATGCAGAACATGATAAATTCCATGAAATTCTCGAGTCTTTTCTATTAAAAAAACATCTTCTGGTTCTTTAACAACACACAAAATATTTTTATCTCTTAAACCAGAATCACAAATTTCGCATATTTCTTTTTCAGTAAGACAAAAACACATTTTACATAGACGTATTTTTTGCTTAATTTCACAAATCACCTCGGAAAGGCGCTTGTTATAAGCTTCATCTGATCTATATATATGATAAGAAATTTTTGAAGCGGATTTTCTGCCTATACCAGGCAATTTGGATAATTCATTTATTAATTCAGAGAGGGGATTTTTCATACATTAAACATATTCTTTAGCATTGATAAATCAAAACCAGTACCTTGCATCATTTCTTCTTCAGCTATTTCCTTGGCCCTGCGATGAGCTTCATTAACAGCCGCTGCAATTAAATCTTGAATGAGATTAAAATCTGGTTCTTGCCTTAAAGTATCATCAACCTTGATAGACAATATTTCAGATTTTGCATTTGCAAAAACTTTTACCATTCCCGCGCCTGAAGAAACCTCAAACTCTACAGTAGCTAGTTTTTCCTGTATTCTTTGCATTTTTTCCTGGATGTTTTTAAATTCCTTCATCATATCTGCGATATTTCCTAGCTTAGAAAAATCAAAATTCATTTTTTTACTTCCTCTACATTAATTATTTTTCCACCAAATTCTTTTAGAGTATCTTGAACAACTTTATCTTTTAGATACTCCTTGCCAACATTATTATTCCACTTTTTTTTTGTATCTTTTTTATCTCTTATTACTATTACCTTTTCTGCATCACAAAAAATTGAAAGATGCTTTTCAACTTCTTTTTTTATTTTCTCCTCGCGCAGCCTGTCTGCCATAAAAAACCCTTTCGGAAAGCTTATCTCAATAATATCATCATCAAAATTACTGGCCTCTCCCAATAAGAGCTGAGCGTGAATAATTGGATTTTCCTTTTCAATTGTTTGCAAAAACTGTTTCCACTTATCTGCGTCAGTAACATTGTCCTTAATTCCTATTGGAGATTGAGCAGGTAAATCAATTGGAGCGGCTACAGCAGAAGAGTTAATTTCATTCTCAACTTTGTTTTCAAATTTATGTCTAACTTGTGCAGGCACTTTAAATGATATTTCTTCATTGTTTTCTTTTACTGGATCTTGTTGTACAAATTTGTTTGATTTAATTTTTGCTTCAACATTGTTAAGCATCTCAAGAGCAGCACTTATTGGAATAGCTGGTCTAATATTTATTAATTTAATAAAAACAAATTCAATTAAGGTATCAGCAAGCTCGCTTTTAACTATTTGAAATCGCCACTTATAAAGAATATCAAGCATCTGCTCAATTTCACTAATATCACGCTTTGCCTCAGTTTCAGGATCAACCGCTATATCAATTCTCTTTGAAACAAGTTTTGAAAGCAAAATATTTCTGATTTCATCTGTTAAAGCATCATAAAAGGTAACTATTTCATAACCATGTGCTAAAAGTTCACGCGTTATTTCTAAAACCTTTTCAGCCTCTTTAAGATAAATGCTTTTTACAACCTTTCGAATAGAATCATGTGGTGGAATACCTAAAAGGGTTTCAACATCTGCTTCTTCTATATTATTTCCAACAAATGAAATTACTTGATCAAAGATAGATTCGGCATCTCTTAAAGAACCATCAGTATATTTTGAAATTAAATGTAAGGCTTCTTCACTTATTTTAATATTTTCACTTTGTGCTATTTCAAATAGTCTATCTCTAACAACTATTTTACCAATTTTTGAAAATGAAAAATGCTGGCACCTAGATGAAATTGTTTCAGGCACTTTTTGTGGTTCCGTTGTTGCAAAAATAAACTTAACATGTCTTGGGGGTTCTTCTAAGGTCTTTAAAAGCGCGTTAAAGGCTTCCATTGTCAGCATGTGCACTTCGTCTATTATATAAATTTTATACTTAGATTTACTAGGCAAATAAGCAACTTTTTCCCTTAGATCTCGAATTTCATCAATACCACGATTAGATGCCCCATCAATTTCAATAACATCAGGTGAAAAGCTTTCTTTAATTTCAATGCAAGAATCACAAACCCCGCACGGCTCATGGTCTTCAGGTTTTTGACAGTTTAAAGCCTTGGCCAACAGCCTTGCCAAAGTAGTCTTACCAACACCACGACTGCCAGAAAAAAGATAAGAATGTGCTACTCTATTATTTAAAATAGCGTTTTTCAATGTTTTTTTGATGTGTTCTTGACCTGCTACTTCAGCAAACTTCTGAGGTCTATACTTTCTTGCAAAAACTTGGTAAGTCAAAATAAACCTTCTTATAAAATAAAATCACTTTCTTTTCGTGAGTGCTGATCTACGTCTTCCTAAAAATCAAATATGATTTTCAGGGTGCTGCGCACCCAAAAGAGGACGTTACCGCTGCTTCCTTCCGGACCTGACGGATTCTCGCCATTATGCCGAGCAGCACCCAGAAAAGAAAGTGAGATGTCGCATAAAATAGTACCTTTTTCCTAAATGTCAATCCATAAACATAAACATAACATTGCACTACTTATTTTTTATGAAAATCTCAGAGAAGTTAAATGAAATCTCGACCTTTAATTGTTTTTAACTTGGAAATTTCATTTTACTTATACTTGGAAAATGGCCAGGTGAGATCAAGGGCAAAATCCTCGCAGGGGATTTTGACCCGTCTTTTTTTGAGTTAAACACCCGATTTCCTTTTCTAAAATCAGGCAAGCGCGCAAATTTCGAAACTATCTTCTATTCGCGAAAAACTCTTTCATCAATACAGCACATTCACTTTCCATAATTCCGGAAACAACTTCCACTTGATGATTAAGTCGAATATCTTTATGGATAGAATAAAGGCTCCCAAAAGCGCCCCACTTGGGATCTTGGGCACCAAAAACTACTTTGGCAATTCTTGCGTTAATAATGGCTCCTGCGCACATTATACATGGTTCAATAGTTGTATATAAAACTGCTCCATTTAATCGATAATTTCCGGTTTTCTTGCAGGCATCTTTAATCGCATTAATTTCAGCGTGAGCACTTGGATCATTATTTGTGATAACTGAATTATGCTTTTTTGATAATATTTTATCCTCTAATACGATTATTGCTCCAATTGGAACCTCATTTTTTAACTCAGCATTTTTAGCTTCGATTAAAGCTAATGTCATATATTCTTCATTATCCATAGCTTAATAAGTAAAACAGCTAATATTTAATTACAAGAAAATTGCAGATTCTTATTAATAGAAGCCATATTCCACTTGACAGAACTTGCTAAACGACTATATATAACTACTTAAAATTGTTATTTATTAATTTCCCGGGGTCATCAAATGAGTGAATCAGAAAAACAGGTCGAGCTGCAAATCGGTCGAATTAAATGGTTTGATGAAAATAAAAGCTTTGGATTTATTCTTACAAATGATGGAAAAGAGGTTTTTGTTCATCGAAAATATGTTAAAAATTTTAAAAAATATTCATTGATTGAAGGCGATGAAGTTCAATTTGAAATGTTTAAAACTGACGACGGAGTTCAAGCCAAGAATGTTGAAAAACTAGGTATCGCCACTGAAGAAGCAGCAAGAGAAAGAAAACAGGCTGAACGCTATCTTGCAAATATAATGAGACGAAAATCTCGTCTTACATTTAAACTTACTGGCAGAAGAACAATTAATGGTTTAGTTAATGAAGTAAAATCTTATGATTTCGTTGTAGCCTTATCAAGAGAAGAAACAATTGAAGTCAAAAAAATTGAAACCAAATGTATTTATAAATACTCAAATGGTGGTCCAATTTCAAAGCTAATAAAAGTTGATGAAATGACCCGTAGAAAAAAACTAATGCCATCTGAAAAAATAAAAGACAGATATTTCATACCTAATATTTTACTAGAAGAAACTGTAAAAAACTCAAAAGAAGTTACTGTTACTTTAAGTGATGGAGAGGTTATTAAAGGGCCTATAAGCTGGTTTACAAAATATGAAATGCTAATCGCAGTCAGCCCAAGACTAAAGGTTTTAGTTTTTAGACACTCTGTTGTAGACTTCAAAGTAAAATTCGATTAATAAAAAACGCCTGGTATCCCTTTCCCACAATACTCGCACTTACCATCAGTAATATTTATTTCTGATATCCTATATCCAAATCTGTTAATTAACTCCTTATCACAATCAGGACAATAGGTATTAGCATTGGTATCACCGGGAACATTTCCAATGTAAATATATTCAAGATCTGAGTTTTTGCCTATTTCAATTGCCTTTCTAAATTTTTCAATGTTCGTAGGATGTCGATCTTGGATTTTGTAATTTGGATAAAACCTTGAAATATGCCATGGCGTTTTTTTATCAACTGAGGCAATAAATTCCGCAATATTTTTTATTTCAGCTTCAGAATCATTTAGCCCAGTGACTAATAAAGTAGTTATTTCAAGCCAAATCCCTTTATCTTTTAGAAACTTTATATTATCACAGACTGCTTCAAGATTTGCACCTGTGTATTTCTTATAAGTTTCATCATTAAAAAATTTTAAATCAATGTTACAAGCATCTAAAAACGGCAAAATATAAGCAATCGCTTCTTTTGACATAAAACCATTTGTAACAAAGATATTTTTTATTCCTTCTTTTGAAGCAAGCTTTGCAACATCATAGGCATACTCAATAAAAACAGTTGGTTCAGTATAGGTATAAGCAATAGTTTCGCATCCTGCTTGCTTTGCCATTTTAACAATTTCATCAGGCTTGTGATATTCGCCATAAATTAAGCCATCACTAATTTGTGAAATATTATGATTTTGGCAAAACAGGCATTTTAAGTTACATCCAACTGTAGCTATTGAAAATGATTTTGAACCTGGATAATAATGATAAAGAGGCTTTTTTTCAATTGGATCAATACTAGCAGCACACAACTTTCCATAAACTAAAGAATATAGTTTTCCAGTAAAATTTTGTCTAACATTGCATAGACCGAATTTGTTTTCTGGAATTACACAATTATGATTGCAAAGATTACATTGAACTTTGTTTTTTTCCAAGGGTTTATAAAAGAGTGCTTCTTTGTCCACTGTTGAAACTCCTTGTTCTCTTGTTCTCCTGCGCTCTTGTTCCCTTGCCCCTTATTTCTTCTCTTCTTTTTTCTTAGACTCTAAAACATTTGCAAGCTTTTTAAGATTTTGAACAACCAATCCATTCACAGAGGCTTCAGGAAATTCGCCTTTTTTATTAAGCTTTCCAGCTTTTAATCCTGTCATAATCTCAATGGCGTCATCAACACATGATACTGCATAAATATGAAAATTTTTCTTTTCACAAGCTTCAACGATCTCATCTTTTAGAACCAAATCACCCACATTTGAGGCAGGTATTATAACAGTTTGAGTGCCAGTTAAACCTTGTATTTTACAAATTTCATAGAAGCCTTCGATTTTTTCGTTTACGCCGCCAATTGCTTGTACGTCACCCTTTTGGTTCATAGAGCCTGTTACAGCAACATCTTGCCTTAAAGGAACTTGAGATATAGCTGACATTAAAACCAATGTTTCAACCATAGTGGCAGAATCACCATCAACACCACCATAAGATTGTTCAAATGCAACAGTGGCGGAAAGATTAAAGGGGGCTTTACTTCCAAACTTTTCTCGTAAATATCCTGATAAAATCAACACACCTTTATTATGTGATTTGCCGCTTAATTTTGCTTCTCTTTCGATATTAATTATACCTGCTTTTCCAGCTGAAACTGTAGCAGTAATTCTTGAAGGTTTTCCAAAAGAATAATAACCAAGACTATAAACTGCCAACCCATTGGCTTGGCCAACTCTTTTTCCTTTTGTATCAATAAGAAAGATTTTATCAGCAATAAGTTCTTTTATTTTTTCTTCTAAAAGCTGATGCCTCAGAATTCCTTCGCTAACTGCTTTTTTTACATGCTCAGGCTTAACAAGCTTTGTCTTATCTTCCAGGGCCCAAAAATTTGTTTCTCTTAATAAATCTGCGATTTCGCCAAGTTTATTTACGATTTTCTTTTTTCTTCCGGCCTTACGAACTCCATGCTCAATAATTGTTGCAACAGCACTTTGAGAAAATGGCAGCATTTTTTCTTCGTCAATAACCCTTTTTATATAATGAGCATAGTTATCAACATTTTTTTTAGTATTATCCATTTCAGTATCAAAATCAGCTTTAACCTTAAATATTTTCTTAAAGTCTTCATCATAATGGTATAAGAGTTGATAAATGTGAGGATCACCAATCATAATAACCTTAACATTAATATCTATTGGTTCTGGCTTTATGGTACTTATTGATAATTGCAAGAAAGCATCAAAATTCTGTATTTCAAGCTTTCTGGTTCTCATAACTCTTTTTAATGTTTTCCACGCTCCTACTTCCATCAAAACATCCATGGCATTTACAAGCAAAAAACCGCCATCTGCTTTTAATAATGAACCCCCTTTAATTTTAGTAAAATCAGTATAATAAATACCATTTCTATCTTTATCATATTCTTTTTCAATAATTCCAAAAAGATTTGAATAAGTTGGATAGGTTTCAAAAATTACGGGGAAGCGTTCATATTCTGTGCTATCTTGAATCAAATTAACTTGATAATAAATTACCTCATCAGCTGCTTGTCTTCTTTTTTTAGTCATTCTCATATAAATTTTATCGCTCTCTTCCACAAAGAGATCCAGATTATCAAGAATGTGTTGTAATACAGAGCCAAGATAATTTATTATTCTTTCATTCGTATAATCTCTGAAAATATCATCCATGTAATCTTTGATAACACCCATACCAACTTTTTGAGCAAGAGTAGTTAGGTCTTTCATTAATTCTTTATTTTGAAGGCGACTTTTTTTAACAAGATTATCAAGATTTACCTTGAACTTTTCATAGTCTTCCTTAAATTTTTCAAAGCGTTTTTCTTTAATTTTTCCAGCTTTTAAGGCTTCTTCAAGTTTCATGAAATCAACTTCTTGACCATCAATTATTGGAACAATATCCAGTTTTAAAACAGCACCAACCTGCATTTGAACCAAAGAAAGGTCTACAGCTTTTAGATCATCTTCAAATTGCTTAAATTCATAGGCTTCATTGTCGCTATATTTTTTTAACAACCTGTCTTTTTCAACAGTAAATGCCTCTCCCTCATAAATTGGAGGAAGATTCTTCATTAATAGTTCAATAAAATCTTTCATATCTCTTTTAAACCTAGAACCTTTGCCAGCATCTAAAGTAATTAATTGAGGGTTATCTTCCTTTTTAAAATTATAAACATAACACCTGTCTGGAGGCAAAGTATCTCTTTTAGGAAGATCTTTTAAAAAAGATTGCACTATTGATGTTCTACCTGTTGAACAATCACCACATACAAAAACATTATATCCTTTAGACTGTAACTTGGCGCCTAGGTTTAGTGCTTTTAATGCTCTATCTTGTCCAATTATTGAATTAGTTGGTTTAATTTGGTCTGTAGTAGTAAACTTCAATAAACTTTTTGGGCATTTCCAGGATAAATCATTTTTTTTAAGAACTTTTTTCATTTTTTCCCCAAATAATTTTCATCAAATTTATTAAAAGAATATTGATAAATAAATCAAACATCAATATAATTTTCAAATATGTTGCTTTGTGAAAAGAGAATTTTATGTTAGAAGGAAAAGTACAAGTTTATACAGGAAATGGAAAAGGAAAAACCACCGCAGCTATTGGGCTCGCAATCAGAGCTTCCGGCCAAAAGAAAAAAATCTATTTTGCTCAATTTATGAAAGCAAGATTTAGTGGTGAAGAAGAAGTATTTAATAAATTAGATAATATTATTATAGAAAAATTTTGGAGGAAACCTCAATGTATCTCAAAAGATGAGGTTAAAAAAGAACATATTAAAATTACTCAAAAAGCCCTATTAAAAATAAAAGACGAATTAATCTCAGGCAAATATAATGTTGTTATTCTTGATGAAATATTAGTAGCATCATACTTTGGCCTTATAAATGAAAATGATATCCTTGAACTTATAGAATCAAAACCAAAGGACTGTGAATTAGTATTAACAGGAAGATACGCTACTGAAAATATCATTGAAAAGGCAGACCTGGTAACTGAGATGAAAGAAGTAAAGCATTATTATGCTGATGGGGTTTTGGAGAGAGAGGGGATTGAGTATTAGCTTGTAGCTGGTAGCAGGTAGCTTGTAGTTGTCTTTATAATTATTTGTATGTTTTGTGTTCTTTAATTATAATCCTACAAGCTACCAGCTACAAGCTACAAGCTTAAAAAAGAGAAAATATGAAAATAATTACATGCAAAAATTACAATGAATTTTCTGATAAGATTCTTGGTTTTTTTGTGAAGCAAGCTTTGATTAAGCCTAAATCGAATTTTCTTATACCCGCGGGAAACACACCTCTTGGGTTTTACAAAAAGCTTCATGCTTATGAAGAGCTTTTTTTAACGTCAAAGCTTTTTGCATTAGATGAATATTATGGTGTTAATAAAAAAGAAAGTTTTGCTTTTTTCTTTCAAAAACAACTTAAGAATCTTTATAAGAGGTTAACAACCTTTAATCAAAAACTCCTAAATGAAGCTTTTATCCTTAGCGATTTTGAAAATAAAATTAAAACTTCAAACAATATAGACCTCGCACTTTTAGGTCTTGGAGAAAATGGACACATTGCTTTTAATGATCCAGGGTCACCTTATTTTTCATGGACTAGAAAGGTTAATTTCTCAAAGGCTAACTTAAACAAGTTTAAGCATCCTGCAAATAAAGCATTTACAGTCGGCATTCAAACTATTCTTGGAAGTGATAAAATAATTTTAGCAGTCTGGGGAGAAAACAAAAAACAAGCCCTAAAAGAATTACTAAATAACAATTTATCTGCTAAACACCCAGCTACTTTTTTGAAAATGCATAAAGATTTAACAATTATCTGCGATGAAAATTTAATAAGTCAGAAATTTGAAATTAAAAACCCAAAAATTAAAATCTTAGACCAAAGCACTTATAAAAAACAAAATATTATTGTAATTTCTCCACATCCCGATGATTCCGCTATTAGTGCTGGTGGGACAATTTATAAACTAGCTAAAAATAATCATATAACAAACATCGTTATGACCTCTGGTCACAGAGGTATTACTAAAAACAATTCTATTCAAGCAAAAACAGATTTAAGAAAAAAAGAATCAGAACAAGAAGCAAAATTATTAAACATGAATCTTTTATTTTTAAATTTAGCTTTTTATGAATCTGGGAAATTAAACAAACAAGACATAATTAAATTAAGCAATTTACTTTTAAACCTTAAAGCAAATATTCTAATAATGCCAGACTTTAAAGATAATCACTCAACTCACAAGCTTTCAGCAGACCTGGTAAAAGCAGCCTTTAAGCAGAATGAGCACTTGAATAAGGATTTAAAAGAAATCTGGTTTTATGAAAGCCTGTGGCTTAGATATAATATGAACGAATATAATTTTCTTTCTTTTCTTAATAAAAATGAAGCCAAAGCAAAAACGAAGGCGATTAAAGCGCATAAATCGCAGGTTTCAAGAAACAATTACGATGAAGCAGCCCTCGCACTTAATCGATTAAGAAGAATTGCGGATTTGGAGCTTCGGTTAAGTGGGCTTGGGGGAAAAGCAGATCAGAGGGAAAAGTATGTGGAGGTTTTTATGCGCTTATTTAATTAATATAATAATTAATAATTAATAGAAGAGAAAAAAATGGATAACTATATAACAGTGTTTGTAACAGCACCAAACAAAGACGTCGGTGAAAAAATCGCTAGTGTGCTTTTAGAAAAGAAGCTAGTTGCTTGTGTAAATATTGTTGATAATATAACATCAATGTATTGGTGGAAAGGCAAGCTTTGCAAAGATAACGAATGTTTTTTAATGATGAAGACAATAGCTGGGAATTTTAATAAAGTAAAAGAGACTGTTTTAGAACATCACCCATATGAAGTGCCAGAAATAATATCAATAAAGATAAAAGATGGCCACGTTGATTACTTAGATTGGATTAAACATAGCTGTAAATGATAAACTCTTCCCTGGTGCTCTGGTGCCTGGTGACTGGTGACCAAAATTAGATTAAAGATTGAGATTAAGATTAAGATTAAGATTAAGATTAAAATTAAGATCTAGGCAGTATCCAGAATATTATTGAAAAATATAATTTAATTTGTAACAATAGGCCATTCTTTTTCAAGGAGTGTAAAGATTTTGGATCGAAGAATACTGATAATTGATAGTGAAAAAAAAGATATTGATATATTGAAGTATTATATCAAAGAAAATTCTAGCAATGTTAGCATTTATTATGCAACAAGTGGCCGAAATGGGCTTGCAGCAGCCGTAAAATACAAACCACATTTAATTTTCATTGATTTTAACTTACCTGATATTGAAGGTTTTAAGCTATGTCAGAAAATTAAAACTGATGATCGAATAAATGAAGCTAGAGTTATATTCCTAACTCACATGGCTGAAGACATTAATCGAGCTTATAATAATGGAGCAGAGGATTATATCATAAAACATCCAAGCCCTTTTTTTCTAATGGAGAAAATTAATACTCATTTATATGCAAGCTGATAAGCAATCATTGAAATCCCTTAAAGATCTTTTCGCGTAAAAAGAGCCTCTTTGTTTTTTAGGAATTCTATTTTCTGATTTTGGCAGAATTCCAAAATTTGCATTCATTGGTTGAAAATATTTTGGATCTGAGTTTAAAATATAGTTTAACAAAGAACCACAGATTGTAGTCAAAGGTGGTTTTATGAATTCAGCATTAGATAAATTTGCATAAAGTTGTTTAGCCACACACAAGCCAGACATGATTGATTCAACATAGCCTTCAACACCACTTATTTGGCCAGCGAAATAAATATTTTTATTTCCCTTAAAAGTCATGTTAGCATTTAACAAGTCTGGAGAATTAATAAACATATTTTTATGCATTCTTCCAAGCCTAACAAATTCAGCTTTTTCAAGACCTGGAATCATTCGAAAAACTCTTTTCTGTGCAGAAAAAGAAAGGCGCGTTTGAAAGCCAACTAAATTATAAATCGATGCTTCTTTATTTTCTTTTCTAAGTTGCACAACTGCATAAACCTCGCGAATATCCTTACCCAAACCAACGGGCTTTAATGGACCATAGGCTAAAGTTTCTCTACCTCGAGAAGCTATTTCTTCAACCGGCAAACAGCCTTCAAATAATGATTTTTTATCAAAGTCGTGAACTTTAGCAAGCTCTGCATTAACAAGAGCATCAACAAAAGCATAATATTCATCTTTTGACATTGGACAATTTAAATAATCTCCACTTTGAATGTCATCCTGAACTTGTTTCAGAATCCCAGGCGATTGGCTAGCTAGCCCAAGGTACCTAGATGCTTCAAACATCTTGCTATAATCCAAAGACTCAGCATCCACAATAGGCGCAATTGAATCGAAAAAATAAAGATGTTCCTGGCCTGTTAGTTTAGCTATTTCTTCTGCAAAAGACTCACTTGTTAATGGACCAGTAGCTATTATTGTAGGTTCATTGGAATTAATTGATGTTAACTCTTGCTTTATGACTTCAATATTAGGATTATTTTCAATCTCTTTTGTAACAAGCCCTGAAAAAAGTTCTCTATCAACAGCCAAAGCCTTACCAGCCGGAACAGATGTCGCTTCAGCATATTTAATTAAGTAAGACCCAAGAAGCTGCAACTCTTCTTTTAATAAACCAGAAGCCCTGTGTGTTTGAATTGATTTCAAAGAATTTGAACAAACAAGTTCAGCAAAGCCAGGCAGAGAATGAGCCTCAGAATACTTATTAGGCTTCATCTCAAAAAGCCGAACTTTCACCCCGAAACTAGCTAATTGTAAGGCCGCCTCAGAACCAGCTAAACCTGCACCAATAATATTTATAGATTTCATTATACCAAAATGTATATTGTTATTCTGTATTCAGTATCCTGTATTCTGTATTTTTCCAAACTGAATACTAAATACTAACGACTGAATACTATTCTTCTTCTTTAACTTCCTCTTTATACTTACACTTATGCTTAATACAAACCAATGAAGCTTTTCCTGATTTATCTCTTTTAATAACTAGAATTGGATTTTGGCAACTTGGGCAAGCTTTGTCAACGGGTTCATACCATGTAGCAAAAGCACAGTTTGGAAACTTAGAACATCCATAAAATACAGATCCTCTTTTTGAGCGCCTTTCAATAACTTCGCCTTCGCAATTTTCTTCAGGACATTTGACGCCTGTAACAAAGGGCTTAGTTCCCTTACATTTTGGATAATCAACGCAAGATAGAAATCTGCCGAATTTCCCATACTTTACCTTCATTTGGCCTTTGCATTTTGGGCATTCGGTATCAACTATTTCATCTTTAACGATTTCAATTTTACCTTTTTCATCCGTGGCAAACTCCGAAGTGCTGTGACACGTAGGATAATCTGAGCATGCTAAAAACCGTCCATTTCTACCCCATCTAATAACCATAGTCTTACCGCATTCTTCACAGATTACATCAGTGGGTATTTTTTCTTTTTTAACATTCCTCATGCCTTCCTTAGCTTCGGCCAAGGTAGTTGAAAATCCATCATAAAATTCATTTAAAGTCTCAAGCCTATTCCTTTTTCCTTCCTCAATTTCATCAAGCTCTTCTTCCATATGAGCTGTAAAAGCAACATCCATTATTTTTGGAAAGGATTCGCATAAAAGCTCAGTAACTATCATACCTAAATCAGTAGGCTTAAAACTTCCCTTTTCTTTTTGAACATATTCTTTGCTTTGAATGGTTGTTAGAATACTAACATAAGTTGAAGGACGGCCCACACCTTTTTCTTCAAGTTCTTTTACAAGGGAAGATTCAGTAAATCGAGGTGGCGGTTGAGTAAAGTGCTGTTTAGGATCTAGATTTTTCAAGAAACAAATAAGCCCCTTTTCAACATCTGGCAAATTATAATCTTTATCATTTTCGCCCTGGTCGTTATCCTGGCCCTCTGTATATACTTCTAAAAAGCCTTTAAATTTCAGAATAGAACCAGTTGCTCTAAATATATAATCACCACCAGCTACATCTATTGTGGTTGAATCATATAAGGCTGACTTCATTTGAGATGCAACAAAGCGATTCCAAATTAACCTATATAATGCTAATTCATCTTTTTTCAGATATTTTGCAATTGTTGCTGGGCTATGACCAAAAGAAGTGGGTCTTATAGCCTCATGAGCATCTTGACTTGATTTTCTGTTTTTATAAAAATTGGGTTTTTCAGGTAAATATTCAGGTCCATATACGTCTTTAATAAAACCTCGCACATCTGAAACAGCTTCACTTGAAACCCTAACAGAGTCAGTTCTCATGTAAGTAATCAAACCAACCTGTTCACCGCCTACTTCCATGCCTTCATAAAGCTTTTGAGCGACCATCATTGTTTTCCTGGCAGGATACCTAAGCTTTCTAAAAGCTTCTTGTTGTAAGGTACTAGTAATGAATGGAGGAGCTGCGTGCCTTGACCTTTCTTTTCTCTCAACATTATCAATCTTATAATCAAGCTCATTAAGTTCTTTTACGATTTTGTCAGCATCTTCTTTATTGGAAACCTTTATCTTTTTATTTTTCTTTTTAAAAAGCTTTGCTTCAAAATTGTCCTTATTTTCAAGCTCAAAAAGAGCTAAAAAGGACCAATATTCTTCAGAAATAAACTTTAAAATCTCAGCTTCTCTTTCACAAATTATTCGAAGAGCAACTGACTGAACTCTTCCAGCTGATAAACCTCGCCTTACTTTTTCCCATAATAAAGGACTTATTTTGTAACCAACAATCCTATCAAGAATTCTTCTGGCGATTTGAGCTTCATATTTATTTTTATCAAGTTTTAAGGGCTTACTAACAGCTTCTGTGATCTTTTTCTTTGTAAATTCATTAAACAATACTCTATAAATATTATCAGTAAGTCCTAATTCTTCTGCAATATGCCAGGCTATAGCTTCTCCTTCCCTATCAGGATCAGGAGCCAGATAAATATTTTCAGCCTTTTTGGCATATTTTTTAATCTCTTTAATAATTGATGATTTACCACTTATTATTTGATATTCAGCTGCAAAATCATTTTCCAAATCAACGCCAAATTGACTTGGGGGCAGATCTTTAACATGCCCCTTTGAAGCTAATATGTCGAAATCTTTAGAAAGATATTTGTTTAGAGTTTTTGCTTTTGTAGGAGATTCAACAACTATAAGATTTTTCGCCATTTAATAAATTTCCCTGTTGAGTTAATTTTTTCACAGGGGATATGTGTTAATTTGTAAAGTTGAAGATGTCAAATGTTTATTAAAAACCGCTGACTATTGATAATTTAGAATTGATTGTTGATTACTGAAAATTAAAGAGTGGAAAATAATTAATAATCAACAATCAATTTTAAATTTTCAATTTAAGAAGGAGCATGATACTCTACTTACCACTTACCACTTACCACTATCCTCCCAGCCAATTCCCTTAAAATCGGATGTATTAAGGTATTGCAAGAGACATCCTTAAGCTGATTTTTGGAAAGAGAAGTAAGTAAAAGCAGTGAAATGTCTAAAGGAGTGTATGGATTTTGGACTAAGGCATTTCTGATTGGTCCTTGAGATATCCATTTTGGGTTTTTCTTTAAAACGGATAATACTTTGGGATTATTTGGTCTGAGGGCTGCAATTTTAATTACATCTGCCAAAATAAGCTTTGGATTTAATAAAAGGTTTTTAATTACATCTGGATTTTTATCAAAGCATAGTTTTTCAATAGTTAAGCGATCTGCTTTTCTGGCTATATTTTTTTTATAGCCAAGAGTCTTTTCCTCGTTTCCTTGGGTTTCACTGTAAAGTTCGATTTCCTTTTCTAAAACTGTTTTCTTCTTAAGTTTCATTTGAGGATCAATAATAGCGTTAATAATATCTGCAAAACCTAATTCTTGTGCTTTTTTTACTATTTCTTTTGCCTTTGAAATACTTAGCTGGCTTTTAATGTCAGACATAACAAAAGCTATAAGGATTCTTCTTGATTTAACAGAACCTTTAATAACATCTTCAATAAGGTCCAAGATAAATTCAACAAAGGCTCCTGCTTCTGCTTTCTGGATAAATTCATTAATTTTAAAAGTTATTGCTGATAAATCAGATAAGCTAGAAAGTTTATCTATGAATTCCTTCATACACTTAAAAGCCCTGCAAAGATTAATAAAAGATCAATTAAAGCTGTAAGTCTTAAACTAAAAATAAAGTATCGCGTAACTTTCAAATTAGAGATCGTAAGCCAAACAACAAGCGGCAAAAGCAAATATATAACAAATATTCTTTCCATAAAAACAAAGTAATAAGTGCAAAACAAGGCTAAACTCAAAACAATCAGAAAAATCGCGAAAAGCTTAAACTTTTTCTCTCCTAAAAATACTGATAAAACCTCTGAGCCCACGATTTTGTTTTTTGCATAATCAACATAGCTTGAAACCATGGATCTTGCAAAAATGATTGTCATAGTAAAAATCAAAGCCGTAAACAAGGATTCAAACCTAAACTTTGAGGGTGAAATGAATAAGGGCAAAACTAAAGTTAAAAAAATCCAGGCAATAGTAATAACAATATTTTTTGAAGCTGGAAGCTTCTTGATAGAATAGAATGCTTCTTTTTTATAAGAAATTAAAAACAATGTGCACATAATTACAATAAGTAAAACAAAAACAGAAACATCAATTTGATAAGCAAAAAAACATGAAACAATAAATGCTAAAATGTAAATTGCATAGTTAATTCCTCGTGATACCTTTCTTTGAAAAAAGAGAAAAAAGGGATTTAGCACCTGCCTATCAAGCAAATCATTAAAGGCATGGATAAATAACACGTAACAAAATATACTTATATATAAGTTAAGATCTGACTTTATTCCCAACATTTGGGAGTTTGCATAAGTTAAAGCAACAGCAGCTGTAGCAGTTAACATTCTAGATAAAACAAAAAGTGCCCAGCATCTTTTAATAAACCACTTAAAACTGTTCTCACTTTTTCCTTTAATAAGCAATAAGGCTGAATAAAATTTATCAATTATCCAATTTGGGGTGGAAGCTCCAGCTGTTATCCCAACTTTGTCAAACTTTGCAAACCCCCTAAAGTCGATATCATCGACATCTTCTGCAAAAAAAACATTGTTATTTAATTCCCTGGCGATTTCATAAAGCCTTTGTGAATTAGCTGACTCTTTGCTACCAATGACTAAAATCGCGTCCATTTCCAAAGAAAGATATTTCAATTCATTTTGACGATTACTTGTTTCATAGCAAATGGTATTAAAAACCAAAGCCTCTGGATATTTCTCATTTATTGCTTTTGTAAAATCTTCAAAAGCATCTTGATTTTGAGTTGTTTGAGAAACAAAACAAACTTTTGACAAAGAATCTGGAAGCTTTCTAATATCATCAGCACTTGCAACCACAAAACCCTTATCATGTGAAAAACCCATTAATGATTTAACTTCTGAGTGATCCTTATCACCGGCAATAATGATATTATAACCTTTTAGGGCATGTTTTTTAATAATCGATTGAACCTTGGCTACTTTAGGACAAGTTGTATCAATAATCTTAACTTTTTTTTCAAGAATCTTTTTTCTTTCTTGTGGCGGAATGCCATGTGAACGAATAATTAAAACATCACAGTCAATGTCATCAATATTATTAACAACATTAACTGATTTATTTTTTAACATATCAACAGCTGGTCTATTATGAATGAGGCTTCCATAGGTTGAAACCCTTACATATGGCTCTTTTGCATCAAGAACGTCTCCAACACGAGAAACAGCCCTTTTTACCCCCATACAGAAACCAGCACTTTTTGCTAAATATACTTTCATGCTTTAAAATTATATTAGGAAAAAATAAATATCAACTAAATGAAGGAGATTTTTTTCTAAAAAAACAATGTGTGTGTGATCAATTATCAATAAAAAGAAAAATTCTTTTTTTTGTAATACACTCAAGGTTTAATTAATACGATTGGCATCTTTTAATTAATTAGATTTTTATAAATGAATGATAAAAATAAAGAATTGCTTTTACTTGAAATACATTTCAGTATTAATTAAGATCTTAAACATCTTATCCGGCTTTAAACTAACTATCTTTTGGCTTTTGGTGGTGTTGGTTTTTGTACTCTGGCATTTGGTTTTGGTAAATCTTCACCTTGATCATATAAAGCACCTTTAATTCTTGTTGCTTTTTTCTTTGTCATAATATTCTCCTTTAATTTATCTTCTTATACTTCCTTTTTTCTTCTTTTTACCCTGGTTTTCTTTCTTTGGATCAGGTTGGGATGGATAATCAGGTTCAACTGGCTGAGGTCCCCATTCAAGTTTGCCAAGCCTATTTGACCTATTTTGATTTGCCATAATATTCTCCTAATAAATAGATTTCAATATAAATAAATTATATCACATCATAGTAAAACTTTCAACAGGAAGGTCTAAAAAAATCTAAATCATAAAAAAAACAGGCCCTTAGCAATTTGCCTTGACAATTTTTAATCATAAATCGTAAGTTTTAAGATGTAAGCAGTAAGTTGCAAGAATTATTAAGGAGTATCTATATGAAAACAAGGCCTTATACATCAAAATTGATCTTAATCTTAATCCCAATCCTAATCTTAATCCTGACATCATGCTCACTATTCAGACCCTCATCACCAAATGACCGAAAATACCTTATTGAACGTGTCGATGAATATGGAATCATTCAGCTTTATGCTGATGGCTTTAGTGAATTAGAATTAAATCAAAAAATCCTGGCCTATTATCTTTCAAAAGCTGCCCAAGCTGGTGATAGAATAACTTATGATCAAAATTACAAATATAACCTTGAATTAATGGATTTTTTGACTCAAATTATAACTCATTCGCAAGGAATTGATACAAAAGTTCTGGACAAAATTAGAACCTATCTTAAAAGAATTTGGATAAATTATGGCATTCATGATGATAATGGCGTTAAATTTGTTCCAAAATTTACGAAACAAGAATTGATAGATGCCTCAACTGTTGCTTTAAAAAATCATGCCTTATTTGATTTAACAAGTGCAGATCTTTTGCTAGCAAAAATCGATACTTTAGAACCAATTATTTTTGATCCTGAATTTGATAAAATAAAAACAGCGCAAGCTCCAAAAGGTGAAAAAGATATTATCCAAGCTAGTGCTGTAAATTTTTATGATAATATTACTTTGGAAGATATTGAAAATTTTAAACCACAAAACCAACTTAACTCAAAACTTGTTAAAAAAGATGGAAAAATTAAAGAACTCGTTTACAGAGCAGGAAATCAAAATATTGAACCTGGCCTGTATGCAAAAGAATTAAAAGATGTTATTTATTATTTAAATAAAGCAAGTGTCTACGCTTCAGAAAAACAAGCAAAAGTATTAATGCTTTTAGCCCAATACTTTGAAAGTGGGGATCTGGAGGAATTCAAAGAATATAACATTGCCTGGGTGCAAGATACTCCAACAATAGAAACTATAAATGGTTTTATTGAAAGCTATGTTGATCCCTTAAAAGCAAAAGCCCATTATGAAGGTGCAGTATTTTTCATTGATAAAAATAAAGTTGAAATGATGAAAAAACTAACTGACAATTCTGCTTATTTTGAAGCAAAAATGCCCTGGGATGATAAATATAAAAAGAAAGATTTCACTTCCCCTACAGCTAATGTTTATAATACATTAACATATTCTGGCGACACAAGAACCGCCTATTTATTGGGTGTTAATCTTCCAAATGATCAGGAAATCAGGGAAACATACGGCTCTAAAAATTTTATTTTAGGAAATGTAAATGCTGCCTTTAATGAAGCCTTTAAATATTCTTTTACAAATGAGTTTGCCTATTCTCAGGAACAAAAGGATCTGATTGATTTATGCTCATTGGCTTCAGAAGATGCCTTGACAACCTTGCATGAAGTTACCGGGCATGGCTCAGGAAAGGAAAGTGAAAATATTAAAGGAAACTATAGAAACTATTTAAAAGAATATTCCTCTGTCATTGAAGAATCAAGGGCTGAAGCTGTTTCATTGTGGCTAGTAAATGATCCCAAAATAATGGAAATCGGTATGCTCCCTGATCCAAAATGCGGTGAATATGCAACTCGAGATTTTATGACCAAGCAATTAAGAAAACTCGCCAGGCTTAAAGGTTATGATGAAATGCGCGGAACCTACAATAAAGCAAGACAACTTATTGTTAACTGGGGAATAGAAAAAGGAACCATAGAATTAAAAGCAAAAGACAATAAACATTATTACTATGTTCCAGACGTTCCTAAAATGACTAAAGCAGTAGGTGAACTATTAAAAGAGCTAATGAGAATAAGAGCAGAAGGTGATTATAAGGCTGCAAAAGAACTTATTAATAAATATGCAATGCCATTTGATAAAGCAATCAGAGATGAAATAATTAATAGAAATGAAAGCCTCTCATTACCATCGCAATATAGACCTGTTACACCAAGACTTACAGCAATTTTAAATAAAGATAATAATATCATTGATGTTCAAGTTTCATATCCTTTGGATTTTGAGGGGCAGATGCTAAGGTTGAGTCATAAATAGTATTTACATTTTTCAATTTACATTTATAAAATTAATTACTAAGACTTAACTAAACAATTAAACAATGAGGAAAACCTATGTCAGGACATTCCAAGTGGGCTTCAATTAAACATAAAAAAGGTGCCGCTGATGCCAAGCGTGGCAAGCTTTTTACAAAACTAATTAAAGAAATTACAATTGCTGCAAAATTAGGCGGTGGCGACCTAAATGCTAATCCCAGATTAAGATTAGCAGTTGATACAGCTAAAGCTAGCAGTATGCCAAAAGACAATATTGATCGAGGAATAAAAAAAGGAACTGGTGAGCTTGAAGGGGTGTCGTATGAAGAATATTCATATGAAGGCTATGGTCCTGGCGGAGCTGCTGTCTTAATTAACACCCTTACTGATAACAAAAACAGAACCATAAGCGAAATCAGACATACCTTTGTAAAATATAATGGTAATATGGGTGAAAATGGTTGTGTGGCCTGGATGTTTACAAAATGTGGTTTCTTTTCAATTGATGCCTCCAAAATTGATGAAGAACGTTTAATGGAAATTGTTTTAGAGGCAGGAGCTGAAGATATAAAAGAAGTTGATGGTGAATTTGAAATTACGACAGAGCTTGCATGCTTTGAAGCAGTAAAAAAGGCGCTTGAAGAGGCAGCAATTGAAACTAATCTTGCTGAAATTACAATGATCCCTCAATCAACAGTTAAACTTGAAGGCAAACAAGCAGAACAAATGTTAAAACTAATGGAAGCCTTTGAAGATCATGATGATGTTCAAGATGTTTATTCTAATTTTGATATATCTGATGAAGTGATGGAAAGCTTGGAATAATTTGTTTATTAGATATATATTATATCATGTATTCAGTATCCTGTATTCTGTATTCAGTGAAAAAACACCGAATACTAAATACTGAATACTGAATACTAATCTTACAGCTAAAATTATATGGTAATACTCGGCATTGACCCTGGCTTAAACCGTCTAGGTTATGGCATCATTAAAAAAGAAAATTCAAATCTAATCCACATTAGTCACGGATGCATAACGAGCTCAGCTAAAGAAACCATGTCTGACCGAATTAAGCATATTTACATTGAACTTGAAAAAATCATTGAAAAATTTAAACCAAATTCAATTTCTCTTGAAAAAGTATTTGTTAAAATTAATCCAAATACTGCATTAAAACTTGGCTATGTTAGAGGCCTTTTATATTTATTATCTTCTCAAAACCATATACCTTTGGCTGAATACTCAGCAAAAGAAGTAAAAAAAGGCATTACAGGTTATGGCCAGGCAGAAAAAGAACAAGTTATGATGATGGTAAAAAATTTACTGAACATTTCAGATATCAAATATCTTGATGAATCAGATGCCTTGGGCTTAGCAATTTATCATGCAAATATTGAAGGTTTCACCCAAAGGATATCTAGTTAAATGTCTACAGTTATTTATATCATAGATGGCTATAATCTTATTCATAAACACAGTCAATTAGCACCTCTGATTGATACAAATCTTGAAAAAGCAAGATATGGTTTAATAAGATTTTTACAGCATCATTTTATTAAAAAAAACATGAAAATAAAAATATTCTTTGATGGCCAACCTGATATTACAACTCATCAAAAAAAGTTTGGCGCTATATCCATTTATTTTTCAAAATACCCAACTGAAGCAGATCATCTTATTTGTGATGAAATTCGAAAATTAAAAGATAAAAAACATACAATTGTTGTATCATCTGATATAAAAGACATTTATAATGTAGCAAAGGCTCATGCAGTTAGACGAATAACCTCTGATGAATTTTTGTATGATATTTATTCCAGGCAATCCAGGAAAGCCTCATTAAAGCCAATTGATGATAAATTATCTGCAAGTGAGGTTGATGACTGGATGAACTATTTTGGTGTGGATGAAAAATCGTGAATTAATTTTGAATTTTGAATTTTGAATTTTGAATTTTGAAAAATTTAAAATTTATATTCAATCAAACTTTCAAGTATAAAATTCCAGTTTCTTTGGCCTTCAACAAAATCATAATTCCAAACATATTCAAGACCCATTCTTGACTTAAGGGTAAATTTATTTATTGTGAAATTGTGTCCAAAGGTTGATCCAAATTTGGTTTCAGCTGGATTATCAGCTGTAGTAGTCTGTCCAACAATATACTCAGGAGGAAGTGTTATGTTATGATATCTATCAGAATCGCGAATGATTAAATATGGATAAAAATTAAACTTGTGCTTAAGTGAATAAAAATAGTCATAGTAAGCAAAAACCCCATCACTATCTGGACCTAAAAAATTTCCTATTATTTTCTGTGAATTTGTATATCCACTTGTCCAAATTACATGCCTATACATAATTGCAGGGTGTGTAATATATTCCAAAGCAAGAGAAACCCGCCCATCACCTGTTAATCTGGAAAGATTAAGCATAAAATCATAAGACATCATATCTAAAAACTGATAAGACTCATAATATGGAAATCCTGTATGATTGCCTCTGGTGTCTTCAAGGCAAGTAGAGATATAAAACTCTAAACCAAGCAAATTAGGAAAGGATAATAATAAATCAAAAACAAATCTTCGGTCTGATATTCCACCTCCAATCAAACCAGCATCATTCTTTGCTCTATAACCAAAAAATTCAATTATATGTGTCATTACATCAGAGCTTGGTGCACCATCACCATACCATAAAAGAGACTGTTCGGCCCCAAACTCCAGAAAAGAAAAAGGCTTAAGCGATAACCTTCCACCTGATAAGAGCACATTATCAAAATCGGTCCTATCTCCTAATAATCCTGTGAAAACTTCAATTTTAGCAAAGCCTAAATATTTAAAGTACCATGGCAATTTAGCAGAATAAGGATTAGATACTTTAATAAGTTCAATAGGCTTTGAGTTTCCACTAAAAAGCAGAGAGTTTTGCTTTGCAGCCCCATAGATGATAGAATCTTTTCCTACTTCTATTTCGAAGTTATCCCAAGTGAACTTAGAATAAGCTCTTTTCAAAATAGGGATTAAATCATTCGCGCTTGTATCAGCGCCCGTATTAATTGAAAACTCTGGATTTATTAAAAAAGTAAGCCTATCCCAAAACTCAATATAGTGATTTGATCTTAAAAAGAAATTAAGGCCTTTTTCATATTCATTGCCTTCTTTTCTTTCAACAAAAGAGCTATATTCAGCATCTAAGTATGCATTAATCCCATTTTCTGAACTAAAGGCATTTGAGTCAGCATCTAGTCCGATGAGCTCTCCTTCAAGAGTATCAATAACTTTGTAATTTGAAATAATTTTATTCTCAGAATTTTTATTTTCAAGAAAACTAATTTCAGTTTGAAATTCATTTTCCATATAAGCAAGCACTTCATCAACAAAAGCACAATCTTCGCAGCCAATTATTCTGGTTCTATTTTCCCAGGCTTCTATTAAATATTTTGCCATTTGCTTTCTTGAAATCTGTTTAAATCCAGAAAGCTTTGAAGGAACCAGACCAAAAGAATCCAGAACTTCCAATTTTTCATAATAAGCTGAATTTACAGGAATATTAATTGATGAATGTAAAATTGAAATATAACTAAAGCATAATATTGTAATAATAAATTTATATTTAAACATTGATTTTCACTTTTATTTTTTCTACTAAAAAACACCCTTATTAATATATAATAGGTATATAAAATGCTATTCTGTGATATTGCAAGTTTTTATTCAAATACAGGTGGTGGAGTAAGAACATATCATAATCAAAAACTCAAGTTTTTTGAGACCCAGGAATGGCATAAATATATAATGATAGCTCCCTCACACACCGACAAAGTTGAACATCTTCCTGGGGGGACTATATATTGGATAAAGGCTTTTAGATTTGATGCTAACTATTATCACCTCTATAATCCTTTTAAAATCAGAAAAATAATCTCTGATTATAAACCAGATGTTGTTGAACTTGGCTCTCCATATCTCGATTATTGGATTACAAAATTGGCGATCTCAAATAAGGTGCCAATAAAAACCGCTTTTTATCACTGTGACTTTCCTGATTCCTATGTAAGACCATTTTTTGAAAATAAAATTGGTTTTGCAGAAGGTTTTGCAACAAAGCTTTGCTATAAATATGTTAAATACATTTATTCAAAACTAGATACAACTCTTGTTGCTTCTAAATTCATTGCTGAAAAACTTTCTAATCTTGGCTTAGAGAATATATTGCAATCATCATTGGGTGTGGATACTGAAATTTATAATAAAAAGAAAAGAGATGAAGAATTCAGAAAAGAACTTGGAATTAATCCAGAAGACAAGGCCTTATTATACGCAGGAAGATTTGGCCCTGAAAAGGGAATCAAAGTACTTATTGATGCAAGCGAAAATATAACAAACAATAAAAAAACTCATCTAATATATGCAGGAACTGGTCCTTATCTAGAAGCAATAAAAGAAATAGCAAAGAAGTTTGAGAACGTTCATTATTTAGGTTACATAAAAGATCCTACAAACTTAGCCCAAATTTATGCATCAGCTGATGGCTTTATTAGCCCTGGACCACAAGAAACCTTTGGTCTTGGAATAATTGAGGCTTTAGCTTCTGGCCTTCCCATCCTCTCCGCAGATGAAGGAGCAGGAGTTGAGCTCGTTAAGGATTATGGATGTGGGCTATTTTTCAAAGCCTGGGACAAAGCAAGTTTAAGTCAAAAAGCCATAGAATTGATTTCAAATGACTATACAGAAGGCTTAGAGGCTGCACAAAAAAACCTGGTTTCAACTTATAATTGGAATACAATTTTTAGCAAGAATATTGAATACTATGAAAAACTCAGAGACAAAAAAGGGTAATGCGGTTTTATGTATTCATGACATTGCACCATCCTATGAAAATGAAATATTTGATATCATAACAGAACTAAAAAGACTTGAGATAAATAAGTTTAACCTGGGCATAGTACCCTCTTTCCATGATCAATACCATCTATCTAACTTTCCAGGTTTTTGTAGTGAAATTAAAACCTTTATGAAGGACTTTGAGATAGAACTTATTCTGCATGGTTATTTCCATAAACGTATGCTTCAAAATGAACACCTTTCTATAAAAGGTGACCTAATCTCAAGAGTTGTAAGTAATAAGGAAGATGAATTTTTTGAGCTGCCTGCATCTGAAACAAAATTGAGAATTGAAAGGGGCTTAAAGCTTATTGAAAATATTTTCAATATTAATTGTTATGGCTTCTTGCCACCAGCATGGATCATGAATGAACACTTACTAAAAATTCTAACAAACCTTGAATTCTATCACACAGAAAATCACTTTCACATATATAACTTAAATAGACAAACAAAGATTTTTTCGCCAGTTATTTCTTTTGCAAGCAGAACCCAAGCCAGGCAGTATTCGTCAGTTGCATGGTCATCCCTATTATCAAGCTTTAAGTTTTCAAATCATCTATTAAGGTTTGTAATTCATCCTTGTGATTTCAGATCTCCAATTGTTAAAAAAACTATTATTGCTAACCTTGAAAAAATTTTAAAAAACTATAATCTTCATCTTTACAGAGAATTAATAGTATGAAACCGAGTTTTATTGATAATTTAATTAATAAATATATCGCCTTTAGTGAAAAAAAATATAAAGTCATTTTTATAATAATGCTAGTATTGCTAGGCCTCTCACTTCTTGCTGCTTCCAGGCTTAAAATTGACACTGATCTTCAAGCACTTTTATACTCTAATGAACAAAGTGTTAAAAGTTATGAAGAAGTTAAACGTAGACTAGGATCAACTGAGTTATATACAATCGCAGTAAGCTCGCCTGATAAAAATGCAAATATCCATTTTTTAAAAGATTTAGATAAAGAGATTAAAACCTGGTCTGATGTTTCCTGGACGCAGGTTGAAAGAAAAACAAAGTTTTTCTATGATCACGCCCTTTTATTTTTAAGTGAAACAACTTTAAAGAAAATAAACTTGCTTTTAAAACAAGAATATTCTCATCAAATTCAAAAAAACAATCCTTTTTACTTTGATTTAGAAGACACCAGTTTTTCTGAAAAGCTTGATGATATAATTTCAAAGGATAGAGCTATTAAATTATTGCCCAATTCTATAAAAGCAGAATTCAAAAACTTCCAAACAGGGAATATCAAAAAGCAAGAAACAGGATCTAGCAACTATCTTTTAAGTAATAACGGCAGTATTGGGGTTATTTTAGCTCGTTTAAAAAAACCCTCAACAGATATTAATTATTCCAAAAAAATGTATGTCACTGGAATTGATTTAATCAAAAAACTCAATCCAAAAAAATACAACCCTGAAATGAAGGCTGAAGTTGTTGGGGCATATAGAAATTTTTTGGAATATAAAGCTATCTTAGAAGATGCAAAGAACGCCACAATAATATCACTTGTTTTAGTTTTGCTCTTAGTTGCAATTTTCTTTTTCAGCCTAAGAATTACAATTATAACTGTGCTTCCATTATTATTTGGCGCAGTCTATACCTTAGGAGCAACTGCTTTAATCGTTGGAAATTTGAACACCTGTACAATTTTTGTTTTTGCAATGCTTTTTGGTATGTGCGTAGACTATTCACTTTATTTAAATGGAAGAATAATCGAATCCAGAAAAATTGATAAAAAACAAATTATTCATTCAACAAAAATGATTTTCAGTCCAATTAGTTTGTCAGCACTTACAACGATTTTCGCTTTATTGATTTTAACAACCGCCAACATAAAGGGCTTTGTAGAGTTTGGGCTTATTTCGGCCATTGGAATAATAATTAATTTACTGGCGACTTTTTTAATAGTTCCACCTATGTATTTTCTTTTCAAAAAAATTAGTAGAGAAGATTCAATTTTTCATCAACCTCACTTTGATCCTTTTAAATTTGAAAAAACGAAATCAAAAGCCTTTTTCTCTAGTTTTATAATATTATTCCTACTGATTTCCTTTTTACTTTTTCCTAATTTAAATAAAATCGGGTTCGAATATGACTTCAGAAATTTATCTATTAAGGATATTGCCCCAAGCATTGATTATGGCCAGGCAATTGGCCAGGACCAAACAACCACTCCAGCAATCATCTTAGGAAAAAGTAAAGAACACATGAAATCAATTGATGCTTATATGGCAGCAATAGTACTTGATTCAAAAAACAAAAATAATGCTCAGAAAAAAGATTTTTTAAAAAGCTATCTAACCTTGCACACTTTTTTGCCTGCAAAAGAAATACAAAAAGCTAGAATTATTGAAATAAATAAAATCAATGAAACCCTGAACAAACCATTAATGAAAAAACACAAGGAGGACAATCAGGTATTAGCGGAATTTATAGATAAAATTCATACTACTTCTTTTTTTGAATTTGAAGACCTGCCTGCTTGGGTAAAAAGAGCTTTTACAGAAACAAATGGTTCTCACGGTGCATTTGCATATTTATATGGTAACCTGGAAGAATGGGATGGAAAAGAAGTTAATAAATTTCACGCAGCTTTTGCAGAGGTTGGCTTCCATGGCAAAACAGCCCATGTTGCTTCAAGCTCCTTTATTCTATCTGATATAATAAAAATTGTAAAAAAAGATTCCTTGCATTTAGCGATTTTAACGTGCCTGGTAATCTTTTTAGCCCTGCTCTTGCTTTTAAGATCAATTAACGCAGCCTTTTTATGTTTATTTGTCTTGCTTACCGGAATGTTATTAGCAGCTTCTGTAATGGGCCTTTTGGGCTATAAAATTGGCTTATATAATATGCTCGTAATCCCTTTATTATTAGGTGTTGGAATTGATGGCTCTATTCACCTATACTCACGTTTCAAAGAAGAAGCCAAAATAAGTTTAAAAAAACTAATATTAACAACAGGCAAAACAGTAAGCTTTGCCTTTTTAACAACTATAGGTGGTTTTACAGGCCTTTTATTTGTTTCACACCAAGGCTTAAAAAGCATAGGCGTTTTTGCAGTCATTGGGCTTTGTTCTATATGGCTAGCAATATTTCTCTTATTACCCTCAATTCTCTACCTAGGAAAAAAAATTCACTAATCGCTTGGTATCGAATTTATTATTATTTATTAATTATTATTTATTAATTATTGATTATTTTCCCTCTCAACTTTTTCCAATCCAGACAATTCCCCCTTTTGTAGTGGAGGGGCTCGTCCCCTCCTAAATCATGTCAAAAACTAAACTCCAAAGACCCACTCCACCTATAATCATCCCAAGCAGCAACTAACCCAGCTCTCACAGGATTGTTTAGAATATACATCCCAACTTTTTCAATAATTTCCTCTTTTCTTAAAAAATGATCATAAAAACTTCTCTGCCAAATTTTTCCATTAAAATTATGTTTCCAGGCAATACGCGTACTTAAAGATTTAAACTCACGCACAATATCAACGATGCTTTTTTTAGCTGTCGCTGATGATAGGAAATGAATATGATCTGGCATTATACAATAAGCATATAATGGATTTTTGTTTTCGGTAAAATAGTTGATCAAAAAGGTATTTATCTCTTTGGTGAATTTTGGATTAGTGAATATTTTTTGTTTATTCTCTGTGCAGATGGTTATAAAACATGGTTTAGCTTCAACTTTATAGCAGTCTTTGTGTATTCTAATTTTTTTGCGTTTATTTAATTTTTCCATTTGTGTCCTGTTTTGAGGAGGGGACAAGCCCCCCCACTACAATTAACCTAAATCTCATTTCCCTGTAGGGGAGGGGTTCATCCCCTCCCGAAATTAAGGAGGGGACAAGCCCCTCCACTACAATTAACCTAAATCTCATTTCTCTGTAGGGGAGGGGTTCATCCCCTCCCGATATTAAGGAGGGGACAAGCCCCTCCACTACAATGCTTATAGTTTTAAAATATAGTCTAGATTCAACTCAACTGACAACAAGGCCTCATAATCCCAACCAGTAGAATCCTCTACATTATTATGATTTGTAGTGTGTTCAAGTTCAAAAGATGTGCCAATTCTTGCATATTTAAAGGGATGAAAGTTTATTTCTACTAAACCTGAATATTTTTTTTCAACAACACCATATGGAAAAGCCTCTGCATATCCTTGTGCTACTGTGTATTCCGACCATGGCCTGTCAAACTCTTGATCCAGTCCCCCTTCTCCGTGTCTGGTATATTTAAAAACACCTTTTGTCTCAAGCCATGACAGATGATAGCGTGACATATCAATATAAATCTGGTCAAAATCATTTTCAAGAGAATGTCCTAAACATTTTCCTTTATGAATAAACCTTTCAGAAGCATCTAGTGTATTATAAGTTCGATTTGTTACTCGTGTATAAAACAAATTAATATTTAAACCAGGCACAAAGGGAATGTAAGAATTATCAAGGCCTACAGTAAAACCAATTTCATTTGGCTCTAAATCAGAGACACTTTTTTGCTCATACTGAAAATCATCAAGTAATAATTCAAAATATATTTTATTTTTCCAGGGTGTATAATAAGCCATGTCTAAAGAATAAAAGGTGTTAGTTTGGCCATTATTATTAAAGTGTTCAAAATATGTAAATAATAAGGGATTAGCAAAAGCAAATTCAAGATATCTGTCATTGCCTGTCCATAAATTAATCTGATTGGCGGCAATAACTAAAGTATTTGAAAGCACGTTAAACTGTAGCCTGGTTCCTGCCATAAAGCGATCAACGTCTTGATAATCATCAAGTGTCGCTAAAAAATAATTTAAATGAAGCCATTTATAATGCAGGTTAAAATTAAACTGATTAAGAGGCAAAGCATTATCTGACAATAAAAGATTATCGTTTTTTGCTTGCCCCCAAACTAAAAAATCTCTTCCAAATTTAAAATCTGTATGTTTTCTTCCATAATTAATATAAGCTTCCTGAGCATACATTCCCAAACCCCAGCGAGTAGAACCATCATATGAAGGATCATCTTGGACGTTTTGATCAAGCACAGCACTAGTTAATAAGGTCAAATTATTATTAAGATTAAATCGAAATTTGCCTTGAAGGTTTTCTCTGAAAAGAAATTCATTTCTATTTGCAAGATCTTCAAGTAACTTCACATCTGATACAGATCGCATTTTGAACTTAAGATCAGCAGATGCATATTTCTGTAATTGAGCGATTTCATAAGAAAACTCACTTGCTAAACGTTCACAAGCCCATCTTTCCTGAGCAATCAATTCAGCACTGTTCATAGTGCAGGAATTTAAAATTTCTCTCGCAACATCAATTCTCTTGATAGGTCTAATAGCCAAATCAATTTCATTAAACAAATTACGATTTTTTAAATAAAAAATATCATCATAAGCCCAATGATAAGTTGGCAGTGTTTCATAGCCTGAAAGAGAAATTGTACAAAACAATATTAAAACTATGATATATTTTTTCATTTATTCTCCTTGTTCCCTTGTCCCCTTGTAAACAAATAAACAAAAGATGTTCTAAAAGCAATAATTCCACCAATTATTGCAAAAATATATGAAATAAAAAATTGCCAAATGAAAATAATCAATGGCACAATTTGCTTTTGAATATTTAACATGGCAATTAAAAAGAAGGATAAACCGCCTTCTACTACTCCACCACCTGCTGGCAAAGGAAAAACTATCATACAATTCACAAACAGAAATTGCCAAAAATAAATAAGTGGTGAAAAATCCAAGCCTTGCATTTTATGAAGAATTAACATTAAAATTGAGAGTCTTGCAAGGCGAAAAATTATTGTGCAAATACTTGTTAAGAAAATTTGATGAAGTTTAATTTGTTTCAGACTTCCAAGCTTTTTATAAATATCTGCAATAAATTCATCAATTTTTTCTTTTTCTAATCCAATATTTATAATAAATCTTTCTACCTTTTTTCTTTTTAGAAGTTTTTTAATTGGTAGTGATAAGACCAACAAATACACTATTGGTGCAAAGGAAAGACCAATTGATACAATTAAAGTTATTAGAAAAAAATAATAAGAAAACCCAGTCTCATTGCCTTGCTTTTCAAGAATGGAGAAAATATTAAAAAATAGTGGTGTAATAAAAATTAGTAAAAGAAAAATAACATCGCCTATCATCTCAAAGGCTAAGATATAAAAAGCTTGTCCTGGCTTTAAGCCTTTCTTCAAAAAGCCAAAAAACCTTGAAGGATCTCCAAGTACCCTGCCTGGGGATATTAGACAGAAAAAATCGCCAATTAGATTAATTTTAATTGCTGCCTTTAAAGACAAATTTCTGCCAGAGGCAATGCTTCCAAATTTTGATCTCATTGCTCTTGCAAAAATATCTAAAGAGGCTAATAAAAACAGCAAAATGATTGTGCTAAAACCTAAGCTTTCAAGTGCTAGAGTATAATCTGAAAGCTTGCCAGAAAAAAATAAAAAAATGAATACAAGCGATAATATAGGTAAAACTAAGGCAAAGAATAAAAACTTTTTAAACTGTGAATATGTTATTTTCTTCAATTTCGGAACCTTTAATTTCAAATTCACCTTCATTCTGAATTTGAACGATTCTTTCAGGTATGTAAGTCTTATCAAAAAATTCTCTATCATATGTAAATGATTTAGTGATCATTGACTGCTCAATGCTTCCTGTTTCAATATAATGGCTATATATCTTAACTAAATTTCTGTAAATTGTAAGTGGATTATTATTTATTAAAACGTCCAGATAGGCATTAAATACAAGCCCTTCTTTGCAAATAGAGTCAGTATAAACTTCAAAAAACCTATTAGCATATTCTTCTTCATCATCATGAGCGACTAAAACTCCATTTTTCATATCAACAATCTGGTCATGAACCCCGGCGTGATCATCTAAGGCCACAACAGGAACTTTCGAATATTTTGCTTCACAAACCACATTTCCAAAAGTTTCAGATAAAGATGAATAAAGAAAATATCCGGCTTCTTGTAAAAATCCAGGTACAGCATCATAATCAATTTTTCCCAGAAAATGAATATTAGGACATTCTAAAGCTTCAGCTAATTTTTTGAGCTTATTTTCTATAGGACCATAACCACCAATAAAAAAATGAAGATCCTTATTTTTAGGCCAAATAAAACAAGCAAAAGATCTTATTAAAAACTCAACATTCTTGGTTTTGCACATTCGTGAAAGAGTAACAAGCCTATTTTGCTTTGGAACATCGAAAATATCATAAAGGTCACAACCCTTTGCAGTTTTGGAAAATCTCTCAAAATCCATCGGTCTAATCAATTTATGAACTCTGTCTTGATTTATTTGAAAGAAATCTTGAGTAAGCGTTTTTTTCATACCCTCACTTAGCACGAATGAGCCTTCAATTTTATTACTTATGGCATTGTATATTTTAATCCCATAGTGCTTACAAAATCTTTTAATAAAATTATCTTTGGGAAACAGGATACTTGTATAAACATGCAAATTAGCAGTTAACACATTAAACATTGGCACTTTTGATCTTTTCTTTATCCAGGTCCCCAATAATAACAGCGTTGGATTCAGAGTTTCTGTGTGAATTATATCAACATCCCATTTCCTGGTCCAAAGTCCTGGAGCTAAAGGAGGAAGTGGAACACAATATTCTTTGTATCCAGGGATGGAAAATGAAGGTATTGGATAATGTTTTAAATTTGTTGTATCTTGAAATTGTTTTTTTCTTTTCTTAGAAGGAAAAATAACTGAAACGTCATGCCCATTTCGAGTTAAATAATCAATAAATTGTCCAGATTTAAAACTTGCACCATTAACTAAAGCCACATCATGGTCAATTATAAATAAGACTTTCAATAGGTTCTCCCTCTTTATAGAAATTGACAAAAACGTGTTATTATTCAATTTAACAAAACATGTCAAATCATTAATGTGAACAAAAAAATTTGACATGTGGTGTTGATTTGAATATAATTTATCACTTTTTAAAACATTTTGGAGTTTAACATGAATAAAAAAATGGCGATAGTTTTAGGACTTTTAGTCTTATTTGCCTTTGTTTTGACAATAGGCTTTACATCAAAACCAATGGGCTGCTCTTCAGGTTCAGAATCTGATGTATCAGGTGCAAACCAAGCAATGGAGCAGGCAGAAGATTCAGCCACAGATCAAATAGATCTGATTCAAAATGATGATTATAATGTATCTATAGCTTCAACTAATTATTCAAATACAGGGGTGAATTTTAAGTTTGATGAGGCTTTACCTATAACATACACTGTAAGAATTGCTGTCACCTCAGATGATGGATTTAGCGAAACAGCACAGGACAATGTTCATGAGGGTGAAACAACAGGATCTGTTAGTTTCTCGCTTCCATATGGAGTATATACAATTACAGGTTATTTATATGAAGGAGAAGTAGCAGAGGAAGATAGCCCCACACCATATGCTCAAAGCAGCCCATTCACAGCAACAGTTGATTCATCTAGTGAAACTATTCAATTTGTATTCAATGAAATTTCCGGAGATAATCCTGAGATTTCTGTAAGTATGATCGCAGATGTTGAGACTGAAGGCGAAATCAATCAATATCCAGTAATAACCTTAGCTACAAATGATGATGGATCTTATGCAATAAATTTAAGTTTGATTACTGTTGATTCTAATGATTATTTAAAGTTATCAATTGACAGGGGAAACCTAACAGTAGCAGATCCGGAAGAAGGAAATTTTTGTAATCAGGCGTCCAGAATTTCAACTGCAGTAGCATGCATAACAGGTGCTGGAGTGGAACTAGACCTTGCCAATGAAGACATTGAATATTTTTGCTCTATAGCAGCTCATGGCGATGGGGATGGTGATACTTCAAGAAGATGCGATTACTGTGACCTTGATATATACATACCCTATGAAGTTCAATATGGAAGCCTAGCAGAATATCCATATCATCGAACTACTAATCTGGATAATATTTCATCCTGTACTGCGACAGTCACTGCTACCGATACACATGAAGCAAGCTCAGGTGTTGATATCACAATAACAATTCCAAGAAATATTGGGGATTTATTTGATTCCAGACATGAAGCAGACGCAGGAGATGGCGATGGCGATCATGATGGTGGACATTATGGTGATGGCGATGGTGATGATGGTGGACACTACGGCGATGGTGATGGTGACTATGGTGATGGTGACGGTGACCATGGTGAATGGCGACCAGGACGTGGTGATGGAGACGGGGATGCTGGCCGACCACACAGACCTACTTATGGCGACGGCGACGGAGATGCCTAGAATCCTACCATTCAAAGAGCAATTGAGCAGATTTCATTATTTCCAATAAAAAAACATCCTCATCAGAATTATCTTCTTTTGCAATTTTAAGATCAATTTTCTGATCTTCTGTATTCTTTTTTATTTCAGCTATTATTTTATATTTTTCCTTTTTCATTTTTAACAAAGTTTCATTATTTGCAACTAAAAGTAAAAAATCAATATCCCCACCTTTTTTATTGTCATCTACCCGGCTTCCAAATAAGTAAAATTTAGCTTTATTACCTGCTAAAAATTTCCCAATAATATTTACACAAGCATCTATAAATTCCTGCTTAATTCTCATCTAGTTTTCCAAATCCAGTTTTTTTAAGCTTAAAAGAAACTCACACTTTTGCCTAAGCTTTTCAAAGAAGCTTGTTAAATCACCTTATGTATACTCATGTGCGCTAATATTACGCAACTCTCTTAATTCCATCCAGAGATCAGCATCTTCAACTAGCTCCAGCTTTTCTCCCATATTAACATAATCTCTTAAAGTACCATCAAAACCGGGGTCCTCTACGAGAACCCTTGCTTTTAGATATTTCGTTAAAAAAAGATCAACAACTCTTGTAAACCTGCTTGAAAAACTCTCCCAGGTCTCAAGAGATTCTTCATCGAGATTTTTAACGTCTGCTGGTAATTTAACAACCTTATTATAACTATATTCCAAATGTTGAAGTGCCTTGCTAAGCATCCTTGCATAATCTTTTAACAGCAATTTTATATTCTTTTTCATATGCTATTTTAAATACTTTCTTTAAATTTATTAATACTTGGATTAAATTATAAATAATCATTAATAATATCAAGGATTATTCCGCTACTCTAATAAGAGCGCAAGGGAACAAGGGAACAAGATAAAATTGGTCCCTGTTCATCTGTTACCATACATTTTTTCATAATAGTTAAGATAATCCTTGCTCATAATATCCTGGATCCACTCTTCATTTGATAAATACCAATCAATAGTCTGGTTTATTCCCTTTTCAAAATCAAAGCTTGCTTTCCATGATAACTCATTTTCGATTTTACTTGAATCAATTGCATATCTCAAGTCATGCCCGGGTCTATCTTTGACATAAGTAATAAGGTCGAACAACTTGCCTGCATTTTTCAGTTTATTCAATTCTCTTAGTTTAGGATATTTCTCTGCCCTAACATCACAAGCCAGTTTTTCAAGCAGAATTTTAACTAAATCTATATTTTTTAATTCTACTGATGATCCTATATTATAAATTTCACCTGAGCTTCCTTCATGCATGACAGTATTAATCCCCTCACAATGATCATCAACATAGATCCACTCACGAACATTGATTCCTTCACCATAAACAGGCAAAGATTTTAGGTTAATTGCATTATTAATCATCAAAGGAATTAATTTTTCAGGAAACTGGCGGGGCCCATAATTATTACAACATCTAGTTATAAGACATTCCATTTTGTGTGTTTCAATATAAGATCTTATTAATAAATCCGCGCTTGCTTTGCTGGCTGAATAAGGTGAGTTTGGAGCAAGAGGTGTAGTTTCCAGGAATTTACCCTCACTACCCAAAGATCCATAAACTTCATCTGTTGAAACCTGAACAAATCTTTGAACTGCATATTTTCGCGATAAATCTAAAAGCACCTGGGTGCCAATTATATTAGTTCTTAGAAAAGGCTCTGAACTAATTATCGATCTATCAACATGTGATTCTGCTGCGAAATTAACAACACTGTCAATTTTAAAAGCTTCAAATACAGGCTCAACTTCATCCCATTTTGCAATGTCAGCTTTTACAAAATAATATCTTTGCTTATCTGAAGTCTTGCCAAATTTTGCCTCAACATCATCCAGATTATGCAAATTCCCTGCATAAGTTAAGGCATCAACATTTATAATTATATATTCAGGATATTTTTTTAATAATAATTCAACGAAGGAGCTACCAATGAAACCTGCTCCGCCTGTTATAAGAACTGTTTTTTGCATAGACTTGATCCTTTTTTTGAATTCGATTTGAGCTAATTTACCTAATAGATCATTAAACTAAAGACAATAAAAAAATTTCCTTTATTATTATTTGAAGCCTTGCCAGTGAAAAACAAGAACTATAATAAATGAACTGCCCTGTAGGGGAGGGGTTCATCCCCTCCCAGAGTTTTAGGAGGGGACAAGCCCCTCCACTACATTTCTTCTACACAATACCCTAAAAAGCTTGGCATCCTTCAGAAAGCATGGTTTTTTTGTACTTTCTGGAGTAAACATGAAAAAGAAAACACCTCAATCCTTTTTTATTCTTTTAAACATTGACATTTATGGCGTTTTTAGCGATCATAATCGCAAAAAAGACCAAACTGCTATTAACAACCATTATTACGGAATGTTATGGATTTCGAAATTATTAAAAACCAGAACGAATGGTGGGAAAATGACTTATGGACAGAGAATGACCAGCACTTACTTTCCATTAAAGATAAGCCATATACTTATATCCGCCCTGAAATTGATACCATTAAAAAATTAGACAATTCAATAAATATAATCAGAGGACCAAGACAAGTCGGAAAAACAACTTATTTAAAATTATTAATAAAAAAAATACTGCTTTTAAAGCTTTTAAAACCCCAGGATTTGATCTATCTGAGTTGTGAGACGATTGCAGACTATAAAGAGCTGGAATCCACCTTATTTCCATGGCTTAAAAAGAAAACAAATATACCGGCTGTTCTTATGCTTGATGAAATTTCCTTTGTCAAAGAATGGCCAAGAACAATACTTTCATTTGCAAACCAGGGTCTTTTAAAAAATCAAACCATATTTATTACAGGATCAAATGCAAGAGATCTAAAAGAAAGCACTGAAAGACTTCCTGGCCGAAGAAATAAAGGTAAAGACACCGTCCTGTACCCTTTTTCATTTAAAGAACTAGCAAGCCTTAAATGCTTTGAAACACTATCTTCAGAACAATTGTTTGAAACATATCTAAAAATTGGTGGTTTTCCCCATGCTGTTAAAGACTTTGTGGAATATGGCTTTGTTTCTGATGCTACTTATGATATTTATAAAAATTGGATTATTGGAGACGCGTCAAGATATGCTCTTTTAGAACCAATCTTAAAACAAATATTATTCAGAGTTTTTGAAACTTTAAGCTCCAGGGTTAGCTTCGCAGGTTTAATAGAAAACACAAGTGTTAAAAGCCATGAGACTGCCTTTAATTACCTGGAACACATGGAAGATTCTTTTATTAGCAAAATCTTATATTGCTATGATATTAACAAAAACATCCCTAATCTATCAAAGGCAAAAAAAATATATTTCATTGATCCACTGATATATTATATGGCATATTCCTGGAAAGCAGGAACCAGGAATATTTATAATTGGGTTGAAAACAAACTTATAGATCCAATTTTTAAAGGCAAAATGTTTGAAGCTACAGTCATCTCAAATTTTATTAGAACTAATGATACCCTATATTTCTGGTATTCTACAAAAACTAAAAAAGAAGCAGACATCCTCATTCCAAATAAGCTTGATTATGATTTATATGAAATAAAGCTAAACAAAAAATTTAAAAGTTCTTTAATTGGTGATAAAAATGTTCAATTTATTAACCCAGATATTTTCATGAAATAAATTCATCCTTTTTGAAAACACTATCTGGATTATTCAATCTTTAGCCTGGAAACAACATCAAGAAAAAATTCTTTTGACCAAACCTTAACTGAATCTGGATCCTTGATAAACATTGATATATCACTTTTGGCTTTATCAAAATCTACTTTATTAATTTTTTCAATTAGTAATTTTTTTATAGAATCTTCACTCAGCTTCGCATTTTTACCAATATGCCCACTTTTTTTTGACCGAGATTCCAGATGACCTAAGCGCAGAGATGTTTTTCTTGCGACAAACCACACAAAGTCATACCAATCGCGGCCCTTTACCCTTTCCTTCCATTCTCGAAATAAAACACAATGCATTTTTCCGGCGAAAAGATCCTCTATACTCATTGTTTTTACGGAAAATGGTATTGGTTGATATAAAAACTTAGTATCTTCATAAAAATTTTCAGGAGGATCAATATCTATTTCAAATTTAATTTTAATTTTACTGTTTCTATGAAATTTTTTTATTATTTGCTTTGGCACCTCAATGTTAATCATATTTTCAATGGTATCTGCTTTAATAAACGCAGACTTCAGCGATTGAGCCAAGTGAGATTTCGAAGAAGCGCTTTCTATCTTTAAGACTTGTTTTGCCATTACCCTCGGCTAAATTGCTGACTGATGAAACTGCTGCTCTTTTCAGTTGGTCTACAATTTCTAAAGATCTTCATTCTTCTTTCAAAGATCAACGCCCCCAAATCGTCAGAATGCTCTACAAAATGAGCTAATCACTTTTATCTTAATCTTAATTCTTAATCATAATCCCTACGGGTCAATATGTAGAAATATTTATTTCATATTAAATATCATGGAATAGATAGAACAGTGTTTTATATTTTTATAAAAATTATTCTTTATGGGTACTCAAATTGGAGATAAACCAAATGTTTAAAATCCTCTTGATGCATGTACCGTAACAAACGTACTCCGTACCACTTACCACTTACCACTTACCCCTTACCCCTTACCTCTGCACCCTCTTCAAAAGCCACTTCGCCCCTTCATGCCTCGGCCAAACATCTAAAATTTGCTGACATTGAAAAATGGCTTTTTGCTTTTTGCCCTTCAAGGCCAGCAATCTGGCAAGCTCAAAGCGAGCTTCATAAAAATTTGGCGAACCCTTGACTGCATTTTCAAGCACCCTTATCGCTTTAGGAAAATCATATTTCCGCAGAAACCTGGCATAATACATAGACAAGCGATAATAATCAGGGCTGAATTTATAGGCAAGCTCATATCTTGCAAGCTTAACCTGGTCATCTGTCGCATTTCTGGCAGTTGTAGTTAAATAAGAAACAGCTGAAACTTTAAAAAGATAAAAGGCTGCAAGTAAGGCAAATAAGATAAACCCGAACTTTAATAAATTTAGTTCTTTATGATAAACATATTCCTTATTCTCATAGTGCTTATGAAAAACAATAGCCACAAAACTCCAGAAAATAATTGAAGCCGTTGGCCTGGCAAGCGGATAAGTAAAAGTCGCCACAAACATGAAGCTAGCCATTGTGCCTAAGACTATTGATTGCCACAATCGATCACGTCCAAGAATGTAAGATTTGATAGAAATAAATAAAATAAAAATCAAAAGTCCCATAAAACCGATAAATGAAATAATTCCACCCTCACAAAGGATTTCGATATACAGATTGTGGGGATTGTCGGGTCTATAAATGCTTCGGGACTCCAAATCTGGAGCCTTGCTCATATGATAGAGGGGATAAATTATTCTAAATTGACCCGCACCAATGCCATTTACATTTTCTTGAGCTAAATATATAGAATTAATCCAACGATATCTTCTCCAACCCATGGCTTTTTTAAATTTTGTGATTACCTTGTTTTGATTTATATAATATTGTTGGTACTCACTGTCATTTTTAGGATAAAAATAACTTAAATATGAAATTCCAATAAAAAAGATTAATATCAACAATTTTGAAATAAATATCATTACTTTTTTCTTACTAATTTCACGTAGAAACTTAGAAAAATTAGAAAAAACAAAAAGTAAAACCAGAATTATACTTCCAAGTGTCAAACCATATATCCCTGCCCTAGTATGTGATACAATAGAAGAGGAAAAAGTTAAGGAAAATATTACCCAATAAAAAAGGGAACTAAAATGATTTTTTTTATATATAGACATTCCAAGAGACAATGGAGCGACCAGACAAACCACATGTCCAACCACAGATTTGTAAGCATAAGTTCCACTTGGAAAAGCAGCATTTCCAATAAAGTTTAAAATTTCAAATCCATAGGCATTTATTATTATGATCAATGAAGGAATTAATTGCCCAATGCAAATAAAATGCAGATATTTAAATGAATCTTCTTTTTTTTGAACAGGCAAGATAAGGCATAAAATAGCATTGGCAAAAAACAAACCTTGAAATAAAAATAGCCTATGCAAATTTTGAGCAAACTGAGAAGAAAAAATATATCCCAAAATATATAACAAAATAAATATATTAGGATAAAAATAAAATTTTGTTTTTCTTTTAAAACCGAATAAGATTAGCCCCAGCAATGATACAGAATAAATTAATAGCTTAAAATCAACATTGGGGTGATCAAAATTAGGAGAACAAGTTAAAGGAATAATAAGATAAAGTACAATTAAAATAAAAAATAAATAAAAATCATTCTTAAGTCTAAAATTCATCATTCATTCTAATATTATTTTTTTTTAAAATAAATCAAGGCTTGATTTTAAATAATATTAGTTTTATCAAATATCTTTTTATAATTTGGAGATCTAAATGAAAGGAATAATCTTAGCAGGTGGTAGTGGCACACGACTTTACCCCATTACAAAAATAATTACAAAGCAGCTCTTACCAATTTATGATAAACCAATGATTTACTATCCTCTTTCAGTATTAATGCTAGCTGAAGTTAAAGATATTCTTATCATTTCTACACCCACGGATCTTCCAAAATACAAAGAACTTCTCGAAGACGGCTCAAAACTTGGAATAAGCCTAAGCTATGCTGAGCAAGCCGCCCCAAATGGACTCGCTGAAGCCTTTATTATTGGTGATAAATTTATTGGAAATGATACAGCTTGCCTTGTTCTTGGAGATAATATTTTTTATGGACATGGTTTAACAGGAAAACTAAAATCAGCAAGAAAACAAGTTGAAGAAGCTGGCGGTTCTGTTGTTTTTGGATATTATGTAAATGACCCTGAAAGATATGGTGTTGTAGACTTTGATAGTGAAGGAAAAGCCCTGTCAATTGAAGAAAAACCCAAAGCACCAAAATCCAATTACGCAGTAACTGGGCTTTATTTTTATGACAATAAAGTAATAGAAATTGCAAAAAATCTAAAACCTTCTCCCAGAGGTGAATTAGAGATCACGGATGTAAATAAAAAATACTTAGAGAACGATAAACTAAAAGTTGAAATGCTAAGTCGTGGCTATGCCTGGCTTGATACAGGGACCTTTGAAAGCCTAATTGAAGCAGGTGAGTTTATAGCAGCCATTGAAAAAAGGCAGGGACAGAAGATTGCCTGTATTGAAGAAATAGCATATAACAATAACTGGATTGGACGAGAAGAACTTGCGAATATCGCGGAACCACTAAAAAAGAGCGGCTACGGAAATTACTTAGAAAAATTATTAAAGGATTAGATATGCATTTTAAAATCGAAAAACTTGATATTCCAGAAGTTTTATTAATTAAACCTGAGGTTTTTGGAGACGAACGAGGCTTTTTTATTGAAACATACAGAGAATCAGAGTTCAAAGAAGCCGGGGTTGACTTTAGATTTGTTCAGGACAATCATTCAAAATCCAAAAAAGGTGTTTTAAGAGGAATTCATTATCAATTAAACCCAAAAGCTCAAGGCAAACTTGTAAGAGTTATTAAAGGCTCTTTGTTTGATGTTGCCGTTGATTTAAGAAAAGATTCTAAAACCTTTGGAAAATGGGTTTCTTCAGTTTTATCATATGAAAATAACCACATGCTCTGGATTCCACCTGGATTCGGTCATGGTTTTTGTGTACTGGAAGATGAAACTGAATTTCTGTATAAAGTTACTGAAGAATGGGATAAAGATCTTGATAAAGGAATAATTTGGAATGATTCTAACATAAACATTAAGTGGCCTTTAGATAATCCCCAATTATCCCAAAGAGACCAAAATCTTCCAAGCCTAGAAAAAGCTGAAATTAATTTTTAAGACTTGTTTTCAAAACACCTAGCTCAAATAATCCGTTAAAGCATCTTTCCAATCTCTCATAACATTTAGCTTTAGGTCATTAAGATGTTTGTTTTCAAGGACAGAATAAGCAGGTCGCTTAATATTAGCAGAAAACTCTTTGGCTTTCACTGGTATAAGTTTAATATCTATTCCCTTGATATTAAAAATTTCTTTAGCAAATTCAAACCATGAACACTCACCATTATTGGTGGCATGATAAATCCCTGACTCAGGTTTGCTGTAAATAATTTTTTTAATTTGCCTGGCTAAATCTAATGCAAAAGTTGGTGTTAAAATTTCATCACAAACAACTTTAAGTTCGTCTTTTTGGCTTGAAAGTTGTAGCATTGTTTCAGCAAAATTATACTTTTTAGTTAAATTAGGATAAATGCCGTAAAGACCCGAGGTCCTAAGAATGCAAAACTCATCACAAATCGCTTGAACAAAGTTTTCACCAGCTAATTTTGAAACCCCATACACATTTAGGGGCATGGTAATATCCGTTTCAATGTAAGGTAAATTCTTCACACCATCAAAAACATAATCAGTGCTCACATGAATAAGGCAAGCGCCCATTTCTTGAGATATTTGAGATAGATTTCTCACACCAATAGCATTCACTAAAAAAGCTAAATCAGGTTCAATTTCAGAATTATTAACATTAGTATAAGCTGAACAGTTAATAATAAATTCATATTTTTTGTCACAAAAAGCTTTTTTCAAATTTCCAGGTTTTGTAATATCAATTTCAGGATAATCAAAAAGATCCAAGTCTGATCCTTGAAAAACATCATTAACAGTTTTTCCAAGTTGACCATTTGACCCAATTAGAGCTATTTTCAAAATATCACCTATCTTCCTTTATACATTTGCTCATAATAAGTAAGGTATTCTTTGTTCATAATATTATTGATCCATTCTTCATTGGATAAATACCAGTCAATCGTTTTGTTTATGCCAGTTTCAAAATTATATTTAGCCTTCCAGCCCAATTCATTTTCAATTTTTGTTGAATCAATGGCATATCTTAAGTCATGACCTGGCCTATCTTTGACAAAAGTAATCAAATTAAAAAGTTTTCCTTCATTTTTCAATTTGTTTAATTCTCTTAATTTTGGAAATTTTTCAGCTCTTTCATCACAAGATAATTTTTCAAGCAAAATTTTGACAATATCTATGTTTTTAAGTTCAACTGATGATCCTATATTATAAACTTCACCTTTTTTTCCTTTGTGTAAAACAGTCTCAATACCTTCACTGTGATCATCCACATATATCCACTCTCTAACATTTATTCCTTCCCCATAAACAGGCAAAGATTTAAGATTAACAGCATTGTTAATCATTAAAGGTAAAAGTTTCTCTGGAAACTGACGAGGCCCATAATTATTACAACATCTAGTAATTAGGCATTCCATTTTGTGAGTTTCTATATAAGATCTTATCAACAGATCAGCCGATGCTTTACTAGCAGAATAAGGAGAATTTGGAGCAATCGGTGTAGTTTCTAGAAATTTACCTTCATCACCCAAGGATCCATAAACTTCATCCGTTGAAACTTGAACAAAACGTCCAACTTCATATTTCCTTGATAAATCAAGCAATACTTGTGTGCCCATTATATTTGTTCTTAAAAATGGCTCAGAGCTTAAAATAGACCTATCAACATGAGATTCTGCTGCAAAATTCACAACATAATCAATTTTAAAATCTTTAAAAATAGGTTCAACTTCATCCCATTTAGCGATATCGCCTTTAATAAAATAATAGCGTTTATTATCGCCAGATTTGCCATAAGTAACTACAACATCATCAAGATTATGCAAATTTCCTGCATATGTTAAGTCATCCAAATTAAGAACTGTATATTCAGGATATTTTTTTAAGATAATTTCAATAAAAGAGCTTCCAATAAATCCTGCTCCACCTGTAATAAGTATTGTTTTTTGCATGACTACTTTCCTATTATAATAATATTGAGCCAATTAATAATTCATATTTTTTATAAATCAACATATTTTACCTTGTAAAATAAAATATTATCCTCTAATAATCCCCTTTTAAAATATTTAAAAGACAAAAAGATGAAAGTAAGTATAATTATCCCAACTCTTAATGCAGAATTTTTTTTAAAACAATTATTATTATCTCTAAATAATCAAACACTTAAACCTTTAGAAATAATTATTATTGATTCTGAATCTGATGACAATACAGTTCAAATTGCAAAGGATTTAGCTTGTAAAGTAATTCAAATTCTTAGAAAAGATTTTAACCATGGTAAAACGAGAAATTTAGCAGCAAAAAGCGCAAAAGGAGATATAATCTCTTTCATAACACAAGATGCATTACCTGAGAACATTGAATATTTACAAAACCTAGTTCAAAATATTGGAAAAAATAATGTCGCAGTTTCTTATGGCAAACAGGTGGCAAAAAAAGATGCTTCAGAAATCGAGAAATTTTATCGCTCATTCAATTATCCCGATAAAGCACTTATAAAAGACAAAACAATGATACCTCAATTGGGAGTAAAAACATTTTTCTTGTCAAATGTTTGTTCTGCCTATGAAAAAAATATTTTTTGGGAACTTGGCGGTTTTCCTGAAAATACTCCAACAAATGAAGATATGTTCTTTACCTTTAAAGCTATAATGAAAGATAAAAAGATTTCCTATGAACCAAAAGCAAGAGCAATTCACTCTCATCCTTTTTCACTTAAAGAAACTTATAATAGATATTATAAAATAGGAATTTTCTTTAAAAAATATCCTGAAATAAATAAATATTCAAGCAATGAAAAAGAAGGGAAAAAGCTTTTATTTAATTTACTAAAACATCTTATATCAAAATTCAGATTTCATTTAATCCCTTTGGCAATGATAGAGATTTTTGTTAAATATTATAGCTATAAAAAAGGATATGCCAGGAATTAAAGTTTAAAATATATTATACCCTTTTATATTCATTATAGTAGGATTTAATAAACTCCAGGGAAAACACAAAGATTATACTTAGAAAAATCGCCATAAAAGTTGATACCATTACAATGAGTTTTCTTCTAGGACTAGATTTAACACTAGGCTTTACTGCTCTATCTACTATTGTTATTGTGGGCAAATTCTTTAGTTCTTTAATTTTTGCTAATTCATATTGTTCTGTTAAGAGTTCGAAAATAGTTTCTTGAATTTCAAACTCTCTCTTCAGCCTTAAAAACTCTAAGCCAAGCTGCGGAGATTCATCGAGGGGAAGAAGATAAGATGAATTATCATGTTTTACTTTTTGTAAACCTGTATCTTTAGTATTATTTTTATACTCACCATTTATATTTTCACCAGTTGAAATTTCTTTGATTTGTTTTTTTATCTCATTAATAGTGTACTTTAATGTCACAATTTCTTCATCATCTGCTGATTTAAACTTACTCTTAACTCCAAACTGTGTTTCAGCTTGGGCAAGATCATTGTGAAGATTTGTTATAACTGCTACAGATGACGAAATTTGATTTTCAATCCCAATTACTTTATTTTTTATTTGAAATTCCTTTAACGTTTCTTCAGCATTAAAAAGCTTATTTTTTACTTCTAGCAATCGATTTCCTAAAAACACTCTTTCTTTAGATGCACCAAAAATTGAATGTCCTATGTTTATTCTATCTAGTTTATCTCTACAATAATTAATAATGTTAGTAGCTAAAATAGGGTCCTTATACTCTATTTCAATTTTTACAAAACCAGAATCATTTTCTTCAACCTCAAAAATTTTATTTAATTTATATCTTGCACTATCTATATTCTCAATTTCAAATTCTTTGATTAACTTAAAGTGCTTGATAAGATCATCAAGCATGGTCCTTGATTTTATAAGACCAATAATTCTTTGGTTTCCTCCACCTTCTTTTAATTTCATAAAATTACCAGCAATGCCGCCAAGCAGAGAACTATATTGACCTCCTAAAGAAGAGTCTGAAAAAGAAGTTGATATTAAGGCATTCGATATATATTTTTTTGTCAAAACTAAGCTAATTATTGAGGATAAAATAATTACAGAAAAAACAAAAATCGCTAATTGTTTTTTATACTTTAGAATAATATCAATGTATTGTTTGATATTTATTTCTTCAAATTCATTTTTTTTCATATCCATATTTCATCTCACTAAAAAAGTTAATTTCGGTTTTAATAAAAAACAATTATTGCGATTAAATTCCATTTAATGTTCATTATTCTTCTGATAAAGCATTTTTCCTAATAATATACTGCGATAATATAATTAATAAACTAAAATAAACTACAATATCATTATCATATCCTAAATAATGCGAATTGATCACAATAAAAAATGGGATAAATAAAAGGCATTTGTATTTAAACATTTTTACTATTCCATTAAAAACAAAATATAGGATACTTAAATAAAAAACAAATCCCAAATAACCCATATCTAATAATGTGTTTAAAAACACATTATGCATATTATCATTTGACCATCCAGAGTATTTGGGTATAAAAATTGATCCATATGAGATACCATTCCCCATAATAAAATCAAGTTTATTTGAGTGTTTGAAAAAAGATAACCAAATGTCAAAACGAGCAAGCAATCCGTCATGAGCAACTCGTGAATTTGCGCTTAGATCAAGGTGCATTAATTTAAAAAAAACAAAGGCTCCAGACAAAATAGCGAATAATAGAAAAGAACCCAAAAGGTAAATTTTAATATAAATATTGTTATATCTTGAAAGGTTAATATATAAAAATATTAGTAAAAATGCAAAAAATGCCAGTTGCGCTGTTCTTGAAAATGTATAAATTGAGTTAAATAATGCAATCATGAGAAATATCTGCAATCTAAATTTTGTATTTTTTATTATCTTAAAAGAATATAAAGAGAAATATATTATTTCAATAAAAACAATCTTTGTTGCCCAAATATTTTTATGCTGAATACCAAAATATATTGGCTTGGAAGAAATAATAAATGCAGCAGTTGAGTTTGAAACTCCAGTAAAAGGTAAAAGTATACTATTTGTAAGAAAAACATTTAGTAAAATTTGTATAAAAGACAAAAATATTATTAACTCTAAAAATAAGGTTATTTTTTTTGTGTTTCTATAAAGTTGATTTCTATAATCATTGCAAAATAAGATAGTAAAAATTAAAAAGCTGAGATTAATTATAATTTTCAAAAAAACAACTAGATTTGAATATTCTCTATTTCCAAGAAAAACCGTTGTTCCCCAGAAAATTAAACAGAAAATGGCGATGATGAGATATTTATCGTTTTTTCTAATTGTTAACCTATGGGTTAAAGCCAAATAACAAAAGTAGCAAGATGAGAACAAAATAAAAAACAAAGGATAAATTGCAACAGATGAAAATGTTGAAAAAATTGTGATTAACCATAAAAGAAAAAAAAGGTTGAAAAGTTTTTCATCTTTCATAAGTTGCAAATCCTTTAATTCTTGATTTTATATATGACCATCTTTTTATAACATTCTTAAAATCAACTTTTATTAAACTGATTATTAATTTAAGAAAATGATAAGCTACTATTGATATAAACATATTTAAGGTTAATAACCCTATATGCTTTCTACAAAAAGCTCCAAAACCTATTCCATATTTACTTATCTTCTGTATATCTATATTATCAACACCCTGATCTGGGTGATACACAATAACATCAGGATAGTATATCAGGCGATTTTTTTCTTTTAAAAATGAGAATATTAAATCGACATCTTCACAAGAACCGTATTTAGCTCCCACACCGAAATCTTCATCAAAAGAAAATCCAGTAATTTTGATAAAAATGGTTATCGATGAGAGGTTAGTATAAAAATTAAAGATACTAATTGCAAATTCCATTGAAGACCAATTTCTTATTATATTATTTCCATCTTTATCAACTATTTTACCAAGCAAGATGTCAATAGAGTGATCATTACAAAATTTATTAGCGACAATAGAAAGTGTGCTTGGATAATATTCACAATCATCATCAGGAAAAGCTATAATTTCACCACTTGATATTTCTAAGCCTTTATTACGTGCGAGTGATAAACCTTTTTCTTTTATTTTAAGATGCTTAATATTTAGTTTATTCTCATACTTGCGAACTAAAGATTCTAATTGAATCTTATCATTTTGATCAACAATTATAATTTCAAATTCACTAGAATCTAATTCTTGTACAACTAAACTTTGCAAAAATCTTTCGATTTCTGCTTTTCGTCCATATGTTGCTAAGATCAGACTAAATTTAAACATAGACATAACCATATTTCATACAATTATATTTTCAATAATTCTTCAAAAATACGTTTTGAAGAATCGCCATCATAATATAAAAACGCTTTTTTAAACAATTCTGATCGTATTTCTTTATATTTATCTTGTCCTTTTTGAATAAAATTATAAATTTCACACTGTAAATCCTCTTGTGAAAAACATTTTGGGCCTGGAGTCATTTCATCATAATCAAACTGTAGTTTTCGATCTCTAGAATTATAGATTTCAAAATCATAATTAAAGAAAAAGATAGGTCTATTCAAATGTAAAAAATCCATGTAAATTGATGAATAATCCGTTAACATTAGATCAACATTAGAATAAAGAGGATAAATGTCTTTTGAACTATCATAAAAAATTATATTATTAAAAAGCTCTTTATTTACATTGTTATTAACACGAGTTAAAAGATGGAACTTAATAACAAATTTAATTTTATTTTCTTCACAAAATGAATTTAATTTTTTAAGGTTTAAGGCTCCATCTTCAATTGGGTTTAAACCTTTGTCTCTAAAAGTTGGTACATATAGTAAGATTTTAAATCCATCTTTCACCGCATCTTCAACTTTATTAATATTAGAATTATCCGCGCCAAGCAAATAAAAATTTAAAAAATCCTTTTTATGCATTATATCATTTCTTGGATAGCCAAAATCAACAATTCTTTTTAAACGAAAGCCTTTTGAAAAAACATTTTCGGAATAAAAAGGTGAGGTGGAGATAAAAAGATCATATAATGGAAAACGAGCAGTTAAAGCAAAATATATTTTCAACAGAAATCGCTTGAATTTATTATATTTTTTATACATTTCTTTTTCAATAGTCTTAAAACCAACCCCGTGCCATAATTGAACTTTAAAGCTAAAAAACGCTAGGTAGTATTTGCATTTATAAACCCAATTTATACCATCTACAACAACTATTTTTGCTCTTAATAACATGAAAACAGATATTATCGTTGGATACAATAAAACAGGCAAGCCACTGCTTTTCAACTCATTATAGCATTGCACCTTATTTGTGAGAAAATAATACTCAAAAGCATGTTTATTGTTTTCATGACAATGCAAATACAAATATTTTACATTATCCATAAAGTTTCCACTTTCACCAATGAATATTATTAGGCTTTTTTTCTTTGGAATAATAAAGGAAACTGGAAAAATAATAATAGCCGATATTATACTTAAAAATAATTTAGATAATTTAAGAACAATTTTTCTAAACAAAATCAACCTTTCAAATAGTCAGAGTTTATTTCAATGTTTTTATTTCGTCCCATACTCTTTTTGATGCATTTCCATCATAAAATTCATGAGCTATCTTCATAATATTTTTTCTATTACTAAGAAATGTATCTTCATTTTGAATTAAGTTCTTAAGTACTTCCTGTTCTAACTCATCTTGAGAAAAGCATTTTTTACCAGGAGTAATCCAATCATAATCAAATTGAATCTCTCTATCTTTGCTAATATAATCATCTAAATCATAACAATAAAAAATTATTGGTCTATTTAGATGAAGATAATCCATATAAATTGATGAATAATCTGTAATTAAAAGATCAAAGTAGTGAAAGCAGGGATAAGCATCCAGATTGTTACCATAGTAAATTATATTTTTATGGTTTTTATTTTGAATTTCCTTATTAGGATGAAGCTTGCAAACAAAAACCATATTATTTTCTTCTAAAAATGAGTTCAAACGTTCTTCATCAAATCCTGAATTGTGTGTATTTACACTGTCACTATCACGAAAAGTAGGAGCATATAAAATAATTTTTTTATTCTTTTCTTTAAATGTCTTTAATAGAGCCTCAACATCATGATCAACACCGAGTTTAAAACTATCTGGGATATCCTGCATGTAAAAAACATCATTTCTAGGATAGCCTGTTACCAAAACTTTTTTAGCATTAAAGGCAGGTTCAAAAACTTTCTCTTTATAAAAAATGGAAGTTGTTGTGACAATGTCATAAAAAACAGTAAACCGCCCTGTTAACTTATAATATATTTGATACATTAACTTACTAAGCTTTTTTTTAATTTCAGGAATTTCTTTTTCAATTTTTTTAAATCCAACTCCATGCCATAATTGAACCTTTTTGCTTTTTAGCAATAAGGGGAATTTAAGAGAACGTACCCAAGTCCAATGGTCAGCAACAATTATATTTGCCCTCAGTAAAGCAATAAATGATTTAAAGCTTGGATAATATAATAGCTTAATTTTTTTATTGTCTATTGAATTATAAATGTTTTTTGATTCTGTTAAAAAATAATAATTGAAATTATTAATGTTGTTTTCAATTCCATAAAGATAAAGATATTTTATGTTATCTTCGAAGCGACCTTCATACTTTCCAAAAAATATGATTGTTTTTTTGTTTTTAGGAACAATATAGGCCAATGGAGATAAAATTAAAATGAAAAGAACATATATGCTATTAAAAATTATTTTTTTCAAAATATTATTCATTTATCTCTTCACCTATTTCCCATCCCTAGTCACATCAATAACCTGTCCTGTATAGTCAGAAAGAAGTGTTTTCAATGATTCTCTTGCTACCTTTTCAGGATTTACAAGTGTCTTAGGATCTTCTTTTCCAAAGTTTTCAACTCTCATTGGAGTTGCTGCTCTTTCTGGATTCATGCAATTAATTTTAACTTTTTTCCAAAAAAATTCATCCGCCAATGCCTGAACAATATTTACAACAGCTGCCTTTGTAGAAGAATAGATCGAATACAATGCTCTGCCTCTTGTATAAGAACTTGAAGTAAAAAGCAAAATTCCACCATTTGACTTTGATAGATAGTCAATACTTGATTTAATTATATTAATATTACCTGTATAATTTGTTTGTATCTCATTTTCAATGTCTTCGATGGTTCTTGCCTGAAGGCTTCCTCTTCTCAAAATAGCCGCAGTATTAATAACATAATCAATTCTTTTCTCTTTTTTATAAACAGAATTAATAGCTTTTTCTACATCATGTATTGAGCAAATATTAACCTTTTCTTCAATTGAAAATCCATATGTTTTGGCTTTTTTAGATTTAGCTATATTTAAAATACTTTTACCAATTCCTCTTCCTGCTCCAAAAATAACGATTACTTTATCTTTCAAATCACTAAGCTTAACTTTTTCAATTTTAGATTGACTGTTTGTTAAAAAGATCTTTTCAGCTAGTAAAACGTCTTCTGAATAAGTGATCTTTATATTTCTTTCTTCTCCGGGAACAATGTAAATTGGGCAAATTTTGTATTTTAATATTAAACCACAATCATCTGTAACTAAAAGCTTTTCTTCTTTTAAAGCCCTTTTATGTGCTTTTTTTATAACATCAACATGAAAACACTGTGGAGTCTGACCTCTCCACATGTATTTTCTTTCTGGAATATCAACTATTTTAAGTTTATCATCACGTTTGATAATTGTATCAGCCGAAGGAATTGCAACATCAACAGCTTTATGTTTTTTTAAAGCCTTTATACATTCATTAATAATACGATTTGATACAAAAGGCCTTACAGCATCATGAATGAGAACGAAATCATCGTCACTTAGGATTGCATTAATGCCTATTGATGAACTTTCATATCTTGTTTTTCCACCATTTAAAACCTTTGATATCTTTTTATAATCATTTTTCATAATTATTTCTTCCATCAAGGCAAGAAATAAGGGATTTACAACAATAATTATATTATCAATATTAGAGTTTTTTTCAAAAACATCAATAGTATGTTCAACGATGCTTTTTCCTGCAATTTTAATAAACTGCTTTGGGATATGGTAACCAACTCTTTCCCCAGCGCCAGAAGCTAAAATAACAGCATGATTTTTGGGCATTATTAGACCTCCAAAATAAATCTATAAATTCTAAAAAGGGAAAATACCTAGGTTTTTATTAAAATACAAGCTTGGATATTAATTATTTAAATTAAAATCAACATTATAAAAACAAAAGTTTAAAAAGCTATTTCCATAAATTGTTTCGTTTAACAGCTATAACTCTATATATAAAAGTAAAAGATTCCGCCGTTATTATTGCAAAAATAATTGAATAAACGTTTATTAATGAAAAACCATAGAGAACCAGTAAAATTCCGATATAAATTATAGAAGCCCATATTACACTTAAGTTTGGATATTTTGGAAATCCCATTGCAGCTAAAAAAGGATAGCCCAATAAAATGGAAGGAAAAGTCATAAGAGCACAAAATAGAAATAATTGAAAAGCTCTGGTTATAAGAAGAATATCAACATTATCAAAAAGAATATCTAAAATATAGCCTACAAATGGAAATATTAGAATTATAGCAATTGTATGAGATATCACTAATATTTTAAATATTTTCTTATAAAACTGAACATTCTTTTTATAAGCTATATATGGATACAAAGTCTGAACTATGGGCGTATATGAGTTTTTTAACATTGAAAAGAGTTTTTGCGAAATTGCATAACAACCAAGAATATCTTCTTTTACAAAAAAACCTAGAAAAAAGACACTACTTGAATTAAATAAAGATACAGAAACTCTAGACAAGAAAAATTGTGTGCTATTTTTCAAATACATATAAAGAATATTTGCTTTTGGAAAATAATATTTAACATCAAACTTATAAATCACATAATAAAATGCTATCACAATTGCAACAAATTCCCCTAATGCGGTTAATAGTGGAACATAAATATAATCGCTTTCACCTTTGATAAAAACAAAAATTGTAACTAGAAAAATCGTTCTCATGAGAATATTCAAAGCTGTAATGTACTTCATTCGCTCGATTCCCTGAAAAAACCATTTGGGAAACATAGCATTGCCTATGACCATTATAAAGGTATATATATGAATTGCTTTTTCATATTTAAACTTTTCAAATGTAAAAATAATAAATAATAAAATAAAAAAACAAATAAATGACATCATGAGCTTTATATTTATAACTGAACTAAATATTTCTGAAACTTTTTCTTTATCCATCCTATTTACGGACAAATCTTTTGTTGCAGATAAGTTAAAACCAAAATCTATTATTATTTGAAAAAACATATTAAAAGACCATGCAAATGCAACAATACCATATTTGCCACTACCTAAAACTTTAACCAAATAAGGCAATGTAATTATAGGGTAAATATAAGTAGCAAGTTGTAAAAAAGAAAGAGAAAGAAAGTTTTCAACAAGTGTCTTTTTATCTTTACCTATTTTTCTTATCTTCATAACTTATTGAAAACTTAAATGTTATTTATAATATTTAATATTTATTAAAACTGATCTTATTCTTCTAAAATGATAAAAATGCAAGGAAAATTAGTAAAGAATAATTTTTTCCTTTACATAATTCCTACTAAATACTAATTAAAACAAATCGTGTTAATAAAGGTATTATTTTAATAAGATAAATTATAATGTCTTTATGCAAATTAAGTATTAATTTTTTTACATAAAATGGCTGAAATGAATAAAAATTTAAAATTATTACGTTCTTTTATTTTCTTTATTATCAAATTTACTATTATTTATTTCATTTTTATTCCATTAAGCAAGTTAGTGCCGAAAAACAAAAAGATGTTTATCTTTATTAGTAAACAACAGTGGGGTGGAAAATTTAGTGATAATATAAAATATTTATTTCTTTATCTTAATGAGTTAAAAGAAAATAATATTAGATATTATTACCTAACTGAAAATAAAATTACTTTCAATGATCTTAAAAAACAAGAATTGCCCGTTTTATATTATCCATCAATTAAAAGCATCTTATATCTTTTTCGAACAGGACATGTTGTTGTAGATAGCACATGCTGGATATCAAAATTAAAATATTTCATCTTATTAAATTCGAAAAAAATTCAGTTGTGGCATGGCATTGCTCTAAAAAAAGTGGGTAGATCAAATATTAAAAACAAAAATAAATATGACGAAGATACAAGATCCACTACTTTTAAAATAGCCAACAATTATAAAATGCATAAATATAACCAAACTTATCCTAACTATGATATCTTTCTTTCAACATCAGAATTTATTACTAAAAATGTATTTGAACCTTCTTTTATTTATAAAAATTTAATTGAATGTGGATATCCAAGAAATGATGTGTTTTTTCATGATAACAAACATTATTTACTGGGTTGTGACATTGAATGTATAAATTGGGTAATTAAATGTAAAAAGGACGGATTTAAAACCATTCTTTATTCTCCAACTTATAGAGATACAGGTGGCAATAGCATTGAACAAAATGTCCTAAACATTGAAAAATTTGATGATTTTTTAAAGAAAAATAAGTTTAAATTAATAATAAAATTTCATCCAAATGAATCATTTGATTTAAAATCTTTAGAAAATACTTCAAATATATATATTTATGAAAGCAAAAAAGATCTCAATCCATTGCTTCCAAAAATAGATTTATTACTTACAGACTATTCATCTATATACTTTGATTTTCTTTATGCAAAAAGACCAATCGTTTTTTTTCCATATGATCTTAATAAATATCAAGCTAAAGACAGGGAATTTTATTTTGATTACAATGAAATAACGCCTGGTCCCAAATGCATTAATCAACAGCAACTCGAGGAATCAATTTATAAAATACTTGCAGAAAAAAAAGATCTTTATAAAAAAGAAAGGTCAAAAATTCTCAAGTTGGGATTTAAATACGAAAAAGGCCCATTTTCAAAAATAATATGGGAATATATTAAACAAAATTCTTGAATATTATATCTTACTCTAGTTCTAAATTAAAAACCATAATTTACAAATTTACTTTTGATCTATTATTTTATTAAAAAGCTAAATTTTGAAACATCGTTAATACATCCAGGAATACATTCAGTCTTGTCTTATTTATCAAATATCCTTTCATTTTTAGACTAGTATTAGAATTTGAAAACCCTAAATACTTATAACATTCTTATTCAATGATATCTTTTAATAAAAAAGAATAGATATAATAATTTAGTTAATCATCTTTTAATATATTTTGAACAAAATCCTTTATTGTAATTTCTTGGCGAAAAAGTTTATTTAAGGACATTAGGATTGGCATATTATGATTAATCTCCTTAAGCTTTGAATATATTAAATCTAGAGATCGCCTCCCTTCTAATATAACAGAACTTGAAATATTATCTGAAAAAAATCCTTTCCCCACTAATAATCCAAAAGTCCTATTTCTACTTAAATCGTTGAGTGCAGTTAATCCAAAATCGCCAAACCCACAATATTTAAAAATTGTATCTACATCACAATTAAAAATTTCAATTATTTTCTTCATTTCATTAAAAGCATTGGTTAACACAAAGAACCTGGTATTAGCAGAGTTATATTGAGCGTCTAAAATTCCAATTGAAATTGCATAAATATTTTTCAAAACACTAACAAGCTCAACTCCAAGAATGTCTTTGGTAAAATCTAAATGAATGTTGGTACTCAGAAAAATATCTTCAAAATCTTGAAAAACTGACTCATCAGAACATGCAACTGTTAATGCTGAAGGAAATTCTCTAATAAGTTCATCAGCAAAAGTTGGACCTTTCATAGAAGCTATCTTATTATGGGGAAATAAATCATGAAGACTTTCAGCAATAGTCTTGCCTTCACTAGAAAAACCTTTTGCTAAATTTACCAAAATCGACTTTTTCTGAATTATTGAAGAATACTGTTTCAAAAAATTAATAATAACACCTGAAGGTAAAGCTATAAAAATAAAATCAGCCTCTTGCAAACAAGAAAAATCAATTGTCGCCTTAATTTTTTTATTCAAAGTAAGATTTGCAAAATATTTGGAGGTGTGTTTGTTATTTATTGTTTCAACAACATCATGTTCTATTGTCGTTAAAAAAATATTATTCTTGGGGTTCTTAATAAGCTCATTTGCCAGAGCGGTTCCAAAAGCCCCAGCTCCAATAATAACAATATTCATTTGAACATCCTTTTTGCATTTTCATAATCTTCTTTAAAATCAATTTCGATACACCTATATTCTGAAATATCAACTGGAACAAATCTCATATTATTATTTATTGAAAATTCAATTGCTTTTTCAAAATAATCATTATCATCACATTTTGTCAAATTTTCGTAAAAATTATTAAAATCGTTTTTAGAAATTTTATTTATTCCAACAGCTTCTCCTTCTGCTTTAATAACTTGTTTTGAAATTTCAATAATATCTCCTGTCCGATTGGTCCTATATTTAACCTCTTCTTCAGAACATTTGTTTTTATTAACACCAACCACATTTCCGGGGTGAGCATAGATTTTTTCAACTACTTCTTCATCTAAAACAACATCTCCATTAATCCAAATAACATCATCACGTTCAATAACCTTCAAAGCTCTCATTAGACTTTTGGAAGTGTTTGTTTTTTGAAAAGCGGGGTTATAAAAATAAAGAAGATCATCATTTTCTTCCATAATTAGTTCTTTTTTAAATCCTACTACAACAATAACTTCATTTATTCCAATCTTGCGAAAAATTTCTTTTTGATGTTGTATTATCGTTTTAGAATTAATAACTTTATTTAAACACTTTGGTTTATCTCCGCCTAAGCGACTTCCAATTCCTGCTGCTAAAATTATTGCTTTCATGCAATCCTCCAGAATTTATTCGTTTTAATTTCAATATGTATAACTTAAAATCAATTTTTCTGTCAATAAAAGTAATTAATTATAACCCAAGTATCAATTCTCAACTATCTTTTGTCACATCTACAACCTGGCCAGTATAATCAGATAGTAGTGTCTTTAATGATTCTCTTGCTACTTTTTCAGGATTAACAAGTGTTTTAGGGTCTTCTTTTCCAAAATTCTCAACTCTCATGGGAGTCGCTGCTCTTTCAGGATTCATGCAATTAATTTTGACCTTTTTCCAGAAAAACTCATCTGCCAAAGCTTGCACAAGGTTAACAACAGCTGCTTTTGTTGAAGAATAAATCGAATAAAGGGCTCTGCCCCTTGTATAAGAACTTGAAGTGAATAATAAAATGCCACCTTTTGTCTTAGCAAGATATTCAATACTAGATTTTATTATATTTATGTTGCCTAAATAATTTATTCTTATCTCATTTTCAATATCTTCAAAAGTCCTTGAATCAAGGCTTCCTCTTCTTAATATGGCTGCAGTATTTACAATATAGTCAATTTTTTGTTCTTTTTTGTAAACTAAATTAATAGCCTTTTCCACATCCTTAACTGAAGTAATATCTGTTTTATCTTCAATAGAAAAACCATAGGCGTTAGCTTTTTTAGATTTAGCAATCTCCAAAATACTTTTGCCGATTCCTCTTCCAGCCCCAAAAACAATAATAACCTTATCTTTTAAATTACTAAGCTTAACTTTTTCAATTTTAGATTGGCTATTGGTCAAAAAGATTTTTTCAGCTAATAAGACATCTTCAGAATAGGTTATCTTAATGTTTCTTTCTTCACCATTGACAATAAAAACTCTAGCAAGTTTATATTTAAGAATTAAACCACAATCATCTGTAACTTGCAGGTTCTCCTCTTTCAAAGCTTTACGATGGGCTTTTCTAATTAATCCAACATGAAAACACTGTGGAGTTTGTCCTCTCCACATATATTTTCTTTCAGGAATATCTGCAATTTTGAGTTTATCATCACGCTTTATGATTGTATCAGCAGAAGGAATTGCAACATCAACAGCTTTATGTTTTTTTAAAGCCTTAATACATTCATTAATAATACGATTTGAAACAAAGGGCCTTACAGCATCATGAATGAGAACGAAATCATCATCACTTTGGATAGCATTAATACCTATTGATGAACTTTCATATCTTGTTTTTCCACCATTTAAAACCTTTGATATCTTTTTATAATCATTTTTCATAATTATTTCTTCCATCAAAGCAAGAAATAAGGGATTTACAACAATAATTATATTATCAATATTAGAGTTTTTTTCAAAAACATCAATAGTATGTTCAACAATGCTTTTTCCTGCAATTTTAATAAACTGCTTTGGGATATGGTAACCGACCCTTTCCCCTGCGCCAGACGCTAAAATTATAGCATGATTTTTGGGCATATAATGACCTCCAAACAATTTTTTAAATTTTAAAAAGGGAAAATACCTGGGTTCTTATAAAAACACAAATCTGGAATATTAATTATTTGATTTAAAATCAACATTTTTCCAAAGATTATGTTTTTTAATTCCGTAAATTTTATATACGAAAATGAACACCTCAGCAATTGTAATAGCAATAACAATTGAATAAACATTAATAATATTGAAAAAATAAAACATTTCTTTTGTGTGCAATATAGGGGTAAAGAGTTCTGACAATTGGTTGATATGAAGACTTAAGCATACCATATAATTTTTGAGAAATAGCAAAACACCCAAGCACATTTTCTTGAACAAAAAATCCAAGAACAAAAACACTACTGGAATTAAAGAAACTCACTGAAATTCTTGAAAGAAAGAATTGAAGACTGCCTTTAAAATAAAATATTAGCGTTGAATATTTAGGAAAATAAAACTTTATTTTGAACCTTTTAAATATTTCATAAAAAGCAACAAACAAAGCAACAAACTCTCCAATTGCACTTAGTAAAGGAATATAAACATAGTCACTTTCTTTTTTAATAAATATAAATATTAAAATCAAAAAAATTGTTTTCATTAAAATATTCAAGACTGTTATATACTTCATCTTTTCAAGGCCTTGAAAAAACCATGCCGGAAACAGAGACAGACCAACAATCATCAAAAAAGAATAGATATGAATAGTTTTCTCATCCCTAAATTTTGGTATTAAAAGTATAACAGTGATTAAAATTATAAAACTAGTAAGTGTTAAAATCAGCTTAATTACCATGACAGAGCTAAAAAGTTCAGATATTTTTTGTTTATTATCCCGATAAATTGACAAATCTTTTGTTGCAGATAAATCAAAGCCAAAATCTATCAAAATTTGAAAAAACATATTAAAGGACCAGGCAAAAGCCACAACTCCATATTTAGCACTTCCTATAACCTTAACTAAGTATGGCAAGGTAATCAAAGGAAACAAATAAGTTGCAACTTGCAGGGCAGAAAGAGATAAAAAGTTTTCAACAAGCCTTTTTTTATCTTTAGCAATTTTTTTTATTCTCATCTTATAATAAAGCAGATAAATTTATAAATTAAAATCAAGCACTATGAACATTAATTTAATAATTATTCAACTTATTTTTTTAAATCAATTTCTTCAAATAAAAAATACTTCAATGATTGATAAACCAGGTAAATATAACTTGAATTCGCTTAAACATTAATTTATGTTAGGTTATTTAATATTTCATTTAGGATAAAAAATAATGAACAAAACAATCATAATTCTACTTGTTTTTTTAATTCTCACTTTACTTTATAGCGCTTGCCTTGACAATAATAACGATCTTGATGCTATTAATAGCATGAAAAATGATTGGATTGAATTAAACATCAATGATTACAACTATAAGTATACAACAACCGGATTATTACCATTTAGCAGCTATGAAGTAACTATCACCAACTATAGCGTCTCAAAAGTTTGTATTTATGCAAGCAGCACAAGCACAACTTGCACCGAATCTACAGATTCTAGCACCCTAAGCTCATATAAGACTATCGATGAATTGTTTACAAGTTTTTCAACTGAAATTAATGACAATTCTGAATGTGATATTACAATAGACTATAATGATACTTACTTTTTCATAAGCTCCTTATATTTTTCATGTGATGAAGAAGGTTGGGGGTATACTATTAGCGATTTTGAAACCCTAGCTGATTAGTTTTTTTTAATTAGTTCCCATCCCGAAATTCACCTTTCAGGACAGAGCAGAAATTAATTTTCTAAAAAAAGCAGGGTCAATTAATTTTTTATCGTTGAGTCAAACAAGGATTGCCTGAGATGGCATATTTTCAACCAAAACAAGCAAGGCTAGCCCTTTATTACCAACATTTTTGCAAAAGTATTAAACATTTATTTTCTTTAGTTGATCAGATACCTTGCCATTATCAGTAAATTAGCTGAGATTACTGACGACCATGCAAAGCTTTTGAATGATTCAAATCCATGCCAGTTGCATCTATCAAAACAAAAACATCTTTTTAGAAATGATATGATACCTTCTATTCCTGCACGAAAATCACGTAATCGTTTATATGCCCAGGTACTCTTTGCCATATCTGTAATTTTTATGCCACGCTTTTTGCTAAACATAATATCAGAAACACCTAGGGCTTTTCCTCCCTCAATATTGCGGTTTTCCGCAATATTCGATTTTTTTGGAATAATATTTTGAGGATAAAAAAGCCCTAATTATTTTTCAAGAATATTGTATTTTATGCTTGATAATTCTGCGATTCAGATTTTTGGGATGGGAACTAATTAATTACAAGCTGCCAACCTTATGAAACTGACTATTTCTGTACCGAAAATAAGCCATATTCAAGTTACATAGTTGATTTCTAGGCTTTTGAGCCTTTAAGACAAACAGATTTAAACATGATTAGGAAAAACATTATGCATCGTGTGTTATT
>JBDREC010000020.1:0-5814 GCA_043820105.1 Pseudomonadota bacterium
CTCTTCCTGAATTTTTCTACCCGGCCCAAAGCATCAACCATCTTTTCTTTGCCTGTGTAGAATGGATGGCACTTGGAACAGATTTCAACTTCAATAGATTCTTTAGTTGAACCAACGATAAAAGTATTGCCGCAGGCGCAGCGCACTTGTGCGCGAGGATAATATTTTGGATGGATATCTTTTTTCATGAAATGATTGTACCTTTAAACTTCTTATTTGTCAAAACATTTTCCAGGTTTTTTAAATCTGTTCCTTTGGCCACAACTACTGTAAGACCTATTTCCTGGGCTTTTTTAGCTGCTATGGGGTCAAAAGGCGCTGACATGCCGGGGATCCATTTGGAGCCGATAAGTTTGCGGTAGTCATGCCACTTTATTTCTTTGATTGCCTTAGCCGTTGGATTCAAAGCAATGTCTTTCTCGTGGACATAAGCAATATTCGAAGCATTGATAACCATTTTTGTTTTAAACCTTTCTGCCAGTAAAACAGCGATATAGTCTGTTGACCATCCAGGCCGCCAGCCAGAGGCTATAAAAAGCTTGTATTTGTCTCCTTCCATTTCTTTGTATGGGCTATCCAGAACAATCGGATAAGCTTGTTTTTTAAAGATTGTCCTTAAGAGGTGGGCGTTGAAGCGGGTAGCGTGTATTCCTAGCCAGTCCTTGTCTTCGTCAGAAACCTGGGCGATTTCGCCGGCTGCTTTTTGATAGTTGCGGGCAACAGCTCCGCCGCCGGCCACCACGATGAATTTGTAGTTTTTTTCAAGAAACTTCAAAATAAATTCCTTAAACTGCTTAAGGAAATCAACTTGGATTTTACCCGGAACGATTATTGAACCCCCCAGGGAAATAACAATCGTTTTATTTTTGTTTTCCATCTCTTTTATCTTATCATGTCTTGTGGTCTTTTTGAAGACATGAGACAAATGTTAGACGTCCGACGTCTAACATTTACTCTATAAGAAGATCTTGAATTAACGATTCTTTTAACTGAAGTTTTGCAGTGCTAGTTTTTATAAATTTATAATACTCATTAATACCGGAAAATTGATCAAGAATGATGTCCGGTTTTAAAAGTTTTCCCCAGCGATTATTTTTAGCAAAATCTTGATAGCTTGACCAAGGATAATTTATTTCTTTATTTTCCCATTGTTTTAATTCTCTTGGGTTGCGATGAATGTATGCTGAAAGATAAAGAAGTTGTTCGTTTGTTTCTACGCGTATCGCTCGAAAAGAACCTTGAAAAAGATGTCCCCTTTTTTTATATTTTGCGTTAAAGTATTTTGCATAGCCAGTTTGTATCCGCTGAAGATAACGGGAAATACCATTGCCGTCATCAGTTTTTTCTTGAGTTAAAAGATGAAAATGGTTTGGCATAATAGTAAACGAATTTAATTCTGTAATTCTTTTGGCGATAATTTGGCGTACTATCTCTTCTGGCATATTAAATCGCGAATGCTTGAGAAAATAGGAACTCTGGCGGCTAATATTATAAAAAGACAATGGAGCTTGGTATACAAGGATAAAAAAAAAGAAAACGGCTATAATCTCTTTCATCAAGAAAGATTGGAGTTTCGTTGTTGCTACGATTACAGATATGATAATAATTATTTTGCGCAAACTTAAATTTCCTTATCATAATTATAACCTAACATGTTAGACGTCGGACGTCTAACATCGTCAATAGTTTATCCACACTTGACAATGTTTTGTATTTCATTATGATGGCTTAATATGGAAAAATATTTAACCCCCGAAGGGTTAGAAAAATTAAAAAAAGAATTAAACGATTTAAAAACAGTTAAACGGCAAGAGATTGCTGAAAAACTAGAGAAAGCTATTGCTTACGGTGATTTAACTGAAAACGCTGAATACCACGAAACAAAAGAAGCTCAAGGTTTTTTAGAAGGCCGCATTTTGGAATTAGAAAATTTACTTAACAACGCTGTAGTAGTTGAATCACAACAAAAGGGTGTAGCCCAGGTTGGTTCAACTATTTTAGTTCAAGCAGGAGCCAGCAAAGAAAAATTTAAGATTGTGGGTGCCCAAGAAGCCGATCCTTTAACTGGCAAGATTTCCGTTGATTCTCCTTTAGGTCAAGCTGTTTTTAACAAGAGTAAAGGCGCAGTTGTTCAAGTAATAACACCCGAAGGTAAGACTCAATATAAGATTATTAATATTGAATAAATAGAGCTAAAACATTGTTTAATTTGAGCCTATGGACGGGCTCTTTTCATTTCGTTTAAAATCAAGTAATATTAAATTAGTTATGCCAATATCCAATATTAGAAAAAGCAGGGTAAAAAAGCTCGAAGCGATTAGAGAGGCAGGGATTAATCCTTATCCCATTAAGGTTAATAGAACTCATTTAATTGAGGAGGTTTTAATAGGTTTTGAAAAACTCTTTCAAGCTGGAACTAAAGTAAGTTTGGTTGGTCGGATTATGTCGATTAGAGAACATGGCGGTTCAACTTTCATTCATTTTGTAGACGGTACTGGTAAGATCCAAGCTTATTTTAAACAAGATAAACTTGGTCAGAAAGATTATAAGTTCTTCTTGGATAATTTTGATATTGGTGACTTCATCGAGATCGTCGGTGTTTTGTTTGAAACAAAAAAGGGAGAGAAAACTTTAGAAGTTGATACTTTTAAAATATTAACCAAATCTCTTTTGCCTTTACCCGAGAAATGGCATGGCTTGAAAGACGTTGAAGAAAGATTTAGAAAAAGATATTTAGATTTAATTATGAATCCTGAAGTGAAAGATAAGGTTAAAATGCGCAGTAAAGTGGTTCAAGAATTGCGTACTATTTTAGCTAATCAAGGATTTTTAGAAGTAGAAACACCTATTTTACAACCTATTCCAGGGGGCGCCTTATCAAAACCATTTAAAACACACTTAAATGCTTTAAAGCTTGATTTGTATTTAAGAGTAGCGCCTGAACTTTATTTGAAGCGGCTACTTGTTGGTGGTTTCGAAAAGATTTATGAGATTGGTCGTTGTTTTCGCAATGAAGGCATGGATGCTTATCATAATCCTGATTTTACAATGATTGAGCTTTACTGGGCTTATCAGGATAGAGATAGCTTAATGAAGTTTATCGAAAACCTTATCATTGATTTGGTGGAAAAAACCAAAGGTACTGACCAAATTACTTATCAAGGACAGCAGATTAATTTTAGAACGCCTTGGCAGAGAGTTAAATTTAAAGATTTAGTTAAAAAAACTAAAGGCAAAGATTTAGACGAATTATTTAAAGAAGCTGTTAAGAAAATTGTTCAACCAACTTTTATAATTGATTACCCAATTGAAATGGCGTCTTTAGCTAAGGCCAAAGAAGAGAATCTTCAATATGCTGACAGATTTCAATTAATAATTGGGGGAATTGAATTAATGAACGGCTTTTCTGAATTAAATGATCCAATTGAGCAGTTAAAGCGCTTTAAGTCTAAATTAAGTCAGGATAGAATGGACAAAGACTTTATTGAAGCCTTAGAATATGGCATGCCGCCAACCGCGGGCTTGGGCATGGGCATTGATAGATTAGTTATTCTTTTAACTGATTCGCACAGTTTAAGAGAAGCTATTATATTTCCGACAATGCGACCTAAGTAATTTAAATACTATGCTCGATATAAGAACCTTGCTTTTCAGCAAGAACCTTGAATCTCACTATGCTCGATATTAAATTCATTAGAGAAAATTTAGAGAAGGTAAAGGATGCTTGTAAAAAGAAACAGGTTGATCTTGATATTGATAAATTATTGAATGTAGATAAAAAAAGACTAGGGCTGTTGCAAGCCCTTGAAGACATGAGAGCTCAAAAAAACAAAGCTAGTAAAGAAATTCAAAAGGCTAAAGATAAAGAAGAAAAAGAGATGATAATTTTAAAAATGCGGGAATTAGATACAAATTCAGATAGGGTCGCCGGTGATTTCAAAAAAATAGATGCAGAATTTAAAGAATTAATGTTGCAGGTTCCAAATATTATTTCTAAAGATGTGCCAGTTGGTCCTGATTCAAAATCGAATAAAGAGATTAATAAATGGGGGAATATCCCAAAGTTTAATTTTAAAATTAAAGATCATATTAAATTAGGGAAAGAGTTAAATATTATTGATACTGAAGCTGGTGCGAAGACCGGAGGCTTTAGAGGATATTATCTTAAAAATGAGGCTGTTTTTTTACACTTAGCTTTGATGTGGTACACCATAAATAAAATGAGGGAAAGAGAATTCGAACTATTTGTGCCGCCTACCCTTATTCGCGAATTTACCTTAATTGGCAGTGGTCATTTTCCAGCTGGCCGGGAAGAGGTATTCCATATAGGAAACCAAGGAAAGATTGAAAGCGAGGAAACAGCCAAAGAGCCTCTTTTTCTGGCTGGCACTGCTGAGCCGTCTTTATTGGCCTATTATGCTGATAAAATTTTAGATGAAAATGAATTGCCAATTAAAGCTTGTGGCATCTCTCAATGTTACAGATCAGAAATTGGCAGTTACGGCAAAGATACTAAAGGATTGTATCGTGTTCACGAATTTATGAAAGTTGAACAAATAGTAATTTGCAAGGCTGATTTAAAGGAAGCAGAAAAATGGCACGAAGAAATGCTGAAGATTGCCCGAGAAATATTGAAAGATTTAAAGTTGCCTCATCGGGTGGTGATTAATTCTAGTGGTGATATGGGTGTTGGTAAGTATAAAATGTATGATATTGAAACCTGGATGCCATCTAGGAATGACTATGGTGAAACCCATTCTGATTCTAATATGACAGATTGGCAAACAAGAAGATTGAATATTCGCTATCGTGAAAATGGCAGTAAAACTAAGTTTGCTTACGCTTTGAATAATACCGTTATTGCCAGCCCGAGAATTTTAATTGCAGTTTTAGAGAACTATCAACAGAAAGACGGCAGTATTAAGGTTCCTAAAGTTTTGCAAAAATATACAGGATTTAAAAAGATAGGTTAAATATGGATACTATATTAATTCTTCATGGTTGGGGGTCTTGCGCCAAAAACTGGCAGAGGGTGAAAGAGGGTTTAGAAAATGGGGGATGCAAGGTTTTTTTACCAGATTTACCTGGTTTTGGAGAGAGTCCACCATTAGAAAAAGCTTGGTCAATTGATGATTATGTAGTTTGGGTCAAAGATTTTGTTGAGAAAAATAATTTTGACCAGTTTTTTTTGACGGGTCATTCCTTTGGTGGTAGTATTGCTACCAAATACGCTTTAAAATTTCCTAAAGAGGTTAAAAAATTAATTCTAATTGATCCAGCTGTCGTTAGGGTAAAAGATATCAGAAAAAAGATAATAGCGAAAATATCAAAATTTTTTAAGATATTCTCTTGCTTGCCATTTTACTCCTTAATGAGAAGAGCTTTTTATAAATTTATTGTGAAAAGCGACTATTTAAGCACTGAAGGTCCTATGCGAGAAACTAGGGAAACATATCTAAGGGTAATTAAAGGAGACCTTTCTAATAGTTTATCTGATATTTCTGTACCAACAGTATTAATTTGGGGGAAAAAAGATAAGTTTACTCCTCTGAAAGACGCTTATTTTATTAAAGGGAAGATTGTTGAAGCAAGATTAGAAATACTGCTTAATATTAAACATAATCCTCAAACAGAAAACCCAGAGTTATTAGTTGAAACAATTTTAAAAAATCTATGATATTTTTAATCTTAATTTCTATTTTCTGGTCCATTGTTTTTACAAAGAAACTTTTGTTTTGGGTTTATCTTTGGCAGCTTAAAGCATATCATATTGGCAGATTTCAAGATCATTTCCGCACTCATAAAGGCAAGGCG
>JBDREC010000021.1:0-3333 GCA_043820105.1 Pseudomonadota bacterium
TTCTTTGTGTTCTTCGTGTTCTTTGTGGTTAAAAATATTTTTTTCTGGTTTTCATTCTTTCGTGTTTTCGTGATTATATTTTATTTCTCCGTGTCTCAGTGTCTCTGTGGTTAGTCTTTACTTCAGATGGCTAAAGTGTTACTATTTGGAGAGAAATGCTATTACTTTCAACAGACGAAATGATAGAAAGAAAGTTTTAAGCCATTAAGAAGGATCTATATGAAAACAGACGACGCAATTAAACATAATATCAAGACCCATGATCTTATCTATGATAAGTATGAACAAATACACGGTGATATTTTTAATCCAATTGAACAACGAAGGGTTTATAATCTTTTAGAGCAAACGAGGGCATATATCGAAACACCTTCGGTTCGCAAAGAAGCGCTTGATTATGGCTGTGGATCTGGAAACCTTACAAAACATCTGATTGATCTGGGCTTTTATGTAATATCTGCAGATATCTCGGAAAATTTTCTCGCACTTATTAAAGAAAAATATGGTCATACTGGAATGTCAGAAACCTTAAAAATCAATGGACAAGACTTGTCCAATATTGAAAATAATCGGTTTGATTTTGTTGCCGCTTATTCTGTATTGCATCATATCCCTGATTATTTGCAAATAATCAGGGATATGATTCGGGTAATTAAACAAGGGGGCATCATTTATCTTGACCATGAAGCAAATGAATCCTATTGGAATAGAAATAAGGAGTATGTTGAATTTCTACAAACTTTACCTAAACCTCAAAAAAAGCTGAGACGATTTTTAATATTATCAAATTATGTTAACAAAATTCGACAAATAATAAATCCTCGGTATCAAATAGAGGGAGATATACATACTTGGCCGGATGATCATATAGAATGGAATAAAATTGAGAATTTATTAGTCGCATGTGGATGTACGATTGTTTTCAAGAAGACTATTTACTGTATAAAAGAGGTTATCCTGAAAATATTTATCATAAAAGTAAAAATAAATGTAATGATATGAGGGTATTAATCGCAAGGAAAAAATGACCTTCACCTAACAAAAATTATTAAACCACTAAAGAAATAATAGTTGAATCATGAAAATTGTAATTACAATATCCACAATGAATGGAGGAGGTGCTGAGAGAATTGTGGCTTTGTTATCAAATTATTGGGTAGAAAAAAACATGCAGATTGACATAGTCACTTTTGATAATGAAAACAGTAAATCGTTCTATGAACTCAATCCAGCCATTATACATCACCATTTGGGAATAATCGGAAAATATCGTAATATTATCAGTAGATTTACAGGAGGTCTCGTAACAATTATCACTCTCAGAAATATGATAAAATTCATAAAACCTGATGTTATTATTTCATTTATGGACCAGACAAATGTATTGACAATTTTAGCTTCGGCATTTCTTAGTGTGCCAGTTATAGTTACAGAACATATAGATATTAGGCAGTATTCGCCTGGTAAATTTTGGGAAATACTGAGAATGGTGCTTTATACTTTTGCATCTATTATGGTTGCCGTCAGTAATGGAGTTTTGGAATCATTTCCAAAATATCTGAGACGCAATGCAACAGTGATACCAAATCCTTTATTCATTGAAAAAAAAATTGAGATAGAAAAAACAAACAAACTGGAAAAAACAATAATTGGAATGGGACGGCTCACTTATCAAAAAGGTTTTGATTTACTTATAAAAGCTTTTGAAATGATAAAAAATGAAAAGCCGTGTTGGAACTTGATAATTTATGGTGAAGGTCCGATGAAAAAAGAACTTGAAAAATTGATTTCGGATTTGAAACTGGAAAATAGAGTAAAATTAGCAGGAATAACAAACAATCCGGCAGATAAATTCAGCCAGGCAGATCTTTTCGTTTTATCATCTCGTTTTGAGGGTTTTGGAATGGTTATCATTGAAGCGATGGCGTGTGGTTTGCCAGTTATAAGTTTTGACTGCCCCAGCGGTCCCAGCGAAATAATAAAAAATGGAATTGATGGTATTCTTGTTCCCCCAGAAAATATAAATGCTTTATCAAACAGTATGAACGACTTAATGACTAATGAGGACAAAAGAATGTTTCTTGTTGATAATGGTTTAAAAACAGCAAGAAATTACACAGTTGACAAAATCTCGCAAAAGTGGGCTGACTTATTTAAAAAACTGGTGAAAAACAATGAGATATAATAGAGTATTTGTCATATATTATCATATTGAATTTTGCAGTCGTTTGTGACTTTTATTTTAAAAAGGTATAAAAGATGAAAGACTTAGATTTTCTCCAACAAATATTATGTTGTCCTTCTTGTTACGGAAAACTAAAGAAACAAGAGAGCAGTCTTATATGTTTGGGGTGTGAACAAATATTTTCTATCCAGAATGGCGTTCCTGTTATACTTAATAAAGAATCCCTATGCATGCTTGAGGCAGGAAAAGATCAAGTTTTACCTCGTAATATAGGAAGATTGGGAAGTTTTTTGCGCAAGGTATTGCCGCAACCTTTAGAGCATCGTTGGATAACATCAAAAGAAAATAAAGAAAGGGCATTTCACTTCCTCTCCAAATTTAATCCTTCCTCTTTAGTCTTAGATTTGGGTTCTGGAATAAAGAGATGGAGTGATAATGTGGTCAATTTAGATATTGGCGCCTTTGAAAATGTAGATATAGTTGGAGATGGACATAAACTTCCCTTTTGCGATGAGGAATTTGATGGTGTAATCTCTTGTGTAGTCTTAGAACATGTAAATAATCCTTACAAAGTGACAGAAGAGATGCATCAGTTTTTGAAGAAGGGAGGGCAAATTTTTGTATCTTTTCCTTTTATTTACGCCTTTCATAGTTCAACTGGAACACATCAAGATTTTACTCGCCTTACCAAATATGGCTTACAAGAAATTTTTTTCTCCTTTGAAAAGATAGAGTTGAGGCAAGAAGGAGTGGTTAGTATATCAATAATATCAATCTTGAGTGCATATTTAGTCCTTTTGTTTACTGATAGGGATGTTTTTTATGGGGGACTACAGAGGTTTTTTGGTTGGCTACTCTTTCCTCTATGCCTATTAGACCCGATATTAGCTAAAAGAAGCAAGGTTCATATGATCGCCCCGAGCTTTTTCTTTATAGGCAGAAAATGAGCCTGGCAAAATGGACATTGGGGACATTTGGGGCACAAATCATTGGGGTCTTCTTTCTTACCTTATGGGGAATAATAAATTCCCGTGTTTTAGGACCAGAGGGGAAAGGTATTGTTACCATGGTCTTTCTTTACCCTGATTTATTCGCTGTTTTATTTCAACTCTCTCTCAGTAGTCCCTACTTACATCATATCGGAAGAG
>JBDREC010000022.1:0-3395 GCA_043820105.1 Pseudomonadota bacterium
ATACAACTGAAATTAATGCAGCGATTATTCCGATAAAATTTGTTTCAGGCAGATTCTGGAGCTTGTTGTCTGCTTCTAATACCCAAAAATACCTTTCTTCTATGTCGTTTATCGGAACTTTGTCCTGCATTACTCCTCTGCTGCTGACCAGATAGCCTGTTGCTGTCACCCTATAAGAATTTTTTTCTTTTATTAATGCATTTGTTGTGTCAAATATTGTTGAGAATTCTTTTTGTTTTAGTGCCTTAACTGTTCCGCTTACAATGATTTCATCTATTTGGTTTCCTTTTTCGTCAAATACTTTGAATTTTACTTGAGCGCCTAAGTCAAATTCATCTAAGTTCATTATTACTGCAGAAAATTTCACTGTATTCCCTTTTCTGACTTTTTGGGGGATTACTTCAAACATTTCCATTCTAAGTGAATCAGGCTTTAGTACATAAATATATGCATAGTTGCGGAAGAACCTTACCGGCCCTGTGTAGTCTTCAATGTCATAATCATAATAGCTGTAATAGTTTTTGTCTGCTGTAATCACAAAATTAATTGTTTTTTTTCCTGAAGTAGTGCAATTAAATGTTCCAGTTGTATTCACGTCAGAGCCGTTTGAGTCAGGGGGCAAAAAGAACATTTTCTGGTTTTTTAATGTAGGGTAAGGGCTGGTTTCTCTTGGTCCGCAGGAGTCATCATAAATATACCATTCTGCTTTCACAATATTTGCTTCATTGTCATTGTCTATTGCTTTTGCGCTTATATTGCTGTCTTCGTTCATAAAAACATAGTAAGGGGAATTTAAGTCTGCCTTAAAGTCAATTACATACAATTGAGTGAGGCCAATGTGAGCGTCAATTGTTTCAGGATCGTTGTTTAGGTTGTAATTCTTAATGTAAAGTAAGTTTCTTCTTCCAGTAGTAGAGCATCTTATGTATTCTGTGTCAAGAGCATACTGTAAGTGATGGCTTCCTTGGTTGAATACATTTAAGTCTCCTCCACCAGATTCTTCAAAAACACAGTTCATGTCCTGGTATTCTGAACTTGGCCAAAAACACATTCCCAGTGGATTAGTCTCTTGCTTGCATGCAATCCATCGAGGTGCTATAGTGCTATCAAAAAGATAGTTGATGTCTTTATCGAAATTCCTTACTCCAAATGATTCTGCATACAAGGGAGTATAGTGCCCATAAGCCCCATAATATGGCCCTCCAATGTTTACCCCTATTGGCCCTTGATTTTTTTGAAGGCTTGAACTGTAAGCATTGATGTCCAAAACAGTTGTGTTGAAGTCAGTTGAATAGCCGTCTCCATCAGTTATTGTTATATCAAAGTCATGGAAGCCTAATGTCTTGCATTGCACGTCAAAATATAAGTTAATGTTGTTCACGTCTCCTGGAATTATTGGCCCGTATCCAGGTGAATTTAATTCAACTGTCAGCCTTGGTCTTGAAGTAGGGCTTTCAGCTCTGCTGGAGTTACTGTACACTTTTTGCCCTGAACCGACTTTTATCAGCCATCCTGAAGATTTGCTGTTGTCTAACTGGTTTTGAAGCGAGCTAGTTACATCTAATGCGTTTGCGTCTCTGCTCCAGAATTTATCGTATCTGCCATCAGCATATATGCCAAACTCATTTATCGCATTTATTTCAACTGAGCTTTCAATTGAAGCCTTCCTGTCGTCTCCTGAACCAGCTGAAGTATTGTATACTCCTGAATCGTTTGCATTCCCTGCTCCAGGCAAGCCCCAGTTTAAGTCTGTGCCGCTCCTTGCCCATCTGTTCCAAGTTACATCATTAAACCAGTTATATTTCCATAAAGGGTATACATAGAAATTTGCTTTTGTTGAGCCTGTATAAGGAGGAATCCATAAAGTGTTCAAATCAAGTTTTGCTGAAGCAATTGTTGCTCCAACCGGAATGCCTAAATTAATGAATTTAATTAAAATGTATTGAAGATAGCCATCTCCTTGGGCGTTGTCTGCTCCGACAAGGTCTGGGTAACTTGAATACGTTCTGTCAGCCCTGTCCCCGCTTTTAATGTATAAATCAAATGTTCCTGTATAATCATCTATTCCCTGCTGGTATGTATGGGTTGTCTCTGATAACTCAAATTTTTTGTGGGTTTTTTCGTATGTTATTGTATTCCAGTTCCCGACTTTCTGTGTTTTGGCTAAATTCATTGCTCCTCCGCCCAAGATTTCACAGGAACCATCGTCTGTTTTTACTTCAAGTGATTTAATGAAATAATTTCCGTCTAAAAATTCATTCAAATCAGTTGCATGAATGTAAAACCTGTTTGTGTCCCCTGCTTTTGACCAGAACAAGTTATAGTCATACATTGGAGGAAAGTTTGTTCCATATAGGACTTTAAAAGTAAATCCAGGTTGGCTGTCAAAAATTGCCCAATCAGAGGTGGGCCCTACGCCAGAACAGCCACCGTATCTTGCAAAAATATTGTAGTCTCCTACTGTATCGCAGTTTAATGTCATTGTAACGTCATGCCAGCTTTGCCTGTCTGATCTATATGGGACCGAATAATAAGTGTTTGTGGCCAAATAATATTTTACCTGACAGCTTCCTGAATGGCCTATCGGCAGTGGAGCACGGAAGACGTTTGCGTCATTTTGAATGCATGAACTATTTAAAGTCCAGTTGCTTCCCCCAGTATATGCTCCCCAAGTGTATACTCCTGAATTACTGTAAAAATACTGGCTCAGTGTAAGATTAAAATCCTGGTTGACGACGATTGGCTGGCCTGAATCACTTCTGGCGAAATGATAGTCAGGCGGAACCCAGTTCATAGTCCATGCAGAAGCTGTTCCAACAACAAATAAAACAAAAAAAAGCAATAATATTTTTTTCATTTAAACCATCTTTTATCCAACTGTTAACATTAGAATTAATTAGGCTTTAATTATATTTATTGCTTTTGGTTAACTGAAAACTGTAGTACAGTCATTTTTTTCCAAACAAAAAAGAATTAGTTGATTCAAAGGGCTCGATTAAATGGTATTTAAAGTCATTTTTTCTAATAAGTTTTCTTGAAATCAGGTCTGAAAGGATTTCGTTTATTTCTTTTTGCGGCAATTCAAGGAGTTCAGCTAATTCATCTAGGTAAAGTTCTTCGTACCTTAAAATAGCTGAAAAAATTTTTGAATGCTTTTCAGAATAAAAGCTTTTTCTTTTTTTTGCCTTAAAGCATGCCATTTCAACCATATTCAAGTTTTTTCACCTTGGTTAAAGGACAGCCCGAATCTAGTGGAATCGAGCCGCCCAAGACTTTCCGGTCTAAAAGAACCTTTTATTGTGTTTTAATATGCTTGGGGTTTAGCCTGCTTCAACCAAACAGTTTATTTTTTTAATCAAACAAATTCCACCTATTTTTAATAGGTGGTTTAATGC
>JBDREC010000023.1:0-5414 GCA_043820105.1 Pseudomonadota bacterium
ATAAGGTACCAACAGAATGCCTTCGTTATAGGAAATATAATGGAAGAATACTAAGCGACATAAAAAGCTATGAAGCAAATCATGGTGTGTTTGATGAAAAAATGCAAAAAACTCAAAATATAATTGGTGAATTTCTAGAACGAAAAGACCCTGAAAACACAAATGCCTTAATGAAATCAATTGAGCATGCAGGACAACTTGAACCTGCAATCATCACGTGCGATGGTTTTTTAATAAATGGCAATAGACGAAAGATGGTATTTAATAAACTTTATCCTTCTAATAATGAAAAATATGGAATGATGAAAGTCGTCATTTTACCGAATGTTGGTGATGAGGGAGGGCCGCCAACAATAAAAGAAATTGAACACATTGAAAATAGATATCAGTTACAAAGAGATGGTAAATCGGAATATTATGGGTTTGATATGGCACTTTCAATTAAGAGAAAAATAGACAGTGGCTTAACACTAAAGGAACAGCTAAGAGATGACCCTCGCTATATTGGGATGAATGATGCTGAACTAAAGAAAATAGTGAAAAAATATGAGAGGGATTATTTATTTCCGTTGGAATGTGTCGATAGATATTTGGAATCCCTTGGCAGAATGGGATTGTATGATTCTGTTTCAACTGGTGTTGGTGATAAAGAAGGAAGATGGCAAGCCTTTATTGATTACGGTATTTTTTACAAAAATTATTTGTCTAATGAAAAGTGGCGTATAGAAGCAGGTATTGAAGAAGATGAGATAGGCGATATTGAAGATATGGCATTTAAAATAATCAGAAAAAGGGAGGTGCCATCTAGAAGGTTAAATGATGTGATAAGAGATTTAAAAAAATTTCTGAAAAATACTGAATCCAAAAAACTACTAACGAGTTTAGAAAGAGAAGTAGATATTCAACTTCCGCATGAAGATTATCACGATAAAGATGGTAATGAACTTTCGACAAGAACTCTTGATATCGTTTGGGGTAAAAAATATAATAAAAATTTTGCACATAAAATTAATGCGGCATATGGGCATCTTGAAAATCAACAGGAAAGAGAAACACCCTTAACCCTATTAGAAGCGGCATTGAAGAAACTTAACCACGATAACATGGATTTAAAGAACATTAGTGTGAGTGACCAAAACAAGGCAATGAAGTTGGCTAGAGCAATAAAAGAGAGAGCGAATGAATTAGAAAGTGAAGCGTATCAATTTCAAAAAGACTTTAAAAGCCTTAAGAACAAAAAGTGGTAGATATGCTTATCTCATTTGATAATAATAAAGAATTAATTCTAAATGACAATAAATCCCAATTAAAATCAAAACACAGTTCGCAATTAAAATATTGGGAATTTGTTCCTTCTAAAGATGATAATTCTTTATGGACTTATGTTGGATCAAGCAACTTAACTATTATTTGTACTAAGATTGAGGCATATTTTAAAAAGCATAAAATTCAATTTCAATTATGTGATAAGATATCCAAACTTCTTTTAGAAAACCAACGTATTAAGCAGGCGTTTTCTCAGTCAAAATCACTATCAAAAAATTTCAAAGATGGGAATTATGATTCTAAACAGTTTAATGAGTTCTGCTATTTTTTGAAGACAAATATCAGAAGAGAACTGAGAGAACATCAAATAAAAGCCTGTTATCACCATTATCTTCTCAAAAATTCTGCAAATTTTTCTGTCCCAGGCAGTGGGAAGACAAGTGTTGTATTAAGTGTATATGAGAAACTTCGTACTGAAAATGAAGTAAATCTAATTTATGTTGCTGGACCTACATCTTGTTTCGGTCCTTGGCAAAATGAATTTGAATCGACATTGGGTAGAAAAGCGAAATGTAAGATATTATCAGGAGGAGATAGTTTATCAAGGAAAGATGAATATTATGATTTTTATTCAGATGATTATGAACTTATTCTAACATCATTTCAAACATTTTATAGAGACGTATCACATATCGCCAATTTTTTCAATCATGTGTCAATGAATGTCCTTCTTGTCATTGATGAAGCCCACTATATGAAGCAGATAGGTGGAGTGTGGGCAGATGCTATTCTTGAAGCAGGTCAATATGCCAAATACAGGTTAATTTTAACAGGAACTCCATGCCCAAGAAAATATATGGACCTTTTTAATCTGTTTGACTTTCTTTGGCCGCAAAATAAGCCGATTTCTGATATTGACAAAAGCAAAATTGATATCTCTGAAGCAAATGGAGATAAGGATACAGCCGCTTCCATAATTAGAAATTCAATAGACCCACTTTTTTACCGAGTTAGGAAAAAAGATCTTGGTCTATTGCCTCCACAATTTCATAAACCCATTATAATTGAAATGAACAAATATGAGAAATTGATATACAAGGCAATTTCCGAACGTCTTCAAGAACTAAGTCATTTTGATGAAATGAAAAGCGTAGAATTTCTTTTAAAGTTGAAAAAAGGAAGGGTTATTCGACTTCGTCAATTGATTTCATATGCAAAACTTCTAATAACAGCGATTGATGATTATAGCGAAGATTTAATAAGTGATGACAAGGATTTACAGCAAGTGATAATAAATTATGACAAGTATGAGAAACCTGCAAAATTAGTTGCCCTGAATGATTTAGTAAAAAAGATTAGCCAAAATGATAAAAAAATTCTGGTATGGACGAACTTTATTGGAACCATTAAACTTTTGGAGAATTATTTCAATTCCAAGGGAGAGCATTGTCGATCTATATATGGGGACATTCCTATCTATGAGAGTCCATATAAGGAGGAATGGACAAGGGAAAAAATTGTGCGCGAGTTTTTAGACATTGACAGCAATCTAAACATTCTAATAGCGAATCCAGCGGCTTGTGCGGAGTCAATTTCTTTGCATAAGAGTTGTTTCAACGCTATTTATTATGACCTTTCATATAATTGTGCTCAATATTTACAGTCTATGGACCGCATCCATCGTGTGGGAGGTTCAGAAGAAAATGAAGCAAATTATTATTTTTTGCAATATGCTGATACGATTGATGCTGACATTATGAATAATTTATCAAATAAAGCGGAAAAGATGTACGCAATAATCGAAAACGATTATGCCATATATTCAATGGATATGTTTGAAGATGATGGAAGTGAAATTGAGGCTTACGACAGGATTTTTGGAGCATAGTTGATGTTAAACTTTGAAAAAATAACTTTTGGAAAGGTGAGTGCTTTGGTTGAAACTATTGCTTTTCATACCATAAACGATATTGAACATATTGAACGCTATTATCTTAATAAAGCAACAGATTTTTCTGATAATCTTTCTTTTCTATCTGCCATCCAATTAGTCGAAGTATTAGATGGAAAAATTCTACCATCAGCAATCATTACTTCCCTTCAATCAATTCAAGATAAGCAAGAAAAAAGCAATAAACTAAAATTGATTATATTGGATAAAATACTTCAACACAATGATAATACTCAAATCCAAGAGTTCTGGGACTATTGCTCAAGGTTTTCACTTGACGGAAATAGATTCTCTTACATTCCGAATTTGACTAACAGGCTGAAACAGGCAGGAATTAGAAATTACCTTATGGAATTAGGATTTGTGACGAAAGACAATGATAGGGATGAATATTTTATAGATGGGGAATACGCTAATTTATTTATAAGTTTTAGGGAAAACACTACCGTGTTAACTCCTAAAGCATTTACTTCTATGCAAAAGAGGCAAGTAGAACTTGGTAATAAGGCAGAGCAAAGAATTATTGAATATGAAATGAAAAAATTGAAAGATTATCCTTATATGGCAAGAAATATTGAGCATATTGCAAAAATAAATGTGAATGCTGGTTATGATATTGAAAGTTTTTGCAAGAATGAGGCTGAAAAAGGAGTTTCAGAGAAGATATATATAGAAGTCAAAGCGGTATCAGCAATACAAAAGAAATTTTACTGGTCAGCAAATGAAGTAGAGACGGCAAAAAGATTAAAATCAAGGTATTATCTTTATCTTTTACCTATTGGGCTAAATGAGCAATTTGACATTAATAATCTACAAATTATTCAAAATCCATACGAATCTGTTTATTTGAGTTCTGATTGGCTGAAAAGGGAAGAATCAATATCAGTCACGGAAAAAATTTAAGTCTATGCAATATGAAAAAAATACCATTTATAATGGAGATTGCAGGGAATTATTGAAGGATGAAACCTTCATAGTGGATAATTCTGTGCATCTAATAGTAACATCACCTCCTTATTCTGACAGAAGGAAAAGTACTTATGGGGGTATACATCCAAATGAATATGTTGAATGGTTTTTGCCATTATCAGAGCACATGTTAAGAATTCTAAAACCTCAAGGCTCACTTATTATCAATATTAAAGAGCATGTTACGAATGGAGAACGCCAGACATATGTATTGGAGTTGATTCTTGCAATGAAAAAGCAAGGATGGAAATGGACAGAAGAATATTGTTGGTACAAGAAAACTGCATTTCCAGGAAAATGGCCCAATCGTTTTAGGGATTCTTGGGAAAGATGTTTGCATTTTACAAAAGAAAAGAAGTTTTATATGAATCAAGATGCAGTCAAGGTGCCTATAGGTGACTGGGCAGAAAAACGTTTTAAGAGTATGTCAGAAAATGATTTTATCCGATATGCTTCTGGCACAAACAAACATCTAGGCAAAAGAGTGGCTAATTGGATGAACAAGAGAAAGGTTTATCCGCATAATGTTTTAGTTTTTGAAAAAGAACACTATTCACTTCCATCGAACGTTCTTGAACTATGTCCTGTAACAAATCATAAAAACCACAGCGCTTGTTTTCCACTGGAGTTACCTGCTTGGTTTATCAGGCTTCTTTCAAAGAAAAATGATTTAGTGCTAGACCCATTTATTGGTGTGGGTACAACCGCTTTAGCCTGTAGACTGCTTGGTAGGAATTACATTGGAATCGAAAAACAAAAAGAATATATAAAAGAAGCCAACCTAAATATTCAGAAATTAGAACAGGAAATATCAAGTTCTAAAAGAAAATGCCAACAATAAAGGTGAAGTATGCTCATTTGCGGGGGGCACCTTACTGGGAAAATTGGGGCCAAACCTTGACGGGCTGTTGCCCAATCATATTGAAGATCTATCAGCACTCCTTAAAGCACATGAAGGACATACCCAAAAACGCAGCTAATCATTTGAATTAAAAAATGTGTTCCGGGAATGCCCTCCGGGTCGGCGCAAGATTGCAGTCAAGGTCGTGGATTTCTGAGGATTGAAGTGTTTTATCGAGGAATAAAAACTAATATATTTATAAATATTGCGGTGCTGTTAGTGCTGGCAATGATTCTGATTGATTTTGTAATTACTATTGCAGTTCAGAATATTCTGATTCGATCTGAAATTTCAAAAGGCTCCTTTCTTATTTCTTCGATAGAAGAT
>JBDREC010000024.1:0-46003 GCA_043820105.1 Pseudomonadota bacterium
TAAGAAACTTCATTCTGGGTTAAATTATTTTTCTAATAAATATGATTTTAAAGCGATTCAATTAATAAAGAATTTGAGTATTGATAAGTTTATTGGAAGAATTGAGATTAGAAATAGTTTTGAGTTTTTAAAAGGTTTTCAATAAAAAAGAGGGAGGTGTAGTTGCTGGTTGCTTGTTGCTAGTGTTACTTGTAGTGGAGGGGCTTGTCCCCTTCTGAAAGATTTTTTTAATCAATAATTGGATTAAATTCTTTGTAGATAACATTTGTTCCATTTGTATCATACATATAACTGCCAACTAGCCTTCCTTTTGAATCAATATAGAATCCACCATCCTTTTGTCCATCTCCGTCTTCATCAAATCCAATTGATTCATAAGTTTTTCCATATCTTTCAAAAGGAGTACTATTTGTTCTTGAATGTTTATCTAGGAAAGACTGGATAAGACTACTGCATCCTTTATGTGGATATTTATTTCCTTTACAGTCAGTCCACATTCCAGCGCAATCCCAACCCGTACTAGTTGGATTTGAGGAACAATCATCAATAACTTGACCACAAGAGCTACTATCAGGATCTCTCATGCATTCACCATAATAAAACCCACTGCTTTCTTCTACTGTTGATGTTGGTTCTTCCACCACTGCTGGCTCTTCTACTGGAGGAGCTTCAACCGCTGGAGGTTCAACCGCGGGAACTAATGCGGCTGGAGGTTCTTCATCTGGTGCTTCTTCTGCCGGCGGTTCTTCTGCAACTGCGCCACCTCTTGATGTATCGTCAGTAACAGCTGGAGTTTCTGCTTCATCACTTCTTGCATCACAATAAGTATCAGCAAAATTTCCGATTGTTCCACCAACATTTGATATATCAAACTGTCCTATGAAACTTGCGCAAGTACATGAAATTCTATTTCCTGCATTTTTGCACAGTTCGCATGCTCTATCAAAATTATCTCCGCATAATCCTGGTTTTTTTGCTGGAGCCCGAGGACTTAATAATCCTGCTTCTATCATTGCTATCTGAATTTCTTTGTTTGCTTCTAGTTGAGCCAGTGCCATTTTTTGGTCGGTCTGAGTCTGGGCTGCCATTGCTGCTGCCAGGGCGGCCTTTTTATTGCCAACTCCAAGAGCAATGGCTCCGACAATTCCTGCTGTAGCGGTAGCTGCTGCTCCGCCTATGGCCACACCAGTTATTATTTTTTGTTCTTGTTTTGCTGCAGCCAATTTTTGTGCCATTATATCCTTTAACATTTTTTCCTGAGCTTTCATTTGCTTTTTTGCAAACTCTCTTGTTTCTTTTCTATGTCTATTAAGAGAGCTGAACTTTCTAAAATCTGCGTATCTGGGTTGATTATTTCCCATTTGTGCGCCTTGTGCAAATCTTCTTTGTTTTTCATTACAAGACGCGAATATAAATGAAAGCATGAGGATATATAAGAGAAAAGATTTTTGACTTGTAAGTAGTTTCATTTTTTCTGCTCCTTTTAGCGTACAGCGTACAGCGTACGGCGTACAGCATTTTTTAGTATCTTGATCCTGGACTTGGTTCAGGATTCTTTTTGTTAAAAATATTATATGCAAATAAAGTGCCAAGAATGAGGCTAATGATATCAGCCGGTTACCTGATCTCAGCCTTCGTTAGTTGCCCTTGGATTGTTATTGTTGGCGAAATTTAAGCAGGGGAATAAGGGAACAAGTGTGAAGCAAAATTAAGCAAAGAAATTTCATTGAGAATTGAAAATTGATTTTTGATTATTGATTATTTTATAAGACGGTTAATTTGGATTGCTTATAATAAGTTTGGATCATCTCCAATCTGAGTACCCACAAAGAATAATTTTTTTAAAAAAATATAAAACATTGTTCCAACTATTCTATGATATTCAAATTGAAATAAACGGTTCTATCTATCTAAAACCCAAAGGATGAAGATTAGGAATTAAGATTAAGAATTAAGAATCAAGAGTTTAGAGGCAAGTTTGCAAGATCAGAAGAGTCAAGAATCAAGAAGGATTCATGCTCATAATCCTAGTCTTAATCCTAATCCCGTAGACCGAATGTGCTTTTTCGATATCTCACTTGGGTCTATAGCCGAAATCTGCGCCTGTCTTGACCTTCTTAACTCTTTAGATCTTGACTCTTTTTCTTCCTCTTCTATCTTACCTCTAAAAAAACAATACCAAACCATTTATTCCATGATCTTCAAATTGAAATAAATATTTCTATATATGAAACCATTGGATTAATCTTAGAATTATGATTAAGATGAGGCTTATGATTTTTACGCTTTTGTTCTCTGATTTGACCGGAAACTGGTGCTCTATTGTTTGGGTATTCAAATTGGAGATGAACCATAAGTTTATTATTATGGTGCACTATCTGTTTCCTGTGTATTTTTTTCTATAAAGGCATCAAAAGCCTCTTGCATTAATGTATTGCAACCATCAAAATGGCTAGATTCAGAACCATCTGCCTGGTATTTTATGCATCTACGTCCAGATATATTGTCTCTATAGTCACTAATTAGTTCATTAATATATTCAGTGTCGGGATTTTCGATAAGAGCAGTATCTAATAAAGATTGAAATTCTCTTCCTGTCTGAGTTTCAAAACATGTTTTGTCGTTTGGTAAGCAACATCCTAAAATAGCTTTGTTCTCTTTATCATCGTTATATGTTGGTGACCAAGAGCATGCTACATCTTTATCTGGGCTATCAAGGCTTATTGGGTTGTAAACTCTTGGGGTTGCTCCAGAAGCACCTTTTATGTACGTTGGTTTCCTGGTGATGGTTGAGCCACCGCCACTTCTTCCACTACCACTTTTTTTGCTTCCAGCTCCACTACGACCTGAGCTCGCTCCATCTCCTGCTTCGTCCTCTTCTTCTTCCACTGCCAAAATCGCCTCTTCATCAGATAAAACTGTATCACACATCGCTGCAATTCCTGCGGCTCCACCAACATACGAAATATCATATTTGCTGAGCTTTGCTGCACAGGCACAACTTACTCTCACGTCGGCGTTTTCACAGACTCCGCATACATCTTCTAAATATTTATTGCAAAATGGGATTTTTTCTTTTGGGGCGGCTGCTCCCTGTCCATAAAGTCCTTTTTTAATCAGGGCTAATTTTATTTCTGTACTTGCTTTTAACTGAGCAGTGGCGTACTCATTGGCTCTATCCTGAGCGTCTGCTGCAGCCTGAGCCATGGCATCTCTTCTATTTTTGCCTGCTTCAATCATTGCCAGTGTAATATCAGTTGCTGCCTTAATTCCGGTTCCTGTGATGGCTACAATTGCTTCTGTTTTTGCTTGCTGTTTTTGCACTTCTAGCTGCGCCTTAAACATATCCATCTGCATTTTTCGTTGTTGTTTTGCAAAGTTAAGATTAGGCATGGTTTGTCTATGTCTGTTTAGTGATCTGAATTGTCTGAATTTCTCAAGTGCTGGATTCATTCCACCGTTAATTTGAGGATTAATGATTCGTCTTTGTTTTTCATTACATGATGATATAGCAATAGCAATAATAGTAATTATTAGTAAGGTAATTGTTCTGTTAATTATTACTTTCTTCAAAGCTAAGTCACCTTAATAAATGATATATACTAACACTTGTGCAAGTATAATGCCAAAAAATGTTGTGCAATAAAATCAATATGTTACTCACTCTTTGACTGAAGCTATACCTTAATATATGTGTTTGTTTAAAGCTTCTTTGGTGAAAATTCGGCAGTAGTTTAGCTTGTAGCTGGTAGCTGGTAGCTTGTAGGCTTATTAAACGGTCTAATTACTGTAATGCCTAGGAATTTATCCGTTTTTTCTTTTTCGAATAGCCATTCATGAAGTTTTGTATCAAGGGTTGTTTTTTGACTTAGGGCGGACTCTCTAATATATTTTTCACCATCTTTTTCAATTAATAGCATTAAATGGCTAACAAAAAGGTCGGGTTTGTTTTTAATTATAAGAGAAAGTATGTCTCCGGGCCTTAATTGATTTCGAATTTCTTTTATTAAGGTAAAGGGGATGTAATTTATTGTGATAGTTTTATCTTTTTCAAGGTCTTTTAAATTATCAAAACCTTTGTTTTTAAAAAAGCTTAGGTGTGAAATTGTTCTTTTTAAGGTGTATTGATTGGCCTTATCTTTAAGTAGATCTTTGGTAATATCAGCTAAGAGCCAGGTATTATTCAAAAGCCAATCAGCATAAACATAATGGTTTCTTTTTCTAATATCAATTTCGCCATTTTTATATCTGATTTTGATTAGATTTTCATAAAATTTTTCAAAGCTATTTGAAAGTGCAATAGCAAGCACATGTTCAATCATAGCCATGCAATTAGTTTCCTGAAAATTATAAAGAGGATAATTTTCATATTGTGATTCGGGGCCTTCGCCGACGGCGTTTAAAGAGTAAGGCATTCCTAGAAAACCTTCAGAGTCAAAACTAATTCTTTCATGAAAAGACAAAGAATTTCTAACTTCAGTTTTTAAGTAAGCATCAATCTTTTCTTTAGCTAGATTTTTAAATCTAATTGTATTAATTTCCATTTTATAATTATATTTATTTAGGAATAGATATACAAGATTTAATTAAACTTTCATGTTCATAATTCCCATCAAGAATTGAAAATTGCTTGTTGATTATTGATTATTTTAAAACAGACTCACACACAATTTATTGTACTGCCCCCACGCTGCCTCTTTTTGCTCGCGAAGCTCAGTATTGCTTTCTTGATTTAAACTAGTTTTAAAAGCATTTAGAATTGCAATTTTTCTTGTATTTGTAACATTTCCAGATTCAATAAGCTTATCAAGTTCAGCTGCCAGGGTTTCATGGTTTTGCTTATTATTTAATAAAATTCTGCTTGAAATATTGGAGATTTCATTTGAATAATTTGTAAGGCCTTTTTCTAAAATAAAATCTAGTATTGGTTTTTCGATACTTGCCTGATTTTCCAAAATATCCAAAACCTTTACTGCAATTCTTAAACATCTTGCATCCCTGATATTTCCAATGGTGTTTTTTAACAAAGGAAAGAGAGTTTTTGCTATTACTTCGCCTTTTAGACTTCCTAATCCATTTTTATACAGGTTGTTAGTTCCCAGAACATCAATAATTAAGTTGAGAAATTTAAGCTCATTAGCTGACTTTTCATCAAGCTCAGAAATAACTAGCTCATCAAGCAGGATTTGGTTTAAGTATTTTATTAGTTCACTTCTGTATTGTTTGGGCAATAAATTAAGAACTGCTTTATTGTTCAAAATATCATAAAGAGCATCAATATTATCATTTGGGTTTCTGGAATTTAGTTTTTCTGTAATCTTTGTAAAATTTTCTTCTATTAAATTTTCAAGATTTGAACCTTCAGTTTCAATTGCCTGAAGCTCTGCAATAGAAGCCGAAATAGCATCTTTAACTATTTGCGAACTCTCTTTTTTTGAATTTAGTCTTTCAAAAAGAGCCATGAGGTTTTTTCGTGTGTAGTTTTCTTTTTTCCTAAGACCAATTGCTGACCAAATACGAATGTCTTCACTTGGATCATCCAGGCATTTAATGAAGGCTTCAGCGCTCAAAGCAGATCTGTTTTCTGGCGAGTTTAATGCAATGATTGCATGCTTTCTGAGTTTTTATCTTCTTCAAATCTGGTGCCTTCTTCAATGATGAAAGCAGCTTCTTCAGCCCGATCTTCTGATCTTTCTTTATCTTCAAAAGAATCATTAGGAGCCCACCTATCAAGATATTTCCCTAAAAATTCATTAAACTCCTCAATACTTGATTCAAGCTTTATCTTTTCTTTTTCTTCCAGTTCAGTTTCCATTGGAACCAGACTAGCATCAAATACACCACGTTCTTCCATTTGCGAACCCATTGCCCCTTCTCCCCTTGTTCTCTCAAACGCTAAAGCCCTCAACTCATCTTGATCTAATTTTTCATGAACTTTATAAAGAAAATGTTCATAAGCTCTTATTGTCAAAAGATATCTAAAGAGCGCTATCTTATCCTGCTTGCTTTCTATGTTTAATATCATTAGTTGTTTTACAATTGCTGGATTGTTTTCTATTTCATAAAGTATAAAATACACTGTTTCATTTATTGCTTTTTCAGACAAATCTATCAAATCAGCATTCTTTTCCACATTATTAAATTCAGCGATATTTGCAGACTCAAGAATTTGTTCTGCAAAACCAGAAGCTAGTTGAGCTCTTATATTTCTGATATTCATGTTATTTAACAAGGCATTTTCATAAATCCTGCTGGCTACATCTATCGCCTTTTTTACTGCCTTGTCTCTTTGATCAAGTAGTTTTGCTGCTTCTTCTGTTACATTTATTACCTCTCTTGCATTTGCTTTATCAATTGGAGCCAGTTTCTCTTTGTTAATATTTTTAAGTTCATTTCTGCTAATTGCTTCTTCTGCAAATTCATAGAGATCAATAAGTGTTTCGCCGGCGAGCTTATTAATTATATTACCAAGGGTCCTTTTTGCCTGGTCGCTAGTTTCAGCTTCAAACATCTTGTTTAATTCTTCCAGATTTTTTTTCTTTGTTTCATCTCCGTAGTTGTTCACTTCTTCTGCTAGAGAATATGCAGCCATTAAGCGAACTGAGATATCTTGTGTGCTATTTAAAAGTGATCTTAAATATTCTATTATAGGTTCTCCACCTAAGGCATTTGTTCCCAGAAGCTCAACTGCCATAACCTTTGAAGTTTGTGCTCTTTTTATAGTTGCTAATCCCCAGCCTTTGCTTTCTTTATGTTCAATTAGATATCTTAAAAGGCTTCGAATTTCAGACTTAAACATGGGGTCTAATAATCTTATGTGTTCCTTTTTTTGATCTAATTCTTTTAAGACATCTTTTGTGTTTTGAGGGGCTTTTTTTAATTCTTTAATTATTCGTTTAAAATCTTTTTCAAAAATTATTTGAAGTTTTAATGAAATATAAGAACGATATAAACCCGCGCTTGAAAGTTCTGCCTGAAGAGCAGTTCTTATTTTAGCAATTAAAATATTTGCTTCATAGCTTGTACGCTCTGACCAATGATCTGGTCCAATATTGCCTGAAGATCGATTTGGTTTAACATTATTGATTACTCTACTGGCAAGATTTTCATATCCTGGGAGGATTTCTTCATTTGTAAGTTTTATTCCATGCTCTAAAAGTAATAATCGAATCTGTTTTACTGAATGTTTTATTTCTTGATTAAGGCTTTGCATATTTTCTCTTGAAAAATAATCATCATTGATTCTATTATCATCTGCAGATACCTTGCCTTGCTCCCTTATTATGCCAGTAATAGTTTCAATTGTCTCTTTTGATATTTGGCTTATGTCGCTTGAGAGCTCTAAAATATCTTTTGGAGCTTGTGGGGTTTCAATATCAGTATAGATTCTTGCAAAGGAGGCAATTGTTCTATCAATTTTTTCTTCTGCCGATTCAAAATTCTGATAAATCTCATCATTGACTTCGGTTTTGCCTTGCTCACAATCCGCGAAATAAAATTCAATTATTGCCCTGGTTTCAATAAGATTTTTCGCATTTTCAGGAATAAACTTTGTGGTTTTGGCAGATATTGAACTCACAATCTCAATCATAGTTAATAAGGTTATTAATCTTTTGTCAGTTTGAAAAGATGGATTTGAAAATGCATAATCTTTTAGCTGTTCATTTATTGTTTCTTCAAGGATGTAGTTTAAATTAAATGCAATTGAAAAGGCAATGTTTCTATGTTCTTCATTGTTTTCTATAAATTATAAAAGAAATTAGGCAAGATCCAGAGCTTATTAAAGAAATTGTTAATTTCTATAAGGCCTATAAGGAAGGAAGAAAAGGGTCTAATTATAATTTTAAGAAATTTACCAATGAACATGAATTTCTTCTTGGGATTACTTTAGATGCTGCCAGGCATCTAGAACAAGAAGGTAAGAGTTTTAATAAAGAAATTGAATTTATTGAAGAGGAGTTAGGGATTAGGAATAAAGGTGAACGATTAGGAGAACATAGGAATAATGGAAACTCCAGTATATGTATGAAGCTTTTTTAATTTAAAATCAGAGTTGACTGAGACACAAATTTCGTATGATTTAAATATTTGTATGCAATTGAGACTCAAAATCATCATCTTGAGCTTTTGTAAAAAGCAATAACTTGTTGTTATTAAACAGTATAAAAAAACCATGGATTTGGCACACCTTATGCAATAGCATATTAATAGCTTTTTCATATTCCTCCTCCTTGAAAAAGAAAATTCAGCCAACATGGGACATGTTGGCTATTTTTGTTTGGGGGATATTAAATTTATTTTGGGGTGTTATTATGAATCAGATAAATTCTAAAAGATGTTTTCTTCTTCTCTTTATTTTTACTTTATCTCTTCAATTTTCCGGACTCTTAATAGCCCAGGAAAGTTCACCCCAAGAATTGCGCGAAATCTTTGAAGCTATTGATGATGAAAATTATACTGAAAGAAAAAAAGTATCTCGGCAAATAGTCGAAAGGGCGGGTTATCATCTTAGGAATGACACTCCAACATTAGGAGCTATTATAAATCCTGATGCAGAGTTTAAGGATTTTAGATTAGGCAATCAGTTTTTAAAGATTCTTTTAGATAATCCCTATAAGGCTACAGCGTCTACTTATTTAGCAGCTTTCCAGCTATCAGGACATAGAATGACAGAGCTAACATATTCAGATAAAGCTCAGCAAAGACTTATTGATCTTTTCTCAAATGAATATGAACAGGGTGCTATTGGTAACATTCATCGCGTATATGCTGGATCTTTGATTTTGCAGCTACAAAGGAATTCTAATAATACGCTTTTAATGAATACTAGTGATTTATTAATAAAAAACTTTGCAGAAGATATCAATTTTATTGATGCCTTTGTTGCAATTATAGGACTTTCGAATCATAAAGCTTCCCATACATTTCCTTATACTTTTGGAACCTGTTATGCAGGTCATACAAGATTAGTTTCTATTGCTTATCAGGTTACCAAGGCATTGGCTGAGTTTGATGAAAGATACCAAAAATATGTTGAAGATTTTGATAAAGAGGTGGCATTATTTGAATCAGACCTGGGCTTTAATAATGATGCAATGGCTAGGTTTAAGTTTGATGTGAAATTAAAGAACCAAGATATAAATAATAATACTGCTTGGGATATTATGGATGTTGCTGAAACAAAGGAAAAAGATGAAGCTCTGAAATATCTAAAACTCATTATTGATAATGCAGAAAGAATTAATGATGGAATTGTAATGGATGCACTTTTAAAAATTCATAGTTTTGGTGAAGCCAGTATAATTCCCGAAAATGTACAACTTATGTTAGTTTCTTCTTTTTTAGATGGAATAGATAGCAGTCAAAGAAAAATAAAACTTGGTGCTAGGTTATTTGCTGGAGTTTTAATTTTTCAATTTGCTGAAAACAAACAAAATAAAAAATTAAGACAATCTATTGATGGTATTGTTGAAAAAATGGCTGCTCAAGATGATCTCTTAAAAGAAATAGGCATATCATGGCAAGGAAAGAGGCTTTATGATGTTGCTTTACATTTTAGTGATAATCCAGAACTTGTTCCGTATTTTGAGCTTTTGGTAAGAATTGCTCAAGATATTGCATCTACACATCAAATGCTTCAGGATAGTGAGCGAAGAGAGCTTTGGACAAAGCTTTTTGAACAAATGCCAAGTTGGCCAAACAGAGAATTTCCAGAATATTTGCTTTTAGAATTGAAAAGTTATCGTTCTGAAAAATTGAAATCTTTAAAAAACACTTCGATATCTTCTGCTGGTTCTTTAGGTTTTTGTATAAATTTATTTTAAAAGCCAATCATAACAGCGATTGCTAAAAAGATAAAGGCTAGCAGGGATAGCAATAATTGAAGAGGCAAAATCCATTTTGCCCATGTTATCCAAGGAATTTTAGCTATTAGCAAGCATCCAAGCAAAACTCCATGAGTAGGATTAATCATATTTGTAAAGCCATCACCAAATTGAAAAGCAAGGACTGTGACTTGTCTTGAAACTCCAATTAAATCTCCAAGTGGCGCCATGATCGGAATAGTTAGGGCTGCTTGACCTGATCCAGATGGAACAAAGAAATTAATAAAAGTTTGAACAATAAACATAATCCAAGATGAAACTATTGCAGGCAAGCCTGAAGCTAGGTTTGATAGGTAATATAAGATAGTATCAATAATATGGCCATCTGATGCTACAACTAAAATCGCGCGAGCAAATCCAATGATGATAGCAGCTGCTACCATGTCTTTAGCGCCTTCTGCAAAAGTCTCAGCCATTTTATTTATTCCCATTCTACTGACAATTCCACAGACAAGTCCAATTGCAACAAACAAGGCAGCAATTTCTTCAATATACCAACCCCATTTCATAACGCCCACAACAAGCATGATCATTCCAAGAGTAAATGAAATCAAAACAAGATAATGAGATGTTGTCATTTTTGTCTCTTCTTGATCAAATTCAGGATGCTCTTTTTTAAGTTTTAAGTCTGACTCATAGACAGGGCTAGCTTTAGGATTTTTCTTTATTTTTCGAGCATAAAGCATTGTGAAAATAATTCCAGTTGTTGTTATGACAAACCAGCAAATTGTTCTATACCACCATCCAGATACAGGTGGAAGCTCTGCTATTCCTTGAGCCACTTGCACGGTAAAAGGATTTATCATTGCAGCTGAAAAGCCAAGCCCTGAGCCAACCCAAGCTATTGTTACAGCTACAATCGAGTCATAGCCAAGGGCAAAACAAAAAGGGATTAGTAGAATTATAAAAGGCAGAGTCTCTTCACACATCCCAAATACAGCTCCACCCATAGAAAAAAGAAGCATTAAAATTGGAATAATTAATATTTCATTTTTACCAAGTTTTTTAGTAATTCTTGTAATAAAGGTTGTTACAGCACCTGTTTTGTAAATAATAGCAAAAACACCACCCACTAAAAATACAAAGGCTATAATTTCAGCTACAGCTACCATTCCTTTTATTGGAGCTAATAAAAAAGCAAATATGCCTTGAGGATTTGATTCAATTCTGTGGTAAGAATCAGCAACAACAATGGTTCTGCCTGCTTCATTTTTCATGGTATCAAACTGACCTGCAGGAATTATCCAGGTTAATGCAGCTACTATTGCTATAAACATGAAGATTAGGGCAATGGTATGAGGGATTTTGATTTTTTCTAGCATTACTTGCTCCTTTGGGATATGAAAGAAACGGTAGTAAAATGGAAAAAATAATAGAAATCAAGGGAAAATAAGGGAACAAGAGCGCAAGGGAACAAGGGAACAAGGGAACAAGGGAACAAGGGAACAAGGATTAGTATTTGGTAATCAGGATTCGGTCATCAGTATTCGCGATCATACTGGTGACAGGTGCCACATTGATTATTGATTGTTTTTTATAAACCCCTGGTAACGTGGCTCATGTTTCCTTGCGCTCCTGCGCTCTTGTTCTTTTTCCTCATTATATTTCTTTGACAAAAATATGCTCATTAATTAACTTATAAAAAAATAAAATGGATATAATAATGGTTCAAAAAAAAGTTAAAATGATGAAAGTGAAAAAGAAAGCTACTAAAAAAGCTATTTCAAAGAAAAGTGAAAAAAAGAAAAGAACTCCTAGAAGCAAGCGGATTGCAAGGCTTTTATTAAATGAAATTGAAAGAGTTGTGGATAATGTTGAATTTAGAAGGGATCTTTTATTTAAAATTTGGTCAGGGTATAGAACTAGAAAACCATTTATAAGTACCTTAAAGTCTGGTTATTTTGATCTGCCTTTAACTGAATTGGCTGACTTTCAAGTGGAGACTCTTATTTCCTTAGAAGCTTTTTATAGAAACCTTGATCAGCTTACTTTTTATATTGAATATACAGAAGATATGCCAACGACTATGAAAAAAAGCTTTGATATCCAATTTGAAAAATTAAAAAACCTATCCTTAGAAACGATTCAAAAGATTAATGAAAACGAATTGCAAATCTTTTGAAATTTTTTTCTTGAATAACCTGTTTCTATATGTAACAAGGCTTCAATATGAATATTCGCTGTACTCCTTACGCCGTACGCTGTACGCTGTACGCTGTGCTAGCTTTTACACTTAAATTAAAAAATGGAGACAATAATGGAAGAACAAGTAAAAAAAGTATTAGAAGAAATCAGACCAATGCTTCAAGCAGATGGTGGAGATATTGAATTTATCGCACTAGAAGGAGATGTTGTTAAGGTTAGGCTTCAAGGAGCATGTGCTCATTGTCCTGGCGCACAAATGACTCTTAAAAATGGGGTTGAAAGAATTTTAAAAGAAAAAGTTGAAGGCGTAGGAAGTGTTGAGGCTGTTTAGTTAATCAGTTGCACACATATTTTTTATATCATTCAATTCTCTTTTTATCTTGGTAAGAGCCTCTGTTGGAAAAGAGCCTTTACTTACTTCAATTACTTTTTCAACAATACTTTTTTCTTCAAGAATTGGATTGTTTTCTAGTAAAACCTTTTTTGCACCCTCAATTGTATATTTATCAGTATAAAGCAATTTATGTAATTTAAAAAAGAAAATTATATCATCTTTTCTATATACTCTCTGATTTGCAGTGTTCTTAAGGGTTTTAACGTTGAACTCTGATTCCCAAAAACGAATAACTGATGTTTTAACATCTAAAAGCTTTGAAAGCTCTCCTATTTTATAATAGTTCTTATTTGGGTTTAAGCCAGAGTTTACCAGTATGTCTGTTAATTCCATTTTAAAGACCTCAATAATTTTAATAAAAAACCTTTTTTCATGTCAATTGCCTCTTCAGGACATGTTTCCTGACAGCAATAACATCTTATACAATTTTTATAGTCAATAAAAACTTTTTTATGCACTACTGACATAACCTTAGCAGGACAAATATTAACACATGTATTGCATAATGTGCAATCTTTATGTGAAATGTTTGGTCTATCTGTTATGAAGTTTTGAAGTAAGGGTAATAAGAATTTTGGAATACGTTCTGTTTGTATTGGAACAAGTGTTGGGATATCAAGATTTTTAAGATATGAATTTTCAGTACTATCTCCCAGGCATTGAATATCTTCAGTGCCATATCCACTAATATTAAGAGATGCTAATATATCCAAATAAGGTACACGCTTTGGTGATATGTCAAGCATTTGACAAATTACATGGTCAATTGCAATGCAATCTTGTCCAGTAATAATATAGCCCCAATCCCTTGGTGTGCCAGCAGCTGGTCCATTTCCTTCCATTATTGTTATCCCATCAACAATTGACAAGGAAGGTTTAACCTTTTTATAAATTGCAATTAAAAGTTCAGCAAAAACATTTTTTGAATCAGCAAGCTTTAGATGCCACTGTGGTTTTTCAAGACCCACAACAAGACCAAATAGGTTTTTAACAGACAGGGTCATTGTCATTTGGGCATGAGTTTTTACCTTAGCAAGGTTAATAATTTTATCAAATTCCATGGCTTCCTGTGAAAGTTCGATTTTTTTATACTTTGTATAAGCTATGTCATAAGCCTTTGGTGTCTGTAGTGGAGTAATTTTCACATCAAGTTTTTCAAGATCTTCAATGATATTTAATTTTTTCAAAACACCCTTAAGTGTTCCAAATGCGGGAGAATCGCCAATTGATAAGTTGTGATATCCATGGTCCTTTAGAAGTTCAATTGTAGCTAGAATTATTGATGGATGTGTAAGTATATGTTTTTCAGGAAGTGCAGGCCTTAAAAAGTTGGGTTTAATTAGAATTTTATCTTTTGCTTTTACAAAATTATCTATGCCTCCAATCAGTTTTATGGATTCTATAATTTTTTCTTTAATTATTGTTTTGTCATAAGTTGTACATTTTTTAATCACAATATTTTTTGAGGGCACGGGAATTCTCAAGATAAATAAAATTGAAAGCATTTTATCTAGAATAAAAAAAAATTCAATATAAATACGAATCTTGATATTTTTTGTAAAAGTTTATATTTTTTCACTACTTTATGAATTTCTTGTTTTAAGGTAAATTATGCCAAAAATTGATGCTTTCTTTAAGTTTATGGTTGAAAATGGATCAAGTGATCTTCACATGGCTGTTGGCGCACCGCCTATGATTAGGCAAAGTGGTGAAATGCGACCAATAAAGTTTAAAGAACTTACAAGTGAAGGCAATAAAATAATGTTCTATGAAATCCTCAATGATGTACAAAGAGAAACCTTTGAAAAAAGAGGAGACCTCGATTTTGCATACGAGATTGAGGGACTGGCTAGATTTCGTGGAAATCTTTTTATGCAAAGAAAAGGACCAAGCGCTGTTTTTAGGATTATTCCTTCAACAGTATTAAGTGCTCAACAATTAAACTTGCCTGAATCTGTGCTGCGATTCGCGAAACTTCACAAGGGAATGGTTTTAGTTACTGGCCCTACAGGGTCTGGTAAATCTACAACCCTTGCTGCTATTATAGATCATATTAATGAAACAAGAAGAGATCACATTCTAACAGTAGAAGATCCAATTGAATTTGTGCATAAGAATAAAAGGTGCCTTGTAAACCAAAGAGAAGTTAAGGTTCACACCGAATCGTTTGCATCTGCGTTAAAGGGTGCACTTAGGCAGGATCCTGATATTATTCTTGTTGGTGAAATGAGAGATCTTGAAACAATAGAACTTGCTTGTACTGCAGCTGAAACAGGGCACTTGGTTTTTGGAACTCTTCACACTATCAGTGCACCGAAGACAGTTGACAGGCTTATTAATGTTTTCCCAATGGGACAACAAGACCAAATTAGAATGATGCTTTCAGAATCAGTTAAAGGTGTTGTTTCTCAGACTCTTTGCAAGAAAAAAGGTGGAGGCCGAGTTGCTGCTTTAGAGATTATGTATGTTACCTCTGCTATTGCAAACCTAATTCGAGAAGGAAAGACCTTTCAATTAAAGTCATCAATTCAAACTGGTCGATCTCAAGGTATGCAAACAATTGATCAAGCCTTGATGGACTTATTGCAGAGTGAGCAAATAGAAATAGAAGAAGCTATGAACCACGCCCAGGAGAAAAAGCTCTTTGAAGGCTATCTTGCACAAAAGCCAAAAGAAAGACCCACGCTAAGAACAATGCCAGGCTCACAGGATGCAGGTACTATAAAAAAACCAGAAGTTGAGCAGGTTACAAAAAGACCTGGTACCTAAGCTATAGGGGTTGCAAAAAAAACCAAGCCAATAGGTTTTGGTTTTGTTTATATAAAAAATATTTTAATTTTATATAGGTAAATTAAATGTCAGATCAAAGAGAAAAAATAAATGCCTTAATTGCTAATTTAAAAAAAGCAATTGCAGATCAAGTTGCACTAGGTAATACAGCTATGATTTTTCCTTCTGGTGGAGCAATGCAGGTCAAGACCCAGGGTAAATTTGTTCCATCAAAAAATGTTTTGATAAATCCAAATGTTTGGACCTTTTTTGCAAAGCATATTATTGGTGAAAGTGCTGGCAAGGATCTTTTGGCTGTTACAAATGATGAGCTTAATTCTTATGTTGGATCAAATATTCAATATATCTTGCTCGTTAATATCAGTGGAAAAGAAGAAGCAAAAACCTTTAATGTTTTTTTTGAAGAAGATACTATTCAAAGAATAAATAGAATTAGAATGGAAATAGAAGAAGAGGTTAAATTTGGGGACCTTGGAATTGAAAAGGATCCTGCTTCTCTAGCTTCTGATGAAGAGCTTATGTCTTGGTTTGATTCTTTTTGTACTAAAGTTTTAAATAATGGTACTTTTAAGGTTAAGGATATTGTCTTATCTCCTTCTAAGGCTAATCCATTTGTTTCAACAACAAGTGGAATATTTGCCCCAATTGAATGTGTAACTTTTAATCATCAAACAAAAATAATTGATAAAATTGGTGCTATGATGATTAAAATGTCTCAAAATGCTGATCTTATTGAAATTTTTAATAATAATAAGGGACGTTTTGATACGCTTGATGTAGATACTTCATATAAAACAAAAACAGGAGCTAGGTTCAGAGTTAATATTGCAGATGCAATTGGAGATGGTATTGAGCACGGTACTTTAATTGTTATGAAAGCTCTGCCTGAAAGACCCTGGGCCTTTGAAGATTTAGTACTGCCTGCTTTAGTCCAAAATGTAATATCAAATTTAAAATCAGGGCTTATATTAATTTGCGGTCCTTCAGGATGTGGAAAATCAACAACACTATGTTCAATTCTTGACTACTTGCTAAGAAAAAAGTCAGTTAATCTGATGACAATTGAAAGTCCAATTGAAACTATATTTCCTGCAAATGAATATAAAAAATCAGTTGTATCTCAAAGAGAAATTGGCAAACATTCTCTTACAAAAAGAAATGCACTTGATAGTTTATCAAGACAATCTCTTAATGTTACAATGCTTGGCGATATTAGAAGCCTTGATGACGCTAAAGCAGCTCTTGATTTAGCTCAAAGCGGGTCTTTAGTTTTGGCCAATGTTCAATGTAGTAGTTTATCAGAATCCATTGATAAGATTTTAGACCTTTTTCCAGCTGATCAAGAAAAGAAAATTCGTGAGACTTTATCAGTTCAATATAAGCTGGGGGTTTGCCAAAACCTAATAAAGGAACAGATGGAGAATCAAAGCTTGCAGTTGAAGTGATGAAGATGTGTGCTGATGTTAAGGCTTATATTACGGGCACTCAAGATGATGACAGGAAATTTAGCATTCGGGAGATTCTGGAAATGTTCAGAGAAACTATGCACACACAATCTCTTGACCAGTCAATGTCTGATTATTTGAGGAAAGGAGAAATAACAGAAGATGATCTTATGTTTAATTCTCCTGATGCTGAAGCTGTTATTCATAGACAGACAAAACTTGATATTAAACTTGGTACAAAATGGGATCCAACGGGCGCTTTAATTCAAAAAGCACTGGATCAACAATTAGTTATGCAACAAACTAAAGAAGACTCAGAGGAGGAAGCAAATGCCTCTTAATAAATTTGAAGAAAAATTAGTAAATGATGTAGTTTTACTTGAAAAAATATCAAAAGATGAAGTCGAAAAAACAATTGATTTAAAGGATGATGAAGCTACATTTATTGGGCAGTTATTTATTGAGCGTGGATTGATATCAGAAGATGATCTGGTTTGGGTAATGGGGCAATCTTGTGATTTGCCTGTTGTTCCTATTCAAATGGAGGATTTTGATGAGGATGTTGTAAACACAATACCAGCTCATGTGTGTAGAAAGCTATTGGTTGTTCCGTATTTAAAAATAGCTAGCGATTTGTCTGTTATTGCCGCAAGACCTTTATTGGATGAAGAAATTAAAGAGCTTAAGCAAATTTCAGGATGTAATGTTTCTCTTTCCCTGGGAGTCAAATCTCAAATTATTAATGTGTTAAATAGTTTCTTTGGCACTTCATTTGCAGTTATTGAAGATGAACAGGAAAAAGAACCCATATCATCAGAATTTTATGATACAGAGCACTTGCAATATTTGGCTTCTGATTATAGTGGTGAGCAAATTTGGCAATTTATTTTAGATAAGCTAGATTTTTATAAACCTATTTCAATTCAATTTGTTGTTTTAAATTCAAGTGCTGACCTTAGATTTAAATTCGACTATGGCTCTAAGACATTACTTAGACTAAATAGAGAGTGGTCCAGAATCTTTCAGAAAAAACTTGATGCCATTATTAGCACAGAAAGCTCACAGATTTCAGAAAAGCTTTTTATAAAAAGAATTTCATATCAAAAAGATGAAAAAACTCACTATCATACTTTGAAAATTCATATTCATTATTCTTTCTATGGAAAATCTTATAATTTTTATCCATTTTATTCATCAAATGAAATTAATGAGTTTGATTCACATCAAGACGGTATAGATGAAATAGCTAATGAGTTATCAAATGCTTCAAGAGGACTTATCTTAACCTTTGGAAACCTGCATTCAAAGAATAAAAGGCCAATATTGTCTCTTTTGGATAAGCTTGCTTCTAAGAATAAATATGCTTCTTCTATTGTACCTTTTTCAATTTCTAATTATGAGTCAGTTGAGCAAGTAGATTATGTTGAGGAAGAAAACTCAATGAAAGCTTTAGATGAAGTAATGGCTGGTGGTTCTGATGTTGTTTATTTTGATGGATGTATTGAATCTTTAAGCCAATCAAAATTAAACGCCATCTTTAACGACGGGCTTATCTTTTTAGATGCAAATCTCACATCACCTCAAGATATGATTATGTTTCTTTTTAAAAATTATCTTTCTAATAATTTTGCTGTATTAAATAATTTACATTCAATTTTATTTCTAAATTCTATACCGGTTCTTTGTAAATGGTGTAGGCAAGAAAAGAAAACTAAGCTAGCTCAAGATATGACCCTTTTTGAAAAGGTTGGTTGTGAAAGATGTATGGACCTTGGGTATTCTGGAACCAAAAGTTTTTATGAGCTTTTAAAAATACCAAATGATTTGTTTTATAATATGAAGAAAAAAGACTTATCAAAATTTGAGTTTTGTGAAAATTTAGAAAAGTTAATTGATCCAATTGTTCAAAATCTTAGAAAAGCTGTTTTTAAAGATGTTATAATAGGAAATATTAACCAAGAATCTATAATTAATTTTTCTTTGGAGGCCTAAAATGACGGTGCTTGATTTGATTAAGAAAGTTGATGTTTTTAAAAATCTTTCTGTTAGAGATATTAATTTACTAGGTACAATTTGTAGGCAGGTTGAAGTGCCTTCAAGAAGCATGATTATGCAGGAAGGTAAGCCTGGGGCAGGACTTTTTATAATTGAAAAGGGTTCTGTGAAGGTTTGCAAAAATATTGAAGGTAAGCTTCATTCAATAGCAAATATTGATATTGGAGGGCACTTTGGTGAAATTTCCTTAATTGATGATGGACCTGCGTCAGCATCAATTGTTACAGACTTAGAAACCTCCTTGCTTTTTATTTCACGAGAAACGTTTAGTCAACTTTCCAGTTCCAATGTATCTTTAGCATTAAAAATATATAAGAATTTAGCAAGGACATTGGCTCAACGTCTAAGAAAGACAAGCACTGCGGTTGTTTTTAAAAAATAACTTATTATAAATAACTCGCACCTATAATTCCACCATTTTCTGAAAGTTTTCTTTTTAAAATTTTAACATGATTTGCAGGAGTAGCAAAAGCTCTTTTTTTCATTTCATCCTTTGCAAAGGTATGAAAAAATTTCCATGAATTTGATATGCCACCTGCGATTATTATTTTATCTGGATTTAATGCATCTACAATATCTGCTAAACCTATTCCAAGATAAGTGCCAAATAGTTTAAATATTTCAATAGCATCTTTATTGTTTTGATTAGCTAGGGCATATAAAATTTTACTATCAGCATAACCGTCTTTACAGACCACCTTTTTAATAAGTGCCTTGTTTACTTCTTTTATTATATTTATTAAGCCAAAACTAGAGCAATAACTTTCTAAACAACCATTGTTTCCGCAATTACAGCTTGGCCCTTTGGGATTAATTGTTATGTGACCAAGTTCTCCTGCTGTGCCACAACTGCCTCTGTAAAGCTTCCCATTTATTATTATCCCACCACCAACGCCAGTTCCAAGTGTTAGGCAGCAAAGGTTTTTGCTTTGAGAATTTCTGCTGTGTTTGAATTCACCAAGTGTTATGCAATTTGCATCATTGTCTATTTTAACCTTTATATTAGTCCTTTTTTCCAGGATTTTTTTGAAGGGGTAATTTTTCCATGAGGGTACATGTGGAGATTCTACAACTACACCTGATTCAAACAATATACTTCCAGGAATTCCAAGATTTAAGCTTAGTAAGTCTTTATCATAAAGGTTGACCTTTTTTAATAAAGCATTTTTAAGTCCGATGATGTTTTCCATTATCTTTTCATTGCCAAGTCGAGCTTCAGAGGGAACACTTGCTTTTGCTAAAAAAATTTTTTTGTTGTTTAATATCGCAGCTCGAATATTTGTGCCACCCATGTCCATGGCAATAATATAGTTTGGTTTTGGCATAAGTTAATCCTTTTTAAATCGGTATTCAGTCTTTGGTATTCAGTATTCAGTATTCAGTAAAGAAGAGGAGATTTCAAATAAAAAATGATTATAGATTAAGATTATAATTAAGATTTGAGAACTGATGAGGATTGACAATTTGAGGCTTAATAAATAGGATTATCTCCTGTTTTAATTTTCAAGGAGTGACCAAAAATGAAAAAAATAATTTTATTCATTTCTCTATTCTTTATCATTTCATCATTGAGTTTACTTGCAAACACTGTTGATACAGCTACTAAATATGGTGCTAAAGCCTCTGGTATGGCATCAGGTGGAGCTGTTGCAATGTCTGGAAATTCTGGCCTGGTTTATTTTAACCCAGCTACAATTGCTGGAGTTAGAAACTCAGATTTTACTGTAAACTTTACCTCTGGAATTCCAGTCATGTCAGGACCTGCAAATGGAGCCGGGACAAGTGTTGATTCTGCCTTTCTATATTTTCCACTTTTTAATATTGGTGGTGCTTTAAGGTTACATGATTATGTTGTTTTAGGATTTAATGCTTATAACTCTGGCGGACTTGGGGCTAAGTATGATGATATTAATTTTGGCAACAGTGCTTTAACAGCCCGAGAAATGTCGGCTCAAACCTCAGTTATGGAGCTTGGACCAACTCTTGCCCTTGACCTTCCATATGGTCTTTCCTTGGGTGTTGCTTATAAAGTTTCTTATGTTGCAGAAGACATTAAATCTTATGATGCTACTGGTGCTTATTCAGACATGTCTTTGACTGGCTTAAATTATATGGGGTTTAAATTTGGTCTCCAATATGAACCCATTGAAGACTTATCCTTTGGTGCTTCTTATAGGCTAGCAACAACTACGACCTTATCAGGATCATCAACTGTTTCAGCCACAGCTGGTACTGCTATTTATGACGCTGCAACAGATTTTGAATATGTTGATCAGGTAAGGGCAGGGGTTGAATATAAAATGCTTGATAAAAAACTATCCATTGGAACAGACTTTGAATATACCTTTTATTCAAAAGTAGATTCAGCTGATTTTGATTTAAGCTTATCTGGAACAACTGTTACATCTTCAAACACATTGAATTGGAATGACCAGTGGGGAGCTTATCTTGGATCTGAATACTATGTTATAGAAAAACTACCAGTTCGAATCGGTGGTGGTGTTTATTCAGACATAGTTCCGGCAGGATATGCATCATCTTTATATCCTGCTCCAGGTCTTGGCTGGTTGGTTTCAGCTGGCGCCAGCTATGAATTTACAAGTTTTGAAGCTGGATTTTGGTATAACTATTATTCAGCTCAAGGAAGAGTCGCTTCAACTGTAAGCACGACTTTTCCAGGAGATTATAGCACCTCTATTCATCTTGTAGGCCTGGAATTTAGGTTTGCTGACTAGCTTATAAGAAAAACTTATAAAGATTATAATCTTGACTTTGGATATTTCGATCTGTAAGCTATCTTTTCCTATTGGAATATAAATGGAGGGGGAAGACGTTTGGCTAAGAAATTTATTCCCGGTCAAGCTTCCATTAATTATGTATTGAAATCCACTATACATCTCTATCTTCATCAAAAAGAAAAGCACTTTGTCCTTTATGACACTACCTGATAAACCAATTTATAAATAAAATTGAATAATTAAGTTAAATTTAGGAGGGGGAAAATGAAAAAGCTTACATGTGTAATTTTTATAATGTGTTTATCTTGGGCAAGTGCAAATTCAAAAATTGATTCCTATCTGGCAGATCATTTTAGTGAACCTGAAAATGAAATAGCTAAAGTTTTAATTATGATAGATGATAGTGAAGTTCTTGATTATTATACCAATGAAATAAATGAATATTATTTTGATTATAAAACTATGGTTAGCATGTTGAAATATATTGAAGAAGAAACACAAAAGGATATTAGGAATGATCTTAATACAAAACATTATAACGGCGATACTTTAGTTGCTCCTGTTAAAACTCTCTGGAATTGTAATAGTATTGTGGCCTATGTAAATAAAAAGGGTTTGGCCTGGTTGACATCAAGGTCGGATGTGCAAAAAATATTATTGGATAGAGATATGCAAATAGAGCCAGGTTTTCCATCATTGTCACCATTTGAGGAGGACGATAAACCACCTGTTGGCTATACATATGGTTTGAAGAAAATTGGAATCGATAAACTTAATGAGGAAATGCCTTGGTTAACGGGAGAAGGAGTGCTTGTTGGAGTGATTGATTCTGGTGTTGATGGAACTCACCCTGAGCTTGAAGGCAAAATTTATAAATTTAAAAACATGAATAGCAGTGATCCAAACGCATCTGATGATAATCCTGTAGATTACCATGGTCATGGAACTCATGTGTCTGGAACGATTCTGGGGGGAAATCTAAGTGGCGCTCAAATTGGCGTGGCTCCAGGTGCTATGCTTGTTGCTTCGGCTGCTCTAAGTGGTTGGTCGCCATATTCAAATATTTTAGAAGCTATGCAATGGATCATGGATCCAGATGGAGATCCTGAAACAGCTGATTTTCCAAGAGTAGTTAATTGTTCCTGGCATTCTGGCAATGCCCCATCTCAAGAACCTTTTTATAAAGCAATTGCAGCGTGGGAAGCAGCCAACATAGTGCCTAATTTTTCTGCTGGAAATGCTGGCGAAAATGGCTTAACAAATCCAAAAGAATTTCCATCAACCTTTACAGTAGCAGCTACAGATATGAATGATCTTATTGCACCTTTTTCAAGTCATGGGCCCGCTATTTACCTGGGAGATGAATTTATGAAACCTGAAGTTTCAGCTCCAGGCGTTGATATTTTTTCTTCATTACCTGAAGGAAAATATGAAAAGTGGTCAGGAACGTCTATGGCTGCTCCTCATGTTGCTGGAACTATGGCCCTCTTATTTCAAATTGACCCAGAATTAACAGTAGATGGAGTGAAAGAACTTTTAATTTCAACTTCAGTTGATCTTGGCGATGAGGGCTGGGATTATCGATATGGCTTTGGAAGGATTGATGCCTTTGCAGCAGCTGCGGAATTAATTAGTCGACTTTATTAAAAGGGAACAAGAGCGTAAGGGAACAAGTTAAATGTCGCGGACGATAGGCTCTTGACTTGTTGATTTATTACTGCTGTTTTGATGCATTTATAAAAAACATGTTATTATAATATTTATTTGTATAATCACTGAAATCAATTCTTTTCGATTTTACACCCTCAATCTCATGATATACAGGGACTTCAAGATCATATATTTCCCAAAGGTTTTCTGCTCCATTTATGAATATTTCTTCCCGCCAACCCAGAACATTGAGATCTCCTAAAAACATTTCTACATAATTATATTTATCCTGTTCATCATCTGTATAGTAATTGCCATCCTGCAAAACAGCCTGTGTATAAAGTATCTTCATTACATCTTGCCTTTTTTCTATTGAAAGATCTAAATACTTTTTCCAATCATTGTTATGCCAAATGAAATTATCTATATTGTCACCAATTTCATCATCTCTTTGGACTCTTTTAAAATCCTCTTCAAAGAATAATCTGCTGTATTTTCTTATATCATGGAGCTTTAAAATTTCATCTTCCATTCTGTTTCGAAAATTATCATCATCATCGTTTGCAATAAATTTTATGAACCAATCCTTAAAAGGTATATCTATATATCCTTTTTCGATGAATGGGATCACTTTTTCTTGTGCCTCTTTTAGAATATTTGCATGGTACAATGATTCCTGGGCCCATTCAAAATTATAAAGCAGTTGCTGTGATGATATGAGTTTACCTGAAAGAAGTTTATCCTTTAAATCATGCATACAGTTGTTGCTTCCGTTATAATAAATAAGTTCTTTGAGCCATGTGCTTGATGATAGACTTGTTACAAATTCTTTATATCCGACAAAATCAAAGATATCGTTAAGATATTTATTGCTGGAGCCTTGTACTATTTTTTCGCTTATCCATTCCACTAAATCAATGTTGCCAAAGGTTTCACCAAGGACTCCCGGCCACAAGGTGTTTCCACTTTTTAATAATAGATCACTGTTTTCATTTCGATCTAAAAGCTCCCTGATTTCTTGTGAAGCTATACAGGAAATTGCATCTAAGCCGGAATACATTATATGTGTGGAATTATATACCGAATGCGAACATATCGCTTGATCCGCACTAATTACAAAAGCTTGCTTCATATAGTCACTTCTGCTTTTTAAAAAAGCATCAACCATGGTAGCATAATATGAACACTCAAAAGATTGCCGTGTTAGATGATTACGGTTTATTTCAAAAATTGGCAATAAGGGTGCCGGATTATTTTCATATTTTTCAACTACTTCTCTTATTCGTTTATTCTCTAAATTTGGATCATATGGATTTTCACTTATTTGGAAACGATCATTTCTAAACCCGATCATTTCACTTAAAGTGATTTCTTCTTCGAAGTATAAATTTCTCATCGCCTGGACGATCCTTGTCTTTTTATCTGATCTTTCCTTAAGATCCTGTAAAAGATTGTACTGCTCACCAAGAAGATCGCCAATTTTCCTGTATTTTTGAACCGGTTTCATTTCGGGTTTTAATTCCCTGACTTTTTCAACAATAATATTTTTGGGTATATACCCAAAAACTGTTTCGGGATTCTTCTCAATTCCCATTGCAGGAACCAAAGCAGCCAGCCCCAGGAGATTGGCATATAAAACATCTTCTGGCCATTCGGGGATATCCTTGATTAAATCAAACATAATATCATCTGTGGGATTGTTTGGAGTGAGTGGTTCTACAATGTCCTCAAGCCAATCTATAGTTTGTATCTCATACATGTAGCTTTGTGCAATAGGATTCATATATTCTGTAATTTTCCTTAGCTGGCCTCTCATTTTAATATCATGTTTAAGAATTTTTATTTCAATATTAAGCATTTCATAAAATTCTACAAATGGACTGAGTGCCTCTTCTCTGTCTATCTTTCTTTCTTTAAGATACTCATTTAAATAATGATCCCTATGATCGAAATAATAACCAGGTGGAGCATAAGCGCTCTTGGCAGCCAGGAGATTTTCAAGAGGTTTTTCATCAAAATATAAGGTCCCTGTATTTAAAAGGTGCCTTCCACCTTTGATGGTCGTGTCAATTGTGTGTTCAATTTCTCTTGGAAGATTTTCGTGTAATAAAAGGCCCAAAAGACCGAAAAGGCCGCCTTTTACCATTCCATGTCTTGCTAAAAAACCTCCGGCCAGAGGCATTTCAGCTAAAACCGGAGATAATATATAACCTACTGTAATGAAACTTCCGATCAATGTAAGCAATCTTCCGGATGTCATATGCTTTCTGAAAGTATTATAAATAAGGAGCCTTCTGTAGCTGTCCTCTGAAATGATTTTTATCATATGTTTAATAAATATATTTGTTACGGTATCTCTTCTCTGTTCATATGGAAGGTCATGATCTTGCCGATCAAAAAAGAGTTTATTTATAAAACCTTTAAGTTCATTTGCAGTGTCAGAAGCTGCATGCGGGACATTCATTAATTCAAGCTTATCTTCTCTTGTGAAATTTAAATCCCCTGCAGCTATTCGTTCATCAATTTCAGCAATAGTTTTTATATGAGCCAGAAACATCCATTCACGTATAACTTCCCAAAAAGAGAAGGCGTATGCTGTGGCGATAAATTCATTTGTTATTATACTTAAAAGGGTTCTTCCTTCACCCGTTCTTGTAAAAAGGTAGATTAAGCTTTGTTCAATATGGAAGGCTCTTAGACCACCCCTTGCCATAATTGATCCATTAAACATTGAAAAGAAGGTAAGATCCATAAAACTATGCTCGATTGCTTCCTGAATTCTTTCAATTCTGACTTTGTAAGTCGGCTCCTGAAAAGCGTAAAGGATATAATTATCTTCTGCTTCATTAAACTGACTTGAGATTATTGATCCAAGAACCATAATAAAAATCGAGGTGAAATGGCCCATATAGCTTTCACCGCCTCGGGCTTGATTGTAGTTTGCCTTTTCTATTCTTTCAATCATTTTTGGTTTGCTTGCCCAAAGGTCACGAAATGAATAGGCTTTATCTTCCCAAAGGTCTCCTGCAAATAATACATTAGGCAATAGTATGATTAGTAATAGATAAATTTTTATTGGTTTTTTTAGCAACACTAACCCTTTTTGTTACAATAAGAAAAAATAACTTTTTAGCTTCTTAGTTTCTAATAAACGTAAACTTTATGACATATATAACCGTATTAAAATTATGGTGTTTTTATATCCTTAGCTTCACCTCTTTTTCCAGGTGTTCTAACATCTTTAGGATCTCTGACTCTTCTTGTTTCAGCATCTAGTTCAGAAATAATACCATCTTCAACATCTGGATTTACAATTTCTCCTCTTTCATCAACTCGATCCAGATTTTCTCTAGAGCTAGCTCCAAGTGCCACGTGATCTGCTGCTTGTGGAGTTCTTCCCTGAGTGGCGATATCTCTAAGTGACCCTGAGGCTTCCTCCAGACTTACTGTTTCTCCCTTTCTCATTCTTTCTCTGACTGCATCCGCTTGATCTTGCACATTTTTACCAGATCTTGAAGCGGGTCTGACTGAGGATAATTCAAGACTGGCTTCTCTGAATGAATCGTACTCCGGCCAATTTGGAAGATTTTGGACGGCTATTTCAGCTCCGACCCTTACCTCGGGATTTTCGATTTGTAATTCTAAATAATTTGTACTTATCTCAGTTCTGAATCTTTGTACTGAGGTGCTTGAAGCTTCCCATAAGGTTCCTATTGTTCCTGAAAGTGACTTCAGTTCAGAACTTGTAGATTCTCTGGCTACTGTCAAAGCTTCTTCAACTTCAATTATGGTTTCAGTTTGCCAAGGCATATCCATTGATCCTTCAACTATAATTACTCCAAAAACTCTCATTGCCTCAGCCTGCAGCTGCCCTCTATAATTTTTTATAATAAAACTAAGATCCTTAGCTGCGCTTTCTAATTGCTCTGGACTAGTCCCGTTGAACCTGCTGGCTTCCATTTCTTCAAGTGCTAGTTCTATCATTTGTTTGTATTCTGTTTCATTAGAAGGATCAAAAGTTCCAGCTTTAAGCTCCTCTCTTGCTTCTTCTACTTCAATATTCAGTAATTCAATATTGGAACTCATTGCTTGTCCAAGTTCCCTTAGGCTGGTATCAATTGATAATTCTATTCCATCCATTACCTGTTCTAAAGGTCTTGTTACATTATGACCCGCTCTTCGCAAAGCAATGACGTGTTTTAAACGGTATAATACCCTGGGATCTTTTTCTAATGATATGCTTTTTGCAGAGGCATCCCACAATCTATGGGTATATTTTGGATCGAAGTTCTCCACTGCAATTATAGCTTTCAGTGTTTCAACTTTTACGTCAACGTTTGTACTTCTTCCAAATGCTCTTTCAAGTAATATTTCAAAAGATTTGTTCCTGATACCCGGAAGGCTGCATTTTAGAGCGCTTCTATCAAGTGTTCTTACTGCTGCAAGTTCATTTTGTGGTGTTATATTGCCGCTTCGTCCTATTGCTTCAATTGTTGATTGAGCGATTTCATGAAGTCTTCCTATATTAGATCTGGCTTCATGACTTAGGGTATTTGGATCTAAATTAAGTGCTGGTACTATTCTTGTTTCAAAAGCTTTCAATAAATAGCTGCCTGCTTTTGTGCAGGTAAGGGCCGGATCTCCTAATAGATCAACAGCCATAGAAATGTTTCTTAGTTGTACTTTACTCCCAAGATCAATTGGCAATTGGAGTGACTTTCCGATAGCTTTTGCTAGTTCTGCTTTTTGGTCTTGGGGCCATCCGTCTAGATCTTCTCTATTCTCAATAACTCTGTTTAATGCACCATTGTGAACTTGAGTTCTAAAAGTTAAATTTGTATCTCTGGAGTTTAGCCTGCTTATTGTACTTGAATAATTAAATACATTTGGATCACCCTTGGGTGGAGCTGGAGTTGGGTCCGTTGTTGTAGGAAATGGTGTGGTTGATGCAGAAGGTGCAGGTGCTCTAAAATCTGAGGGTGCTGTTGGTCTTGTTGCTGTGGGTTCTGGTGGGGTGGGGTTCACAGGAGCTGGTGGGCTTTGTGGTTCAGGAATACTCGCTCTAGGTGCTGTGCTGCTTGGAGCAGGTGATTCTACAGCACCGCTGCCAGAAGGTCCTCCTGGTCCTGATGTTAGACCAGATCCTCCACCTGTCGGCCCAGAGGTTGGTCCTGGATCCGTGGGTGGTACGCCGCCTGTTGATCCATCGACAGGATCTGTTCCGGTTGATGGTTCTTGGGTCGGTGGCTTCAACCATTCAGGCAATTGGGTGTGTCTATTTAATTCTTCTCCCGCTCTGATTGCGTTTTCTGCTTCTTCATCCCAGAATTGCATTCCCGGCCTTCTGTCGACACCATTTCTGTCTAGGCCAACTCGCCTTTGCTCTTTTTCTGCATCTTCAATTGTTTCTCTGGAATGGATTGCATCTTCATTTACCCAGTCAGCTTCTCTGAAGCTTTCTAATCTACTACGTAACCATCTCAATTCTTCCCTTGCATGGTAACACCTTGTTCGTCTTACGGTATCTTCCAACTCGATTAATAAATCTAGGTTTTCCTTTAAAAGATTCATTATGTCTGGTTCTTTTTCAAATAGATGTCTTAGTAAAACAATTGCATGCTGACGCTTATAGGTGGAATTATCATGCATATTTACTATAATCGCTTTTATCAGATGATGTAATATTTCAGATTCAATTGGTTCAGAGCTTGATACACTTTCCAGGCTAATAGTCATAATCATTCTTGATACAACTACAATGAGAGTTGTTCCCTGGTTGGAAATGAAACTTTCGTATATTTCTTCAATTGTCATATCATCAAAATTGCCATTTTGGGGATCATGAAAGCCATGTCTCATGTTTCTTCTATCTATGAGGCCCTCATTATCAAGATTGATCAATTGGCTGATTATCCATTCAAGTCTTTCGTTAGCTGTAGCTGATTCGGGAAGTGGGAAGGTCTCTGCGTATCTTGCTTCGGCTCTTGCTTCTCTTGCTTGTTTTGCTTCTTCATCTTCTATAATTTCGTCTTCCAAATAATCTTTTTCAAGTTCTTCTTCTTCGTGATCTAATTCATCGTGTTCATCCTCTGAAAGTTCATCAATCATATCTTCCAGTTCCTGATCATTTAGTCTTGTTATAGGTAGCGGATCTTCAGGTACTTCAAAATTGCTTGTATCCATTTCCAATAATTTATTAACGGTATCTTCAAGTGCCATTAAATCTGGATTTACAGGATTTCTTTCAAGTGCTCTTTTAATGTTGCTTTTTAATGCAAGACTTAACCATTCAACGGCGTCATCTCCAGCAAGGCCAAGGGTTCCTAGAAGTTCGGCTGCCTTTCTTTGATTACTAAGCCCAGTTTGATTTGATGGATCAATTGGCATGGTTAATATTTTGCCAAGTTCTTTTACTATTTTTCTTTTATCCAGATCATCCATTCCTGGAATTCTGGGTTTATTATTTAAAAGTTTTCCTAGTGCATCCCTATGGTTTTCATATTGTCCGTGTCCTCTGTATCTTAAATTGTAAAGAATATCTTTTACTTCACTCAAGAGGAAGGGGACTTGTGAATCTGGGTCTTCACTCCAAAGAAATTCATCGCCAGGGTAATCACCGGCGTTGGGTGGTGGTCCGTTACTGCCACCGAAACCACCTCCGGATCCACTGGAGCCTTCAGAAACTCTTGGTGGTAGTTTTGGCAAGCCGTCTATTAATCTTGGCAATTGACCAGAAGGTGAACTGGGAGCACCGAAAGTCGGACTCGCTGGTCTTGGTCTTCGGCGAATTATTGTGGAACTTGATCTTGTTTCATCGCTTTCAGGAGGATCTAATCTATTGCTTTCTTCATCTCTATCTCTATCATCGATCATTCTATCTTCAGCATCTCTGTCTGCTTGCTCTTGAACCTGAATTATCTGACCTTCTGGAAGTTTCTCTCTGAAAAAAGATCTTGCCTCAAACTCCTGCATAAGTAAAATTTGAGCTCTATATATTATTGTAAATCTTCCTTGCAATCCTTCAGATTGTATTAATAGGTCTAATTCACCCAGGACATTATCTACGATTGATATCGCGATTTGAGCATAATCACATCTTGTTGTTTCAAAGCCAGCTCTATTGAAGATTTGGTCAGAGCGTTCTAAAGAATCTTCTAAAAGTTCGGTCATTCTTTCTCTAAATGTTCTCACATAGCTTCCATCTCCACGATCTTCCATTAAGCCAAAATGAACAAATCTTCCAAATTCTCTTATAGCTGCTCTTATGAACATATCTCTGTGCCTGTAAGCCTGATCAAGAGTTAAATTTTCAGGTAAAGTAGATTCAAAATTTTCCAGAGCCTCTAAACCTATCTTTCCAGAACTATTTGGAAAAGCAAGAGTCTCGCTGGTAATTGCTTGCAAAGCCTCCAGATCAACATCTTTATATTTAGACTTGTTTTTTCTTGCAAAATTTTCAATTCTTTCAAGAAGATAATGGGCTTTGGATCCGTCGCTAGCTCTAACAGCACCTAATGCATTTACAGCCTGCCATAATATAGAGTGAAGATTTGTTCTTTGGACAGGATTCATTGCAGCTAATCCTTTGGCAGGATCTTCTACAAATCTTAGTATTGTTTCCGTTCTTTGAACAATAGCTTCAGTGATTTCTCCTGTATATACGGAGCCTGGATTATCTTTTAAAATTGTGTAAAATGCGATAAATCCACCTAGAATTTCTTGTGAATTTCTGCTGGCCAGGTGGGCTTTAAGTTTTTCAATATGTTGGGGTGTTAAATCAGCTTTGCCAAGGATATCTGCAGCTTTCCATCTTAAATCGTGGTCATTCTTTACTACATCCTCTAAAGCTTTATCAATATCTGCTGGTTCTGCTTCATCAGTTATTGGGGCAGGATTTCTCGTACTTGCACCTGGTGTTCCCAATTTTTTAGCTAGCAATTTTTTCAGCAGCTTGGCACCACGAGCTTCGATGAAAGGTATGCTTTCAAGATCTCCCATTTGCTCAATAGCTGCTTCGACTTGTTCAAAAACTTGAGGATTTTCTTCGGCCATGAAAAGTTGACTTACTTCTTCCTGATTATATTTTGCATTATTATGCTTCATCCATGATATAAATGATGCGGCTCTAATGTCTGAATCATTGTGCTTCATGCCAGCTATAACTAAAAGTCTCGATCCGTGTTTACTAGTATTGACTTTTGTTCCCAGTGATTCAATTATTGCAAGGGAGACTTCTTTAAATTCAAGTTCTAGATATTTTTTTAATGCATGCCTTAAATATAAACCTGTATAATTAGCACCTACAGCAGAGGTTGCCTCCAGTGGTCTATCGCCGTAATTAGCTATTTCATCAAAGCCAAGGACCAAGCTTGCATTTTTTAGGTTAAGTATAAATCTTCTGTTAGCAGTACCAGAGGGATTCGATCTTAAGGAAGCTAATCTTTCAGGCTTTATTTCTCTAAGCAAGAATTCACCAAGAGCCTTACTGATTCTTGCTTTTGTTTGAGCATCCAAATTTCTTAATCGATTCGGATTATTTTTTAATTTATTAATTGCCGTACGATTTCTATTAACATTTTCATATGATAAATCTTTTAAAATCTCTTTTAGTTCATCTTCTGAAAAAGCTTGCGCTTCTGTGTTTGAAGCATCTTCTTCAATTGTATCTGTTAGAATCTCAACTGAAGTAGTCAAGCCAGGGGGTCTACTTTGTGCATCGAAAAACTCAAGAGATTCCGCTAGTGCTGAGAGTAATTTGGCAGTATTTCCAGAGTCCAATGAATCCAGATTGGTTCTGGCCAGCTTCTCTGATATTCTAGCAATATCTTCAAGAATTTTCCCTTGTTCTCTTGCTACTTTTTTTTTAAGTACTTTTGGCAAAATGGAGTGAGTTTTTTTTATCCTGTATCTGAGTACTTGGATCCTGAATTTTGCTGCAAGATAATCAGCTCTGGTATTTAGGTTTCCCTCGAAATGAGTTGATATTCTTTCAAGAGCATCAGCAAAAATAATTTCACCCAGCTCACTTAATCCCGATATTCCGTCTTCATAGATTGCTCTGGCAAATTCTTCATGTTGCCCACCATAATTCTCTCCAGGTTCAAGTTCCTGGAGTTCTGCACTCAATTTTCTAGTCAAGCTTAAAAGAAGTGATATATCAGTGCCTTCTTCTTGTGACAGTGTAATGATTTCTTGTTCTAAAGTATAGATATATGCTTCAAGCGAATGACGTGTGCCGGATGTTTCATAAGAGTACAATAATAAGCTTTTTATATATTCAGAATAATCGAGGGCTGCTTCAGATATTATATCCTCAAATTCTGAGGCGTAGGATTCTCCTTGATCTGTTTGCCCTATTAGATTTGATAATAATATAATGTTAAAGAAAATTAATAGTAATAACGTCTTAGATGCAGTTAATCCCATAACTAAAATTCCTTCCAATTGATAACTTTTGAAGTAAAATATATCCAAAAGATAAAATTAGTTCATTTGTTTTGCTAGAGCCATATACAGCAAAATAAATACCAATAATAATGCATGTATTATATGTAATAGAGTTAGAGGGTTAGACGCATTGATCGTTTTGTTTTTATGTTAAATAGCTAAAATTATCTTCTTTCAATATTTATTTTGCGACTTCCCTGTCGCAATATTTTGGTTTATTAATAATTTTTAATTGTGGTTTTGCCGGTCATGTTTGATAAATTAGAAAATTTTTTTTAAATGACTTGGTTTTACAGATTTATGTAAATATGGAATTCATAAATTGCTAAGAAATTTTTTTAGTCCCTCAATATATTGCTTTTTTGAATTCATGAAACCATAATTATGACAGCCTGTTATTTTTAAAAAGATTTTTGGATCTGGGGCTTTTTCGAAAAGCTTTTTTCCATGCTTAAAGGGAATGATTTCATCATCAGGACTATGGATTATTAATTTGGGACACTTTAGACTTTCTATATATTTCAATGTGTTATACTTGAATCGTGATAAAAGGCTTATTGGCAAGAAAAAGTAAATATCTTTTGCAATTTCATTAACAGATACAAAGCTTGATTCAATGATTATTGATGAGGCATTGTTTTTCACTGCAAGATAAGAAGCGACAGCTCCGCCTAAGCTTCTTCCAAAAAGAATAATATCTTCTGATTTTAGCTTTTTATCATTTATTAGAAAATCCCAGGCTGCCTGAGCATCTAGATATGTTCCTTTTTCACTTATTGAACCCTCACTTTTTCCATAGGCGCGATAGTCTATTATTAATACATTTAGATTTAAATTGTGGAAAATTTCTATTGATTCAAGCCTGTGACTAATGTTGCCAGCATTTCCATGAAAGAACAATAATGTTTTCCTTGAGTTTGGAGATGGTATATACCACCCATGAATTTTTATATTATCACTTGTTTCGATGAATACATCTTCAAAGTGCAAGCCTCTTACCTCAGGGCTTGCATGCAATTCATTGTCAGGATAAAAAATAAATCTGGATTGAAAAAATGTAATTAGAGCTGCAAAACCTATATAGCTTAATATTAAAATTAGAGAAACTGATTTGATAAGCGGCCACATATTGCAGAGGTTTAAGTTTAGGTTTAAACTCATATAAACTACTTTAAAAATTTTAATAATGACATGATTACAATTGAGACGGTTTCTACTCTTAAAACGGTTTTGCCCAGGTTGACCATTTTAAAGCCGCTTTCAATAGCTATGTTAGCTTCCATTTCAGAAAAACCACCTTCGGGTCCAATTACAATTACTACTTTTTCATATTCTGGCAGCATTTGAATAGCATGCTTTATGTTTGTATATGAAATATCCTTCTTTTCTTCCCAAAAAAAGAGTTTAAGTGTTTTTTTGCTTTTACGAAATTCCTTTAATAGTGGTTCGAAGCTGTTAATGTCATGGACAAGTGGGATGTGTTCAAGCTTAGATTGTCTAACGGCTTCAATTGCAATTTTTTGCCACCGTTGAGTTTTCTTTTTTTCTTTTGATTCATCTAATTTTGGAACACTTCTTTCAGAGCTAAAAGGAATGATTTTATTAATTCCAAGCTCAGTTGTTTTCTGAATAATAAAATCAAGTTTTTTTGCCTTTGGAAGTGCTTGGCATAAGGTAATTTCTGGAGAGTCAATTTTATTTTGTTTTAGTTTTTTAATATTAGAAACGATTAGTTCATTTTTCTTTATTGCTTCAATTTGAGCGCAAGCTCTTTGATTTTTTTCATCAAAAAGTATAATATTTTCTCCATATTTTAATCTCAATGACTTAACTTGATTGATAATTTCTTTTGATTTTAGAGAGGCTTTATTTGTTTGAAAATTATCAAGGTCAATATCTGAAAAAATCAAAGCTTCATTCATTTTTAATTACCACCAGTTGTTCTATTTGTAATGGCTTTTTTAAGTTTCATGAAATTTAAAAGTCCAAATCTAGCAAGATACCTTAGCATTGATTTGCCTCCCAATTTTAAAACAGCAAGATAGCCTTTGGTAGTTAATTCTAAAAAGGAAATATTGAATTTAACATTCATTTTCTTTTTTCGAACATTTTCAAATACTTTTATGCCATAGTCAGCGATATCATTTGAATCCATTGAAGTAATTTCTTCAAGGCTTTCATTTGACAGATAAAAACACAGATCAAAATCACTTGTTTCTTTATTAAGACATATAAGTTTATTGGGACCTTTTTTAATAAAGCAGTTACTTTGATCGTCTGTGAAGATAACTTTGATTACAGCACCTTCTTTTAAGCAAGAAGCAAGCTCTAAAACGATATGGCTTTGGTTTATAAAATCATTTAACAATTCATAACTCATTTTAATTTCCTAATCTATCCACTCAAGGATTTCATTAATATTTTTTAATTTTCTTTGGCCAGGTTCTTGATCTGAATATCCAACTGGAATAACAGCTATTGGCCTTAAATTTGAAGATAAATCAAGGCAATTGGCAACTTTAATTTCATCAAATGCACCAACCCAACAAGTTGATAAACCAAGTGATTGGGCTGTTAATAGCATGTTTTGTATACTGGCAGCTGTATCCTGGATAGAATAAAGCCTTAAGCCACGTTTTCCATAACTTTGAATAGCGGCTTCTTTATCAATGCAAACAACTATAGCGCAGCTTGCATCTTTAATAAAGTCTTGACGAAGTGCAGTTTCAACAAATTCTTTCTTTTTTTCTTCATTAGATATCACAAGAAATTTGTAAGGTTGAACATTTCCGCCTGAGGGTGCATAAACGGCAGCTTCAATTAATTTTTCAATTGAAGCTGTATCAACTTTTTTAGAGCTGTCATAATTTCTAATGCTTCTTCTTTTTTTTATTATATCCATTAATTCCATGTTTCATCCTTAGTTTAAAAAAGGTACTTTAATTGATCTCTAGACTAGTAAATATAAAATTCCAACATATTTTTTTAAAAATTTAAAAAGGTTCTTGTTTTTATATTTTTATTTAATAAACTTTCATTATTATGAAAGAAATAATTTTAGAACATTTATCAAGTCTTGATCCGTCTTTATATGTTTTGCTTTTAGCTATTTTACCAATATTTGAAGCAAGATATGCTATGATAGCAGCCTTTGCTCTGAATGCTTCTGTTGGAGGCATGCCATGGCAAGAAGCTTTTGTTATATCTGTCATTGGAAATATCTTAATCATTATTCCTGTTTTGCTGATGCTACCTTGGATAAATAAGGTTATGCATAAATGGGAATTTACCAGTAAGATAATGGATTATTTTTTAAGACGAGCAAGAAAGCGAAAAGACCTAATAGATAAATATGGTTTTTGGGGCTTAACTGTTTTTGTAGCCATCCCTTTGCCTGTAACAGGTGCTTGGACAGGTTCTTTAATGGCATTTTTATTTGATATTAAGTTTAAAAAGGCGATTTTAGCAATTATTGTTGGTGTTTTGATTGCAACTTCAGTTATGACAATTGCTTCTTATGGGGGCTTCAGTTTTTTATCCTTCTTATTGAAGTTGTAATGGCAATGTTTTAAGACGGATCTCGCTACTATTCTAAATTGAACCAACTAGTAATATTGTTTTCCAAAGATCTTTTAATTTTATATTTTCAAGGCACTTTGCGCAGCAAGCCTCACCTATCTTTCAATAGGAACCTTAGATACTGGAAGCTCAGTCGATGACTACCAAGTGTATGTCTGCAAACCAGATGGAATTTGGCTAGTGACAACAACAGGTGTAACAGCTGCAGACCTGTCGTAGATTTATGGCGCAAGGTATATTCATTAAATTACGAAGTATTTGAAGGCGCCAATTCTGGAACCCAACCGTCTGTCAGTCAATGGATTCCTCCAACAACATAAACAGGATGAATTCTCTCTTAAAAAAAATATTCAATAAGCAACCTGCCTATATTATTCATTTGCTCTTTTCATTTTCCACCACTTTTCTGTTTTGATATGCCCAAAGACTGAAACTGCTTCACCCATTTTGGGAAATGTTGCATCTACATGCATTCTGTTTGCAATCGAAAAAATAATACCAAATGGTTCATGCCAACTATGCATTGCCAAGTCAAAAGAGCTGTTATGAATGGGAAACATAATATTTCCTCTTAGATCAATATGTGATTGAACACTTTCCACAGGCATCATATGCATCTCTTTCCAATCTTCATGGTATGCTCCTGCTTCCAAAAACGTCATATCAAAGGGACCATACTTTTGTCCAATTTCTTTAAAACCTTTAAAATAACCACTATCTCCACTGAAATATATTTTAGCTTTTGGTGAGTTTATTACCCAAGAGCACCATAGGGTTTTGCCACCATCAAAGAGGCCACGTCCAGAGAAGTGTTGTGCAGGAGTAGCAACCAACTCAATTGATTCATGACGCGCACTTTCCCACCAATCAAGTTCAACAATGTTTTCTTTGTTTATCCCAAATTGAATTAGTGTATCTGATAACCCCAATGGAACAAAAAACTTTTTAGTTTTATTCCGTAATGATTTAATACTATCTTCATCTAAATGATCATAGTGATTATGTGAAATGACTACTCCTTCAACTTCAGGTAGGTTTTCAATGTTTATTGGTAAAACATGAAATCGTTTGCTACTTAATATGTTTGTAGGAGAAATATTATCTGAAAACACAGGATCTGTGAGCCAAAACTTCCCTTCAATTTTAAAAAGAAGTGTTGAGTGAAGTAGACGGATTACAGAGTAGTCCTCAAGTTCAAGTAAGGATTCTATGCTTTGTTTTATAACAGGAATGACATTTTTATCTTTTGGTTTTGAATCTTCGGACTTTTCAGTGATATACTTCCAAAGTCCTGAAAAGATATTTGAAATACCTATCTTGTACCTACTCTTAGGATCAGGATTTACAAATTTTCCGTTTAAGACATGATCTGATGCCGTCTTAGTGGCTACATCAGTTGAAAGGACAGTACAATAAAACATAAATACTCCTGAGAATAGTATTAAAAAATACTTTTTATAATTCCACACAGTTACAACCTTAAAATTAATATAATTAGAAAAGACTTATTAAATATCAACAAACACTCTGAGAAATTCTAAAGTTTCTCTAAGTGATTTTTTTTAATTTTTAGTACTTTGAATTAATCTAAAAAACATTTTAGAAAGAGTTTCACATTGATTATAGAAATTATTATAAATCTCTTTGTCAAAATCACTATCTGTAAAAATAAGATCTAAAACAGTAACACATTCATATACAGATCCTCTTGCATAAGAATAGAAGTTTTTTTTCTCTTTTTTTGAAAATCTTCCAGATCCTTCAGCAATATTAAGGATGATTGAAATTGATGCACGGTTGAGTTGGTCTTTAAGTTCTTTATCGATTTTATTAGTCTTTAGAAAGGATTTGATTTCTTTATAGAAGATTTTTGATTTCTGGTAGACATCAAGCTTTTCAAAATCGAACATGGTGTATCCAATTATTAGTACTGGGTTTGAGTTTGAGTAGTGGGGGGGTAAATTTTTCTTCTTTCTTCGGTTTTCTTCTTTTTCCTCAATACTCATTACCCTAACTCACTACTCCCGTAAATTTTGAGGTTACGAAAAATTTACGGAGAGCGCGGGATTCGAACCCGCGAGGCAGTTTAACCCGCCCACACGATTAGCAATCGTGCGCCTTCAGCCGACTCGGCCAGCTCTCCAAATTAGACTCTAAATCTAATTTCAAACAAGGATTTATAATAATGATATTTAATTGTAAAGATTTTTCTTTTTATATTTTAGCTTTGTTTTTTTATTATTCTATTTATTAAACTTGGAAATATTTGTTCTTTATTGACAGTGAGCTTATCGTAAGCAGATGCCTTTAATGAAAGAGAGGTCAGGTCAGCAAACTCTTCAACCAATAGGGGGAATTGGCTGAACTTACCGGCTAGAGCAAAAAATGTATTATCATTTAATTTCATTATAACATGGTCGTATTTTCTTTTTTTCATTTTAATATGTTCTGTTTTTATGCCCCAGTAGCATCCTGCAATTTCATTAATATCAATTCCCAGCTTTTTGCACATTATTTCTTGATAATCTTTCTGGTTTATTTCTTCATCAAGGTTTATTCTAGTATAAGAACCCAATGTAGAAATATAATTATTATTTACTCTGATCTTAATATGATTAAAAATATCTTCAGCATTTGGTGTGAAACGGACAAAATTTGGATAATTTAATGCTTTTTTTAAAACAAGTATTGGGCTTTTTGTTGATTTAATATTTCTAGACTCATCGTTAAAACCAAGCTCTTTTATGTGAAGTGGCAAGTTTTTTCCTGAAGCTATTATTAAAAGGTCAGGTTTTATTGTATGTTTATTCAGTTTAACATGGGTTTTATTGTGTTTTGAGATTAATTTATATTTTGCTTTTGTTATTATTTTTGTGTCAGAATTTAACCTAGAAAGTAAGGAACAATAAATACTTTCAATGTCCATAATAGAATCAGTGCTTTTTACTAATTTGTATTTACTAGGTCCATTTTCAGAATTTTCCCAGGTCTTTGCAAGTTCAATAAGATTTGTGTCTGATAAAGACTCTTCTTTAAAATTATATCCTAATTTTTTTAATCTAGCTAAGGCTACAAAGTGCAAATAATACTTCCAGCCTAATTTTTGCCAGAGTTTTAAATCATTTGAGTTTATTGCATATATAAAATTAACTCTTTCATCCGTAAACCAGCCCTCGGGACTTGGAAAATACAGTATTCCATTTTTTGAACAATTTATGTTTAGTTTTTTTTTTTGGAAAAATATTTCCATATACTTTAGATAAAGATGAAATGGCCCTATGGCAGGAAAGTAAGGTGGATTTGTTTGGAAGGGGGGCATATAAAAATCCAGTATGATACCAATTTTGAGTTGCTAAAGAGGCTTCACCACCAAGCCTTTCTTCTTTTTCTAATAAAATAATCTTATAGTTATTTCTTGAAAGAATTTCAGCCAGGCAAATACCTGAAATTCCTGAACCTATTATTACAGCAGTTTTTTTCATTTAATGAAACCATTTAATAATTTATATAAAAATCTAAATAATTTTATGTCAGCTGGTTTTTTTCTTTCACTTACAACATCACTAATATAATTTGAAAGAAATTTACATGAACAGATTAAATAGAAATTAAGTTTGCCAAACCGTTTGTGATATAGAAGTTTTTCAGCAAAACTATAGGCTTTATAGATAGGAGCAATATTTTTTCTTAGTTCTTTTGGATATGAGTTAATAATTGTATTGTCGTTTTTTATCAAAGCCATATGCACTGTTTGAGCTGCAATTAAGGCAGATTCCATTGCTTTTCCAACGCCTTCGCCATTTAAAGGATATGTGGTTCCTAAAAGCTCGCCTACAAGTAAAACTTTACCTTTTGCTGCATGCTTTAGATTGGACAAGTTCGTGTTAATAAAAGCACCTTTTGGTTTTTCTAGCCAAGTAAAGTTTTTACCTTTTAAGCTTTTAGTAGTTTTTAAAAAATGATCTAGTTTGTTTTTTAAAAAAAGACCATTTTTGATACCACCACATCCAATATTATAAATATTGTTACCCATCGGAAAAATCCAAAAATAGCCAATTTCAAATTTGTTTTCAAAATAAATCTGAGGGTTTTGAATATTCCACTCTGCCTTACAATAAGCTCTAAGCGCAAAAATCTTTCTTTCAAATGCTAGCTTTTTATTCAATTGTTCGGAAATAGATTCCATATTTTGGCATCCACTTGCTAAAATAAGAAACCTTGCTTTTATTCTCTCTTTTTTGCCATTTTCTCCATTAGCTACTGTAATTTCAATATTATCATCTTTTTCTAATATTTCACCTAAGTACTTGCCTTGTCTAGACAGAGCACCTTTATTTTCGGCCCACTTTTTCAAAATTTCATCTAATCTTTTCCTTTTTAAGGAATAAAATAGTGTTTTGATTTTGAATGATTTGTTTTTAAAAGGAAAAACTAAAACTTCTTCAGCTTTAAAGGCCTCTTTTGAAATTTGCTCAAAAAGCTCTAATTTTTTCAATATTTTTATGCTGCTTTCTAATAAGCCATCACCGCAAATTTTATCTCTTGGAAAGGTGGCCTTATCTAAAAGTAGAACTGAATGTCCTTTTTCTGCTAATTTGCCGGCAGCAACTGCACCTGAAGGTCCAGATCCAACAATAATAACGTCATAAAAATTAAGAGCCTTATTCATATCTATCGCATAATGGTGAAAAATATTATTCTAAGTTAATTAATAATAATTAATCTGACAATAAAATAAGCAACAGGAATATAAAATATAGAAATTTCTCTTTATTGACAGCGAATAGTAAAAAAGTTATTATTTTTCATCAAAAAAAATAGTATCATGAGGAGAGGTATGAAAAGCACAATAAATATTTTACAAAAAAAATATTATTTCATTTTCCTTTTATTAATATCTTCATTATTTTTGTCTTGTGGTTCGTTTTCTTCGATTTTTGGAGGTGGAGACTCTGATTTAGACGATGCTATTGCTCAGGTGGATGAAGCTTTAGCAAAAGGCAGATACAACGAAGCACTTAATATTCTCTTTGATCTTGAAGTTGAAAATCCAGATGATCCTGCTTATAAAAGGGCTAAAGCGAAAGTTTATGCAGCAAGAGGTGGCCTTAGTGAAGAGGCATATGAAAAAAAATTAAAAATTAAAAGCAATGGAAATGTTGATATAAGTAATACGGCAAAAAGCTTTTATACTCCCTTTCAAGGTAGAAGTGACGAAGAAAGTAGCATGAGTCTTGCTGATACAAAAAAAGCCTTGAATCTAGCAATTCCAGAAAATAATGATTTTTCAGGGCTAACAGAAGAAGAAAAAATTGAAACAGGTGTTGTTGCAACTTCATCTATTCTATCTGCTACTTCTTATTTAACTGGAGGCGAAGATGTTGCTGGAATGTCAGATGATGAAATTGATAACTCCTTTGATGAAAGGTATGATGATGTTGAAGGGGTCATTGGTATTGCCAAAGATACCATAAAAGAAACAAGTGATGAAATTGCAAATGGGGTTATGGATGTTGGGGTCTTTAAAGCTAGCCTTAAAAAATCTTCTAACATAAAAAAGAGAATTAAAAGGACAGAAAAAATCAGTAGTGGTTTGTCAACCTTATCTAACTGGACTAATGAAACCACCCTAAAAGGCTTATTTAAAACCATAAATAATTCAGATTATGGTGCTTATGGAAATGACGCTGCACCTGAAAATAAAATAGAGTTAAAAACACTAACAAACTTTACTCATAAGGCGGTTCAATTAGAGGTCTATCATTCCTTTAATGCTTCGGGTCTTTCGCACTCAATCAAATGTAGTCCTATTGAAGATGCTGACAGTCAGGGATCTGAAAGTCCTTGTACAAAAAATGAAAGCATTTCTTTAACTGGGATTAGTTTTGAATATACAAGCGGAAGTCCTGCAACTGTTACATTTAAGCCTCAAAAAACAGGTATTTATGTCTATAAAATTGAAGGAAATGGAAGTGATGTCTCAAATTTGGAATCTGATGAGATCTTTATTAATAATCCACAGATACTTGTCAATGCAGGTGACACTGAAAAGGTCAGATTTAAGGGTTCTCCTTTTTGGAATCTCTATAATAAGGCAATTGTATTTGACCAATATAGTGATACAGATCAAACGGTTCCTAGTCTGACATATTTATGGGAAGAAGGATATTCTCCTGATGCAGCTAAATGCTCTTTGACAATAAATAATTCAACTTCCCTAGCACCAGAATTTCAAATTACCTTTTTGCAGGATGTGGACAGTTGTTATGTTAGAGCTGATTTAAGTGCTACAGATGGAACCAGGACTGGAAAAGACCATATTTACTTATGGGCAAACAATGTTTCTTCAGATTTGATACAACTTGATTTTGATAGCGAAGAGCCCATTGATCCAATTATGGCAGGTCTAAATGTTTTTGTTGATATTCTGCCCTATGAGTTTTCCTATTTATCAAGTGATGATTTGACTTGTGTAGATTCATATCTTTTTGGTTTTACCTATAAAATTATTTTAACAAATCCTGCTGGCGAAACAGAATATTTAGCTGGTTCTGCTAGCTCAAGTGAACTATATCTTAATAATGCAGGGTCTGTGTCAAGTGTCTCAAGTCCTGATCCAGAAGGGCTTTCTGAAGACTTTGATTTGAATTTTGATGAAGACGGTTATTATAAAATAAAGGTTTTAGTTGAAAACCAACATGAAATTTCCGGGTTAGATGATCCAATTCGTGATTGTGCTATTTTTACAGGAGTTTCTGAGGAAATACTAGACACCTATGGAGAAACAAAGGAAACTAAATTTTATTATGAGCAAACCTTTCAAGTTGGTGAGGTTAGTGCTGCAGCAATTACTGTGAGTGATGTGACAGGTAGTGCAAGTGAAGCAGGAGGCAGTGCCAGTTTTACCGTGGTTTTAAACAGACAGCCAAATGGCACTGTTATAATAAACCTTTCTTTGTCTGACTCAGGAGAAGGAAGCCTTTCTTCTGATACCTTGACTTTTACAACCAGCAACTGGAGCACAGCCCAAACCGTTACAATTACAGGAATAAATGATGATATAGTTGACGGAAGCCAATCTTTTAATATTCTGTTTGATGTTGATAGTGAAAGCACAGATACCTCTGGTTTTACAGGTGTAAGCATTGATAATGTTGCTGTAACAAATGTGGATAATGATACTGCGGCCTTTGATATTGACGAAGTTGATATGTTAACTGGAGAAGATGGAGCTCAGGCTACATTAAAGCTAAGGCTAGCGAGTAAGCCTTCAAACACAGTGGTTGTGGATATTGAAAGTGACGATGAAGATCTAGGAACTGTTTCAACAGATGCAATGACCTTTACAACTACAAACTGGAATGCTTATCAAACTATTACCATTACAGGACAAGACAATGATTATGCTCTTGGCTCTGAAGATTATTCAATTGTTATTTCAATAAACAGCGAGTCTACATCTGCAAGCGAATATTTGAGTGTTGATGATGAAGCTGTAACAATTACAAATGTTGATGATGATACCGCAGGTTTTACAGTTGGAGCAATTTCAGGCAATACAAGTGAAGCTGGAGCACAAGCCACCTTTACAGTGAAACTAAATAGTCAGCCTGATGCTGATGTTGAAATCAGTGTTACAAGTAGTAATGAAGATGAAGGTACAGTTTCACATGAAACCCTTACATTTACAGTTGATGGTGAAACTGCCTGGAATATTTTTCAAACAGTTACTGTAACAGGTGTTGATGATGACATCGCTGATGGTAGGGCAGATTATGCGATAGAACTTGCTGTTGAATCAACAGACGATACAACTGGTTACGCAGACCTTGTAATTGATGATGTAAGTGTTAGTAATATAGACAATGATACAGCGGGTATTACCCTTGAAGACACGGCTAACAAAGTTACAAATGAAGCAGGAGGAACAGACACTTTTACTGTTGAATTAAACAGTGAACCAGATGATGTGGTGGTAATTAATGTCGAAAGTTCTGATACAGGAGAGGGAACAGTTTCACCTTCTTCTTTAACTTTTACGGTTGCAGGAGGAGATGATCCATGGAACATAGCTCAAACGGTTACTGTAACAGGGGCTGATGACTATCTTGCAGATGGGAATCAATCTTACACAATAAATGTAAGTATTGATGAGTCAGAAACTTTTGATACTACAGGTTATCTTGACCTTGATCCAGAAACTGTAGATTTTACTAATAATGATAATGAAACAGCGGGTTTTACTATTAGTGCAATTTCAGGAGATACAACAGAAGCAGGAGGAGAAGCTACCTTTACTGTTCAACTGACCAGTGAGCCTATCGGTGATGTGGTAATTGATGTGGCAAGTTCTGAGCCCACAGAAGGAACAGCATCACCTTCTTCATTAACATTTACAGTTGAAGGTGAAACTGCTTGGAATATTCCTCAAACAGTAACTGTAACAGGTGTGGATGATGAAGATAATGATGATGATATTATTTACAGTGTTGTACTGACAATGAGTGTTCTCACAGAAGATTTAGACTATGCAGAACTTGATCCAGCTGATGTGGATGTAACAAATGTTGATGATGAAGAATATGGGACTATTATTGGAACAGTTATAGATTCAGCAACAAGTGACCCTCTTCCTGGAGTCACTGTTACAGATCAGGATTCTTTGATAACTGACACTACTGATGAATACGGCGAGTTTACATTAAGTGCTGTTCCACTAGGAAGTCGTACTATTGACTTTGAATTAGATGGGTATTTAGATACTTCAGAAGGTGCGACAGTTACAGATGGAGGCACTTCAGATTTGGGTGATGTTTCAATGGATGTTGAAGGTGGTACAGTTACCGGAACAGTGGTAGATGCCGTAACAGGAGATCCATTGGTTGGAGTTTCAGTTACTGACGAAGATTCCTTAATAACAGATACAACAGATGCCTCTGGTGAATTTATTTTAAGTGATGTTCCAGCTGGCAGCCGAACAATTGAATTTTTGCTTGCTGGTTATTCAGATTATTCAACAGGTGCAACTGTTACTGATGGCGAGACAACAGATCTTGGAGGTATCACTATGAGTGAATCTCTGGATCCAGGTGAATATAGGATAGTATTAACCTGGACCTTGTCTAGAGATTTGGATTTTTATTCTTATACTCCTTTAGTAGAAACTATTTATTATGGTAATTTATCAGGAACAGGAATTTCCCTTGATAATGATGACACAACAGATGGGCCTGAGACAATTACTATTTCATCTCAACAGGAAGGTGTTTATGGTTTCAAGGTTAATAATTGGTCAGCAGATACTTCGATGTGCAATACTGGCGCTGAAATCAATATTTATGATGAGGCTGGTTTCTTGGAAAGCATTGATGTTCCAACCTCAGGATGCGTTTCTTCTGATTATGTTTGGTATGCTTTTGATTTTGATTGCGATTTATTTGAATGTACTATTGATCTTGTAAATACCTTTTCAGAATCACTTTAAAAAAAAATATTAAAAAATCTTTTTATTAAATATAAATTTCACAATATTCTTTAAAGAAAACAATTCTGCTACTTTTAGTTTTTTACAGCTTAAATAAGCAATTAAATTTGGATTGTTTTTAAAAACCTTTTTATAGATGTATTTTTGTAAAAAAGTCTCTGTAAATAAATAATCAAAAAAATAAAAGACTCTATGATAAGGTGGTTTTAATCTTTTATTTATTTTTTTAAAGTAAAGCTTTGATAACCAAATATCTTTTTTGTTTTTTTCAAATTCAACAATAGATTTTGCAGCGAGAATCCCAGAAATCATGGCTCTTCCTGTGCCATTTCCAGAAAAGGGATAACTTGAGCCCAAGGTTTCACCAGCAAGAATTAGGTTTGGAAAATATC
>JBDREC010000025.1:0-2949 GCA_043820105.1 Pseudomonadota bacterium
GGCAATGGCATGCGTGCGTTCAAAAGGCAGATTACGCGACACATCCACGCTCATGTCCACGAAGAAGCCCGGACCCGCGCGCCGCACCCGCACCTGGCTGGCGCTTAAAACCCCCTCAACATTCAAATGCCACAAAGCAAAATTAGAAATCCTAATATCACAGAAATCAAAGATTTCTGGGAACTTAGAAAATTCAAAGAATTTTCAAAGTAAAGAAAATCCAAAATTTGCAGCAATAAAAGATTACATTGAAAAAATTGACTCAAAAGAATTTCCCCATCATATTTTCACTTATATCAATGAAGATGAAAGTACTAAACAAAGAGCATCGCAAATTAAATTCAAGCACTTAAAAATAGAAACTAAAAGTAAAAACAATTTTGCATGCAAATTAGCAAATTTAGCATTAAACCTAGCAGCCACAAACAAAGAACGCCACCAAAAAATCCAGGACTTCTTCCTAATCAACGACAGCACAACAATTGCAGCAGAAATTCCAGTTTACTTGACAAACTGGGATGCTGGCTATTATAGAAATCAAAAAGGCTTTATTTTCCCATTAAATAACTGCACAACCCCCATTACAGGGCATATTGACATTCTGCAAATAAGAAATGGATTAATCCATATTTTAGACTACAAACCAGAGGCAGAAAAAACAAATGCAATAGAACAATTGACAATCTACGCATTAGCGCTAAGCAGAAAATTAAACCTGCCATTATATTGCTTCAAAGCTGCATGGTTTGATGAAAATAATTATTTTGAGTTTTTTCCGCTGCATGCTGTTTACGAAAAAATAAAATAAACATTTAAATACTTAATTGAATTAATAGCTTATGGTGATTGAAAGATGAAGACTTTCACAGCAGTTATTCAAAAGGATGAGGATATGTATGTAGCCAAATGCTCTGAAGTAGGCACTGTGAGCCAGGGCTCTACAATAGATGAAGCAATCGCTAATCTAAAGGAAGCTACAGAACTTTATTTAGAAGAATTTCCATTAAAAGATTCGAAGCATCCTATCCTTACAACTTTTGAGGTTTCTTAAATTGCTTAGGAAAATCTCTGGCAAGGATTGTGTTAAAATTCTGTGCAACAAGTTTGGTTTTAAGATTAAAAGACAGAGGGGAAGCCATATTGTTTTGCGCAAAGAGGCAAAAGAAGGTGCAATAGGCACCGTTGTCCCAAACCATAAAGAGCTTAAAACAGGCACTCTTAAAGGGATACTTGAGCTTGCAAAAATAAATGAGGCAGATTTTGAAAAATATCAATGATAAGAATAATAAAACAATAAGTCCAACATTAAACGTCGCTGGAAATTTAACTGTTTCTGGAAAAACAAACGAAAAGCAACAGATTATTTGTATCGCTTTTTTGGGTTTGCTGGCGCAAACAAACTCAACAATAGGCAACTTTACTATAGGGCAGTACAATGCAAGTTGCGCTGGTTTCAGGTTTGGCCAGAGTGGTGGGTGGCTATTGAGCTGCACATAAGAACAAGTTTCATTGTTTTTTTACCAAATAAAAAGTAGTGTTATATCCCTTATTTGTAGGTAAATTGTCTTCAATAACTTTTAATTGATAAATTTTAGCACTTGCTTTTGGAAAAATTATTAATGTTTTACAACCATATTTACCTTCTTTTAATCTTCTTGCAGCTAAAGCTGTATCTTTTGCTTCAATAAGTTTAGCATTTGGATATTGTTTCTGGATATACTCTTTATGCTCCTTTAATGCCTGAGGATGGGAAATTATCCTAGAATATTGTCCTTTATTTAATTTCTTGACACCAAGAAAAGCATGATCTATTTTTAAATCAATCTCATCGATTTTTTTAAAAGGATATTTTTTAATTGCTTCCTGTGTTTCCTTAACTAAACCCATTCTCGAAGATTTTACGGCAAAAGTACCTAAATCTATTTTGCCTTGGTCTAATTCCTTTAAAACATTTTCAGTTGAAATTAAATATTTGATTTGATAATTATGAATGTTTAGTTTTCTACAAAATTCATTGCATGCTTTTTCATTGCTACTGCCCTTACCACCCTGTATGCCTATAATCATATTATACTGAATGATATTTCTCTTTATTAATTTTACGAGAAAATTTTTGTTGTATGATGATAGATTAAAAACATTTGATTTGTTCTATAAACAACAAGATTTTTATAAAGAAAAAGATTCTAAGCATACATGAATATTGCTATTGTGGGGGTTGGTGAATGGGGTAAAAATCATTTAAGGGTATTTACTGAATTAAATCAAATTGATAAAATTAAGCTGTGGGATCCAAATAAAAATCATTTGGATATCCAAACACATAAATCTGAATTTGCCAAGAATTATGATGAAATCTTGAATGATAAAGAGATTAAAGCAGTCAGTATTTGTTCTCCGGCATCAACACATTATAGCTTAGCAAAAGCAGCCTTAGAAGCAGATAAACATGTTTTTGTTGAAAAGCCAATGGTTTTATCTTTAAAAAACGCAGAAGAGCTTATAGCCCTAGCAAAAAAACACAAAAGAGTGCTTATGCCCGGGCATATATTCAGGTTTGATCCTACAGTAGAAAAACTCAAAGAGATATGGGACAGCTTGGGCAACATTAGGTTTTTGGCATCTTCAAGAATTGGTTTAATAACGCCAAGAAAAGATTGCGGTGTTATTTTTGACTTTGCTACTCATGATATAGATTTAGCCTGTTATTTATTGAATCAGATGCCTTTAGAAGTATCTGCAATTTGTAATAATCCAAGCAAAAATAATACTTTTGAAGATGTTGCTTTTGTTAATCTTTACTTTAAGAGCGGAATAACGGCCAATATTGCTGTAAGCTGGCTAAGCCCAAAAAAAATCAGGGAGATGTTAGTTGTTGGAGATAAAAAAAGCGCAAAAATAGATTATATGCAGCAGGAGTTAACAGTATTCAATAAAACAATTACGCCT
>JBDREC010000026.1:0-10400 GCA_043820105.1 Pseudomonadota bacterium
TCATTATTTTTAACATATTAATGTAAGGAGTTTTAATTTATGAGTTGCAATTTTTATAAAAATTTTAGATAAAAATTTTTGGGCTAGGTGGACCACTTTTGCGTCCGATTCGTGGACCAGTTTTCAATCCGATTGGCAAAAGCAAACTACAATCTTTTCACTGTAAAAGGTGAAGATGTTCTGATTGATCTTTTAATAGATAGTGGAACAAGCGCTATGATTAGCCAGCAATGGGCAGATATGATGAATGGAGATGAATGCTACTCAGGAAGCAAGAGCTTTTTTAGATTTGAAAAAGTCGTAAAAGATATTATGGGCTTTGAACATGTCATCCCAACTCATCAAGGAAGAGCAGCAGAGAGAATTTTATTTACGATTATCGGCAATAAAACAAAGACAATCCCTCATAGCATTTTTACTAAAGAATTCAACAATGTATTATCCAAAGGCTTTATTCGATACAACTAATGATAGAAGGGAACAAGTTAGTTTGCTAAAGGAAATAAACTTGATTTAAAACAAAAATAAATGAGTTTTTCACTTTAGTAACTTTTAAATATCACTATAAATATGAGGTGATAATGGTAAAAGCCATAAAGACTAAAAGAATATTTTTTATTTTACTCGTTATTTATATTTTATTTTCTCACTTGGAGTTTTTCTTACAGCCAGGTTATTATTCAGACACCATAGGCATTGCTTTTAGCGAGGATGCTTATTATGCTTTAATTGTTTCAAAAAATATTATTAATGGTAATGGAATTAGCGCAGATGGAATAACCTTAACCAATGGATTTCAACCTCTATGGGTATTAATAGCCACTATTCCATATTTAATATTTACTACAGATTTTTGGCAAATCACGTCTATTTTATTTATCGGAATCCTCTTTTGGTTTTTATCAGCAGCTATATTTTTAAAAATTATAAAAGAACTCTTAGGTTATGAAATTAAAAAAAATAATATAAAGACTTTTTATGCACTAGCTTTTTTCTTGTTTTTAACTGATATAAAAATCCAAGAATATTTTTTTAATGGACTTGAAACAGGACTTTATTGTTTCATGTTTTTATTTTTTGTCTATTTATGGATAAAGCATTGGATACCAATCTTAAATTCTAAAAACATTAAAATAAAGTATGCTTTTGAGATTGGTCTTTATAGTGGAGTATTATTTTGGTGTAGAAACGATTCAGTTTTTATTATAGGTATATCCTTCGCTTTTTATTTCTATTATTTATTGAAATTAAAAATACAATTAACAAAGGTAATATTTACGTCCCTTATAATGTCTATTGTTACTATTTTTATATCTTCACCTTGGCTACTTTATAACATATTTTTAACTGGCTCTATTGTTCCTCAAGGTGGTTTAGCTACAAATTCTGGCCCATATTTATTTCCTTTTGGAATTGATAAATTAAGCGAGGGATGGATACAAATGGCAAAGCTAATTATCTCACCCATATTACCAATTGGATGGTCAGGATACTCTATCTTTTTCTATCTTTCATTTTTCATATTATTTATTATTTTATATTTTTCAAAGAAACAAATTAACATGCTATCTAGGTCAAATAGATGTTTTCTAATATTTATGAGTCTAGCTACTTTTCTATTAGCTTCATATTATTTTTTGTTTAGTGGCGCAACTTGGATGTTTCAAAGGTATTTTATGCCAGTTAAGATTTTGTTTCAAATATTTTGGTGTTTCACTCTCCTATCGTTTTTGACAAGATTCAAACATTTGTCAAAAACAATAGTATTTGTACTTATCTTTGCCTTATTTTTTTGGAGTTCTTATCATACTGCTAAACGCAATAAATATCCCGAGAGGTATATGTCAGAAGAGCTAAAGTTTATCAGCAAGCTCTTAGAAAAAGAGGAATATTCAAAAATTGGCATGTTTGAATCTGGAAGATTAGGATATGCATATCCCAATAATATTATTAATTTGGACGGAAAAGTTAATAAAGAAGCATTGAAAGCGATATCAGAAGAAAAGTTTGATGACTACTTATCAAAAGCTTCTTTTGATTCTATTCTCATAAAGCCATTTCATGAGAAATGGCTAGATTTGAAGTATCCTGAATGGAAAATTAATTTCACAAGAGTTTATGACACTAATATAAAAGGGACTTCAATGCTATACAAAAAGAAGAATCTGAAATAAAACATGTCAGGAAAGCTTTTTGCAAAGTCTATTGATTCTTTTTTCACAAGTTCAATACAAGCATCCACCTTATCGGCGTCATATAACCTGATCACTTTACTTAATATGTCATTTTCTTCTATTGTATTTCTTACGAATGCTCGATATAGTGTCTCATCTTCAAGTAGAACAACTTTAATCTTTTTTTGCTTTTCCAAGAAACTTAATTTTTCATCAGTATCTTCTTGCAAGGGTTCATATTTTACAAAAAGAATTTCATCTGTGTTTTTGGGAAGTACTTCTAAATTATGTTCATCAATTTCGTCTGATGCTGGGATAGTTATTACAAACTCGACTCCACTTTTTGATTCAACTCTATTATCAACATTTCTAGCCTCTATTGTACCATTATGTAAAGTTACAATTTTATGGGCTGATGCTAGACCCAATCCAGTGCCAGACTTTTTGCCTTTTGTGAAAAAGGATTCGAATAGGTTTTCAATATCTTCATCTGGTATTTGTGGACCATTGTTACCAATCACGATTTCAATACAATTATTCTCATTTTTAGTAATGGTTTTTGCATAAAACCATACATTTTTATTTTCATTGTTCCCATAAGATTTTAACGCTTCAATTGCATTCCCAATTATATTGACAAAAACTCTCACCATTCTTTCATTATCTGCAAATGGTTTTAAATTATTTTCAATATTATATTCAAATGTAACAAATATATCCTTTTTACCTTGAACTGCCTGCCTAACAGAAAAATCTATTAAACCAGATAAACCATTAGGACTAGTCTCGACCTCTACTTCTCTTGAAAAGTCTAATATGTCAGATATCATGCTTTCAGCATGTGTAATTGTTTCATCAACCGTTGCTTTTGCCTTTTGCATCGAACTTGGATTATCTTTTATTTTATCTATCATAGAAAGCATAGATTTCATACTTGTGAATGGCTTTCTTACATCATGTGCAAGTATTGAAGCTGTTTGACCTATAGCAGCAAGCTTTTCATTTTCCTTCCTTTCTCTAATCGCGATGTTCAACTTTTCAATTAGATTAAAAACTGAACCATAGAGTTGCTCAGTATAGCTACACTGTAAATTATCCGGTTCTTTAGGGAAATGAGGGTTCGATATATCAATATTATTAATATCATTTAGAAAATTAGAGATTGAAAAAGTAGTTTTATTAATAAAAAAATATCCTAAGATCAGTGTAATTATAAACAACCCTACCAATAAAATTAGCATCAAAGATATTGGTATTATTTTAGGTTTTGTCAACGACTCTAAACAATACTCTAGCTTTCCAATTTTTTTATCAAACAAAGATATTGGTACAATATTAGGCGAATTTGAACAAGAAAATCGCTTATTTTCATCATCAGGAATTGTAATGAACACATCATTTTCTGAATAAATATTAATGTACTGTGTGTTTCCCAAAAGTAGAGTGTCATCAAAATAGCCAATAATTGAAGCCTTATCTTTAATTTTTAAAAATAACGCAATTTTATTTGCAGCTTGTACTGCACTTGCATTGTAAGTTGCTTTAATGATTTCATTTTGTTTTAAAAAATCACTATAAACAAGAAAACTACATGAACAAATTAGAAAAACGATTAGAATCATCATTATTCCAAAAAATAATTTCCTTTTAAGAAACCTCAAAATAGCTCCTATTATTTTTCACTTAAATGTGATAATGGTACAACCAATAAATCACCTATAGAAGAAAAGCCAATACTGGGTAAAATTCTATTTTTCATTATTGAGTTTGGAGTGAAAACATATAGAGGAGAATTAGAGTATTGTGATATATATTTAATTAACTGTAAGCCAATAGATTTTTTTCTATACTCAGGAGTAACTGCAACGTTGAATAAAAAATCACCACCATCATTAGTTCTAAAAGTACTTGAGCATGCAATTAAACTGTCTCTATCAAATACCAACCAATGATTGCTTTCATGATTTTTTGACAAAATCTGCAATCTATCATGAAAATACTCTGTTAATTCATCAGAAAATGAAAATGCGTTTTTCATAATATTGCAAAATGCATCAAGTTCATTGTCATTCATGTATTTTTTGCATGTTATTTTAATTTGTACATCCTCAATTTTAGTTATTTTTTTTTCTAATTTCATGTAATGATATGAATATTTACAATCTCTAAGGTAACTATTATTAGTTGAAGCAATTAATCCTTCTAATCCTTTATTTCTATAGAATTCTTTTATATATTTTAGTTCTTTATTATCTGGTTCCTCTTTACAAGTAAGAGGATAGGCCATATTATAATATTGAGAATCTTTTATGCTGGGAGCGTAAAATAATCTAAAGTTTTGAATCGTAATCGATTCGTTATAGTCAATGAATATTGATTGTTCTTGTTTTAACACATGAAGCATCTGTTCATTCATATTTTTTCTCCAACCTAATATCTGCAAATTTAATAAATGTTGGTGATTTTACTCCAGTATTAATTATCTTCCAATCTTTTGAATAAATCAATGGTTGTTTTGGATGAAATAAAGGCAATGCAGTATATTGTAACACAATATCTTCATGTAATTCGAACATATGTTGAGCATATTCGCTATAGCTTAACGCATTGTTTAAAAGTTTATATTTTTCAATAGTTTTCTTATTGAATGGATCACCAACCGTATTCTTTATATTTGGATGAAAGAATTGTAATACATCCAAGTTTTCCTCTACCTCCAGATACCCAAACATTAGTTCAGCATTATTATTGTACCATTCCTGCAGTGCGTCTTCAACATCTAATATTTTGGTTTCAATTTTAATATTATTTTTTCGAAAAATGCCCTCAAAATATGATTTAACACATTCCTCTTGACCAGATCCTTTATGTATAAGTATTCTAATTCCATTTTTTGAATCGTATGTACCTAGATCTTTGCTAATAATTTTCTTGTTACCGAAATGACCTAAAATACCATGTGGTATTATATTGTCCGTAATAATGTTACCAGGATAACAATTTGAAACCAATTCGTACCGATTTATAAAGCTAACCAAAGACTTCCTCGCCTTTAAATCTCTAAACCGAAATGGATTCAAGTAAATAATATAAGTCTTTGCAGTATTAATAAAATGAATTTTTGCATTCTTTGTTATATTATTAATTTCCGAACTAGTTATATAATACATGAACAGATCATTGTAAATATTACTATTAAATCCATTTATTGCATCTAGTTTTGAAGCTTTAGAAAAAGTTATTCTTGAAACTAAGTTTTCAGATTTATCTTTGCTATTTAGTATAATTTTATTTTGTGTTTTTTTTGAAATATAGTATTTTCCCAAGCCATAAATCTGCTGACCGTCTCTCAAAACTATTGACAGCCTATAATCAGAAAGATTATATATTAGCCTCGGAAAGGGTTTAGTTAAAATTATTTCAAAGGATTGGTTATCAATTACTCTAATACCACTTATATTTTTTTGCAATCCTTTTAAGAATAATTCAACTCCCCTGATAATAGACAACTTTTCATATCCTGGTATTCTTCTGCTTATTGCATGCTCTAAACTAGATTTAACAATTCTTGAAGTAAGTGGTAGTCCATTTTTAAAAGTCAAATCAGATAAGTAGAATGTATACTTTTTTTGATTCTTTGAAACTTTAAAATCTTTTAAAAGTATAGGAATAGGAATATTTTTGTTGCTAATAGCAAATAAAGGAGAATGAATTTGAATAATAAGATTTGCACTGAATATATCTTCAGATTCAACAGGATCAAGAGATTTATCTTTTGGAATTACTTGAACAGGATGCGTAATTTCAAATCCCAAAATTAATTTTATTGAAAATATAAAAATTCCTATAATAAAACTTATATTCTTCATTTTTATCACTTAATATTTCTATTCAAAATTATGTCTTCACATAGCTCACAATGTGAGGAATATTGAGGATTTAAGCCTTGACTTGAATACTCAATTCCTTTTTCTAAAAGCCTTTCTCTAAATGTTTTTCTTGTTACTTCATTATAGAAATTTGAGTTAAGGTGATACTTAAATTTACATGAAGATATATTTTCTATATTTTCACTTTTAATATTGAATAGAATATTGGAACAACAAACACTATAACCCTTTTCAGGATAATATGACAAGGTCCCAGAGTTAGGACAAACTTGATCTAATACACCTGGATCAAAACTTTGATATTTAAAATAACTTTCAGTTTCTTTTGCACGACCACTTGCTGTGACTTTTTGAATAATAACTTTAATATTAAATTCGGATGCCAAATCATCTATTTCAGTCAATTCTAAAGGAGAGGTAATGCACACAACAAATAGTAATTCAATATTCCTTTCCTTACAATAATTTCCTTACAATAATTTTTTAATTCATGAAGATTATTTTTATTGCAACGAATTTTATGAAACCTATCCAGTGAAAGTTGAATTCTGTTTACCTTAACAAGAGAATTAAAAATTTCTTGAAATTGATTCTTATTTTCTAAAAACCAACCATTTGTAGTAATTGTTACATTGTAACAAAAGTCTTCGATATTTTGCAAGATACTATTTATCGAACTTAAGAAGAAGGTTGGTTCTCCACCAGTAAATAACAAAGTCTTGGGTCTTAAGAAATTAACATCATCTGATATTGTCTCTATTTCACGTTTAGTAATTTTTTCTTTTCGATTTGGACCACAACTTCCAGCACAATGTTTGCAAGACAAGTTGCAATACATTCCTGGCATAATTTGAATTGTATCTATTTCTTTCATTTTGAAAATAACCTAATAGTAAAAATTCTAATAAATTTACGTTTCTCTTGTATCATCTGTGATCGTTTGAAATGCCAATCTAATAGACTTTTCAATTTTAGGATTAGAAATGCTATTATTTAATTTATTTAAATCAATGATGTTTAGAGAGCCAACAAAGTTCATAGCAGCAAATGGTGTAATAAAAATACCTAGTGTTATTAATCTTTTCACCAAATTTTTTTTTAGCAATTTCTTTTCACTTTTAGACATTAGTAACCTCCAATAATTTATTAATAATTAAAAGAAAGTAATTTTTTTTTATCTAAGAATTTATAGTACTTTGAAATACAATTAATGTAAAAATTTATAGGCCAAAATTTATGAATCAGATTATTTTTTATAAATAAAACACTTCTGTAAATAGAAAGAAAGAAAGAAAATGAATAATTTTTGTTTTACCACTTCAACCAACCCCCAGAAGAAACTAAATATTAACATTAATCCTCAATGGGATAATTATTGCTAGGTCATTTCTTCAATAATGTCAAATAATTTATGCATAGCAGCACTTTGCTTTTCTTATCACTATTATGACACTCCTTATTTTCTACTTATTTGATAATAAGAAATCTACCATTCCAATTAGGAAAAGTTATATTGCAAAATTGAGACCATATATCATAAGATGTAATTTCAATAAGTTACAACATATTATCAATGTTAAATTCTCGGATCCTAGACACCATTCCACTGTTGGAAATTTCCTTAAAGCTTTTTCCATATCTTTACCCATCCATAAAATGATATCACAGACAGGGTAAAAATCGGGGGAATTTGAGGGAAATAGAAAGGAATAGAAATTAGAGATAACTTCTTGTTAAAGTTAAATATTTCTTTGTTTTCAAGGGGTTTTGAAATTGTTAAAAAATGCCCTTTTAGATTTCAAATCTCGTCGCTCCCGTCAAAATTAAAAAAGGTTAAGTCTTCATTGACTTAGCCTTTTTTTCTTCTAGTTTCACCATCCATTTTCTTGATCTAATTTAGCTGATTTAAATAATTAGAAAGGTTTTGCAATTGCTCTTGATGCTTAGTTTTATCCATCTTCTCAATATTGTGAATTTTCCATTTAACTCCAGGTAGCTTGGAAAAATTTCCCAGGCCTAATAAATTCCAATCTATTTCTTCTTGTTTCTTAAAATCAAGAAGAAATTTTTTTTCTTCATTTGTTAAAGTTTTTCTTATCAAACATGGCAGATTGATTTGTATATCCTCCAAATCTTTTAATGACACTTGTGCTCTGGTCATTCCCCTAAATTCCCTTTCATACACATTAGAAATATCCAAAATATTTGGATTTAATAGTTCGATAATTGGCCTGTTAGATTGAATAAGATATAGTAAAAATGTTTTTCTCAAAAGGTCTGAAATGCCTTCGTTTTCGAGTAATAATTTAATATCAAACAAGTCTCTTGGGTGCTGTCTATCCAGTGCAGCACATATTTTTCCTGCATAAATATCTTCAAAAGATAATACTTTCATTTTACAAGACATTTTAAATTCATCTTCTACATTTTTCTTAGTTTTAAGCAAAAATGGTTTATTAGCAGAACCTCGAATTATAAGGTTAACTTCTAATTTTATTAAAATATTATCTAAATTTAATATTAATCCTTTTAGAAAACTTGATTTGCCTATTGTTTTAAAATTAAACCTTGCGGATGGAAAATAATGTGAAACTTGTTTTGATAAATCTTTTATGTTGCTTGTAATCTTATTAAGACTTTCATCCCTTTCTTGTATAGGGAGATAGCATAAGTCAATATCAACAGATAGTCTTGGCAAATCCCTTATAAAATAATTTATTGCTGTCCCACCTTTTAATGCAAAATCTTCATATTCATTTAAAAGAGGCAAAACTTTCAGCAAAAGTTCAACTTGTCTATTGTAAGAAATATTTTTCAAAAAAGCACCTCATCATCTTCATTAATTTCCTTTGGCACGGTTATTTGATATTTCCTGTTCAAGGTTCCACCTTTTACAATTTCTCGGTTTCCCTTTCCAAAGTCAATTTTTGATAAATCCAAAGTTTTTACCCAATCAAAATTATATTTTTCAGCATAATACATAAATAGCCTTTTTGCTTTCACTGAATTACAATTTTCAAGAAGTTTTTGAACCAGATCTGCTCTTAGATAATATAGACCTTCCATTAACAAAGCCGCTTCTTCAAAACTTTGCTTCTTTGGCAATAAATGCATCATTTCAATAGCCGCTCTTTCTTGTGAGGAGATCCTTATTGAATATTGACTGGAAACATCAAAAGAAATTAAACCCTCATCGTAGTTATTACTAAATAAATTCGTAGCGAAAAATGATATTCTCACATTCCATTTATAAGTCCTAAACCACTGAGGCAATTTGGTTCTGGCAGAAGAAAATAAAAATATTTCTGGTAGCTCCTGACTCAAATAATGAGCATGCCCGCCTAGCTGAAAGACTGTTTTAGCACCAACATGAACATCCAACTTTGAATGGTGCTGCAAAGCATACAAGCCGCCAGACCAGTTTATTTTATCCTTATTTAATTTATAAGCACCTCTACCAACTTGCTCAAGCCACATGCTTTTTACATATTTGTGAATTAAGTCCTTACTATAACCCTTGGTTTGTAAATATTTCAAAGTACTTACAGATCCCCTAGGCCAATTTTCCAACAGCAGCTTTATTTTTGTTCTTTTTAGCTTACTCATAATACACATAATAGATTAAATATAAACACAAGTCAATATTTATTTATTAATAGTTGCTTTTGTTAACTCTTGGTAAGCTAATTTAATTCTTTTTAAACTCTGGCTATATCCTGGGATAATCCAGCAATTGAAATTAGTGCCAGAGTACATTATGTGAGATTGTGCTTATTTTATCAATATTTCAATTTTGATAGCAGGTTCTTCGATTAAATCTAAAGTAATTATTGTTTTATAGCTGGTTTTATTTGAAATTATGTGAAATTAGTGCCAGAGCATATTATAAGAGCATTGGGATCACAAACAAGATATTTATCAACCTTATCATGGATAATATTTACCATCCATTGGGCCATTGGTCCCTCTTCAAAAGTAATACTTTTTTTACCCTTTATTGAACCAATATATTTTAAAACCATCAGCTCACTTGTAGAAACTGTCTCTGTCTCCAATAACTTGCCTCTTAAGTTAATTCTTGAAAAAGTTATTGACTTTGAATGCAAATCTGCTCCAATATAACTATTCATTGCGTCTCTCCTTCTTGTATCTTAATAATAATATTGTTATACAACAATTTATACAGAAGCGAGAGATACTTTTCATTATAATGGCACTATGAACATAATCTCTAAAAAAACGCTACCAATCCACCTATTCCATGATCTTCAAATTGAAATAAACTGGGAGTGAGCAATAAAAAGATGGCAAGACTGAGGTATAAAACGCATTCCGG
>JBDREC010000027.1:0-48256 GCA_043820105.1 Pseudomonadota bacterium
AAATCTATCTGCTCCCAATAAAGATTAGCACTATTAAATGTGGCGTTATGTTCAACTAGCTTGCTTGCCCAATCCTTTCTTGCTTCAGGATTATAAACTTTACTGCCTCCACATAAAATCCCTTTCATTCTAAACAAAGACTTTAAACGACACTTAGATCTTCTAATATCCTTAGTTACTTTAGAATAAGTATTCATTAGTTCTCTAAATTCTTGTCTCCTTTTTTGAACAGGATGAACTACTTCCTTTAAACGATTAAATTATGCTTTTCTTGTTGATTTCTTCCTGTTTTGAATTATTTTAAGTTTTATACTTTAACGATGTCTCAGAAAGTTCCTATGAATTTTACGGGGTTAAATTAAGGAAATAAAATGAACAAGCTTATCCTTATATTTGCAATGTTTATTTTTCTAAATATCTTTGCACAAGATAAATTTAAAATATTTTCTCCTCCCAATAATATTGGATTTGGAAAAAGCTCTGACTGCACGGAGCTAATGCCTTTTGTTGTTAACGGACCCTTGGTTGAAGAAGATGGATTTCCTGTTGGTGGTTATATAGACAATTTCAATATTAAAAAAGATTGGGCTGATCCTGCTTTAAAATCTGGAAATTTTTCAATGCAAAATGGAATATTTGGAATGAAGGGCAATGGAACAATGTTTATGGTTAGCTATGAAAATAGAAATTCTGTTGAAAACATACGCTGGGCTTTTCAAAATGGGATGATGCTAATTATAAACGGAAATAATATTTGCAATCCCAATAGTACAAATAATCATTTTACACGCTCTGGCATTGGTTTTCGAGCAGATGGCTCTTTCGTAGTAGTAATTTCTCTTGTTCCTTGTACCTTTTGGGAATTGGCCCAAACTTTACTTGAAAATGCTTGTACAAATGCAATTTATTTAGATGGCGGGCCACCCGTTGGATATTCAAGCTTTAATCCTGATGAAAAGCTTGGCCTGCAAGCAGAATTAATCAAGTTACAATTTTTTTAAATAATAAATCTGTAGTTTCAATTATCTTCCTGCACTTCCCCCACCTACACTAGCAACAGCGGTTACACTTCTCTGTGTACTATCATCTACCTCACTTGACGGTGTTTTAAAACCTAATACATTGCTTGTACCATGTATGGTAATTGATATTAATCATAAAATTTTGTTCTTTAAATTTCATGATGTTGACTCTGATTGAGCTTGATGTTTTACGATGGAGTTTATTATTATTTATTTATTCATTTATTTATTATTTTATAGGAAATTGATTATTATGAAAATTAATATTTCAAAAAAACAATATAGAACATTAATGAAACTATCTGCAATCAGTGAATTTGTTTTAGAAGATATAGAAGATGTAGAATTTAATAAAGACATTAAGGATACGATAAATTACATGGGGTCCTTGGCAAAAGAATTTGGTGAAGAAAACATTATTTGTAAAGATGATCATGAAAACTATTATTTTAATGATGATTATTTTGAAGAAAATTTACTTCCATTTATAGAAGATTTTGAGGAATTTTCCTTTTGGGAAGAGCTGGGATATAAGTTAGGCAAAAGAGATGCTATTTTAGAACTTGGTGAAAAAGCAAAAAGGAAAAGAAATCAGTATAAAAAAATATTCCCATACCTTGCTGTTTTGAACCAGATTCTTTTACGTACAATGGACCAGCTTAAATATGATGGATCTGATTTATCTTTTTTCAAAGCAAAAGAAAATTTAATCTATGGAATGATAAATTCAGATGAAAGACTAATGAAATTGGATGACAGTAATAATGTTTTAAATATTCTTTCTTTAATAGAAGAAGTAAAACACATATTAATTCAGAATAATAATATGTTTTTTGAAATGCAGGTGATATTAATAAATCTAGGGCTAAATAATATTAACTTGAATTATTTTAAACTTATAGACCAGGTTCAGGCAGCAGATGAAATTATGTCAGAATTAGAAGGATTACTAGATAAATTAAACAGTGAATATGTCAATAGGGTTCCCAATTTGCGTGAAAAAAGATTTAACGATATTCTTGTTGAGGAGCTGGAAGCTTTAAGGGAAAAAATATTTAGCGTATAAAAAGATTAGATAGCCAATTTCAAGGAATCCTCAAGCCATGTCCTGATAATTTCATTTATATGGTACAAAACAATCTACAGGAGTCGGCGCTTACAAATTAAATTGATAGATTCTCCTGGCATCTCGTTTGCAAAAAATCTTTCAACTTTGCGTCTAAATTACTTGCTTTGCTTTTATCTTGAAGAATAGGATAATTTGATAACTCTAAATAATTGCTTAGAAACTTTACCCAATCTTCCATTTTCATAATTATCTGTTTTTCAGCTCTAATTATTTCGCGGCTTATTGTTCATCAACAAAGCTGTTAAGATAATCAAGAACTTTCAAATATTCTTCCTGGATTCCCTTATCAAAAATTGAAATCCCAGGTCCTCTACTCGTCGAATAATATAGTTTTTTATCATGAAAGATATTCATTGATGGAGAAGATAATGAAAAATTCATCATTGATAAATATTCCATATTAGAATTTATTAAATTTGAAAAATCCCTGTAATACATTGCATAAATATCAATTTTTCCAGAAACCTTCTGGGCAATTTCTTTATAAAGTTCAACAACATTTCTATTTTTATCTTCTAATACTAGTAATATTGATAACTTATCGGCTTTAACAACAAGCTTTTCAAAATCCCAGACTTCAATCATTTTAACTGAATATGGATCCTGGCTTAATAATTGGCTAGCAGGTATTTGCATCAGATCTTCAAGGTGTGGATAAGTTTTCTTTTTCTCTAAAATCAATAGCTTATCACTTAGTTCCTGATAAAATTCAGATGCTAAAACTTGAGGCAATTTAGCTTCAAAAGCTTTCTTTAAAGCGAGTAATGAATAGTAATAAAGACCAAGAATACGTTCATCTAACTTATCAACTGATTGCTGCCAATTTCTAAAAAACAATGAGCTCATAAGAGAGGCAAAAAATTCATATTTATCATCTTGAGGATGCCCTCCCATTCCTGCTTCAAGAAAATTTTTCTCAGCCAAAGCATTAAAAAATGCATCATCTGATGATTTTTTAATCTTAACAAAAAGATCTTTAAATTCTTCAAAGTTGCTAATGCCATATTGAAAATCTAGCACATGGAACATTTCATGGGCCAGAATAAACTCACCACCTTGATTAATTGTGTCAGCTATTTCATCCCAAATATAAACAACAGCTGGATTTCCAAATGATACGCAAGCATTACTTTGCAAAGAAGGAATGTAAATAAATGCCTTTACACAGGTACCAGGCTCAAATGATAACCACTTTTCCACGTCAAATGCAGTCTTTACAGCCTTTTCAAATATTGGCCCAAATTTTCCAAGTTGACCTTCCTTAATAAAGGAAAAAAGATAATATGGCTTTTCAGGGCTTGCCTCTAAAAGAGGCTGAAATAGCCTATAAGAGAAAAAATATGGAATATCTTCAAGACCATATTTTGAAAAATCTACGCCATGGATAGAATAATCACTATTGTTAGCATGACTATCCATGTCTAAATTGTAGCCTGGAACCACGATAAATCCCAAAAACAGTTCCTTGCCAGTTGAAATTTGAACACCAATATTTGTAAAAATTGCATTCCCATACTTATCAAAGTAAACTTGCCCTGCATTCTCTTGATTTTCAACTAGATATTGGTATTTTTTCATAGTTTTTTTATTTTTAACCTGAATTTCTATATAATCAACAGGTCCTTTAATCTCTAGAGGCCCAAAGTCTACTTGCCTCAAACCCTTTCGATCAAGTCTCAACTCTAAATCTATTCCAGCAAACATGTGCATCTGATTTCCTCTGTCAATGTCCTGATCTGCTTTTCTTGCTCTAACATAAATATTAAAATCATTGGATAGGTTTTTAAATTGCCTTCTTGCTGCTTTTTGATTCCCACTTAAATCCCTGGCCTTACCCTCATAAAATTGAAAAACTCTCATTTCTTTAAGCTTAGTGTCTTCTGCTTGAGTAAGTGCTGCTAAGCTTGCAACAGCACCATTAAAATCATAAGTTTTCCAAAAAGCTGAAGCTTCAGAAATTAAACTATCCACTGCTTCATCAAGGTTAATTTCACTTATTTTAATTGTTTTCCTAAAAACCTCCCTATTTTCAACCCAATTCCACATTAAAAGCTCAAAAGATTCCTCATTTTCACTAAGGTGCAGAGTAAGAAAAGGAATATTAATTTCAATACCCTTGTCTACTGAAGCCAGAGTATGGCCTTCAAATAATTTTAGACTTATAGTTTCCATAAGAACATCTAAATTCAAATCACCTAGTTCATAAAATGGAATTTCAACACTGTCTACATATCCAGCATGGTCAAAAAATATCACCCCATTTTCTTCTGAATTTTTTTCTCTAATTTTATCCACAAAAGGCTTATTTAATCCACGCATAAACTCATCTTCAAAAATTAAAGGAATTGAATTATATTTAAGCATTTCATATTTAAAACCACGCAATCCTTTTAAAAGCAGGATATATTTTTCATTTCTTTCAGATAAATTCAAATCAGATTTTGAAGTCCCTATTTGCACTTCTTCTTGAGCAAATGCATTAAAACCAGACAAGATAAAAAGAAATAATATAGTAAAACAAATATTCCGCGAAAAATATCTTTTCATGTTTATCTGTATTTTCAATAGCATACGAAAACTCCTCTACCTTTACATTGACTAATATCTTATATCCTAATTTATATTTTATCATAATTAATGAATAATCCAAAACTAATTATTAAGCCTAGATCCAAGTAATTCTAGCAATCAATATTAAGGAATTTATGAATATAATTTGTAAATTTATGAATAATATAATATAATGGAAATATCATCATTTTGCTTGTGGCTAAAGTATCGGGATTATGGCTAGACTTGGGAGAAAAATTGAAAATGAAATTTCTATATAAGTTAGTAATATTTTTTTTGATTTTTGCTATCTTTTCCTGCACGAAAAATGAAGCTGGTGATGATCAAAATCAATCAAATGAAAATGAAAATCTATCCACAATAACAGCCTACATAGACTATGAAGATCTTTTAGAAAATGAAGACCTAATTAATTTTGATAATTCAATAACTTATGATTTCGCAGCATCTAGCTCCGGGATTATTTCGCCAGTCACCATCCCTACTCCTGCTTTTTTAAAGGAAGTCAAATCTCCTCAATATAAATCAATAAAGAATAGTAGCCAAAATATCAATCCACTTTACTGGGTTGCAACAAATCTTGATTTAAAAGCAGAAACTTTATCAAGTGATATTACAGCAAGTGATTCATGGATTACATGGGCCCTACCTGATGCATCAACGTGGATTGCATCTGTTTCTGTTGAGCAAAATGAAACCTTTAGACTTTATTTAGTCTCGCCTTCATGCATTGATCTTACTGATTGCTTACTAACACTCAATAAAGATTCAATTGTTGAATACGAATCATTTTATGGAGCTAAGCAATTTAGTGTTTCAACAATAAGCGACTATGATATTGGAACTTTATCACTTGATGCAAATTTTACAGAACCTGTCCTGGCTAGCTCTAACATTGCCATTTCACTTGATGGTTTTGAAGAAAAAGGCACACTGAATACCAATGCCCTGGCAATTTATACTGTTGAAAACTCAGGCAGCTATTATTCTGAAGCCACGTTATCAAATAGTAATATGGTTGAATATAATGAGCCAGCCTCTACTAATTCACAATTCCTTAAGTGCGATAGTGAAAATGAATATTACCTGACCTTAAGCCCTTCAGAAAATGCTAGCTCATTAATCAAAGATGAAACAATTAGAGCTATTTCTGTTTACGCATCCATTAAGGTTCATGATAATAACAGTGATGAAACATATAAATATGTGCTTATTTCTGAATTTGCCTCTGAAGTTGAAAGTTTAGCTTCAAAACAGATGTTTAAAGTAAGATTACAAGAAGATCCTGATAATCCAGATGATTCATATTTAACAGTAAATATTCTTGAAAATACAACAATAAGTCTGGCGACTTATTTAAATGATAGCTCATATGCTGGGGCAAAGCTTGAAAAAGGCAAATGGTACTTCTTTGTGCTAACAATGTACTTTTTTGGTGAAGCCTCAAATAAAAAGATTGGCTCAGATCTTTATGTTTTTAATGAAGCAGGACAAGGCACCAGGGTAACTGGATATGAATCTATTGCAAATATCTCTAATTTTTCAGATTATGAATGGGCCGAAGCATTTTCTGTCTGCCACTTCAATCAAAATAATAATGGAGAAGCTTTGCAAGGTATCTCAGCTATTCCAAATATCTATCTGGATAATATTAATATTTATGCAAAAATCACCTCTCAAGCTCAAGCAACAAGTATTTTCAATATTGAAAAAGAAAAAGTTGCATATTTCAACAATTAGCACACCCCAATCTGCCCCACAGGAATTTCTTTGTTTTAATTTATAGTTTGATGTTTTATTTAGAAATTAGTAAAATATTTACTATGTTTATCTCTAAGTTTGTGAGGGAATTTTGAAAGATATTATCTTAGATTATTTAAAGCACATTGAAAGCTTAGAAAAATATTCATTGAGTTCTATTAAGTGTTATGTAAAAAGGCTTAATGATTTAAAAATATTTTTAGCTAAAAAACAAGAAGTAGAGCAAATTGACTTAAATGATATTAAAGCTTTTTTAAAGAATCTTGAAGATAATAACACAGCAATTGGCACCTATAATCAATATGTAACATCTATAAAGGGCTTATTAAAGTTTCAAAGCAATATTCAAAAAACAAAAGATTTAAGCAAAGAAATAAAGGTGAAGGCTAGCGAGCAAATTTCAACAATTTCAAAAAAAGCTATTATCACTTTTTTAGAGAATATTAAAGACATAGAGGATACTAATAAAACACTCTTCCTTTTATATATTCTTACAGATATCAATTTAAAAGAAACACTCAATTTAAAGAAAAAGGATATTTTAATAGAAGAAGGCCGAATAGGAATTAAAAAATCAGAAAAAAATGTATATTCTTATTATTTAATACATACAAATAAATATGGTGTTCGCTTAAAAAAGGAGCTTTCAATAATAATTGAAAAAACAAACAAATATTTATTTGAATCATCAAAAGCAAAACCCATGTCCCCTCCCCATGTGAATTATCTTTTTAATAAATATAAGAAATACATCCCTGAGAACTGTGATTCAATAATGAAATTAAAATCATCTGAACTCTTTCTTGGAATAAAAGGAAAAGATATTATCGTAAAAATACCCGAAAACTACGAAGTAAAAAACTTATTGGCAGACGGACTTGATTGCAATCTTTATCATTGCTATGACCATACTAGAAAAATTGATCTGGTAATTAAAATAATAAATAATCCCAGCTATTCAAATGAATCTTTTCAAAGACTAAAAAATGAATTTACCTTATTAAAATCATTAAAACATTCATCTCTTCCAAAGGTTTATGATTTTGTTCATAAAGCAGAAGAAAAACTGGCTTTTTTTACAATGGAATTCTTTGGACAAAAAGCGCTATCTTATTTTAAGAAAAAAGTTTCTGAAAAAGATGCCCTATTTATTCTTCATACTATGCTTGAACTTCTTAGCTATTTGAAAATAAATAATATAATTCATCATGATATAAATCCTGCTAATATTCTCTTTAAAAAAACAACAAACAATACATATGAATTAAAACTTATCGATTTTGGCCTGGCTTCAAAAAAAGAAAGCTGCACATGCAATTGCACAATAAAAGGAACTAACTACTTTATTGCTCCTGAGATTGTTTTTAATAAAAAAGCAACTTATAGAAGCGATATCTATTCGCTTGGAATCACTCTTTATAATATTTTATGCGAAGATTTTCCATTTTCAACAGAAAATCCTGACAAAATGTTAAAAGATATCAAAAGCAATAGTTATGTTTTATTAAATCAAAAAAATAAAAAAATATCAGATAAGTTTTCTGATATAATTGCAAAAATGACTGTTTATGACCCTGACAAACGATATCAAAATGAAAATATCATAAAAAAAGAGATCCAAACTTTCTTACAAAGTGGGGAGCTATTTGAAGATAGCAGTGAAAATGAAATCATAATCAGACTCCCAGACTATGTAAAAAAGAATGAAGAATTAGAAGAAATTATTTCAGACATGAATATGATCTATTCAGATGCAATTATTCATGCAAACCCACAGATTAATATCATTTCTGGAGAAACTTCTATTGGAAAAACAAGATTGATTTCCGAAATCAAAAATCAGGCTAGCTCATCTGAGATAAATATTTTTGAGTTTGATATTGAAAAAGAAAATCCTTTAGCCTGCATCCTTGAGTTTGCCTCAAAAAACAAAGAATTTAAAGTTGAACTATCAGAAAAAGAAGAATCAAATTTGAATTCATATTCTACTAAATTACAAATGAAACTAGCTTCAATTTTAGTTAAGGAACTTCAGGCACAAAAATCTATTCTAATATTTGAACACATCGCCTATTTTAAAAGAGCCTTTTACCCTTTTTTACGCTTTCTTGTTAAAGAACTTACATCAAAAAATGTTTCAGCACTAATTATATTTTCAATAAACACTGACCATGCAGACCCCAAAATCATCAATGATATAATTACACAAAAGCAAGAAGCAAAACTAAAAACCTCAATTATTCCCCTTGACAGGTTTGCAAAAAAAGAAATTAAATTATTTGTTGAATCTTCCTTAAATAAGGCAATTGAAACAAAACTCCTTGATTACCTGGCACAAAACAGTGGTGGTAATCCTGGCCTTGTATTAATGATATTAAATAAGCTTAATGATGATGGAGCGCTTATAAATAAAAACAATTTTATAAGCTTAAAAGAAGAAAACCTAGTTAGCTTTGAAAATAAAACTTTAGAAATTGCAAAAAATAGAATCAAACACCTAAAAACCCTCGAAAGAAATATTGTATCTATTTTATCAATTATTGAAATGAATATTGGAATGGATGAAATCTTCAAATTGCTTTTATCACTAAATGCTAATGCAAGTGAAACTGAAATTCTAATTATTCTTGAAGAACTAATAAAAAGAAACTTTATTTCCCAGCTTGACATTAGTCCAAGTCAAAATAATATTTTATCAAATATCAAATCTTATTCAATTCAAGATAAAAACATTAGCAACTCCATAGACCGCATACTAATAACAAAAGAAAAGAAAGCAATTCACTTATCAATTGCACAAATGCTAGAATCACATTCGAATTTTAACAATATTCCTAAAGAAAAGATAGCTCTTCATTATAAGGCTGCTGGTGACAAAAAAATAGCATATAAATTTTTTCTTTTAGCAGCAGAAGAAAATCTTTCTATCTTTAACCTTGAAAGATCTGTCTATAATTATAAAGAAGCAATAATGCAAATTGATGATATTAGTCAAAGCATAATTACTGAAAAGAAAAACCATATTTTATTTAAACTTGCAAAGATACAGATGCAAATGGGTGATTATCAAGATTCTGAAAACTCTTTAAATGCAATTGATAAAATTCTTCTTACCATAAAAGATGAAATCGAATATCACAAAGTAATAGGACGTTTATTAAACAGAAAAGGCAAACAAACTGAAGCAATTGAATATTTTGAAAAGTCTTTAAATTTTTCAGATATTGCAAAATACCCTGAACTTCATCAAGAATTAATTCTTTATAAAATCTCAGCTCTTTTAGATTCACATAATTACCAAGAAGTAGTGTCAATTATTTCAGATCTTTCTGATTTTAATTTTACTGATAAAAATCAAGCCACCTATTACTATTTATTAGGATCTTTACATTACCATAAGCAAGATACTAACAATGCTATAGATAATTTGAAACTATCGCTAAACCTTTCAATAAAAATTTCTGACAAGTATGGAATATTAAATGCAAGTAATATGCTAGGATCAACTTACTACTTCCTCAGAGACTTTAATAAAGCCATTCATTGTTACAACGAAGCTCTATTGCAAGCAAAACATCTTTCTGATCTATACTTAAATGGCTTAATTCTTCAAAATCTGGCCTCATGCTATTTTCAAAAAGGAAGCCTTAATAACTCATTATTAAACTATTTAGAAACATATGACCTATTTTCGGATCTTGATTTCCCCAGAGGATCTGAAGCACTGCTTTTAAATATTGGTTTAGTTTATCTAGAGATAGGCAATATTAATTTGGCTTTAAAATATAAGGAAAAATCATTAAAACTAGCAATAAAACGAGATAATAAAATGATTGTTGCCTATAATCATTATCTTGAAGGTGAGATTTTAGCAAATAATAAAGACCTTGAAAATTCTTTTTCATCCTTTTCTTTAGCGCAAAAAACCTTTGATTCAATGCAAATTGAAATAGCTAGCCTTGAAACATCACTTGCAATTATCAAACTTAGAATTGCAAATAATGACCTGGATGCAGCCAACAAAGCTTTAGAAGAAATTAAGCACAAAACAATAAGGGATAAAAAAGTAACAATTGAAATACGCTTAATCCAAAGTTACTTAGCTCTTAAGAATAATGACCTGCTTTTAGCAAAAGAACTCCTTGAGTCAATTGATATAAATCAAATAGAAACACAAAATTATAACACAAAACTTTATTACTATAAAATATATACGAACTATTTTGATACTATAGCGAACCAGGAGCAAGCAAGCAGTTTCGCTAAAAAAATTATTAAGCTTATTACCTACCTTAGCAATAATGTACCTGAGTCATCAAAAATTGATTTTTTCAATAAAGATAAAATAAAAACCGCAAAACATCTGGCAGCTAAAGTTCTTATGCAAAATGAAGAATTAAGCTCAAACAACAAATTACAAACAATTAGCAATTTGCTTATGAGCCTTGCTAGCATAAAAGATGTTAATAAACTTTATAACTCTATACTGGATAACGCTATTTTATTTTCCAATGCTAAAAAAGGATATATTTTATTATTTGATGAAAAAAATCCACGTGGAAAAGCTGCTAATAATTATAAAATTATAGCAGCTCGTAACTTTTTAAACTCTGAGCTAAATAAATCAAGCCAAATTTTGAGTCAAACTATTTTAAATAAAACATTAAAACAAGACCAAATATTAAACACAGAAAATGCAATTGAAGCCTTTGAAAACTCAAGAAGTATCGCAGAAGCTAAACTAAAAAGCATCTTAAGTCTTCCTATTATTTACGATAAAAATATTATTGGACTTGTCTACCTTGAAGACTCAGATAAAATTGGCACCTTTTCAAAAATTGATAAAAACTTTATTCAAACTTTTGTCTATGCTATTTCTAATATCATTGCATCTTCAATGCTTATAGAGGAATTAAAAGTTAAAACTTCTATTATAGAAACGCATAATTTAAACTTAGAAAATCAGTTAAGCAATGCTGAAAGTAAATGTGAAAAAGCTTCCAGAGTCATAAAAGAAGCAAAAATCATTGATCTTCCATTATATAATAATAAAAATATTATAAGCCAATCTGAAGCATTAAAAACTATTTTTAAGATTATTGAACAAGTAAAAGATTCAGATATCCCTATTTTAGTTACAGGGGAAACAGGTACTGGAAAAGAACTTATTGCCAGGTCAATTCACTACAATAGCAAAAGAAGAGAAAAGGAGTTTTTCTCTGAAAACTGCGCAGCTTTAAGCGAATCACTCCTTGAAAGCGAACTTTTTGGACATGTAAAAGGTAGCTTTACTGACGCTATTACAGACAAAAAAGGCATATTTGAAATTGCAGATGGCGGCTCAATATTTCTTGATGAAATAGGTGAAATGTCTCTTGAGATGCAAAAGAAATTTTTAAGAGTTCTTCAGGAAAAAACCATAAGGCCAGTTGGAGCAAATAAAACGATAAAAGTTGATTTCAGGTTAATCTGTGCTACTCATCGAGATCTTAAAAAAATGATAGCCAAGGGTGAGTTTAGAAGCGATTTATATTACAGAATAAATGCAGTTGAAATTCATAACCCTGCCCTAAGAAACAGAAAAGAAGATATTCCTATTCTTGTTAAACATTTTCTTTCCAAATACGCTGATGGCGAAGAAAAGAGATTTTCAAAAGAGCTCCTAACTTGCTTTATTCATTATGCCTGGCCTGGTAATATTAGAGAACTCGAGAATGAAGTTAAAAGACTTATCCTTTTATCAAAAAATAAATTAATTACCAAAGAAGATCTTCATGACAATAGGTTTAAAGAAGGTGAACAAGTAAAGGAAAATATAATGACCCTGGCTGAAGCTGAGAAAAAAGCAATCTGGCTTGCATTAAAGCACACCAATGGAAACCAGAAATCAGCTTCTGCGCTATTGGGAATTGATAGAAAGACGATATTGCGAAAAATTAAAAAATACAGGATACCGCTTTAAAATAATATGTCAGAACCCATAATAGGTTTCTATAAGATTTCAAGATTTTTTTCAATAGCTATATTATCATAAACAGTATTATTAGTGAATTTAATTGAAATATTTGCGTCTTCTTTTAATAAGCTCTTTAGCTCGCTAGTTATAATTCTCATTCTATCATAACCTTTAAGATCAATGCACTTCATTTTATTTAGTTTGCTGATTCTTTTGTTTGGCCTGTCTTCCAAATCAACTTTTTCTCCAGATTCAATAAATTCAAATCTTCCAGCTTTAATTAAAATTATATTTTCATTTTCATATTCTATCAATGAATCTATTAGTTTTAAAAACCAATTGGCTCTTCGTAAAAGCAAACCCAAATGACTAATAGAGCCTTCTATAAAGGAAGATACTCTGGCTACATCCCATAATGCCCCAACAATCACCTGTTCATCTTCATCTTCATCATAATCACAATCGTCATCTTCCTTCGCTAGCCTATCCTTAAAAAAATGCAAACTAAATTCCATAAAATTTCTGTATGAAATTCCCTTTTTAATGTAATAGCGATTTCGCTTTCTAAACTCCTTTACTCCCTGCTTAAACATTTCCATATCTGGTGCATATTTATTTTCAACACCAAAAATCTCATAAGCCTTTTCATAATTAATCCGGCAAGAGAAAATACTGGAAATAGAATCAAAAGCCAAACCTGATTCGTTCATAAGAAATGGTCCAATATTGAATGTTGAACTTGGTCTTTCAGAATATTTCTGAAATTGCTTATCATAAAAAACAATTTTCCTTCGATTTTCTTTTAAAGCTTTATTATAAGGAGGTGAGTACTCTTTAATTTCGTCTGATTCAATAATAGCTGCTTCTATCTCGCTTTTACAAAGCTTAATTTTTATATCTTTAGCCTGTGAAAGCATTTCAAGAATATGCTCAGCATGCTTACTTGATTTTTGGAAATAACTTTTCACCCTGCTTTTTAAGGATTTAGCTTTCCCAATATACAATAGATCGCCATTTGAACGAAACATTTTATATATCCCAGGTTGCTCGGGAAGTTTTAATAAAAATTCTTTTTCTATATTATATTGTCTTTCAACCTTTTTAATTTCCTTATTTTCAAGCCATTTTAAGAGATCAAATAAGGTGTAAATATTAATTTCTTCAAGTAAGCCGATTAAATTGTTCCAAACAAATTTTGTTGCAATAACATGACCTTCTGCCCTTCTTAACTCTGAAACTGAATAAGCGAAATATCCAGCGCAAGCCCTTAAACCTTTTCGAGGAAGAGCTGGAATAAGTCTTTTGACAATTTCATGAGTACAAATAAATTCATATTCAAAATCTATTTTCTTAAGTTTATTTTTTATAATATCTTCAATAAAAGGCTTTTCATAACGAGCAAAATGTGCAAGAAAAATTACTTTTTCATTAAATTCACAAAATTCGTTTAAATCTTTATCAAAATAAGAGAGCACATCTTCAAAACTTCTAGCACTTAACAAATCTTCTTTTTTAATACCTGTTATATAACTTATATTTCTTTTAAGTACAAAATCAGAATCTTGTCTTATTAAAAATGACTTTATTTCAGCTTTACCCTTTTCTGCCTCATCGATTCTACCAAAACAACCCCAAGCAAGCTCCAACAAAGTCCCTTGTGAGCTAAAGGGTTTTGTCGCCTGACAATCCAAAACCAAAACATTTAATTCCCTTAACTTCAATTATCTCCTAATCTCCCTATTCCCTTGTTCCCCAAAACTCCCCCAAAATCACATCAGCTTCATCATTAGCACTTACATCACTAGCCTTCCAATCACCTGGAAAGAGTTTTCTATAATGTTCATATCTGTATCGCTCATCAATTAACATAATAGAACCTTTATCATCTGCTGATCTAATAACCCTTCCTGCAGCTTGTAAAACTCTATTAATCCCTGGATATTTATAAGCGTAACTATAGCCATCAACATCCTTACTTGAAAAATATTCTTTAATTATTTCTGTTTCCTAAAAAAGATGCTTTGGAAAGGTAAGCTGAATGCATCTCTCTTGCCCTTTCTGGTAAATTATGGGCTTCATCTATAAGCAAAACATCTTTTTTCAAAGAGTCAATTAATAATGATTTTAAAGAAACCTCAGGATCAAAGAGATAGTTGAAATCGCAAATAATAATATCTGCCCACCTTGCAAACTCAAAAGACAAATAATAAGGACAGAGCTTATGTTTTTTAGCAATACTTATTAATGTTTCCTGGTCAAATAAAAATTGTCTAAAAAATTCTAGCCTGGCTTTTTCAAGATTATCAAAATAATTTTTACCGTAAATACAAGTGCCACTTAAACAGTCTTTATTAGGATCAAGGCAAATCCTTTCTTTTGCTGAAATTGTTACAGATTTTATTTTAAGGCCATTCTTAATTAAATCATTAATCGTCTCCTGGGCAATTATTTGACCTGTTACCTTTGAAGTTAAATAAATATTTCTTGATACCTTTTTTTTAGATATTGCCTTAATACTTGGAAATAGCGTTGCAATTGTTTTTCCAATTCCAGTAGGTGCCTGAGCTATAAACTGACCCTTATTTTTTATTATAGACGAAACATCATTAATCAACTCTTGCTGTCCAGGCCTATGAGTTTGATATGGAAATTCCAAGTCTTTAATTGATAAATCTCTCTTAGTTCGATGGTTTTCAACCGATATTAACCAATCCAAATATTTATCAACTAAGCCATTTAAATATTCATCAAGCTCAATGACACTCCACTCATTAAAAATAGTTTTTATTTCTGCGGTTTTTATATGATAATAAGTAAGTTGTGTTTGCAGTTTTTGAATGCTATTTTCCTTTGCATAAATAGCAGCATAAAGCTTAGCTTGCCCAAGATGCAAATTATGTTCAGAGTTAATAAAATCTATTATTTTACGAGAAGTTGATTTGATCTCTTCAATGATTATAGATCCTGAAATATCGTAAACCCCATCAATTCTACCAAGAACTCTTAATTCAAGGTCATCTTTTATCCTTTTATATTCAACCTTAACTTCTTTTTTATAAGCAGGCCCTCGTTGTGATTGCAAACGCTGATGAGCCCAAATCCCATTGCTTAATGCTTTCTTAAATACAGCGAAATTTGAAAAAGAAAGCCCACCTCTTCTTTCAAAAAAATATATTAAATCTCTAACTGATATGGTGTACTTAATCATAATCTCCAACCTGTTAGCCTTACCATGCTCGATGCTGGATGCTGGATGCTGGTATATAAATATTCATTACTAATTAAAAATAAATTAATTATAGTGATTTAATTTGAATAATCTATTCAAACAAACAAATCAAGACTTTATCTGACTTTATTTAACCATATTTTCATAGACTTACCTTTTTTAGCTATTTTTTTTGACGCTTTGCGTTTGACAATGCTTTTAGCCTATGTTATTAAGCGATCATTCATAAAATTATTGGGGTCTGTGTCTATGTTTAATCAAAAATATATCAATAGATTATTAATTTTAAATCTCATTTTATTTCTGAGCATATTTATTTTTTCATCTTGTAAAAAGACAGTTGTAAAAGCAAGCACTACAACAAGCACTGTAGTTGAAGGTCATCCTCCTACTTCTCCTCCTGTACCCACTTCACCTCTAAATGGTGATTACAGGCTGGGAACAGAGCAATATCTTTTCAAATATTTTCCAGTATTGAGCGAAATAGAAAGTGACTTTTGGTTTAAGAGCTGTGCTCCTTATACTGATACAGTAAACTTTATGAGAGATTTGATAAAAACAAAAAACAAGAACTTCTACAATAAGTTTGGGGGAAATCTTAATCAATATAGAAGTTCCTCGTATATATATGAAAATTTTTTATTAGAATTTACTGATATAAAAGATATTTTACCAAAACAAAAAAAATTCTTAGTAAATGATTCCACTTTTTTACCTTTGTGGTATAAAGAAACCAACTTTTTAGTTTATGATTATCCTAATCTAAATACCAGGCAAGACCTTTCTGAACAACCGCTTCTTCTAGATGCAGTATTCTTAACTTATGAACCCTTATTAAATACTCTTCTCAAATTAAAACTAGCCCCACTTGGAGTTAATATATTAATGAATGATTCAGCTTTTGTAGCTTTTCTAACGAAACTAATAACTGATCTTGCAGAAAAACCATATCTTTTAGATACAACTCCAATAATCGAAATGCAGATTTTAGATAGTATAAAATACATTGCAAATAGAACAGGATACAAGTTTATAGCAGAAGCTAATGTCCCTAAAACATTAAATCTCACTACATGCAATTTGGACAAGGAATGCCTCCAGGAACAATTCGTTCATCTTTCTAAAATATTACCTATTGGCAGTCCTATTCGCAGATTATTTATTTTAGGACTTCCTGATACTATCTATAAAGGTTTCAGGAAATTATTTTATAGATCTAGCCTTAGAATTGATGATGCTTTTTCAGAAGAATTAAAATCTTCAGCAGATATCTTTTATCCAATAGCACCCACTGAAGGACAAGCTTATTTTACAGACATATTTAATTATGTGAAATCACAGGTATTAAACACAATGGAAAGTTTTTTAAATGACAATGGAGCAGGCTCAGAACTAATTGGCAAAACAATATCAAGATTAAATGAAGTTACCTTAATTAAAACTATTGATCAAAATGGGAAAATAATACCTGAGTTAAGTAACGCTTTGAGTACAGGACAGACATGGAAAGATCATCTTGCAGAATTTTATAATGGCAGAATTTATGGCTCAAATTATACTGTTGAAATAGTTCCTGCTATGCTAAATTTTTTATACCTGGATAAATTCGCTCAAGAAAATCCTAAAAACAATATTATTTCATTTAAAGATCCTAAAAACATTCTAGTATGGTTAATTGCACATGAATTTGGACACTCTATTTATGATTTTGATTTTTTTACAGCACTGGCTGAGAATTTATTTAAAGAGACAAAAATTGAAAAACATCACTATGAAGAAGCATTCTCGGATTTTTTAGCTTCATTAGTATTTGTAGATACTTTAAAAGATAATGAAAGTCTTGATATATTACATTTTTTTGGATGTTTTAATATTACAACATTTAATGATAAAAATGTTATTACGTATAATCACGTAGGTGTACACCCACCTATGACATGGAGAATGGAAAATGGGTATATGAAACATGACTTCTTAAAAGATTTTTTTACTAATTTACCATAATTATATTAAAACTAAATTTATTTTCAAACTCGCTATAAAACCATAGGTGATTTATGCTAATTATAAATAACTTAATCGAAGAAAATAATATTAATTATTTTAACAATAGAATGCATGATCTGTTAAAAGATTACGTAGAACTAACATATATTCACCAACCAAGCCAAAAACTTAGTTCATTTGACCATATAATAGATTCTCATATAATTTTATCTGGCTCTGAAGTTTCAATTTGTGATGACATAGAGTGGGCAAAACCTTTAATTGAATTAGTCCAAAAGGCTTATGAAAAAAATATATCAACCATTGGAATATGCTATGGTCATCAACTAATAGCAAAGGCCATTCAAGGTCCATCCTCTGTTAGAAAAGCAGCAAGAGCTGAATTCGGATGGTTCCCTATAAAATTTCATAAACAGGATTCCTTATTCAAAAATATAGATAGTGAAATAAAGTGTATGCATTGCCACTTTGATGAAGTCACAAATCTTGATGAAAGATTTGAAATCCTGGCAGCCTCTGAAAACTGTTCAGTACAAGCCTTTAGAATCAAAAATAAACCCATTTGGGGTACACAATTCCATCCTGAAATTGAAGTCCTTGAAGGCTATAAAATTATAGATTGGTTTTCCTCAGAATATCCTAAACTAGATTTTAATAAAGATAAAGCTATGCAAGAAGCTGTTGATTCTGATTTGGCTAATAAAATTTTTAATAATTTTTTAGATTAAGTTAGTTAAAACTACTCTTCATCAGGTGCTAACCATATTTCTGTTAAAAAAGTCTTATATGTGTCTTGAATGCGCTCACCATGCTCACTAAAGGCTTGTTGAATATTCAAATTTAGTTCCTCAAAAATATGATCAAAAATACCTGTTTTATTTGATGATTTTTCAGCATATTTGGGTAATCTTTGAAAAAATATTTGCTGTTTTTTTGCATCAATAAAGGCTGTGGATAATTCAGATATTCTTTCATTTACATTTTCTAATAATAATTTTTCCATTTTTAAAATTCCCCAACTTAATATTTGTTATTCCCATTTAAATAGTTTAATTTACAAGAAACATGCCATAAAACAGTTTTCTGCACAGTACTGTTTTCATTAGCTTAATCTGCTTCTTGGCCGCACCGCTGCATTTTTTAATTAAATTTTTTGACCTCTTAAGAGGGCAATATTGAGGTTTAATAGTCGCATGTATCAAAAAAAATAAAAAAATACTTATTGTGATTAAAATCACAATTTTTGACCTTAGAATATTAATATGTTATAATAAAAACATATTTTCCGAATTAAGCGTATTAGAAACACATCTTCAATAAATATTATATTTAGGATAGTGGATGATGAATAAAACATTAATTATTTTAGCTAGTTTGCTACTATTTTCAGCTTGTACCTTATTCCAATCAGGTGATGGTTCTTCTGATGATTCTGGTTCTGATTCTGATAGCCAATCAAGCAGTTCTGATTTTGATATATCATCCATAACAGCCTGGCTTGATTATTCAGAAATTATTACAAGGTCAGATGTTGCTGATAATACAAGCATAATTTCAAGAAATGATGTTACTAATACTAGTGGAATTACTTCTCCTGTTACAATTCCTGTACCTAATATATTAAAATCTAATGCCAAAACAAAAAAAGCTTCAGAATTTAAAGCCTTTAGTACAGATAATCCTCCTCCAATATTGTTAGTTGCATCAGATGAAAACCCAAGCTCTGCTGATGTAACTTTTTTAGCATGGGCCATGGCAGATGCAGATGGTTATGTGGACCTTTCTGTTGATACAGAACAAACTTTTAGTCTGTATCTTGTGCTGCTTACTTGTAATGATTTTGAAACTTGCAGACAGGAGCAAGATGACTCATTGATATTTAAATATGGCACCTATTATGGTCAAGATTCTTTTTCAATTTCTGTAAAAGGAACCTACAATATCGGTGAAATGGCTCTTTATGATCATATCTCAACAAGCGAAGCATTAACAAGCCTAAGGGCTGAGAACTCTCTTGATGGTCTGGATAATATAACAGCAAGCTCAACAGATCGGCCTGACGTGCTTGCAATATTAACAGCAGAAGGTACTAGTTCTTTAGATACTCAAGCTACCATTGAAAGTCCCAATGAAATGATAGTCACATCAACTACTAATTTGCAATATATTAAGTGTCGTCGAAATAATGACCACTTTATAAAACTCGAACCTGATTCAAATGCACTTCCTGTCATTGATAATGGCTATCTAAAGTCTGTATCTTTAAGTTTCTGGCTAGCACCACTTCCAATCTTAGAAGAAGATGATATATATACTGTTATTGCTTCTGCTAAAATAATTGACACCATAGAAAATATTAACTCAGGATGGTTTCAAGTAAAGTTAACAAAGAGAGCTGATGATGATTACAGTGATATTAATATATACTCCGGAGGTCATCCTTTAATTGGTCCAGATGCTGAGCATCCAGATGGATCAGAAAATTATAAAATTTTAAATAATGATTGGAATTATGTAGTGATTAATATTTATTTTAATAATGAAAATGGAGAAAACAGAGTATCTTCAGAGTTATATATTTATGATAAAAATGCTGAGCAAACTAAAACTACAGGATATGCAACTGCAGGAGTAAGCTCTTTTCCTGCAGCTGATTGGGAAGAATATTTTATAATTTGTGGGCAAACCTTTGAAGATGATTTGGATATAGTAAATCAGGCAACTTTATTTATAGATGATATTTTCATAGTACAGGAAAGAGCCTTAGATTTTGAAATTGATGATATTTACCAAGGGCACCTCACTAAATATAATCATACAGTTGCAACCTATCCACTGAATTAAATCCTAATTCTTTTTTCCCTTTGTTTAAAAAACTTCACTAAGGGGTCAACAAAATCTTCATCTGTTTTTAAAGAAATAAAATCAACTTTAAGTTTTTGGAAAATTGATTTTATGAAAAAAATATTTTTACCAGCCGTTTTTTCATAGTCTTCACGGAATTTTTTATTGGAACTATCAACAAGTTGCTCTTCACCATTTTCAAGGTCATAGAATGAGATCAAAGACGCTTTAGGCAAAGCTCTTTCTATTTTATCATAAATATTGAATGCAATTAAATCATGTTTTTTAGAAGCTAAAGATAAAAGATTTTCAAAATCCTTATCATGAAAATCAGAAATTAAAAAAGCCACAGAGCGTTTTTTTATAAGGTGAATTAAATATTCAAGGGCCATTGAAATATTAGTGCCACTGCTTCTTGGTTTAAAAGAGATAATTTCTTTGATAAGTCTAAAAATATGACTTTTGCCCTTTCTTGGAGGAATAAATTTTTCAATTACATCTGAAAAAAGTAAAAGCCCAACTTTATCATTATTTTTTATTGAAGAATACGCTAAAAATGCAGATAGCTCAGCAGCTAGCTCATTTTTAAATTTTTTTGATGTCCCAAAATAATTTGAGCTAGAGACATCAACCATAATAATAATTGTTAATTCACGTTCTTCTCTGAATTCTTTGATATGTGGAAAACCAGTTTTAGCAGTCATATTCCAGTCAATGTTCTTTACATCATCGCCCACCTGATATTCACGTACTTCTTCAAATTCCATGCCTTTTCCTTTAAAGGCTGATTTGAAATGTCCAACCATTGCATTATCAACAAGATAATCTGTTTTTATTTGAATTTGCTTTATCTTTTTTAGTAAATCTTTTGAAATCATATTTTTTTCTTTTTAAAAACCTTAACAAAACACTTACGACTTAAAACTTACGACTTAGCACTTATTAAGGAACCTCTACTCGTTCAAGAATCATATCAATAATATTATCAGAATCAATTTCTTCAGCTTCTGCTTCATAGCTGACCAATATTCTGTGTCTAAGCACATCATGAGCAATTGACTTAACGTCTTGAGGAGTAACATATCCTCTTGCATTAATAAAAGCATGGGCTTTAGCAGCTTTAAACAGATAAATAGAAGCTCTTGGAGATGCGCCATATTGAATTAGATTTTCTATATCAAGTTTAAAGTCTTTTGGCTGCCTGGTCGCAAACACAAGGTTTAAAATATAGTCTTCAATTTTTTCATCAATATATATTTTATCAACTGAATTCACTGCACTTATAATATCTTCTGCTTTTAAAACAGGACTTGCGCTTGGTACATCTTTTTTAGCCATTCTATTAATTATTTCTTTTTCTTCTGCTTTACTTGGATAGCTAATTTTTGCTTTAATAATAAACCTATCAACTTGAGCTTCAGGTAATGGATAAGTTCCTTCCTGCTCAATTGGGTTTTGGGTTGCCATTACTAAAAATGGTTCATCCATTTTATAAGTTTCATTAGATATTGTCACTTGTCTTTCTTGCATAGCTTCTAATAAGGCAGATTGAACTTTTGATGGGGCTCTATTTATTTCATCTGCTAAAATTAAGTTTGAAAATATTGGACCTTTTTTAATACTAAACTCACCGGTTTTGGGAGAATAAACTTGTGTTCCAATTAAATCCGCTGGAAGCAAATCAGGTGTAAATTGTATCCTTTGAAAATTTACACTAAGCGCGCTAGCCAGGGTCTTAACTGCCATAGTCTTAGCAAGACCTGGAACACCTTCAACAAGCAAGTGACCATTGGCTAATAGTGAAATCAGCATCCTGTCAAGTAAATATTTTTGACCAACAATCACCTTTTCAATTTCTTGTTTCAAAATCATAAACTTATTTGATTTTTCAATAATCTCTTCATTAATCTTTGTAATATCAGTTGTCATTTAAATAACCTTTCATAAAAATTAATTAAGTCGCCTGGAAGCATACCGTATTCAGTATTCAGTATTCAGTATTCAGTATTTAGTATTCAGTATTCAGTATTCAGTATTTAGTATTCAGTATTTGGTATACAGTGTCTTTTTCTTAACTGAATACCGAATACCGAATACCAAATACCCAGCCCATCTGTTGCGGATTCTGAGTTGAATTCAATAATATCTTTTTGTCAAATAAAATTAAAACTAAGCCATTGGATTTGTAAGTTATTGCTATAGTTTATAATAAAAATATAAAAATAAATTAATTTTGCAAGCCTTTTTCAAAACTAATAATTCATTGACTTTTGTGTGAAAATCGAGTTTTTGTGGTCGCTTGTGGTTTTGAAACTCATAACTAATTTATAATAAATTTTTTGAGGTATAATGATGAAAATCATTAATGAAAAGATATTCAAAGAAACAAGCTCTGAAACAGATGTCATTGATATCACTCCAGAGATTGAAAAACTAATAGATAGTTCAAGTATTTCAAATGGATGTGTATGTGTTCATATACCAGGTTCAACTGCATCAATTAGTACAATTGAATTTGAACCAGGTGCTATAGCTGATTTTAAAAGAATTTTAGAAAAGCTAATCCCGCGAGATGAAAATTATAAACATAATGAAACCTGGAATGACGGTAATGGTTATTCTCATATTCGCTCAACCATTCTAGGCTCATCAAAAACCTTCCCAATCCATGACAAAGTTATCCAATTAGGGACATGGCAACAGATTGTCCTTATTGATTTTGACAATAAATCTAGAAATCGGGAAATAAACATTCAAGTAATTGGCGAATAGCGTTTAGATCAAGAAATTAATTTTTTCTTCACCTTATGAATGATAATGAAAGCAATAACAACAAATAGAACAATAAATATGCCAACATTCTTCATTTTAGAAATAGCTTCTAAGGCTTGATCAATTTCAGCTCCAAAATGATAGGATATAAATAAAATCAAAGGAACAGAAATAATAGCTGCACACAAATCTAAAATTATAAACTTAAAAATATTTAATTTTATGAATCCTGCAGTTAAATATATTGGTGCCCTTAAGCCAGGTAAAAATCTGGCGAAAAACACAGTTTTCCCACCATATTTCATTGAAAAACTAATAGCTTTATTGAGTCGCTTTGTAGTAAAAATTCTCTGAAAAAACTTTTTTTCAATTAAGGCTGAACCACCAATCCTGCCTATTGTATAAATGGTAAGATCTCCCAAAAGCACACCAGACATACATACTAAAAATGCAGGGAAAAGATTTATTCTTCCAGTAAAGCTTAAATATCCTGCTGTAAAGATAGTAATATCCTCAGGAATTGGAAGACCCAAGCCACATAGAAACAATACGGCAAAGATACCAAGGTATCCAAAATTTGAAAATAAATTAAGAAGATAGTCTAAAAGAAATTCCATTTATTCTTTGCTAATAAGTATTATTTATTTTTTAAAGCTTCTTTCCTAGAAAGTCGAATCTTACCCTGCCTATCAATTTCAATAACTTTTACAGCTATTTCATCACCAGCTGAGACTTCGTCTTCAACATTATTAACTCTGTGATGGGCAAGTTGTGAAATATGAACAAGACCTTCAGTCCCAGGTAAAATTTCAACAAAAGCACCAAAATCCATAATTTTAATTACTTTACCCATGTACACTTTACCAACTTCAGCTTCTTCAACAATAGCATTTATCATTTTTATAGCAGCTGCTTGAGACTCTGAATCAGTAGAAGCAATATGAATTTTTCCATTATCTAAAATGTCAATTTTCACACCAGTTTCTTCAATGATTTTTTTAATCATTTTTCCACCTGGTCCAATTACCATTCCGATTTTGTCAGGATTAACCTGGATAGTTTGAATTCTTGGAGCATATTTGGATAAGTCACCTTTTGGTTCTTTAATTGCTTCATCCATTTTTTCCAATATATGAAGTCTTCCCTTTTTCGCTTGATCTAAAGCTGCTTCCAAAATCTCTTTACTAACTCCATCAATCTTAATATCCATTTGCAGTGCTGTAATACCTTTTTTTGATCCAGCTACTTTAAAGTCCATATCTCCAACATGATCTTCGTCTCCAAGAATATCAGAAAGAATTGTAACATCATCGCCTTCTTTAACTAATCCCATTGCAATCCCTGCAATGCTGGCTTTAATTGGAACTCCAGCATGCATTAGAGAAAGTGAAGCTCCGCAAACTGTTGCCATTGAAGAAGAACCATTTGATTCTAAAATTTCAGAAACAATTCGAATTGTATATGGAAATTTATCATATTCAGGTAAAACATAACTAATTGAACGTTCAGCTAAGGCACCATGCCCTATTTCTCTTCTACCTGGACCTCTTAAAAACTTTGCTTCGCCCACAGAAAATGGTGGAAAATTATAATGAAGCATAAATTTTTTCTTATATCCTTCAACTAAACTATCTATTATCTGTTCGTCTTCTGTTGTTCCTAGAGTAGTGGAAACCAAGGCTTGAGTTTCACCTCTGGTAAAAATTGCATTTCCATGAACCCTTGGTAATAAGCCTAAATCAATAGTTATAGGTCTAACTTCATCAGTTTTTCTATTTCCAATTCTAACTTTATCTTTAACTATATTTGTACGAATGATTTCATGCTCAAAATCTGTTGCTAATTTAGAAACAATCTTTTTAGCATCTTCTCCCCATTCGCATTCAGTGAACTTTTCTATTGCAGCTTTTTTGATTTCTCTTTTTACATTATACCTTTCCAACTTATCAGGGATGGAAATAGCATTTTGTAGAGGCACATAAATTTCTTCTTTAATAACATTTACAATAGAAGGTTCTATAATAATAGGTTCAACTTCAAGCTTTTCTTTTCCACATGTTTTGGCTAGTTTTTCCTGAGCTTCAACAATTGGTTTAATAGCTTCGGCTGCTCTCATTATAGCTTCAAGCATTTCTGCTTCACTAACCTCAGCTCCGCCACCTTCAACCATCATAATTGCATCTTTTTTTCCAGCAACCATTAAATTGATTTCAGCTTTATCAAGGCTTTCATAACTTGGATTAATTATCCATTCACCCTCTAACTTACAAATCCTAACACCTGCTATTGGTCCTAAAAAAGGAGCTTGTGTCAATGATAATGCAGCACTAGCACCAATCATTGCCATTGTATCTGTATCATGTTCAGGATCTAAAGATAATACAGTATTTATAATCTGAACTTCATTTTTAAAGTCTTCATGAAATAGAGGTCTAATGGGTCTATCTATAAACCTAGATGTAAGGGTTTCTCTTTCAGATAAGCGCCCTTCTCTTTTAAAAAATCCACCTGGAATTTTTCCAGCTGAAGATGTTTTTTCAAGATAATCAACTGTTAATGGGAAAAAATCCTGATCTTCTTTTGCTTCGTCAGCAACACAGCAAGTGGAAAGAACAACCGAATCCCCATATTTAATTATAACTGCACCTGATGCTTGCTTTGCAATAACACCAGTTTCTATTGTCAGCGTACGTCCACCAACTTCGCAAGACACTATTTGTTTTTTCATATATACTACTTTCTAATTCCTAATTTTTTAATAAGAACTTTGTAACGATCAACACTCTTGACTTTAAGAAAATCCAAAAGTCCACGGCGTCTATTAACCATTTTTAATAAGCCACGTTTTGAATGATGATCTTTTTTATGAATCTTAAAATGTTCAATAAGTTCATTAATCCTTGTTGTTAAAATTGCAACCTGAACTTCAGGTGAACCTGTATCTGACTTATGAGTCTTATACTGTTCAACTAAATCTCTTTTTTCTTCTCCATGAAGTGCCATAATAACTTTCCTTTTGTAAAATTGATAATAAAATAGTGTTTTGATTATAATATTTTAGTAGATTAAAATGGTGTATTTTTGCGAAAGCGTTTAGCGTATAGCGTATATTGTCTTTTAGCAAAACATTATACGCTGTACGCTGTGCGCCAAAAACGTAAAAATACCTGAAAATATTATAATTTCACACTTGTGAGGCTTCTTATACTAAAAAATAAGCCTTAGCAAGAAAAAAAGGGGCGTCTTTTGGTAATTAAAAAGCCTTGGTTTTAATTTGCTTTTTAGCATGATAAATTATAGGGAATAAAGCTTATTTCAACTAAAAACGAGAAAATTAATGAGTAAATATATATTAGCAATTGATCAAGGCACAACAGGTACCACAACCTTAGTTGTTTCTAAAGAAGGTAAAATAGTATCTAAAGGCTATAAAGAGATCACTCAACATTATCCTGAGCCTTCATGGGTTGAACATGATCCAATAGAAATTTTTGAATCCGTTTTGGGAACCATTAAAGAAGCTTTAGCTAAAGCACAACTATCCTACAGTGACATCGCCAGCATAGGAATCACTAACCAAAGAGAAACAACTGTTGTATGGGAAAGATCCTCAGGAAAACCAATCTGTAATGCAATTGTATGGCAATGCAGACGTTCAGCAGAGATTTGTGAGCAATTAAAAAAAGACAGCCTGCAAGATTTTTTTTACAATAGAACAGGCTTGACAATAGATGCCTATTTCTCTGGAACTAAAATAAAGTGGATTATGGAAAATGTTAAACCAGCCAAAAAATTAGCAGCTAATGGCGAGCTATTATTTGGCACAATCGATACATGGATTTTGTGGAATTTAACCGGCAGAAAAATACATGCAACTGACATGACAAATGCTTCCAGAACCTTACTATTTAATATACATAAAAAATGCTGGGATGAAGAACTCATAAAAATCCTCAATTTACCTGAAGATATTTTCCCAAGGGTCTGTGACTCTTCATTTTTCTATGGTGAAACAGATGAAGAATTAACGGGTGGGCAGAAAATACCAATAACAGGAATCGCAGGCGATCAGCAGGCTGCTTTGTTTGGTCAATGCTGCTTTTCTGAAGGTGATATTAAAACAAGCTATGGAACTGGCGCATTTCTAGTAATGTATACTGGAGAAAAACCAAAGGGAGAAAAAGATCAAAATATTTTGACAACTCTGTGTTGTGACCCAGAAGGAAAGGTAGCTTATGCACTTGAGGGCTCTATTTTTATGTGTGGAGCCATCCTGCAATGGCTTAGAGATGAGCTTGGCATAATAAAAGATTCAGCTGACTCTGAAGATATTGCCAATTCGATATCAGATACAAAAGGTGTATATTTTGTTCCAGCTTTTACAGGTCTTGGTGCCCCATATTGGGATATGTATGCAAGAGGCGCAATTTTAGGCTTAACAAGAGGAGCTTCAAAAAAAGAAATCGTTAGAGCGGCTCTTGAAAGCATTGCTTTTCAGACAAAGGAGCTCTTAGATTCTATTTGTGACTACTCAGGCTTTAAAGCAAAATCAATGAAGGTTGATGGTGGAGCTTGTGCAAATAATTTCTTAATGCAATTTAGCTCTGATATCCTTGAAATTGATATGATAAGACCTAATTACCTGGAAACAACTGCATTAGGGGTTGCTTATTTAGCTGGTCTAAATATTAAATTTTGGAAAAACGCCGAAGCCTTAAAGAAACTAAACGAAATTGAAACTCGCTTTGATCCAAAAATGCTAAAAGACAAACGCGAAGAACTTTTTAAAGGCTGGAAAGCAGCGGTGAAAAAAGTAAGACATGTTTAGTAATTACTAATTAGTATTTGGTATTCAGTATTTGGTATTCAGTATTCAGTGGTCACTCCCCTCAAATATTACTTTACAAAACATTTCCATTATGCTACCCAATTTATTCTTTTATAAATTTGCGGCGTAACCATTTAATTTCATTAGAGAAAGGAATCTAATATGGAAGCAGTTCAAGTTAAAGAAAAACACCCACAGGGACTTTATCTACTTTTTACAGTGGAAATGTGGGAACGGTTCTCATACTACGGAATGCGTGGTATTTTACTTCTTTATATGTTGAAATATCTAGAGTTTTCAACAGAAGATGGTAGTCGAATTTATGGTTGGTATACAAGTTTGGTTTATGGTTTTGGCATGTTTGGAGGCTACGTTGCAGATAGATTCTTGGGTCAAAGACGTTCTATCTTCCTTGGTGGAATTTTGATTACTCTTGGCCACTTTTCTTTGGCCTTTGAACCCCTACCCTTCTTTTTTGGAGGTCTTGCCTTATTAGTTGTTGGAACAGGTTTTTTAAAACCTAATATTTCAGCTATTGTTGGTGGCTTATATGAAAAAAATGATCCAAGAAGAGATGGTGGTTTCACCATCTTTTATATGGGCATTAATTTAGGTGCAATGTTTTCACCACTTATTTGCGGAACCTTGGGCGAAAAAGTTGGCTGGCACTATGGTTTTGCAGCAGCAGGTGTGGGAATGGTAATCGGTCTTATTTGTTATGCAATAGGCCACAAAAAACTCCTAGGTGATATTGGTTTAAAACCTGAACATAAGACAAGAGACTTTAAAGAACTATTTATAATAATAGGTGTTATAGCCATTGCTGTTGCACTAATGTTTTTAACAAGCATGGCAGTAGCAATACTTACTATGATAGCTGTTTTAGCTTGTTATTATTATTATAAACATATTAATGCCAAGAAAACTGGCGGAGTTGTTGATGATTCAAAACCTCTGACTAAAGAAGAAATCCATAGATTGATTGTTATCTTTGTAATGTCATTCTTTACAATATTTTTCTGGATGGCTTTTGAACAAGCAGGATCTTCATTAACACTTTTTGCAGACAGAGAAACAAATAGAATAATACCTTTTTTAAATTGGGAATTCCCAACAAGCTGGTTCCAATCACTTAATCCACTTTTTATTATTATTCTGGCTCCATTCTTTTCAAAAATGTGGATTAAACTTGCAAAGAAAAATATGGATCCTTCAGCACCAATTAAATTCGCAGCAGGCCTAACCCTTCTTGCCTTAGCTTTTTTGACAATGGTATTTGCAGTTATGGTATTTGAAGCTACAGGAAATAGTGTTGGAATTATTTGGTTAGTTCTATGTTATTTCTTCTGCACAGTTGGTGAACTTTGTATTTCACCAATTGGCTTATCACTAGTCACCAAACTTTCACCATTTAGATTTGTTTCATTTATGATGGCGATTTGGTTCATGTCAGCTTCTGCTGCTAACTTATTCGCTGGATTATTTGGTGGACAATATGATTCTATGGACCACAAGCTCTTCTTCTTAATACCTGTTGTTATAGCTGGTTCTTCTGCTGTTGTCTTATTATTGTTATCCAAATGGTTGAAAAACTGGATGCACGGGGTTAGATAAAAGGAGAAATCAATTTAAATGGACATAGCAACCCTACCCTGAAAATAAATCAAAAAACAGAAGAGTTGAAATTTATATTGATGCAGAATTAAAGCAAACCTTGTAAAATATAAATCAAAATTCAGTTTTAATTAAATATAAATGGTTCTGGGATTATGATTAAGATTAAGATTATGATAAGGAAGATGGATATGATTTTTCTTTGCTTTGACAAAGGTATATTTTCATATTCAACAGGGGGATGCTTGGAACCCATTACTATTAATAAAAATCCCCAAAAGGCCCAACCTGGCCAGGTAAAATATCCTAAAATTAACATTGCAAAAATTAATATTCTTGATGCATTTTTATGAGCCTTTCCAAAAATAGAGTAAAGAATGTGACCACCATCTAATTGTCCAATTGGAATTAAATTAAGCATAGTAACTAGAAAGCCAAACCAGGCAGCTAAAGCCATTGGGTGCAACATTATAGTAACCCTGTCAGAATCAACACCATATAGAATATAAAATATACACTTTAGCAAAATTGATTCGCCTAAAAACATTCCATGCTCAGCTGGTGGATATGGCAATATCCTTGAATACATAAGTCCGATAATAAATGCGATCAATGAAAATAAAAAACTAATAATTGGTCCTGAAGCTCCAATATCAAATAAGGCGTTTCTAGTTTTAATTCTGGATTTCATCATTATAAAAGCGCCAAATGTACCAATTGATATATAAGGAGCAGGCAATACAATGCCTGGAATAAAATAAGGTAGGGTCACATTTACTTGCCACTTTCTAGCAAAATAATAATGTCCCAGCTCGTGAGCAAACAAAATAAACATTAGTGTAAAGGAAAAGGGTATTCCCCTTAAAATAAACATAGGATTCTGAAATGGGTCATAGCCTGAAAGATAAGTTCCAGATAAAAGAGTAGTAAATAAAGTTACAAAAAATAAAAGAATGTGGATTAAATATTTATTCTTCCGCATTGATTGATTCTTCTGCCACCTCTGAGGCCCTTAATATCTGACCATTTTGTACAGTTAAAATAGTCAAATCTCTTTCAAAGTCTCCGTCTTCAGTAATCCTTGTATTTCCCATTATGCTTTTAAATTTTTTCAAGTTCAATAATACATCTTTTAATTCTTCTCTTTTATCAATATCTTTGAGAGTTAAAATCCTCGTTAAAACCCATGCTGTTTCATAACCAATGTGTGATAGATAGCCAGGATCATCAAAAGTGCTTAGTCTATATTCATCAATAAACCTTTTCCTAATCGGATCACTTTCATCAAGCTTAAAAAGCTCAACAAAGAAAGAATTATCAACATTCTTTTTTCCACTTCTAAAAATAAATTTTTGATTATTCCAACTAGGGGTTCCAACAAATACTACATCACGAATATCGTGATAATATAGTGCAGGAATAATTAAACTGGCTGTTTGATATTTTTCTGGAATAAATATGGCTTCAAAATCAACGATTGCTGGCAGATCATTATAGCTTTCATAACAAAGATCATCTTTAACTTTCTCTTGGTTTTGTTGTGTTTCCTCACCTTCTACAAGTCCTATGCCTCCAAGAAGAATTTGGTTTTCTTCTTCATTATGTTTTTCTGTTTCCTTTGCTTCTTCTAAAGTCTTTTTCAGCTCCTGTTCTTTAGCTTTCTTTCTTGCTAACTCTTCTTCTGTACATATCTGGTCATGTCTATCTTTTTTATAATATAAACCAACAAGCTTTTTTAGTGGTTGTTTAAAATCAGTGGAATTTGGTTCATAAGCTTCAATTCCAACTAGTTCACCATTATATTTTTTTAGCTCCTTGACAAAAATATCCACAAACTCCAGTCCTGATTCGTCTTCAGGATAAAGTATAGCATATTTCTTAATGTCATAGTTTTCCATAAGATGAGGAATAAGGGTAGCTACTTGATTTTTCTTTGTAAGAAAATTTCTAAATACATACTCTCTTTCTTTTGTAATATTTTCTATTGAAGTAAATGTAAATGTTGGGACCTCATACTGATTTGCAAGCTTTGCGAGTTCTTCGAGATTATCAACACCAAATGGTCCAATAACTGCAATTACTGATTTATCTAAAACTAAACTTTCAAATTGATTTATAACTTCACTATCATCAGATTCTCCAATATCTTCCACTTCAAAGCTAATATCAACGCCTGTATCGCTAAAGACTTTTGCAGCTAATAAAATACCATAAAATAATGACTTCCCATGCTTTTCATTTTTCCCAGACAAGGGCAATAAAAGACCAATCTTATGTGGGTCCACCTTGTTTAATTTTTTAATAATATCTATTTTCTTTTCAATTTGAGCTGTTAATGGATGATTGGGGAAAAGGTCAATAAAGTCATCAGCATAATCCATTAATTTTTCATATTGTTTTTCTGCAAATAACCTTTTAATAAGTTCGGCTAAAATATCAGCTGAAGGAAAATTACCTTTATAATCTTTATATTTTTCCTCGAGTTCAGCAATAGATAGTTCATTTATTATAAAATATATTTTTTCCTCAATATCCATTATTTTTTCGCTATTTGTCTCAACCTTCATGCTTGCAATAAAAAGATCAAAGGCATTATAATAATCTTCATAAGTAAACAAAAGAGAAGGATAAAGAGTTAAATATTCATATTGCTCAGGAGCACTCAATTTTCTCATATCTATAGCATTTAAAAACTTCAAACTACTTTCTTCTTCTGATGCATTAAAATAACAAGTAGCTAGGCGAAGATTTGACACATTAACTTTTTCATAATCAGAATGCCGTTTAACCAAAGTATAGTAGTATTTAATAGCTTCTTCACAGTTTTTTTGCTTGTAATAAATCTCACCAAGCATGTAATAGATATGAGGAACATCGCTAGAATGAGGAAAAAATCTTAAGTAGTCTTTTAAAACACTTTTAGCTTCCTCAAACTTACCTTCTTCAAATGCCTTCTTTGAAGTTAAATATAATCCAAGCTTTAAAGTACCAGCATCCTGCTGTCGTCCCTTATATGAGATCCTTTTGGGGTGACATGAAAGTAAAAGAATAGAAATAATTATAAGACAAGATATGACCTTAAGAATTTTCATTTATATATAAGACCTAGTTAGCGTGAACTTTAATTTCTTCTTTGCTGTTTTCAATCTCTGATTGTGGTTGATTTTTTTCAATTATGAAGAATTTATCTTGTTCATTTAATTTTATTTTGAACTCATCTTTATCTTCAACTGCCAAGGCATTAATTAAGACTTCATCCATATTCTCAACCATTATTATTTCCAAAGACTTTAGAATCTTTGAAGGAATATCTTTTAAATCTTTCTCATTTAAAGCAGGAATAATAACAGTCTTCATCTGACCTCTATGAGCAGCCAATATTTTTTCTTTTAAACCACCAATTGGTAAAACTCTGCCACGAAGTGATATTTCACCTGTCATTGCCACATCTCTTTTTACTGGTATTCTTGTAAGTGATGAAGCTATTGAAGTGGCCATGGTAATACCAGCTGAAGGTCCATCTTTAGGAATAGCTCCTTCTGGAATATGTATGTGAATATCAATTTTTTGATAGAAATCACCAGGTAGTCCAAGATGCAAAGCTCTACTTCTAACATAACTTAAAGCAGCTTGTGCTGATTCCTGCATTACATTTCCAAGTCGCCCTGTTATTGTAAGTTTGCCTCTTCCTGGCATAACTGAAACTTCTGTAACTAAGAGTTCGCCACCAACTTCTGTCCAAGCTAAGCCAGTTGTTAAGCCAATTTCATCCTTTTCTTCAATAGATCCATATCTAAACCTGGGAATCCCAAGATAAGAAAAAACTTTTTTAGCATTTACTTTAACAAAGTGATCTTTACCATATTGAACAACTTCTTTTGCTGCTTTTCTAGAAATTGAAGCTAGTTCTCTGTTTAGGCTTCTAACGCCAGATTCTCTAGTATAGCGACGAATCACTGTTTTAATTGCATCAGAAGTAATTTCAATATTTTTAGTTAACAGACCATTTTCTTCTCTTTGTTTTTTAACAAGATATTTTTGAGCAATATTTAGTTTTTCGATTTCAGTATAACCTGCGATTTGTATTATTTCCATTCTATCCAGAAGTGGTCTTGGAATAGTGTGCAAAGTATTTGCAGTGGTAATAAACATTATTTTTGAAAGATCATAATCACAATCCAAATAGTGATCATTGAAAGTATGGTTTTGTTCAGGATCTAAGACTTCTAATAATGCAGCAGAAGGATCACCTCTAAAATCTGTACTCATTTTATCAACTTCATCAAGAAGAAAAACTGGGTTTGAAGATCCTGCTTTTTTCAGTGATTGAATAATTTTACCTGGCATCGCACCGATGTAAGTTCTTCTATGACCTCTAATTTCTGCCTCATCTCTAACACCACCTAATGATAGTCTAACGAATTTTCTGCCTGTTGACCTTGCTATTGATCGGGCTAATGAAGTTTTACCGGTGCCTGGAGGGCCCACCAAACAAAGAATTGGTCCCTTAATTTTTTCAACAAGTGCTTGTACTGATAAATACTCAAGAATTCTTGTTTTAGGTTTTTTAAGAGCGTAATGATCTTCATCTAGTATCTTTTCTGCTTCAACAATATCAAGTTTATCCTTTGTAAATTCACTCCATGGTAAACCTAAAAGCCAATCAATATAGTTACGTACAACAGTAGCTTCAGCTGACATTGGTGACATTAATTTCAGTTTCTTAATTTCTTTTTCAGTTTTAATTCTTGCGTCTTTAGGCATTTTTTTGCTGGCCAATTGATCAGTAAGCTCTTGAATCTCATTTTTAGCATCATCTTTATCACCGAGCTCTTTTTGAATAGCATTTATCTGTTCATTTAAATAATACTCTTTCTGAGTTTTCTCCATCTGCTTTTTAACACGAGATCTTATTTTTCTGTCAATTTGTAAAACTTCGATTTCTGATTCCATATGACCTTTTAACTTTATTAACCTCTTGTTTGGATCGTCAATTTCTAAAATCTCTTGTCTTTCATTAATCTTCAAACTCAAATGAGCTACAATAGTATCTGACAAGCGTGAAGGATCATCAATTGTTGCAACAGACATCAGCATCTCAGGTGGAATTTTTCTGTTGAGTTTTATATAAGATTCGAATGTTGAATGTGTTGAACGTAAGAGTTCCTCAGTCTCATGAGAAGCTGTAACCCTATCCATAATTTCTTCAACTTCTACTTGAAAAAATTCTTTATTAGCTACATATTTTCTAACCTTTGCTCGTTTTTTACCATCAATAAGTACTTTCACAGTATTGTCAGGCAATCTTAGAAGCTGAACAATTGTACCAATTGTTCCAATTTCATAAAGATCAGCTTCAGATGGTTCATTCACTTTAGCTTGTTTTTGAGAAACCAAGAAAAGATCTTTATCTTTTTTCATTGCTTCTTCTAAAGCTTTAATCGATTTTTCTCTTCCAACAAATAAAGGAACTACCATATATGGAAAAATTATAATATCCCTTAATGGTAATAAAGGTAAGTTTCTACTTAGTACATTATCATTTTGAGACTCATGTTCTTTTTGATCTGACTTTGTCATTAATTTCCTCCAGTGTAAGTTTAAACATAGTATTCAGTATTCGGTATTCGGTATTCAGGGCTTTTAAACACTGAATACTGTATACTGAATACTGAACACTGAATACAACTTATAGCTTATAGTAACAATATTATGCTAATTTTTTTGTCTTAGCATACACTAAAACTGCATCCTTTTTCCCAAGGATAACATTATCATCAATTACACATTCGCAAACATTTTCCATTGATGGTATTTCATACATTATTTCAAGCATAGTTGTTTCTAAAATAGTTCGAAGTCCTCTTGCACCAGCTTTTTTCTTGAGAGCTTCTTGAGCTATAATTTCTATAGCTGAATCAGTAAAAGTAAGTTTTACATCTTCCATTTCAAATAATTTTTTATACTGCCTTACCAAAGAATTCCTTGTTTGAGTAAGTATTTTGCTTAAGGCATTTTTATCAAGCAGATGAAATGGAGAAACAACTGGAACCCTTCCAACAAATTCTGGAATCATACCATACTTTAAAATATCATCAGCATTTACTTGTCTTAAAATATCATCAAAGCTTAATTTAGATTTTGTTTTGATATCTGCACCAAAACCTAAATTTTTAACACCAATTCTTTTTTGGATAATCTTTTCAAGACCAACAAAAGCGCCCCCACAGATGAAAAGAATATTTGTTGTATCAACTTTAATGAACTCTTGCTGAGGGTGTTTTCTTCCACCCTTTGGAGGTACAGAAGAAATAGTGCCTTCAATAATCTTTAGCAAAGCTTGTTGAACCCCTTCACCTGAAACATCTCTTGTGATTGATGGATTATCAGATTTTTTAGCAATTTTATCTATCTCATCAATATACACAATTCCACGTTGAGCTCTTTCAACATCATAATCAGCAGCTTGCAAAAGATTTACTAAAATATTTTCAACATCTTCACCAACATACCCAGCTTCTGTCACATTAGTAGCATCAGCAATTGTAAAAGGCACATTCAGAATTTTTGCTAAAGTTTGTGCTATCAAAGTTTTTCCACAACCAGTTGGGCCAACAAGCAAAATATTACTTTTTTGTAATTCAACATCATCTTCAGCTGAATCAAGGTTTATCGCTATTCTTTTATAGTGGTTATAAACAGCTACTGAGATAATTTTTTTTGCATAGTCCTGGCCAATAATATATTGATCAAGGAATTTTTTAATTTCATGAGGTTTAGGAACTTTTACGTTTTTTTGACCCCCATGATCTCTTTTATTTTCTTCTGCTATAATATCATTACATAAAGCTATGCATTCATCACAGATATAAACTGTTGGTCCTGCAATTAGCTTCTTTACTTCACGCTGTGTCTTTCCACAAAAAGAACAACTGAGTTGATTCTGTCTGGATTTTTTATTGTTAGACATTGCTTATAAGTAATCCTATTTATTGTTTGTAAAGACTTTATCAATAATTCCATAATCTAAAGCTTGCCTTGAACTCATGAAATTATCTCTATCAATATCATTTTTTATTTTATCAGGGTCCTGGCCAGTATGAAAGGAAATGATATCTATCATTTTATTTTTGGCCTTAATTATTTCCCTTGCATGAATTTCAATATCAGTTGCTTGACCTTGCATTCCACCAAGAGGCTGATGAATTAAAACTCTTGAATTTTCAAGCGCAAATCTCTTGCCTTTTTTACCAGCCATTAACAAAATGGCTCCCATGCTAGAAGCCTGACCAATACAATATGTACAAATATCAGGAACTACATATTGCATAGTATCGTAAATTGCTAATCCAGAGGAAATAATACCACCTGGTGAATTGATATAGATATGAACGTCCTTTTCAGGATCATCTGTTTGCAAAAATAAAAGCTGAGCAACCAAAGAGTTTGCAACATTATCGTTTATTTCTCCGCTTAAAAAGATGATTCTATCCTTCAAAAGTCTTGAATAAATATCGTAAGATCGTTCACCCTGATGGGTTTGTTCAATTACAATTGGTACTAAACTCATATATTTCTCACTTCTTCTCTTCTTCTTTTTGTTCAATTATTATTGCTTCTTTTGCTAAAAAATCAAGAGTCTTCTCTTCTTTTATTTGAAATAAAATTTGAGCCTTCATTTCATTTTTTGAATAATATGCCTTTAGTTTTGCTACTGGAAGATTCATTTGTGCAGCTTGGGTCTCAAAATATTCATCAAGTTCTTTTTCACCAGCTTTAATGTTTTCTTTTTCTGCAATAGCATCTAGTAATAAAGAAGTTCTAATGTTTTTTTCAGCATTTTTCTCATAGTTTTCTCTTTCAGTGCTTAAGATTTCTTCTTCTGTAAATTTCTGTCCGGAATGAGCCTGACTTGCAACAGCTCTTTTAACCATAATTTCAACTTCTCTTGCTACTAAAGATTTAGGAAGTTCAAAAACATTGTTTTGGGCCAGGGTTTCAAGCAGTTTTGTATTAAGCAGCTGTTTTTTAATATATTCTGTGCTTTTTTCAAGCTCTTCTTTTAATTTAATTCTCATATCTTCCAAGTTTTCATACTTACCTGTTGACTTAGCGAATTCATCATTAATTTCAGGCAGTTCTTTTGATTTTATATTCAAAACTTTAGTTTCTACGTTATATTCCTTTTCGCCCATTTTAAAAGAAAATTTCTTTTCCTCATCTTTTTTCATGCCTTTAATATTTTTAAGAAATTCTGAAACTTCACCTTCTGAAACTATTTCAACAGTATCAACAACTGGTTTTGGATCTTTACCTTCTTCTAAAAAACAATATTCAACTTCAACATGATCACCATCAATCACTTCTCTTGCTTCTTCAATTGGCTTTAAAATAGCTTTTTCATCAAGCATTCTCTTCATCGCCATTTCAATGTCTTGTTCTTTAACATCAAACTTAGGGATCTCAACTTTAATACCTTTATACTCATTAAGTTCAATTTCTGGTCTTACTTCAACTTTGGCTGAATAACTAAAGATTGCATCTTTTTGGGGAACTTCATAATCAAATTCAGGTCTGGAAACCACAAAAATCTCATTTTTCTCAACAGCATCTGGAAAGGTTTTATCAATAATCTTTCTAGCTACATCATCAGCAACAGATTTTGAAAATTGTTTTTCAACTAAGCCTTTAGGAACTCTACCTTTTCTGAATCCCTTAAGGGCAAAATTTTTCTTAATATAATCAAAAGCTTCATTTATTTCAGAATTAACAACTTCTTGCGAAATTTCCACAGAAATCTTTTTTTCAATCTTACTTAGATTTTCAACTGTTGCTTTAAAGTCCATTTTTTACTCCATTCTTAGTTAACTAATATATTAATTCACCTGTGAGGCGCTGTTTAATTGATTAATATGGAAATGTAAAGGAAAAATTTCATCCGCCAGCCTGATTTTGAAAAGGAAGCGGTATTTAACTCAAAAAAAGACGGGTCAAAATCCCTGCGAGATTTTGCCCTTGATCTCGCCAGGCCATTTTCCAAGTATAAGTAAAATGAAATTTCCAAGTTAAAAACATTTAAAGGAAGAGATTTCATTTAACTTCTACTAGGAAAAACCATGCTGGCCAGGCTCCGATACACTTTTTTTGAGTTAAATACCGCTTCCTTTTCTTATAAAATCAGGCTAATATTTAAATATAAATAAGGATAAATAATTAACAGTCTTAATAATACATCAAGATGTGTATTTTTTATATAGGAAAATCTCAGGGAAGTTAAAGTTCTTCGAGTAATTTAGTTAAAAAATGATACAATCTTGCTAGATCTTCTATTTTTACGCGTTCATTTGTTGAGTGACCTTCAAGAATTGTGGGTCCTAAGGAGATTATGTCAATTCCTGGAAATTTTTGGGCAAAATAGGCTGGTTCCAGTCCAGCATTAGCTGGGCCTATGCCTGGTTCTTTATTGTACATTTGTCTAAAAAGTCTTGTGGCTTTTTGAATTAACTTTGAGTTAATATTTTCTTCCCAGGCTGGATAACCATATGCATTAAGTAAAAACCCGTTCATTTTCTTTAATTCGTCTTTTACAGAATCTTGATAGCTTTCTAGGTCTTTATTGAAAAGTGATCTTTGGGAAATTCCAATGTAAAATTTATTACCTTTTAATGCAGCAAGAGCCAAATTATTTGAAAGCTTAGGTTCATAACCATGTTTTAATTTATCTAAAAATCCTATAATTAACTGATTGTAAATAGATGGAACAAAATCAGAATATTGATCTTTTGGTTCATCATCAAATATAATACGTAATTGTATGTCAATGCTTCTAAGTTTATTTTCATTTAATCTTAAATAAGCTTCAAAAGCTTTTTGGAGTTTTTCTTGCTTTAAACTATCAATCTTAAAGACCAATTTTCCCTCATTAGGAATAATATTTGGCGACGTTCCAGCACTAAAATCAACTATGGAAATATCAAGTCTTTCATTTAAATATTTTAGGATTGAGCTTAACACTTTAATTGCGTTCAAATGTTTTTCATGAATATTATGTACAAAATGTTTTTCTTTGCCACTTTTGACAAGAATCGAAAAAAGCTTATCACTTTTTGTTAGAGTTTGTTTTTCTATTGGAATGGCCATTTCCATAACTTTAAAGCCAGTTGAAGCACTTGTAAAAATTCCCCACCATTCTGTATCAATATTAATTAAATATTTGCCAGAAATCAGATCCAGGTCAAGTTTGCTTGCCCCAACAAGTCCATTTTCTTCAGAGGCTGTAAATAAAAGCTCCAGGGCTGGTCGATTTAAGGTCTTATCTTCAGCTATTGCTAAAATCGTAGACATCCCAATTCCATTATCAGCACCTAGAGTTGTTTTAGAAGAATGTAAATATTCATCATTAAAAACAAGCTTTATAGGATCTTTATTAAAATTATGGGAAGAATCATTATCCTTTTTGCAAACCATGTCCATATGAGCCTGCATTACAATGGTTTCAGTTGAAGTAGACCTGCCCTGCCTGGGAACATAAATAACTATATTTTGTGCCCTATCAGTAAGTGTAAGAAAGTTGTTTTTTTTAACCCAATTTTTTAGCCATTTAACCATCTGCCCTTCATTGCCAGTACATCGTGGAATTTGACTAATCATATTAAAATTATTAAGAATCCTTATAGTCTCATCGTCATTGATGGATTCTGGAATTTTGAATTCTTTATATGAGTGCTTAAAACAAGATGATAAAATTAAAAGGATAAATAGTAGCTTAAACAAAAAGAACTTTTTAATATTAATCATTTCCAATTTTTTCGTGACATTATTGTTATTTTTATACTTAAAAAACTTCATAGCGATTGTCAATTTAACATAAAAATCCAACTTATTAAGCTTCAAAACAAAATAAATTTGCATAAATACATTTTTTCCTCTATTTTATTTTTATGAGAAAAAATTATTTTATTATTATTTCATATTTACTCTTTTCAGTCGCGTTATTAGTCTCTTTACAAAACCCAATTGTACGCATTTTTCATTATGAGTTTAATTTAGTATTATCGATTCTATTAACCACATTTACTCCAATAACAAGCCTCTTGCTTCTAAAATCTAAAAAAACGCTTAGTTTTATCAAACAAATTAAGATAACTCTAATATCTCAAGCCATCTTTTATTCTATAGCTTTATTATCTATCATAATATCTTCTGTTTTCACAAAAAACTGTTCCCCTATAGATGGTCTATTTTTCTTTATTCTATTACCTCTTGTAACATCTTTTTTCTTAATTTCTCTATGTCTATTATCTCATAAACTAACAAAGAAATTCTATCTTCAAATAATTATGATATATGCAATAATCTTCATCTCAATCATATATTCAATAGCCAGGCTATTTCTTCAAGCTCCAGTATTTTCATTTAACCATTTTTATGGCTTCCTTCCAGGCCCTTTATATGACGAAAGAATCTACTTTTTAAATTCCCTACTGATCTACCGCGGCCTAACAATCCTAATCTCAATCTTAATCTTAATCCTAATCTTAAGCAAAAAACAAAAACGAGCACTTAAAATCATAATACCATCATCAATTATTTTTTTAATACTTCTATTTAGTTTCATATTCAGCGATAAGCTAGGATACACTCGTTCAAAACATTCTTTAATTAAAAACCTGGGTGGCCACATTGAAACAAAACACTTTAACATTTACTATGATAAAGAAATTTCCGAAAAAACAATTAAGAAACATGCCCTATTCCACGAATTTCGCTATCATCAAATAACAAGCGATTTAGCGCTTAAACCAAAGCAGAAATTCACATCCTTTATATATGCAAATGCAAAAAAGAAAAAATTAACAATTGGTGCTGCCAGAACATTTATTGGTGATTTTTATAATAAAGAGATGCATCTAAACTTGATATCACCACTACACCCGATAATTAAACACGAAATGACTCACATTATTTCCAGTGAATTTGGAAACCAGTATTTTGGTGGAAGCTTTAACATAGGTTTAATTGAGGGAATAGCCGTATATGAAGAAAAGAAAGATTATTTTATTTCTTTAGACAAGCAAGTTAAAGCTATTATTAACAAAGGATTTAAGCCAGACATAAAAAGTCTCTTTTCTCTAACAAAATTCTGGTCAGCTCGAGCAAGCCACGCCTATATATTATCTGGTTCATTTACAGGCTTTCTAATTAACAACTATGGAAAGGATAGATTTAAAAGACTTTATAAAGGTGCTTCGATTGAAGAAGTTTATCATAAAACTCTTGATGATATAATAAAAGATTACGATAGGTTTATTTCTAAAATCCAAATAACAAAAAAGCAGCAAAATTTTTTAGACCACAAGCTCTCAAGAAAATCCATGTTTGAAAAAACCTGTCCACATACTGTAGCAAAATTATATGAAGCTTCAGAAGAAATGCTTGAATGCAAAAACTATAACGAAGCTCTTAGCGAACTAAAAAATATCAGTAATATCAATCCAAATGAATATAGATCCAGTTTTTTATCAAGCATAACTTATGCAAAGCTTGATCTTTTAAAAAATGCTCACAACTCACTTTTTTTGATTGATAAAAGTAGTTTAAGTTTTGGAGAGAAATTAAAAAGAAAAGAAATGCTAGCAGACCTTGATGCCAAGATGAATAATTGTGATTCAGCTATTTCAAGTTACAATGACTTGATGAAAATTGATTATCTTCCAAACTTTAGCAACAGAATTGCATTAAAAGAACATTTAGCCAAAAAAGACTGCCAACTTTTTACTAAATATTTAAATCAAAACAATAATCAAACCTTAATAAATAATTTTAAAAATGAGGAGACTATAACTCTTATCTGTAAAACAAGCCCTGACGATTCATTTGATGAAACCTATTTAAATGCATGCAAAATATCACATAAAACCCATCCAACAAATCCAGAGATCAATTATTACTTGGGTCTAAATTTATTTAACAAAGAAAACTATAAAGAAGCTAGTATTTACTTAACTTATGCTAATAATAACCTAAAAAATAATTATTTGAAAATGAAATGCAATGAAATGCTGGAATTTACAGACTGGATCCTGAATCGAGTTCATAAATGACGGTTTTTTCTTTTCTTGTTCCCTTGTTCTCTTGCGCTCTTGATCCCTTGTAAAAAAGTGACACGACAATAGGCGGTTTAAAAATAATCAATAATCAACAATCAATTTTCAATAATTAATGAAAGTTATTCACCAGTCACCAGAGCACCGGTCACCAGCAAGAAAGCGAATACTGAATACCGAATACTAAATACTGAATACTAAACTTACCACTTCCTCATATCCCCTTCCCAATATCCTTCTGAAATCGCATTAAAGAATTGAGCAGGTCTCTTTTTATTTTAATATTTTCATTTATTGTTTCATAAAATATTTTAAAACAAACAACACTGAAAAATCCTGACCAGAATATAATCTGTGAAACAATGACTTCTATAATTGTTATGTTTTGAACAAGAAAAAGTAAAAACAAGAGATAATATGTAAATGCTGACATGAAAAATATTATTAAAACAAAAAGTACAACCCACCATATTTTCAAACCCTTTGATTTAGTAATCTTCCATACAGCCATTATTGATGGTATTGAATAAATATACCAAAAAATCCCAAGCAAGGTAAACATTAAACAAACAATTTGTAGAATCATTTTTTACCCTTTCTTAAAGTCATTCTGTAAAACATGGTGAAGTAAGATTTGTTGTAAACTGAACAGAGCCAGAACACGCGGCATCACCGTTTGCACTAAGCCCACAAATAGACAAGGCCCAATGAAAAGCATTCGAATACGCAGCCTCCAGAATTTCATTAACTGTCTGAATAGTTAATGATGCAACATCTTGGCCTGCAGAAATCGAACCATAAGCGCTTGTATCAGCTGTGCATGTTCCATCTCCGTTATCAGTATATGGTACAAATCTTGCTTCATAAGTCAATCCCTTTGGTCCAACATCATTTGGAACTGTCCACCCTAAAGTAAAACCAGGAAGCCAATTAACTTGGTTAGTTGATGTATCCACAGCTGTGCCATTCTTTGTAAAAGCATATCCATAATATTTTGGTATAATATTTATTTTCTTAATGCACGTATATTCTGTTGAGTCATCATCAGCCATTGTTATAGTAAAAACAAAAGTATCGCCAGAATACATATTTTCTAGAATTCCCGCTGTCTCTGTATCAGATACACTTATACTAAAACTATCCTCTCCTTGGGTTAATTCCATTGAAGCACAAGTGTCCCAAAGCTCACCATAGCATTCATCAGCTGAATCAAGAACATATGAATAAGCTTCTAAATAACTGGGACCAGATATTGAAACTTTAGCAAAGTCTGCCATTGTATAATCAGAATCTTCTGAAGGTGCAAAAGACATATTTAATTTGTAATCTGTAAATGCTTCTAAATCCTCAGCTATTTCAGCAGGTGTTGGAAAGCCTTCTTGGACTGCACCTGTTCCAGAGGGTGAATTTTCAACATATAAACTCACATCCCCCACAAGGCAATAATCTGTTTGCCCATCAATTTCATCCACATAACCACTATTATCATTATCACTGTCAAACACATCTGGAGTGCCATCATTATCGTCATCCGGATCACTAGCAGCACTTACTTCATCTTCAATTTTAGCAGATTCATAATTTTCTGTTCCATCTCCTGTTAATCCTCCTGCTAAAACTTCGTCAATTGTATATGCAAGCATAAGCTCATCCTCTGCCACATCTACATTTGTTGTAATATTACCAGTATCCGTATAAGCTGTAACTGTTCCAATATTATCAATTTCACCATCTTCTGAGGTTGTTAATGCAATTGAAACAGAATAATCAAGGTCGTCTATTGCGGAAGTCATTAAAGTACCAATGTAGTTCATGGATGAATCAAGAAAATTTACAATGTATGAGGTTTCACTTGAAAGGGTAAATGAAAATGATCCGTTTTCTTCAAGTTGTGAAACTGCTTGGCCTTGGGTTTCGGTGTTTATTACGTGGGCATAATAACTAGAGGCAATGGCATGTTTTGAATTCGTCTTTAAGACACTGCTATCATTAGAATCCAGAACTTGTAAAAGACCGAATAATATAACCTCACCATCAGAGCTTCCAGATGTTTCTGTTCCTGAACTTCCAGAAGAGGAAGATGTATTACTTTCCCCACTCAAATCTCCGGCTGTGCCCTCACCACTTGTATTATCTGTTCCTCCAGACCCTGATGACATATCGCAGGCTAGTAAGCCTAAAAACATTATTAAAAAAGCAGTCAAAATAACTATTTTTTTCATACTTCCCTCTAACTTATATTGTTCCTCAATTCCCCAGAACAAGCAACATCAATTATCAAGCATCAAGCATCGAGCATCGAGCAACCTCCACCAAAGCTCCCACAGATTCATGCGCTTTTATCATCTCATTATAAATTTCATCGTGACATAAATTCTCTAAAGGCATTACTCCTGTTTCATTTATTTTATTTTCAGCAATTAGTTTTGCAGCGCAAAAAGCAGTAATTGCTACTGAATTAACTAAAGCTGAAACATTATTTTCGTGATCATAGCCAATTTTATATTTATGGACAAGCTCTTTATCGCCTTTTTTACCAACAATCTCCATAATAAATTGGTCTTCTTTAGGAAGATCTAAAAAATTTTGATTAATAAGCTCATTTAATACTTTTATTGGAACAATTTCTTTTTCATTAATGATTAAGGCTTTTCTGGAAATTAAACCCAGATCTTTTAATGACTGCATAAATTGCAAATGACCTTTATGTCTTAAGGTTCTTTCAGTAACATTTTTTACATGCGGATAAGTTGCCAGAAAAGAACGAACACCATCTGTTAAAAATGATTCAAGTAAAAGACCAAAAAGATTTTCATTTTCAATTGTATCAAAAGGATCAAGCACTTTTATTTCACCATTAATCCTAATCTTAGCGGGTCTGAGATATTCTTCTAATAAATCTTCAATAGCCCATGTTATGCTATGATAAAATGGAGCTTTAGCTTCAAGAGGAATAGCTCCAAGTTTCATTTCTATTGAATCAGCACCATCTAATTTAACAACTGAATATCCACTTAAAAGATGAGAAAATCCAGGCGCTGCTCCACAATCAGGAATTATCAAAGCGCCATTTTCATGTGCTTCATCATGAAAAGCCATAAAATCTTCTTCTAAAAAGGAAACAGAAACCATTTTCTTGTTAGTTTTAGCAACTACTTTAAACAGATCATAAGAAAAAGCAGCAGGTAATGAATCAATAATTAAATCGAAATTATTTATTTGAGAAAGTTTTTCCTCATCACTTAAAGCAAAAAAATTCTCGCTAAAAACAGAGGTCTTCTTCTGATATTTTTTAGATAATTTTTCTAAAAGTCCCGAGTTGATATCATAAAGCCATATATTATCAAACCCGTCACCACAAAGCAGATCAAGTATTCTTTCTCCTTGTCTTCCCAAACCAAACATCAAAATCTTCATAATTATCCTAAAAAATTAATTGTTAATTATTATTTATTACTTATTGGTTATTTTAACGTTTTCATAGAATAATCAATAATTAATAAATAATAATTAATTTAATTTGCTTTACGTAAATAACCCTATTCTCACCAACCAACAATCCCCTCAATCTCATTAACAGTTTTTGGAATCCTCTTCCCAATCACTCTATAAGCATCTTCTGTAACCAAAACATCATCCTCAATTCTAATTCCACCAAAACCAATATCTTCAAACACTTTATCATAATTAACAAAATCAAGAAACTTTCCTTCTTCTTTAAATTTCTTAATTAATGTTTGAATAAAATAAATTCCAGGTTCAATTGTGACAACAAAACCCTTTTGAAGTTTTCTAGCTAGACGCAAATAAGCAAGACCAAATTGATCAGATCTTTGCACGGTTTCATCATAACCGATATAATCTTCACCTAGATTTTCCATATCATGTGCGTCAATCCCAAGCATGTGGCCAAGACCATGAGGAAAGAAAAGAGCATGAGCTCCAGCTGAAACAGCATCTTCAGCAGATCCCTTCATATAACCAAGATCAATTAAGCCCTCGGTAATAATTTTCGAGGCGGCTATATGAACATTTTTAAAAGGTAACCCTGGTCTAATTAGCTTAATAGCTTCTTCATTTGCCTTTAAAACTATACTATAAATATCTTTTTGTTTTTGAGTAAATTTGCCTGACACTGGAATCGTTCTTGAAATATCAGCTGCATAGTGAAATGAGTTTTCAGCTCCAGCATCAATTAATAAAAGATCACCATCTTTGAGTTGATTTCCATGATAATGGTTATGCAGAATTTCTCCATTAATGGTAGCAATAACTGGAAATGAAATCATCCCTCCTAAAGAAAGCGCGACTCCTTCCATTTGACCTGCGATTCTGCTTTCATATGCGCCTGGGGCACATCTCCTCATTCCAACTAAAAACATTTTTCTGGTAATATCATGTGCTTCTTCCATTTGGATAATTTCATCATCAGATTTTACTGATCTTAACTCAATAATTGCTTTAATCAGGTCTATTGAAGCAAAATCTCTCGCCTCCTTATGATGTATATCCAATAAAGTTTCAATTCTCATCATATTATCCATTCTATATGGAGGAATAAAATGAACCTTTCTTTTTTGCTGTTTAGCCTCTTCTAACTTTTCACCAATTTGATCAAAATTATAAGTTTCATCAATACCAATATCTAAAGCTCTTTGACTTAAAGTTTTTTGAGGTCCCATCCAAATAATATCATCAATATCAAAATCATTTCCAAAAAGCATGTCTTTATCATTATCAATATCAATAAGACCAGATAGACCCTGGCTATCTAAACCAAAGAAATACAAGAAGGTAGAATTTTGCCTAAAATGATATGGATTTGAATTATAATTCATGGGCATATCATTGTTTCCCCATAATAAAATCACCCCAGATCCAACCAATTTTTTAAGCTTTTTTCTTCTTTCAACATAAACTTCAGCTTTGAACATATAAACTCCAGATTATTAATATTAACTATAAAAACAAACTATTGTCATATTTTTTTTAATTATTCAAGAATTTTGCTAAAAAGAAACATTGATTTTAAAATTTCATTTGATAAAAGACTCTTAATTAAGTGTTCCCTACTGAATACTAAATACCAAATACCGAATACTGTATTCAACCTGCATCCGTAGCTCAGCTGGATAGAGCGGCAGACTTCGAATCTGAAGGTCGGGGGTTCGAATCCCTCCGGGTGTGTTTGATATTAGTTGACTTCCAGAGGTTCTCTTCAAATAGCACTACTTTTTGCTAATTTTTTTCTAAATCCATAATACAAATTATTAATACCTAAACAAGGCGATTCTTAATAAAAGAGAAGAATAGAAAACAGAGCAAGCCAAGATAAGAACGGGATATTAAGCAAAAGATTAATATTTTCATAAATAACCCAATGGGTGCACACTCCAATATTCAATAAAAAGTAAGAT
>JBDREC010000028.1:0-90972 GCA_043820105.1 Pseudomonadota bacterium
CCTAGTCATAATTAACCCCCTTCTTAAGCTTTGTGACCTTTGAGTATCCCTACTGCTCAATTATGCCTTAGCACCTGGATCATGGTTTCTCCTTCTAGCTGTTTCACCATTGCTGATGACCCTGGCTAAAATTCGATGCTACGTTTATCGGTTCTTGCCGACACAATTTATTAAGTACCCAGCGAACTGTTTACTTAACCAGTGTGGACCTTGTATCAGGTCTAACTACCTCTTAGCTACTCCCCCCTGCCTTGTAAGATAACTTATAAGCAAACAATTTACATTTGTCAACAATTATTTCATATTATTTTCACATAATCGTCACAATTGAATGATTTCAATGGTTTAGGTTGTCACTTATTTTTCACAATTCCGTCACTTGCAGGGTAAGGTTTTAGATGCATGACATTGTTTTTCTTTGCTGTTCAGCTGCTTTTGGCTTATTGCTTGTGTTTATACTATTCATGATTGTTTACATATGCCTTATTTCTGCTTTCCAGCTCGTTTGATTTCTGTTACTCTTTATCCACTATGGTTTAATGTGGGTTTTTAATTAATAGTACCTTTATTTTGAATGTAGTTTTATTTAAACACAGAGTCACAGAGAACACAGAGATAAAAACAAAATACATTTAAACTTGAACTTTAAACGTATTTTGTTTTTTGATTTTTTTAATATTCTTTTTTCTCTGTGCCTCTGTGACTCTGTGGTTTTTGGATTATGATTTGGAATTATGAATATGATTAAGATTTTTTCGACAAACATTTACCCAAAATTTTCATCAAACGATCAGAAGAAAGAAAAACTGGAATATTATTTTTTTCAAGTTCTTCTATCATTGGATCATAGTCTTTTCCTGAATCAACAACAACAAGTAATGGTTTATTATATTTTTGTCCTAATCCTATTATTTTTTGAACTATACTCTTTTCTGAGGTAATTGATTCATGTTTGAATTTTTCTTCTGGAATTGTTTTGCAGGCAGGGGTCAAAGGAACAATTGAAGCGATTACTATATCAACATTTTCACTTTCTAAATAAGTTGTTATAACTGCTTCATAAACATCGTCATTTGCCATGGGAGTTAAATCTATTGGATTTTTTACATTTACAAGTGAATCAATTTTAGCTTCTTTTAAAATGTTTTTTAATTTATTTTCTGTTTCCTCATTAAGAGTCGGAAAGGTCATTTTATATTCATCAGTAGTAAGGTTATCTGCAAAGCCTACACATTCATAGCCTGCGTTGCTAATAACGCCTAAGCGATCGCCTTTAAGCTTCTTATTTCCTGCTAAGCTTAATAGTCTTATAATTTCTTCATAATCATGAAAATCATCAACTGCAATTGCGCCAGCATCTGAAGCAAGGGCCATACAAACATCCCAGTTACCTGCCATAGAAGCAGTATGACCAGCTGTGGCTTTTTTGCCTTCTTCTGTTCTACCACCCTTATAAAAAACAACTTTTTTGCCGGCTTTAATTGACTCTTTACAAAGTTTTATAAAATTTAAACCATCATTGTCATTAAAACCTTCGACATATAGACCAATTACATCAATTTCTTCACTTGTAGCTAAGTAATGCAAAAAATCAGGAGATGTTAAGTCAACTTGATTTCCTGTTGAAACAAGCAAAGATGGTTGCAAGAACTCAAGATTTGATCTTCTTGTTATCATAAAAGCACCACTTTGACTAATAATGGCTGTATTGTTAGTTTCATGTTTGCGGGATTTTTTTAGTTTGTATTCAGGAATAAACAAAGTATCAAACCTACCCTTCATTGACAATATTCCAAGACAATTGCCTCCAACTAAAACAGGGCCCAAAGACTTAGTTTTTCGTGATTCACAAATATCTTCTTTTATCTGATTCTCAAACTTTTTTCCTTGCTGGGTTTCACCCATGCCACCTGGAATTAAAATAATTGATTCAGTTTTATCTTCTTTAATTAACTCCATACATGAATCACCAGCAACTGCTGCTGGAACAGAAATTACTGCTAAATCCATTTTTTGAGGTAAATCAGAAATTGATGGATAACATTTAACCTCATCTATTTCTTCAATACCTGGCTTGATCACATAGATCTGCTTTTTATCAAAACCCATATTGATAATGTTTTTAAGAATAATTCGACCTACATTCATCTTTTCTGAAACACCGATTAAACAAATTGACCTGGGTTCTAAAAGATTTTTTATTTTATGCAGTGGCTTTTGTATAACTTCTGATTTGTTTTTTGAAATCTTACATAAAGCATCAATTGCACATAACTTTTTATTCTTAAAAATAAATGGATTAATTTCAAACTCTTCAATTGTAAATTTTGCATCAAGGTTATATTGACTGTAATTATTGCATAAATCTTTTATCGCTGAAATTGTATTCTTTAACTCTTCATCAGATATTCTAACTATTTTATCCCTTGTCTTGCCTGATATTTTTTCATAAAAGGAGGTGTTTTTTAATTTATTAAGAATAAATTCTGCTTCATTAACTTCTAAAGAAGCATGTATAATAGCCTCATTCTTCTTAAAATTCTTTGCATAAAATTCAGTATCAGTTCCACCTGCTCCCATTGTAAGAACCTGGCCAAACTCTCGATTGTTTTGACAACCTACTAATAGCTCTTCACCAAATCTATTTGCATTGTATTGCATAAACTCAACCAGCAAAAATCCAGATATTTTTAGGCTATTCCCTATGGAAGGATCAAATTCAGCGAGCTTTGATGGAATAGTTTCTTTCATTTCAAGAAGTGCATTATTAATGCTTTCATAGCTTTTCTCAACAATTTTTACTCCATCAACTTCTGTTTTATGTAGAATCTGCTCAGAAACAACTTTAAGAACTATTTTATCTGAAGCAAAAGAATCCAATTTAACATTTTTAAGTTCTTCTAAAGAATCATAAGGCAAAAACCTATATGTAGGACTTTGAAGATTAATAGCTTCTAGAACAGCGTATAATTCATGTTCTAATAAATAGCTTCTATTATTTTCAATTGCTCCTGAAAAGATTTCATCAATTTTAGTGAATGAAAGCATGTTTAACTCCGGTAATTATTTTAAAAGTATTGAATACAATTTGGCTATCAGTTGTCGGCTGTCAGCCATCAGCTAATTTAAATGCCCAAAAGCTGATAACTGAAGGCTGAAAACCTAAATGTTTTACAAATGTAATTAAGATACTGCCCCTTGTCCTAATTCAAATGCTCTTTTATTCAAATCAACTATTTTTTCGCCTTTTCTTGCAAAAAGCATTTCAATAAATTTTATATAACTATCTTTTTTCATTGGTAAGAATTTTGAAGCAGCTCCTACAATAACCATATTTTGCGCTCTGGCATTGCCTGCTTCTTTTGCTAAAGTTTCAGAATCAACTAAATGACAGGATGAAATTGATTTTAATCTTTGAAGCAGCTCATCTAAATTTGGATAGTTTGGAATATTTTCAACAGGTGCAATTCCAGTGACAATACTACCACTTTTTGATAAATAATGTATGTATCTTTCTGTTTCCATGGGTTCAACGCCAATTAACAAGTCTGCGCTGCCTACAGAAACCAAATCACTGCTAATTTCTTGATCAGAAATTCTCAAATGACTTTGCACTGAACCACCACGCTGACTCATTCCATGCACTTCTGACTGTTTAAAGTTTAAGCCTTCTTCTAAGGCAGCATTATCAATTATATAAGAAATGGATAGGATTCCTTGACCACCCACTCCTGCTAGGATTATATCTTTTTTCATTTATTTCTCCAAATTTCAAAAGAACAAGGGAACATGGGAACAAGAAAACATGGCAAGAATTATTATCATTGCAATCTTGTGCTCTTGTTCTCTTGTGCTCTTGCGCTCTTATTCTCAATAATTTACTTTCGTTTAATTTGTATACATGCACGCCTAGGTACAATAACACTTAAACCTTTATATCCAACTTCCTTCTTAATTATTTCCACATTTTCAACATGAAACTTTGGCAATGGATTAATAACTTTTAGGTGTTCCTCATCAACTCCAAGACCTTTAATTATGCTTAAAAGTCTTTCACCAGAGGCAATTGAAAGTTGAGAGCCTGTCATAGCTGTTGTTTCATTATCTAAAATAAAAACTGTAATATTATTATTTTCATAAGCAGCACCTAAAAGTGGTGTCATACCAGAGTGACCAAAGGTTGAATCTCCAATTACTGCAAAACAAGGATGCATGCCAGCGTGGCTTGCTCCACTTGCTGCGCTAATGCTTGCTCCCATATCAATGCATGTATCAATTGCTTCATAAGGTGGCAAAGCACCTAAAGTATAACAGCCAATATCACTGAAAACTGCACCATTAGGAAAGTCAGCCATAATTTCATTGATTGCATTATATGTATCAATATGTGAACAACCCTTACAAAGTGATGGAGGTCTGCCTGGAACTTGAGCAGGTTTATCAAACATAGCATTGTCATTTTTTAAACCTAGGGCATCTGCAACTATATCAGGATTTAACTCACCACATCTTGGTAGTCTTTCATTTAATTTACCTGATATTTTTTTATTTTTAAATGAAAATCCTGAAGTAAGAATCTTTTCAATATATGGATAGCCTTCCTCTATTACAAGTAGTTCATCACAATGTTCATAAATTTTAGCTACCATATCCATTGGCAAAGGATATTGAGATATTTTTAAAATAGAAGGCATAAATTCAAGCCTTGATAAATGTTCATTTAGATAATTTGTTGCGATTCCAGATACAATTATTCCCAGTAATTTACTTTCTTGGTTTAACTTAAGAAAATTAAATTCTGATTTCATTGATTCATCAATAAAATCATTTTGTTTTTTTACTAAGTTAGCATATTGAACTCTTGCGTGGCTTGGCAATAAAACCCATTCTTTTCTGCTTGGTTTTTCAGTTAGTTCATTTTGAGCTCGAACTTCTGCAATATTTACATTACCCCTTGAGTGTGCAAGACGAGTGGTTAATCTCATAATTATTGGAACCTTGTGTCTTTCTGAATAATCATAGGCCATACGAGTCATTTCATAAGCTTCCTGTTGGTCTTTTGGTTCAAAACAAGGAACAAGACCAAAATCAGCGAAATATCTTGTATCCTGTTCATTTTGAGAGGAATGCATACCTGGATCATCACAAACTAAAATAACTAAACCACCATTTGTGCCTGTAATAGCTGAGTTCATAAAAGGATCAGCTGCAACATTTAAACCAACATGCTTCATTGTAACCAGAGATCTTTTTCCAGCAAAACTCATTCCAAGGGCTTCTTCAAGTCCTACCTTTTCATTTGCTGACCAGGTTGCATGAACATTAAACTTCTTACTAAGTCTTTCTACATATTCAAAGGCCTCAGTTGATGGAGTACCAGGATAACCATAAACACCCGAAATCCCAGCATGAATCGCCCCCAAGGCAACCGCTTCATCACCTAAAAGTATCTCTTTTTGCATTTTTTACACCTCTTTATTTGTAATAGTCATATTTGGTGTGGATTGAGTAAAATGAATTGAAATAAGTGTCAAATGATAAGTGGTAAGTGGTAAGCAGTAAGTGGTAAGTGGTAAGTGGTAAGTGGTAAGTGGTAAGTGGTAAGTTTAGTTACTCGATGCTGGATACTCGATAATTTGGGTCTGGCTACTTGTTCTCTTGTTCTCTTGCGCTCTTGTTCTCTCGCGTTCCTGTTCCCTTGTCCCTATTTCAACAACTTAAACTGTCTATTAAACCTAATCTTATTAAAAAAACCTTCACCTTCCTTATCCCAGGAAAACCAGATTATTTTTACTTTGCCTTTAATATTATTGAAAGGCACAACGCCCCAATAGCGTGAATCGCGGCTATTGTCTCGGTTGTCACCCATGACAAAATATGAATCAGGGGGAACAGTGTATGGGCCAAAGGTTTGAGGTCTTAGCAAAAACTCTGATTCGAAATGTTGAATTTTATGATTTAGGTCAATAAGCTTTTCATTGTAAGTTGTAACATTACCAAAAATCTCAAATTTTTCTTTTGTGTACAGCTTGTTTATTTCTAATTTTTCATCATTAATATAAACATAAGGTGATTTTACTTCTATTTTGTCTCCTGGCAAACCAATTACTCTTTTAACCATATCAATACCTGGATTTTCTTTATCAGGGCTTCTAAAAACAATAATATCACCTCTTTTGGGCTTATCATATGTAAAAATATTTATATTTGTAAAAGGAACTGGCAGTTTCAGGCTATATGAAATATGTGAGGCAAAAAGATGATCCCCAATTTCAATTGTAGGAATCATAGAACCAGTTGGAACTTTATAATTTCCAATAATTGATGTTCTTATCATTAAGGCAATTACTAAAGCAATGATAATCGTTTTATATGTTGGCCAGGCCTCTATTATAACTTTATGAAATATTTTTTTCCATATCGGTGTATTAGGATCAAGTTTAGTGCTCATTTAATCTCCAATTAACATTAGAAAAACAATTAATTATATAATTTCCAAGAAAGGGTCAAGCTTTTAGCTTGTAGATATCATACAAGATAGCTTTTAAAAGAATAAAATAATGTAATTCTTAATAATTCAAAAAAATAAAATAAAATAATGTAGTATTTCATTCTCATTTAACCCTCCCCTCTTCTCTTGTTCTCTTGTTCTCTTGTTCCCTTGTTCCCTTGTTCCCTTGTTCTCTTATCATAAATCAATTTCATTAGAAGTTGCAATATTCCCAGCGAAATCAGCAACTGTAATTGAAGCTTTAGTGCTATCAGCAGAAAAAGTAAAGTTAGTTAACCTATAGCTTCCAGAATAAAAAACGACATTATCTTCATAAGAAAGGGTTTCGTTATCTGTAGAACTTACAATAGTAACGGCAGTATCATCACTTATGTTAAAATCTATGACATATGTACCTGGGTTTGTGTCAGGAATTACTGACAGTAAGGTTACTTGAGGACTTATACCATCTGTCAATTGCTCTGTAGTTGCAAAGGTCAAAGACTCAGTTGATATAGTTGTCGTTCCATAAGTTACTGAAACAACACCGTCTTCAACATCATCTGGAATTGGTACTGTTATTATAGAACCAGTTGAATTAACAAGTACATTTTCAGCAGCTTCTGTTGAATTTGGAAAATAAACGAAATTTTCTCCGTTTGTTGAAAACCCTGCTCCTTCGATTACTAAAAAATTTTCTAAAGAAGAATAATTTGAATGAGCATTTGTAACTTCAAATATATAAGCTGCATCTATAGCAAGATCATCTTCCTCAAAACACGAGATCAAAGAAATAAGCACAAGTATGGGAAGTAGAATTTTTATAAAACGCATTTAAAACTCCAAAGCAGATAATAAAATTTCTGTCTTAGTGCTAAAAGTAATTATAAAAGCAAACAATAAAGTATCAAGTTAAAAAATTTACATTTTTTTCGGTTGATCTTCAACTTAATTCTTATTATTTAAGTACAAAACAATATTGAAATTCCTTTATTGAGGTTTTTAAAAATGAATGAAGCGAAAAGAATAATATCTAAAAGTGAAGTTATTACAATTGTTATAATCTTTCTAGTTCTACTTGCAATTACTATTCCTACTTTTCAAAAATACTTGAAACGTTCGAAAACTAGTGAAGCAATGATAAATATTAGAAAAATATTTGATGGTGAAGCAATATATTTCAACAAAGACTTTTCCTATACAGATGAAGAAGGCGAAACTCAGAGAGGAAGTCATAAATTTCTCTATATTGATTGGACACCTGAACTACCTGCAATTAAGGAAAAAAGAATTGGCGGCTTTAATAAACATAAAAAGTGGAAACAAATATTTTTCAGAGAAAATAAAGCAGTCTATTTTTCTTATGCTGTGACAGATGGAAAAGTTGCTGAAAGAAACATTGATCCAAAAGCTTATTCTTTTGCAGCAAGAGCAAAAGCAGATCTTGATGGAGATGGCAATGTTTCTGAGATGCTTAGAGTTGGCTATAAAAACGAAAATGATGAAGTAGCTCCCTATGGTGGTTTATATATTTTTGATGAAGGTGAGTAAATGAAGAAAGGTATTCAGTATTCAGTATTCAGTATTCAGTATTCAGTATTCAGTATTCAGTATTCAATATTCAGTATTCAATAATTGGTTTCTTTTCCTCAACTGAATACCGAATACTGTTATACTATTTTTTATAAAGGATAAAATTGGAAAACAACGAGAAAACCATTTACCTAGTTGGCATATGCGGCACAGCCATGGGTTCCTTTGCAGGAATGCTTAAAGAAAAAGGATTTAATGTATTAGGTTCGGATATAAACATTTATCCTCCAATGAGTGACCAATTAGAAGATCTGGGAATTCCTGTACTAAATGGATATAGTGCACAAAACATTCCAATCGGTGAAAGCAAACCGGATTTTGCTATTATTGGCAACGCATTAAGCAAAGGAAATGTGGAAGCTGAAGAAATAATTAACAGAAAAATCGAATATTCTTCATTTGCAAAAGCTTTTTCTGATATCTTTTTAAGTGGTAAAATTCCCTGCGTAATAACAGGGACTCATGGTAAAACAACCACAACTTCCCTTTTAGCCTGGATCCTTGAATCAGCAGGTCTTGACCCCAATATGTTTGTAGGCGGAATTCCTGCAAACTTTGGGAAAAGCTATAAACTTGGCAAAGGTGATTACTTTGTTGTTGAAGGGGATGAATACGATTGTGCCTATTTTGATAAACAACCTAAGTTTCTTCATTATAAACCATTCCATGCAGTTATAACAAGTATTGAATATGATCATTCCGATATTTATGACAGCCTTGATCAAATTATTAATGAGTTTAAAAAATTCGTTAAACTTGTCCCAGAAAATGGTAACTTAGTTGTTTGTAATAACTACCAAACAGTAAAGGATGTTATCAAAGACGCTAAATGCAAGGTCATCACTTATGGGGTTTCCGATGACTCTGATTATACTGTAAAAAATGTTATTTACACTAATGACCATCTTGAATTTGATATCTATCATAAAGGTAAACTCATTGACCATTTTCAAACAAATATGGCAGGTCAGCACAACCTGATGAATATTTTGGCTGCTTTTATTACTGCACAAAACCTTGGCATTTCAACAGAAGCATTTAAAGAGGGTTTACTAGGTTTTAAGGGCATTAAAAGAAGATTAGAAGTAATTGGCGAAATTAATGATATAGTGCTTATTGATGATTTTGCTCACCATCCAACTGCTATTGAAACTACAGTTTTGGCCTGCAAAAAAAAATATAAAAACAGGCGCATATGGCTTATTTTCGAACCAAGAACTAACACAACCAGAAGAAATATTTTCGAAAAAGAACTAATAGAAGCTCTATCAATTGGTGACATTGCAATCATTCCCGAAGTCTTTAAATTAGAGGCAATCAAGGAAGATGAAAGACTTTCTGTTGATAATGTTATTAAGGGCATCATTGGAAAAAATAGAGAAGCTCATTATATTCCCAAAATAGATGACATTGTTAAATTTGTATGCCAGGAATCAAGAGCAAATGATGTTATTTTGATAATGTCTAATGGTGGATTTGGTGGCATATATAAAAAATTACTTGATTCCCTAAAAAGCAAACCGTTTTCCTAAAAAGGGGCTACAACAATGACTAAAAATTTTCATTTCTTTATTAACAATAGATCACGAACTTCAACTGAAAAAAGAGAAATTCTAAATCCATTCACAAATGAAATTTTAGGTAATGTTTATTGGCCTGATGTTTCAGATATTGATGAGGCTATTGAAGGAGCATTTACTGTATTCAAGCAATACTCTAAAATTCCTTCTTATAAACGCGAAGCATTACTTTTGAAAATAGAAAAACAGGTATCTGAAAAAGCCTCTGAGTTTATTGAAATGATTGTGGCGGAATCAGGCAAGGCTATTAGCGATGCAAAAATTGAAGTTGACAGAGCTTGTCGTGCTTTTCACCTTGCAGCAGAGGAAACTAAAAGATCAGGTGGGAATGTAATTGAAATGGATAACTGGGAAATATCAAAAAATAAGATTGGCATTGTAACAAGAATACCTCTAGGTGTTTTATTAGCTGTAACACCATATAATTTCCCTTTTTATTTTATTTCACTAAAAATTGCTTCAGCTATTGCAACAGGTTGTCCTTTAATTTTAGTGCCCTCTTCTAAAACATTTCTTACAGCCTCAACACTTGGAGAAATAATAAAAGACCTATCAATGCCTGAAGGGAGTATTAATATATTTCCCTGTGATGGATTGGAGCTTGAAGAAATTTTATCAAATCCTAAGATTGATATTTTTTCATTTACGGGAAATTCACAAAAAGGTTTATACTTAAAAGACAAAGCTAAGAATAAAAAAATAATTTTAGAAACAGGTGGGATGGCTTGCGCTATTATTGATGAATACAATGACCTTAATTATGCTGCAGAAAGATGCGCCAAGGGAGCCTTTGCAAACGCTGGTCAAATGTATATTTCTCTTCAGAAAATCCTTATTAATAAGGACTTATACTCTGAATTTACAAATGAATTCATGAAAGAAGTACAAAAAATAAGAGTTGGAGACCCATCAAATCCAAAAACTCATTATGGACCTTTAATTGATGATATGGCTACAGCGAAAGTTATGGAAATCATCGAAGATGCAGTTTCTAAAGGTGCAAAGCTTATAGCTGGAGGAAAAAATCAAGGAAATATTATCCCTCCAACTATTATAATTAAAACAGACAAAGACATGGAAATTGAAAAAAATGTTTGCTTTGGGCCTGTTGTTACACTTTGTCCATATAATGACATGAAAGAAGCTGTTGAGATGATTAATTGCAGCCAATCATCAGTCCAAGCAGGAATCTTTTCAGAAAATATTAATAGAATATTTACTTATTATAATTCACTAGAAATGGGATCAATAATTATTAATGACATACCATCATTTAGAGCAGATCACATGCCTTATGGTGGATATAAAAAATCAGGGCTTGGACAAGAAGGAGTAAAATACAATATTGATCAATTAACTCAAGGCAAGCTTCTTGTTTTGAGTTTTGAGCATGCGCCTGAGTGGAAAGGAATTTAATCCTTTTGGTCAATAATCAATTTTCAATGCAAAGAAAATAAAATACAAGTCTGTTCTCCCCCATTAATTATTATTTATTAATTATTACTTATTAATTATTCTAAAAAAACACTTATGTTTTTTCTCTTCATTGAGAATTGAAAATTGATTGTTGATTATTGATTATTTTTCTTCTTTGACACCTCCACCACTCGCAAGCCTAAGACACCCACCCATCCAATATAACTTCCACTGCTTCAATATCATTAAAAGGCGGCATAATGTATGCTCCTGCTACTATGCCTTTACTATCGTACAAGGTTTCTTTAGCAATTTCGATTCCGATTTTCTTGGCTTCTTTGGAATTGCTAGCTTTTCTCAAGGTATCTCTGATTTTTTCTGGAACTTGCATTCCTGGTACTTCATTATGTAAAAATTCTGCGTTTCTATAACTAGACAATGGCAAGATACCAATTAAAAGAGGTTTTTCATATTCTTCAATTCTTTTTAAAAACTCCTTAAATAAAGAAAGTTCATAAACTGGTTGGGTCATAATAAAATCAGCACCATGCTTTATTTTTCTCTCAAGGCGCTTTAGTTCTTTTTCAATATCAATAGCACCTGGATTTGCCCCAACTCCCACATAAAAAGCAGTATTTGAGTTCATTGGATTGCCAGCTATATCAAGGCCAAGGTTCATTCTGCTAACAACTTTAGTTAAGCCAATTGAATCAAGATCAAAAACAGAAGTTGCATCTGGATAATCACCAAGACGAGGAGGATCTCCTGTTACCAAAAGAACATTATTTAAGCCGAGGGCAAAAGCCCCCAAAAGATCTGCTTGCAGACCTAAAATGTTTCGATCTCTACAACAAACATGTGGTATTGTTTCAATGCCTACGACATCCTCAAAAATTTGAGCAAGTGCAAGTGGTGACATTCTTGAAGAAGCCCGAGGTCCATCAGCTATATTAATTGCATCAACATCTAAGTTCTTCAAACGAATTGCGGCATTCAGGCACTTTTCAACGTCTGTTCCACGTGGCGGATCAATTTCAACGGAAATAACAAATTTCTTATTCCGCAACTTTCTTGCAAGCTGTGATTTTAATGCTTCCTTTTTTATTTTTTCAATTGGCTTTTCCTGGTTAAAACCAATTGAATCATCATAAGATGGTTCAATAAGGCGAGGTGAAAGTGCCAGAGATGTGGTTTTATAGGCTTTTATATGCTCAGGTGTTGTCCCACAGCAACCACCAATAATACTAATTCCTGATTGTATAAATCTTTTTGCATATTCTCCAAAATATTCTGGACTTGTTAAATAAATAATTCTGTCATCTATTCTCTTGGGAATACCAGCGTTGGGTTGAGCAGACAAATACTTATTCGTATTTTTTTTTATTCTAGTAATACTATCTAAAATTACCTTAGGCCCTACACTGCAATTCAAACCTATTACTTGAATATCAATTTCATCAAGTTTTTTACCTATTTCTTCGGGAGATTCTCCTGCCAAGCTATTACCTTCATCATTAACTGTAAGTTGAGCAATAATAGGAATATAAGTACTAAGTCTTCTAGCTACTTTTATTGCCTGTAATATTCTCTCTATTCCATGAAAGGTTTCAAACATCAATACGTCAACACCCTCTTCTAATAAAACCTGTATTTGCTCTTCATAAATTTCGCTAATTTCTTCAATTGTAAAATCATTTTTTGTGTTCAAACTCCTTCCAATAGGACCTACTGCTCCTGCAACAATAACGTCTTTAGATACTTCTCTTGCAATTCGAACTCCGGCTTGATTTATTTCTTTAACCTTATTTTCCAGTCCAAAGCGTTTAAGTTTCAATCTGTTTGCTGCAAAGGTATTTGTTTCAATTATATCAGCTCCTGCCTTAATATAGTCTTTATGTATATCACTAATCATTTCTGGAGAAGATAAATTAAGCTCATCATAACATCTATTTATATAAACGCCTTTTTGATATAGCATGGTACCCATACCACCATCACAAATAAGAATGCCTTTTTTTAGCCTGTCTAAAAATTTACTCATATCAACTTCCTTTTCATAGCTTATACGTATTATTGTAAAATAATAAATAAATATTTGATAATTTTAGGCTTATAAATTAATATTATCAATATTAAATTATTAAAAGAATAAAGGATTTGATAAATGAAAAAATTATTTATTATGTTAGCTCTCTTATTCTTATTAAATGAACTTTTTCTTTTTGCTCAATGTAAATCGAGCCCTAAAGAAAATGAAAAAATGCTTAATGAAATGATGGGTGATATTAAAAAGATGCAATCAGAGGATATTGCTGATAAAGTCTTAGATGATTTATTCATATACCCAAATAAAGGTATTGGAAATATTAACCTTGATTCCTTGCTTGAAACTATTAAAGATAATAAAATAAACCCTTTAGAATCAGATAATCCATTAAACCTTTATGTAAAAGGAATTATGACTAATGATAAATTTTTATGGATTAAAGATTTAAAAGTCTCCAAAATTGAAGGATCAAACATATTGATATTGAGCAAAAATAATAATATTATAGCTATGATATGCTTAAATGATAAGTATAGGACTTCAATTGGTGATATTAGTGTTAGTGAATTTGAAGAATCACATGAAAGACTTCCCCAGGAGTATAAATCCAAAAAGAAACTCTATACATGGGATTATGAAAAAGTTTACAAGTATTTTAATTATCATGGCATTATTTTTATATCAAAAAAAGGAGAGGATTCTTCTGAAATTGTAGCAATAGCTGTTTATAAAGAAAAGGAAGAAGAAATTAAAAAATAATAAAACTATGAAAAATTTTATCCCTATCATAATACTAATTCCTTTATTAGTATGTAATTTTATTTCATGCCAATCTTGTCTTAAAGAAAAAAAACACGCGATTATTGCAGAAAATCCAAAGCAGGTCATTGCTGATGCAATTAAATTTAATGGAAGTGGAAATAAAGGTAATACCTTAATACTTCCAGTAATTTCCGGACCGAATACCTTTAATCCTATCACTGCAAATGACTTTAATTCAATTAGCCTATTGTTTCCAATGATATTTCAATCTTTAGTTGAATATAATCCAAGTACCAAAGAAATATTTCCCCACTTAGCAAAGAACTATGAATTACTTGAAAATGGCAAATACATATTTCACCTTAGAAAAGGCAACCTATGGTCTGACGGTCATAAAATTACAACTAGTGATATAAAATTTTCCTTTGAACTTGCTTTATCTAAAGATATTCCATCACAAATAAGCAATGATATTAAGAATAATAGACCTAATATAGATATTATTGATGACTATACAATTTCATTTAACTTCCATAAAACAGATGCCTCAACAATTTTAACCATCGGTTCAATTAAAATTATTCCAAAACATATTTACAATGACCTATATGAAACCGGAAACTTCGCAACAGCTCTTGGTATTGATACTCCGTGCGATAAAATTATTGGATCTGGCCCGTATAAGCTTTCTATGTTTATAAGGGGAGAGAAACTTGTTTATTCAAGAAATGATAATTACATGAAATTTGATAATAATGGAAAGCAGCTACCTTATTTTGATAAAGTTATTTTTACAATAATTCCTGATTTCAACACAGCTTATCTCAAATTTCTAAATGGTGAACTTGACTCGCTTGGACATATTGCACTTTCAAATGCTATCTTATTAAAACGTGAGCAAGAAAATAAAAATTTTACTTTGTTTAATATTGGTCCTGCACTGGTAAGTAATTTCCTTTGGTTTAATTTGAGTGTTAATAATAAAAATTCAGAAAATTATAAGATTAAACTATTTAAAAATAATAAGTTTAGAAAGGCAATTGCTCACGCTATTGATAGAGAAGCTCTATGTAAAAATATTTTTGAATCCAACTGTATACTACAAAACCAACCTTTTGAACATGAAAACAAAGAGTTCTCTTGTAACAATATCAATATATATAATTACTCTCCTTCAAAAGCCAAAGCATATTTAAAGGAATTAGGATTTGCCCGAAAAAACAAGGACCAAATCCTTAAAGATAAAGATGGAAATGAATTAAAGCTTTCTATTATGACCAACTCTGAATCCAGGTCAATCAATAGCATTGCTACTATGATAAAAAGTGACCTTGAGAAGATTGGAATCTTAGTTCACATTGATACAGTTTCCTATTCTTTATTCACATCAAGAGTTTTTAATGAGAAAAAATATGAAGCTGCCCTATTTTCCCTAACAGCAGGTGTTCCACCAGATCCAATGATTGCGAAAGAATTCTATCTTTCTTCAGGCAGACTTCATTTATGGAATCATTCTCAAAAATCTCCCGAAACAAGTTGGGAAGCAGTGATTGATGAAAACATGTATCTAATGATGGAAAAAATAAATAAGGATATACGAAAAGACGCTTGGTGTAAAATTGTACGCACTTTATCAGAAGAACTGCCAGTTATTTACCTTATCAAACCTTTTTCATTTGTTGCTGCTAAAAATTCATTGGCAAACTTTCAACCAGTGCTAACTAATCCAAGAGATTATTGGAATATCGATGAATTATATAGAAAAAATTAGACAGAAATTTCTTGTCGAGCTCCATAAATATCAACATCATCAAGCATATCCTTGTTTCGCCAGTCGTCTGCCCATTGAGTAACACTAAATTCTTGATAAGAACCATCTATTGTAGTGCATATAACTTTATTTAAACCAGAGTTAATAATCATTTTTTTGCAAATAAAACATGGAAAGGCATTAATTTTTATTGTCTTACCATTATCCAGTCTTTCACCATAAATATACATATCTCCATTTAATAAAGATACTCCAGCACGCGAGGCATTAATAATTGCATTCATCTCCGCGTGGATACTCCTGCAAAGTTCATATCTGTGGCCAGATGGAATATTTAATTTCCTACGCAAACATTCATCTCTTTGAAAACAATCCATTGTTTTACGTGGGGCTCCAACATAACCAGCTGCGATTATTTGATCATCTCTAACAATTATTGCCCCAATTTTAATATGCATACAAGTTGATCGTGCAGAAATCTGGTTGGCTATTGACAAGTAATACTCAACTTTATCAGGCCTGAATGTCATGCATTACCTCTTTGAGTTGATTTAAAAGAAAATCTTCATTCTTTGTATTAATAAGAGTATAATCTGCCATGGCAATGGGACCTGCTTTCTCAATTTTTTCAATCTCAGCATAATCTCTATTTTGTGCATCTTCATTTGAAATTGATCTGAAAACTAAATCTTCATCATTACCATGAGCACTTGCTCTATTTTCTAACCTTGTATACCTTGTTTTTGGGTCTGCATAGACTGAAATAACTAATAAATTATCAGCATATTTCTCTTTTAATATCTTATATTCAGACCAGCTGTATAAACCATCAGCAATAACATTATTATGTGCAAGAAAATCATCTATTTTAGGGATATTTAGAATTGCGTAGGCTGCCATCCCATGTTCTTTTCTAAACTCTTCCCTTATCTTTCTCTCATGTTCTTCTTTGGGGGGAAGACCTCTTTTTTTTACTTCGTCCAGAGTAAGTTGACCAAAGCGAACATAGCCCCAACCTAGTTTTTTAAGTTCTTCGGAAACAATAGATTTTCCAGAACCGCACATTCCAACAATAGCTATTACCTTGTTCAAACTCATATCTCATCCTCATAAGAGTAATTGTCAAAGCGAGTATATTCTCCAAAAAAACGCAAATTTATATTACCAACTGCACCATTTCTGTGCTTAGCTATTCTAATTTCAGATTTTGTTGGATCTTCTGTTTGAGGGTTATAAAAAGCATCTCGATAAATGAACATAATAACATCAGCATCTTGTTCAATTGCACCTGACTCACGCAGATCGGACATCATTGGCCTTTTATCTGTCCTTGCTTCAACTGCTCTATTTAGCTGTGACAAGCAAATAACTGGAAGCACAAGCTCTTTGGCAAGATTTTTTAATGACTTTGAAATTTCAGCTACTTCTTGTTCTTTATTGCCAAATCTTCCAGCAGCATTAATTAATTGTAGATAATCTACAACAATCAAACCAATATCCTGTTCTTTTTTAATTCTTCTAGCTCTTGCTCTGAGATCTGATATCTTCAAACCGCCTATATCATCAATGAATATTTTAGCTTCTGATAAAACTCCAGCTGCATTAGCTAGCTTTTTCCAGTCTGTATCATCTAGAAACCCAGATTTGATTTTATTTGAATCAATTCTTGATTGACTACACAAAAGTCTTTCTGAAAGCTGCTCTTTTGACATTTCAAGAGAAAAAATGAGTACTGGAATTTTATCGTTTATTGCTGAGTTAACAGCAAAGTTTAGAGCAAGTGCTGTTTTTCCCATTGAAGGACGAGCTGCTAAAATAATGAGTTCAGAGCTTTGAAAGCCATGCAAGAGTCTATCTAAATCTTTGTATCCAGATGTTTTACCTGTAATTTCTCGCTTTTCTTCATATCTTTTTTCAATATCAATAAAATTTCTTTTTAAAACATCTGATAATGGAAAAGCTGTTTGCCTCATTTCTGTTTCAGACACCTTAAAAACAGATTGTTGAGCAAAATCTACAAAATCTTCGACCTCACCTTCAGCACTATAGCCTTGTTCAGCAATGCTCGTAGCGACTGAAATGAGATTTCGCCTTATAGATTTTTCTTTTATAATTGAAGCATAATATACAATATTAGCTGATGTAGGAACAAAATCAACAAGGTCAGCTACATATGCAGCTCCACCAATTTTTGAAAGCATATCACTACTATTTAGCTCTTCAATCAGGGTAATGCTATCAATAGGTTCTTGCTTATCAAAAAGAAGTTCAATAGTAGCGAAAATATGTTTATGACTTTCCTTATAAAAGTCTTCTGACTTAAGAATATCCTGAACCTTATATATAGCTTCATTATCAAGCAGAATAGCTCCCAATACAGACTTCTCTGCTTCAATATTATGTGGGGAAACTCTAAATTCAGATCCAGCCTTAGCCATTATTCTTCAACTACCCAAACCTTGAGTTTGGCTTCAACTTCACTTGCTACTTTAACCTTAACATTGTAAACGCCTAGTTTTTTAATTTGATCATCAATGATAATATTCTTTTTATCAACATTAATACCCTCTTGTTCTAAGCTTTTTTCAATTTCTTTTGTAGTAACTGAACCGTATAATAAATCGTTTTCAGATACTTTTTTTGAAATTGTTAAAGAAATTGTTTCGATTTTTGTGGCAAGATCTTTAGCTTCTAAAATTAATTTTTGCTTTTTATGATCAATAAGCATTTTCTTATGACTAATAGCAGTAACATTTTTTCCATCAGCTAGAAATGCAATCTTTTTAGGAATCAGGAAATTCCTGGCATATCCATCCTTAACCTCAATAATATCACCAGCTTCACCTAGATCTTTATATTTTTCGGTGAGTATTACTTTCATGTGACCTCCAAAATAGCTGTAAGCTGTAAGTAGTAAGCTGTAAGTTTTGTATTCTGTATTCAGTATTTAGTATTCTGTTAAAATAAAACTGAATACTGAATACCGAATACTAAATACCACTTAAGGCTTATAGCTTAAAGCTTAAAGCTTTACTTTTCGTATTTTTCTAAAATCAAACCAATGATCTAAAATACCTATTAATATTACAATTAAATAATGTAAAAACATTACTATATATGACAAAATTCTAAAAAATAAAGAAAATTTCCACTTTTTTATATAAAAAGTGCAAATTGACAAACCCTGGAAAAAATAAATAACAGCAGCAAAAATAACAATATTGTAACCAAGGCGACTAATAAACTCTATATCCAATAGCCATTGCAATGAAAAAATAAACATACATGAAATAACAAGCCAAATCATATAATCCGGATAAGTAATATTTCTCAAGTTTTCCTCTGTAAATAACTTTTCTTTTGGCTCCATATTTTCACTAAATTTCAAGAATATTAGAGAAATCAATGAATGTCTTTGATCAAATTTGCTACAAACAACTGAGTAAAATATAGATAAATTCAACCAGAGAATAAACGCTGTTATTGCAAAAATCAAGGAAGGTGCTATTTTAACTAGAAAACTAATATTTTCTTTAATTGAGTTCACAAGGACTGAGTTATTATTAGCATTTGATGTGGCATCAATCAATACTCTTGTTATTGACATGGAAATCAACTCATCATAACTCATGTTTAAAAAAAGCATTACAATAAACTGAAATCCCATAAAAATAACGTACAATATCACTAAGGAAACGGCTAAGCTCCTTACAAAAGAAGAATATCTTTTTATTGTCTCTAAAAGTAAAAAGCTTGGCAAAAAACCAAAAAAGAAAAACGAAATTAAAAACAAACCATATGATTCTGAATTAATAAGAAAATAAAAAATAAAAGCTACAGCAATAAAGATAATTAGCTGTAAAGACCGTGCGCTTTCCTTTCTAAAGCCAAACATTAGAAAGGGTAATGGGATCAAAAAATTAAGACCAACAAACTGAACAAAAAATATCCTAAAGATTGTTAGGAGAATATCCTTTATGAGCAGTTTTTTTGATATAATTAATTGATTCATTAGTTTAATTTTTTATAGTTAATATGATAAAATTATTTTCGTGATAGAATTCAAAATTAAAATTGATTTGCAAGTGCTGTAACAGAAGTATAAGGCAGAAGTGCCAAGTTTCTTGCTCTTTTTATCGCTAATTTAACCTCTCTCTGATGTTTAGCACAGTTGCCAGAAATTCTACTCGGTATAATTTTACTTCTTTCTGTTATAAATACTTGTAAGGCTTCTGGTTCTTTATAATCAATCTTAGCAGACTTATCTACACAAAATCTACATACTTTCTTTTTTATTTTAACATTTTTATTAAATTTGCTTCTTCCATTATTATTTCTACGATTAAACATTTTCTAATCCTTTTAAATTTTGTATTGAATTTATAAATTAAAAATTATTATTTTACTCTTCTACTTTTTCTGTATCTACTACTTCTACAGTTTCATTAAGTGTTTCTTCAGAATCTCTTTCTTTTGTTTCAATAGTTTTTTCTGAAAGTTCTGCTTCAGAAGAATCTTTAGTTTCAGTATCAGTTTCTTCATCATAATGTGTTTCAGTTGCAGCTTCTAATTTTGCAAGGTCTACATCTTTATTTAAGATAATTGTTTGATATAATAAAACATTATCATCCATGCCAAACATACTGTTTAATTTCTCAATTGTTGTTGATTGAGTAAAGTATTTATAATAATAATAATGACCTTTTAAAAAACCTTTTACTTCAAAGGCAAACTTTCTTTTTCCCATATCATCAATTTTAATCATTCTACCTTTATTTGTTTTAAGGATTTTTTTGACCTTATCTTTAATACCTGAAATAGTATCATACTGAAGATCTGTTTTTGTTACAAAAATTGTTTCGTATTCTCTCATGCTAATCTACCTACCTATATTAAAATTTTTAATTTACTTTCTAAAAAGTCTGCCTTCTCTAATAAGATTTTTTAAAAATATCAACCATTTTCTTTAATAAAACTCTTTTTTTTCCCTTTATTTAGATGGAAATGATTGGAGCAATAACTAAAGCAACAACTGACATTAATTTTATTAGAATATTCATTGAAGGACCTGATGTATCTTTAAAAGGATCTCCAACAGTATCACCAACTACAGAAGCCTTATGAGCATCAGAACCCTTGCCACCTAACTGTCCGGTTTCAATGTATTTTTTGGCATTATCCCAAGCGCCACCAGCATTTGACATGAAAAGAGCAAGTAAAACTCCAGTAACTGTTGCTCCTGCTAACAAGCCACCCAAAGCTTCAGCTTTGAAAATTAGACCTACTACAACAGGTACTAAAACAGCCATAGCACCAGGAATCATCATTTCTTTTAAAGCAGCGTTAGTGCTTATAGCAATACATCTTTCATGATCAGGATCAGCTGTGCCTTCCATAATTCCAGGAATATCTCTAAACTGTCTCCTAACTTCTTCAACCATTTTAAAAGCAGCTCTTCCAACTGCTGACATTGTTAAAGAGCCAAAGAAAAACGGTAATAATCCACCAATAAATAAACCAACTACAACAATAGGTTTTCTAATATCTATAACTTCAAGACCTACTGCTGTTGAATATGCAGAAAATAATGCAAGTGCAGTTAAGGCAGCTGAGCCAATTGCAAAGCCTTTGCCAATAGCTGCTGTTGTATTTCCAATTGCATCTAAACTATCAGTTATCTTTCTTGTCTCAGGTCCAAGGCCCGCCATTTCTGAAATTCCGCCTGCGTTATCAGCAATAGGACCATAGGCATCAACGGACATTGTAACACCTACTGTTGCAAGCATACCAACAGCTGCCATACCTATTCCATATAATCCACAATAGTTATATGCCACAAGAATTGCAAAGCAAATCATTAATAGTGGCATAACAACTGATTCCATACCAACTGCAATTCCAGTAATAATATTAGTTGCTGGTCCTGTTTTGCTTGCATTGACAATTCTGTGAATTGGAGCTCCGGAAGTATAATATTCTGATAAAAGACCAATTATAATTCCTGATATACAACCTATAGTTATTGCCCAAAAAGGACCCATGGCAACGTAGCTTTCACCAACTGGAAATTTAAAATTCATTAAATCAACAATGAAATATGATAGAACTATTAATAAACCAGCAGATACAAAAGTAACGTATCTTAAAGCTGCTGCTGGATTTAATTTCTTAAATACTTGCATTGAAGCAACTCCTAGAATTGAGCAAAGAAGTCCTACAACAATAACAATTAAAGGAAGCACAATTGCTTCAACACGTGATAAAGCGTAAGCTGATGCTGTTGCACCAATCACAATTGATGAGATTGTAGCACCAACATAACTTTCAAAAATATCGGCTCCCATACCTGCAGTATCACCAACGTTATCACCTACATTGTCAGCAATAGTTGCTGGGTTTCTTGGATCATCTTCAGGAATTCCTGCTTCAACTTTACCAACAAGATCTGCTCCAACATCTGCTGCTTTGGTGAAAATTCCACCACCAACCCTGGCGAAAAGTGCAATTGAGCTGGCTCCCATTGCAAAACCACCAATATATTTTGAAAGATTTGGATCATTTTTAAATATTAAGTATAATACTGCAATTCCCAAAAGGCCCAAACTTGCAACAGAAAGACCCATTACAGCCCCACCATTAAAAGCAATCAATAAAGCTGAATCCTTACCTTCTGTAGCCGCTGCTTGGCTTGTTCTAACATTAGCTCTGGTTGCAGCTTTCATGCCAAAGAAACCAGCAAGCATTGATGAAATTGCACCAAATAAAAATGCACAAGCTGTGTAAAAACTAATAAACCCTGATAATAAAGCGAACACCACTAAAACAAAAACAAAGATAATTGAATATTCTTTTTTCAGAAATACCATGGCGCCTTCATGAATAGCATCTGAAAGCTTAATCATTTTTTCAGTACCTCTTGATTTCTTAACTATTCCCACATAAATAATCAAAGCAGAAATCAAACCAACAAGTGCTACAAATGGAGCGATTGTTGCTAAGGACATTACACATTGTAACATTTAGTACTCCTTTTTTTTAAGTCGTAAGTCCTAAGTCGTAAGTGGTAAGAAAACTTAACACCTACACATTACTACCTAAAACTTAATTATATTTATTCATAGCTATTTTCAAACCATCAACCATCAATGATTCTATAGCTTCACAACTTCTTTCAATAATTTCGTCAAGTAAATTAAATTGCTCCTGGGAAAATTTTCCAAGTACGTAACTTGATAGATCCATTCTATCGTCACGAGAAACTCCAATTCTTAATCTATAGAATTCTCTGCTTCCCAAGTGCTCAATAATTGATTTAAGGCCATTGTGGCCTCCATCTCCTCCACCAAGCTTCAGCTTTATACGTCCAAATTCCAAGTCTGCATCATCATGAATAACAACTAAATCATCAATATCAGATTTAAAGAAATTAAGAAATGAGACAATAGAATAACCACTTTTATTCATATATGTCTGAGGTTTTACTAATATACTTTGACAATTCGCAATTTCTAAACGGGAATATTGTGAAGAAAACTTTTCTTTGTTTATTTCAATTTTATGTTTTATTGCTAAATTATCGGCAATGATGAAACCGATATTGTGCCTTGTAGTTTCGTATTTTAAACCGGGATTTCCTAATCCTGCGATAATTCTCAAAATAAAAGTCCTATTTTATTCCGAACCCTACTTATTATCAGCGCCTGCATCTTTTTTGCCTTCAACTTCAACTGCTTTAGCTTCGCCTTCTTCATCTGCTGCACTTTCTCCACCTTCTCCGGCAAATTTAGAAACTTCTTTTGCAGGAGTAGCAATTGAAATAATAGAAATGTTATCAGTTGATTCAAATTCGCAGCCATTAGGTTTTTTAATGTCATTAAGATGAAGAATGTCACCCATTTTAAGATTTGTAACATCTAGTTCTATGGCACTTGGAATGTTTTCTGGAAGACAAACAACCTTTAAAGACCTAAAAATTTCGTGTAAGATTCCACCTTCTGTTAGGCCAATCGCTTTTCCAACAATCTTTGTTGCTACAGTAACAGTGATTTTCTTATTGCTCTGGATTTCAACTAAATCTGCATGAACCCATTTTCTTGAAATCGGGGCTTTTTGAATTTCTTTAATAAGTGCGAAACGACCTTCAACTTCATTGCTTTCTTTACAATGTAATCTTAATAAAGTGTTTTCACCAGTTTCAGTAGAAAGTGCATCATACAATTCTTTTGGATCTATTGAAAGAAGAATGTTGGAATCCTTTCCGTAGTAAACAGTTGGAATTAATCCATCTCTTCTTATTGCTCTTGAAAAATTCTTTCCAGCATTTTTTCTTAATGTAACGTTTAACTCTGAATGTGCCATTGATGACCTCTTTTTGCGTATGGCGTACAGTGTGCAGCGTACAGGGTTTAATAATTTAACTAAAGATAAACACTGTACTCTAAACACCAAACGCTAAGCGTTTTATTTTAAAAACTGGGGCGGGAGGATTCGAACCTCCAAATGCAGGTACCAAAAACCTGTGACTTGCCGTTTGTCGACGCCCCATTATTCAGTTATAAGTCGTAAGTCGTAAGTCGTAAGTCGTAAGTCGTAAGTCGTAAGTCGTAAGTCGTAAGTCGTAAGTCGTAAGTCATAAGGAGTAAGTATTTTTACTGTTTATTAAACGATAAAAAATACACTTACCACTTACCACTTACCACTTACCACTTACGACTTACCACTTACCACTTACCACTTAATTTATACACTAGTCCTAAATTCAGGATTATCTTCTTGTATTACAAATTCTGCACTTGAATCAACTTCTTTTCGATATTGTTCAAGAATTTTGCCTTCCATTTTATCTCTAGTCTCTGTATTTAATGGATGAGCCATATCTCTATAAGTTCCATCTTTTCTTTTCTTGGAAGGCATAGCAACAAACAATCCATTATTACCATTAATAACTTTTAAATCTCTAATAATAAAACAATCGTCAAATACTACTGAAACATAAGCTTTTAATCTTTCTTCTGCTACTGGAAATACTCTTACTTCTGTGATATCCATATTATCTTCTTCCTATCAATTCGAGTTAATATTTTTTTTTGAAAGATCTTAATAAAACTAAAAGGTTGAGGTCTTATACAATAAAAGACCATTACATTCTTTCAAGTTCTTAAAGGCTTTATTAAGACTTGTTTCATCTCTAAATATCCCAAAAACCACAGATCCAGATCCAGTCATTAAAGAAGTTATAGCCCTATTCTCAATCAGCAGAGACTTTAAATCCTTGATTTGAGAATATTCATTAATAACAGCTTTTTCAAGATCATTTGACATAAAGTCTTTAATTAACTTTGTGCCAATATCAGAATTTAATAACCTATCTGAATCATAGTTAAATTCAGAAATCCCCCTAAAAAACCTGGTGTAACTACCATCGCAATTTGATTTTGTCAACTTTAAATTTAATGAAGTATAAGCAAATTTTGTGTCTATAGAAAAATTTGGTTTTACCAATAAAATTTTCAACTTAGACAAAAATTCTATCTTTTTTATCTCATCTCCAATGCCCGTAATAATAGAGGGTTTGCAGCCGATAAAAAATGGAACATCTGCTCCAAGTAAAGCTCCAAGATTAATTAATTCATTATTAGATAAATTTAGCTTAAATTCTTCATTTATTTTTTTTATTGTAATAGCACAATTGGAACTTCCACCACCAAGCCCTGCTCCTAAAGGAATATTTTTATTTAATTTAATATTGGCCCCAATATTTAAACTAAGTTTCTCATTAATCAGTTTTATTGCTTTACAAATTAAATTGTTATCATTTGTAAGTTCAGGAAATTCAGGGCATTCAATTTTAATTTTTCCATTTTCATTAAATTCAAAATTCAACTCATCATGCAAATCAATTGGCACAAATAAAGACTTAATATTATGATAACCATCATAGCGCTTGTTAAGAATATCAAGGCGAAAGTTAAGCTTAGCGTAAGATTTTACAATATTATATATCATAGCAGAAAAGTTATTAATGCTTTATACTACAAGTATCAAGCTTTTTCTAAATTACTACATTTATTTTCTATATAAAAAATAGATAATGGAATATGTTATGCGAATTGTTAAGTGCTGAACCTCATTTACATTTAAATATTGGCCCGATTTCCTTTTCTAAAATCAGGCAAGTGCGACAATCGCGATAATTTTTATTGCTTTTTTTTTATTACTTTATATAATTTGTCCTTCAAATGGGCTAATCAAATTCCTTTTCCAAGGTTTAATTATGTAAATTTGCATAAACTCAAGCTTTATATATCTATAATTTTAAGATTTTTGGGAGGATAAAATGGCGATGATTAAGGGGTCAAGGGGACATTGGAGTGGTAAAATGGGATTTATTTTAGCAGCAGCAGGCTCTGCGATCGGTCTTGGAAACATATGGAAGTTTCCTTATATGACTGGAGTTTCAGGTGGAGGTGCTTTTGTTTTAATATATCTTGTCTCTATTTTAATAATAGGTATGCCAATTATGATGGCAGAAATAATGATTGGTAGGCATACGCAAAAAGATCCAATTGGAGCATTTAAAAGCTTAAAATCTGGGCCTTATTGGCTAATAGGCGCTATGGGTATTCTTACCACTATTATAATCCTATCTTTTTATAGTGTTGTTGCTGGTTGGTCTATTCACTTTTTATATGAAGCTATTTTTGGATTTTCTGGAAGTGATGCAAGTATTCAAAATATTTTTTCAAACCTTTACGCTAGTGGTTTAAAATCAAGTCTTTGGCATACTGTTTTCATGCTTATGGTTGTTGGGATTGTGCTGGGTGGCGTAAAAAATGGTATTGAAAAATGGAATAAAATATTAATGCCGTCTCTATTTATTATCCTTATCATATTGATGATATATTCACTTACTTTGGATGGGGCCCCTAAAGCACTTTCATTTTTATTTAAACCTGACTTTTCTAAAATCACTCCTCAAATAGTCTTAGATGCCCTTGGTCAGGCATTTTTCACACTTTCTTTGGGTGTATGTATGATGGTAACCTATGGGTCTTATTTAAATAAAGATTCAAACTTACCTACTGCTACTCTTACAATTACAGCTCTTGACACTATGATTGCATTGATTGCTGGAATAGTTATTTTTCCAATAGTTTTTACATTTAATGTTGAACCCACTCAGGGACCAGGTCTTATTTTCTGCACACTTCCAGTATTGTTTGCAAAAATGCCAGGTGGTTATATTATAGCCATTGCTTTTTTCACCTTACTATTGTTTGCTGCTTTAACTTCAGGGATCTCCTTATTGGAAGTCTCTGTTTCCTACTTAATTGATGAAAAAAAATTCTCCAGAAAAAAGGCAACCTTATCAGCTGGAATCGCAGTTTACATTTTAGGTTTTTTATCAGCCTGGCCAGAAATCAAAATCGGAAAAACTACTTTTTTTGATATCTTTGATAAACTTGCCACAAATATTACGATGCCGCTAGGAGGTTTATTAATTACACTCTTTGCTGGATGGTTTATTTCAAAACAAATAAAGCAAGATAATTTACCAAAAGTTTTCTCTTCTTTAGGGCTTGATATCTGGAATTTTTTAATTAAATATATTACTCCGGCTTTTGTTTTTATCATTTTTATTGCAAAATTGTATGAATTAATTTTTTAATTGAAAGTAATATGAAAGTATCTTTACCTCCTTTATATGATCACCATAATCACTTATCTCTTTATGCATTTTTAGAAAAAGCAATTTCTTTTAATGCATTTAAGACAAAAGATGATTTTTTAAATTACCTTAAAACTATAAAAAATGATAAACTTCATGTTTTCACAAATTATGATAACTCAAAGTTTGAACTTAGTTTAAATGATGTTGAAATTGATTATGAAATTGTAATTATCAATCGCTCTTTACATGGTTTTATTTTTAATAAAGCAGCTTTTGAAAAAGTCTTTACATCATCCAAGGTTAGCTTTGAGCAAGTAAATGACAAACATTGGGCTGAGAAAAATATCGAATATATTTTTGGAAAACTATATGACTGCTCTAACCTTGATCAAAGCAATTTATTAAATGTATATAATAAATTTACAGATCTTGGCATTGCAAAATCAGATGATATGGCTGTTAGCTCAGCAAAAGTTTTAGCAATGTATGATGAATTTAATTGGATTGATAAATTGACGGTTTGGGTTCCTGCTAAATTGTTTTTTAAACTTGAAACAAAAGAAAAAGAAACTGTCACCGGAATAAAAATTTTTACTGATGGATCAATTGGAATGAAAACAGCAGCCATTTCCAAACCATACATTGGCTGTCACGGTGGAAAACTAAATTATGATGATGAAGCATTATTCTTAATCTTAAAAAAATCTTTTTCTTTTAACAAGGAAGTAGCAATACATGCCATTGGAGATTTAGCCATTGCTCAAGTCTTAAGGATCTTAAACACTTTTGAACCTAAGAAGATTAAAGAAAAAAAGATTAGAATTGAACATGCTCAATTTATAAGCAAAGAACAGGCAATTGAAGCTAAAAACTTAGATATCACTTTATCAATGCAGCCAAATTTTTCACAAGACTCAATAGATTATACAGATAGACTCCCTATACATCTAATCAAAAGAAATAATCCTTTTAGAATGTTAATAGATGAAGTCGGCTTTACTGCAGGAGCAAATTTGATTTTCGGATCTGATGGTATGCCAAGCGGATTAGAGCAAGCTCTTTATTCAAGCCTATTTCCACCGCTGGAAAGTCAAAAAATCCTTTTGGAAGAGTTTATAGAGGGTTATTGCATACAAGATGTTAGCAATGACAAACAAATTCTTTTTGAAATTGATTTTGAAAAGAAAAAAATAGAAAAGACCTAAGAAGAACTCAGAATTATGAGTTAAGGATTATTCCCTTGTTCCCTTGTTCTCTTGTTCCCTTGTTCTCTTGTTCCCTTGTTTAAAATTAATCTTTGCCTATTTGCAACTGTTGAATCAGTGAATCATAGATTCCTTTGCAAGTGGCTATAATATTTTTTCCAAAAATATAATCATCATTTTTCATTATATCTGTTACAATTGCCCCAGCTTCTTTACAAATTATAGTACCAGCTGCAACATCAAAGGCTTCAAGGCCAAATTCCCAAAAACCATCATTTCTTCCTGCTGCTACATAAGCAAGATTTAGAGCAGCAGAGCCTTCTCTTCTAATGTCACTTGTTAACTTAAGTATTTTATGAAATATTGCAGGATTAGGACTATTGGGATTTTTTCTTAAGCAGGCAAAGCCTGTAGATAATAGAGCTTCTTCTAATTTATCACATTTTGAAACACTTATTTTATTATTATTTAAATAGGCACCCTGCCCTTTTTCTGCTTTAAATACTTCTCCTAAGTAAGGGGCATTTATAACACCAGCTATAATTTCACCTTTATATGACAGAGCAATTGAAACACAGAAAAATGGGTGGCAGTGAATATAATTAGTTGTTCCATCAAGAGGGTCTATAAACCATGTATAGTCACTTCCCTTATCTTGTTGACCATATTCTTCACCGTAAATTGAATGCTCAGGATAGGCTTTTTCAATTCTATTTAAAATTATTTTTTCACACTCTTTATCAATTTTTGTAACGTAATTATGAAGACCTTCTTTGTTTAAAATATCAGATTCATTAAGTGAGCCAAAATTGTTTAAAAGAAATTTTCCAGCTTCTTTTGCTATATCTTCTATAAAGTTAAGCATGGATTGACCTAAAATACTCAGCTGTTTCTTCTAAGCCTTCAGTTAATGTATACTCAGGTTCCCATTCAAAGATTTCTTTAGCAAGAGCATAACTCAGAACAGATCGTTTTTGTTCGCCCATTCTTGCTTCTTCGAATTTTGGAGTAATATTTTTATCTAATATCTTTGAAATTTCTTCATGTAATTTTTTGACATTTGTCTCTTTTGAAGTGGCGATATTAAAAACACCATTTACATTGGCATTAAGAGCTTTAAGATTTGCTTTACATACGTCCATCACAGACACATAATCTCTTGTTTGTAAACCATCTCCAAAAATTATGCATTCTTCATCTCTTAATAGTTTGTTCATAAAAATAGCAACTACACCTGCCTCACCAAGATGATTCTGTTTTGGTCCATAAACATTTGCATATCTTAAGGCTACATAATCAATACCATATTGGGCTTTATAATAATTAAGATATTTTTCGCTACTTAGTTTTGAAACTCCATAAGGAGAAATGGGATTTAAAGCATGCTTTTCACAGGCTGGGAAATATTCTTGTTCTCCATAAATTGCTCCACCACTTGAGGCAAAAATAACCTTTTTTAATCCATGTTTTTTGCCAATTTCCATTAAATTAATTAAACCAAAAATATTTATATCAGCATCACAGGAAGGATTTTCTACAGATTTTCTAACATCAATTGCAGCTGCATGGTGACATAAAACATCTGGTTTAAAATTTTCAAAAACCTCTTCAATTTCTTCAGATCTAATATCAAGTTTGTGAAATTTTGACCCTTCAGGTATGTTTTCTACAGATCCAGTCGATAAATCATCAACAATTTCTACAACATGCCCTGCCTTTAAAAAGCTAGCCGAAAGGTTAGAACCAATAAATCCAGCGCCACCGGTGACTAATATTTTTTTGCCCATAAATTTTCCTAGTTAAATAAATTATTTGTATTCAGTATTTAGTATTCAGTATTTAGTAGGTCAAGCTTTTCTTTTATATTTCCTTGTTCTCTTGTTCCCTTGCGCTCTTGTTCCCTTGCCCTCGAATTCCCTCTTGACATAAAATCGATATAGTCCAAAAATTGCTTTTTTTAAGATTAAGAAAAGGAAATTTTATGAATGACATTAAACTTGCTTCAATGGCTGCAGTAAAAGATTGCCTTGGTGTAAAAGCTAATGAATCAGTTTTAATTTTAACTGATCACACTTGTTTAAATATTGCTAATTCCATATTTAAGGTTGCAAATGACCTGGCAAATGAAGTTTATTTTCTTCAAATGAAAGAAAGACAATTAAGTGGTGAAAATCCTCCAAAAGAAATCGCAGAATTAATGAAAGCAGTTGATGTGGTATTTGCACCCTTATCTAAAAGCATTACACACACTGATGCAACAATTGATGCTAGAAAAGCAGGCGTTCGTGTAGCAACTATGCCAGGCATAACTGAAGATATTTTTTCAAGGTGCATGAACGTTAATTATAATGAAATAGCTGTTTATACAAAAAAAGTAGCCAAGCTTTTAGAGTCAAAAAATCAAGTCCACGTAAAAACAGCACTTGGAACAGACTTTAGGTTTTCTATTAAAGATAGCAAGCTAATCGAAAGCAATGGTCTTTATACAGAGAAAGGTTCCGGTGGAAACCTTCCAACTGGTGAAGTATTTTGTGCTCCCAGAGAAAACTATGGGACAGGAAAACTTGTTGTTGATGGAACCATTGCTGGTGTTGGATTAGTTAAAAATCCAGTAACAATAGAAATAGAAGATGGATATATTATAAATGTTGATGCTTCTGAAGATGGAAAGAAACTAAAAGCAATTTTATTAAAATTTGGTAATAAGCTTGGATCAGATAACCAGGCCTGTGGAATTGCTGAACTTGGAATTGGAACAAACTTTGCAGCTAAGCTTTCTGGTTTTTTGTTAGAAGATGAAAAAGCATACAAAACAATTCATATAGCTTTTGGAAATAATAAATCAATGGGTGGTACAAATACTGTTGAGTCTCATATTGATGGAGTTATTTTGAATCCGGATTTGTTTGTTGATGGTGAGCAGATTATGAGACATGGGGAAGTTTTGTTTTAGAGGTATGTGTATTTTATTAAAAATAATTAATAATCAATAATTAATAATCAATTTTCAATAATCTATGAATACTGAATACTATATTTTGGGGATTTTGGAATAGAAATTGGAAGGGAGAAAAAGGGTATGAGGGGATATATTATGGATAAAATAATTAACCAATAATTATATAACTCCCTTCCTATATATAAATCCTTTATAAATGCCGCTTTTAAAAAATTTGCTGTGGGAAAATTTCTTTTCCCACAGCTAGTCTCATACATGCCCCATGATAAGGTTTTTAACCTTATCGTTTGCTTATGTTAAATATGATTTTGCAAGGGCTGTGCCATAGAGCCTCTTTACTTAATGCCAATTATTACTTGAACTTAACCAAATATCATTATATTAAAAATGCTTATGAAAGGATCAAAGTGTTAAAAAAATTATATTAAATGTTAAATATCTTACATAATTACTGCAAATCAATCTTCATACTTGACTTTAAGCAGATTTTAGGTTAATTATTACACATTGCAACATAACTGGAGAATAAGATAATGAAAAGATTACTTATACTTGCTTTAACAATACCATTTATCATGTCTTGCGCTGCAAAAGTTAGAACTGATATGTATGAAAGATTTGAGTCCTATGGTTTTGTTACCTTAAAAGCAACTAAGATTTTTGAAACAGAAAATGGGCATAAAGTTATTGGTGAGCTTCCTAAATATTATAATTTTAAGCTTAAAAAAGACCTAATTGAGATTGATAATGGTCTTGTGCATATTTTTTATGAAACAAAAAACTCAGCTGATAGATATCCTGATGGCTGGGTAAAAATCAATGATGTTAAACTTTTGTCTACCTGGGAATATCCAGTAGCTGACATGTCCACACAAAGATCAATTTCAGCTGAGATTTTTCCAATAACCAGTGCTAAAGCTAATCAATTTATTTCTGAATATGATAAAAATAAAGAACCTTGGGATGAATCATTTATTGATGCTATTTCCAAAAGACAAATTCTTTTATCTATGACAAAAGAAATGGTTTTATTATCAGTAGGAATCCCTGATAAAGTTAATAAAACTAAAGGAAATGAAAGAATAGAAGAACAGTGGATTTACAATTCCAGAGGATCTTATAGGTCTTTATATATTTATATTACAGATGGAAAAGTAATAAATACACAAATTGTTGGTGAAAATATTAAAGTCGAAAAAGAATAATTAAGCCCTGTCAGCTGATCCCAACACTTCCTTGTTTTTATGCATAATCATTTCAATTAAAGCATCTCTTGCTGGAGTTAAATATTGTCTAGGATCAAAATGTTTTGGATTATTTGCAAAATGTTCTCTGATTTTTGCAGTAACAGCAAGTCTTCCATCAGAATCAATATTAATTTTACAAACAGCTGAGGAAGCTGCTTTTCTAAGCTGTTCTTCAGGAACACCCAAAGCACCTTCTAAACTACCACCATACTTATTGATCATTTCAACATATTCTTGAATAACAGAAGAAGCACCATGCAGTACAATTGGAAAACCTGGAATTTTCTTTTCAATTTCTTCCAAAATATCAAATCTAAGTGGTGGAACAGGTTTGCCTGGCTTAAATTTAAAAGCACCATGAGAAGTTCCAATAGAAATTGCTAAAGAATCAACCCCAGTTCTTGAAACAAATTCTTCCACTTCTTCTGGTTTTGTATAGGATGATGTTTCGTGAGAAACTTCATCTTCTATTCCAGCTAAAACACCAAGTTCGCCTTCAACAGTAACATCCCTTTCATGAGCATATGCAACAACCTTTTTAGTAAGCTCAATATTTTCATCAAAAGTGTGAGCTGACCCATCAATCATTACAGAAGAAAACCCAGAATCAATACATGACTTACAGGTTTCAAAAGTATCCCCATGATCAAGATGTAAAACAATTGGAATATTTGCTCCCATTTCTTTCGCCATTTCAACAGCACCCATAGCCAAATATCTTAATAAAGTTTCATTGGCATATGCTCTGGCACCCTTAGAAACCTGAACAATAACCGGACTATTTGTTTTAGCACAAGCAATAACAATAGCCTGCAGTTGTTCCATGTTATTAAAATTATAAGCTGGAATTGCATAGCCACCTTCAAATGCTTTTTTAAATATTTCCCTGGAGTTTACTAAACCCAAATCTTTATAAGAAATTATTTCTGTCATTTCATTTTTCCTTATCATTATTTAAAATATTATGCCGCTTTTTAAACACAAGATTTTAAGTTTTGCAATCTAAAATCAACTTAACTCGTAGTCTAAATTGACGCATTTATTTTTTATGAAAATCTCAGGGAAGTTATTTTAAAAAGGGCATGCGCCCCAGTCGCTACACTCAGGCATTAAAAGGCTTTATTTTTGTAATTGATAAAGAGCTGCATTCTTTCGCTTTTTTCAATAACAAAATAATAGCCTTTTAATGCCTTCGTTGCAGCTCCTTCCTGACTTTTTATGCCCTTTTTAAAATAACTTCCCTGAGATTTTCTTATATAAAAAATAGATAATGGAATATGTTATGAGAATTGTTAAGTGTTGAACCTCATTTACATTTAAATATTGGCCTGATTTTATAAGAAAAGGAAATCGGGTCTTTAACTCAAAAAAAGTGTATCGGAGCCGCGCTAGCCGGTTTTTCCTAGTAGAAGTTAAATGAAATCTCTACCTTTTTAATTGTTCTTCAATTTGTAAATTTCATTTTACTTATACTTGGAAAATCGCGCGGTGAGATCAAGGCCAAAATTCCGCAGGGAATTTTGAGCCGTCTTTTTTTGAGTTAAAGACCCGATTTCCTTTTCTAAAATCAGGCAAGTACGCCAACTTTTTTCACTTGCAAAAAATAGCATAATTATAATATGATATGTTGCTTCATTAAAATGTTTGAAATTTTGATGGATAATTTGCTTGTTTTATGATACAATATGTCATAGATAGTGTTTTTTTATTAAATATCGGAGAGTTAATATGAATATTTCTTCACTTTTTAGAAAGCTAATTGTATTTATTCTTGTTTTTGTAATGCTTGGAGTTATTGCTTTTATTTCTTCTTGTTCTAATAGAGCAAATAGAGCAGCTTACAGACAAGGTGGAATATATGGCCCACAACAAAATTATGCAAAATATAAAGATCAAAGACCAGGCTATCAATACAGAAACCGAGATCGTTTTAAAGGCAGACAATTGCCAGGCTACCCTGGCTATTCTTCAATGTCTATGGCTTTAGAACTTGCAAAGCTTGAAGCTGCTCACTCAAAGAGTATGGGAAAAACAGCTTTAATAGCAGCAGCCATCGGTGGTGGAGCTGGAATAGGATTAGGAATACTAGGCGCTGCTACAACTGGAGGCAGTGCAACAGCTGCACCAAGACCTGGAACTGGCGGAGGTGTTGAATATACTCCATCAACTGTTTGTATAAGTGGCGAATATCATACAAATGGGAGTTGTAAGATTTATGCAGTGGCTATGCCTTGTTATAATTTTGAGAGTCCTGATTGTAGAAGACCAGCTGCGGTTACACCACCACCTAGAGATCCAGTTGCTAGTTCGACGTCGAGAGGGCCTGGAGCTGATAGAATACCACAGGAGCAGGGAGAATCACAACCAGATTATTGCAATCGCTTATATGAAGTATGGAAAACAAGATTTCAATGTGCCGCGACTTTTTGTGAAATGGCTCAAATTGAACTTTGTCGAGATATGGGCTATTTTGATTATGATGACAATAAACAAAGAAGAATTGAAGAAAGAGAACAAGCTCAAACAACTCAAGTGATGCTTAAACGCCAAGATTATGAAGATAAGAAAAAAGCGTATGAAAGATTACGTGATGAGTATTTTTTAGTTTACAAGGTTCAGATAGCAAAACCAGTTCAGAAGACTAAACCGGCAGGTTATGTAGATAGAAACCCAGATACCATTAAAGACCTGAAGAAAAGAGTCAGAGAAAGCTATCATGCAATGAATAATGCTTATGGAAAATGGTATAGAGATTCTACTAAAACGAGTCTATTTGAAAGAACAGAACATTCACAACTTAGACCAAAAGCAACAAACATCACATATCAAGAAGAACAAGAATCTTGGTTTAAGCAATACGTTAAATTCGCTGATTAATATTTCTCAATACAAAAATAATCAATAATTAATAAATAATAAATAATAATTAATGGAATTTTATATAACCCGGGATCCTGAAACAAGTTCAGGATGACCTGTCTTTTACTTGTTCTCTTGTTCCCCTGCGCTCTTGTTCTCTTTTAACAAGTGCCACATTACTAGCCGCTAATAAAAACAATCGATAATCAACAAACAATGAATATCAATCTTATAACCTACAACTTACCACTTACCACTTACCACTTACCACTTACGACTTACGACTTACCACTTACGACTTACGACTTACCACTTACCACTTACCACTTACGACTTACCACTTACCACTTACCACTTACCACTTACGACTTACGACTTATATGCCACTTCCAAGCATGCTCCAAAATTGTCTCAATTTCAAAATACTGAGGTTTCCAAGACAAAAGACTTTTCGCTTTTTCGCTTGAACCTACTAAGATATCTGGATCTCCGGGGCGCCTTGCTCCCTGTACTATATTGATTTCTTTGCCTGTTACTTTTTTTGCAGCTTCAATGACTTCTTTTACAGAATAGCCCAGGCCATTACCAAGGTTAAAATGACAGGATTTATTTTCCTTTTTTATATATTCTAATGCTTTTACATGCGCATCAGCAAGATCTGTTACATGAATATAATCACGAATACACGTTCCATCTTCTGTATTATAATCATCACCAAATATTGTGATGCTTGCTCTTTTGCCGCTGGCTGCATCTAAAACTAAAGGAATAAGATGCGTTTCAGGGTTATGATCCTCTCCTATTTCGCTTTCAGGATCAGCGCCAGCTGCATTAAAATATCTTAAAGCAGCAGACTTCAGGCCATAAGCCACATCAAAGTCAGCCAGCATTTTTTCAACAGTTAATTTTGTTTGGCCATAAGGATTAATTGGATTTTGGGTGTGATCTTCTGGAATTGGGATGGTATTTGGCATACCGTAAGTAGCGCAGGTTGATGAAAATACAAAATATTTAATATTATTATTTTTGCAGGCATTCAGTAGATTAAAAGTCCCAACAACGTTATTCTCATAATACTTTGCAGGATCAGTTACAGATTCACCCACATAAGCATAAGCTGCAAAATGCATGACAGCGTCTGGTTTGTGCTTTTTTATAACATTATTTATACGTTCAGAATCAAGCAAGTCACCCTTTTCAAACTCAGACCACTTGACAAATGCTTCATGTCCATAAACAAGATTATCAAAAACCACAACCTTATATCCCTGTTTTGCAAGTTCTTTACAAGCATGACTTCCAATATATCCAGCTCCACCTGTTACTAATACTTTTTTAATATCCATATTTAATCCTTAATATAAGTGGTAAGTGGTAAGTGGTAAGTGGTAAGTAAAAAAATGTCAAATAAATGAAGAAAATCTATATAAACTCTTTCATTAATTATTATTTATTATTTATTAATTATTGATTATTTTAAACTGAACACACAGAATCCTGAAACATGTTCAAGATAACTTGCATATTTTCAAGAGAAAATATTACCCTAGAGTTTTGTTCTTAGCTTTTGAAATAAAATGAGGTAGTTCCATAAGCTTTTATGTTGATATTGTCTTTCGGATAAAGTAAAGAAAGCAAAAAATCCCTCATTAGCTAAATATTGGATATTAAATACATGAAATATTTTTTTATAGGCATTAATTTTCTATCATTTGTTATTTTCAATTTATATTTCGACTTTGGCAGATTTGGAGTTTCATCCTTTTTGCTTCCAAGTATTGAGGCTATATTTTTTTTAGTTATAATGCTAAAGATATATCGCGATGATCCGGAAATGGATCCAATATATTTGATGGGAGCATATACGGCCATTTTACCGACTCTTTTTTATAATATCTGTAATACAGCTTATTCAGTGGGAATTTATCCTGACAGCGCCTGGATTTTTTGGATATTTCATCTTGTTTTTCTCGCTGTTATAGCGATTTTCTTTGTAAAAAAGATGATCTCAGAAAGTATGATTATTGGCATTTTATATAATGCCTCAATTCTTTATAATCCGGTTTATGTTAAGTTCTCCGCCCTTTCATTTCTTATTTTTTGTGCCTTTACAATAGCAGGTTTTATTGTTTTATTTGAGCGTTACAAGCTTGAAATTAAATTATCTGTTATTCATTATGCAGTAATCGCTTTTTTGTTTTTTACCTTTATTTCAACAATATTTTCAGATTTTTTGTGGGTTTCTACAGTCGCTTTTTTTAAGGTTTCTGCTTTCTGCACACTTTTTTTTGTGGTTTCTTTTTATAAGGATAAAAAAAAGCTTTTTAAGGTTTTTTTAGTAGCCTTTCTCATGACAAGTTTAGCCATGTTTTTTGAAACGATTTCAGTTTATTTTGAAAGAATTCTAATTCTCGGATTTATTGATGGTATAAATCGCAGGCTTTTTATTTTCCAAACACACCCGATTCATATAGCTCAATTTTTAGCATTGGTACTGCCTTTTATAATTATTTTTCCGGTTATTTATAAAAAGAAAATAAATTTAATTTTTGCGGGATTATTATTTTTATTGTCACTTCTAACATTACTGCTCACATATTCCAGGTCGGCATTAGCTGGGTTGTTCCTGGGATTTTTTGCTTTGTTTCTTATTCTAACAGGAGATTTATTTTTCCGAAAAAGCTTCCAAATTCGAAAATTTCATGTAGCAATAGTATTTTTTATTCTTATCAGCGTTTCAGGATCGGTCTTTTTAGGATTTAAAGCCTCTGATGCTTTTGCTCAAAGATTTGACTCAATTTTTGATATTAAATCACTAAAATTGAATAACAGAATAAGTGATTGGATGCTTACACTGCGGTTTATTAAAGAAAAACCACTGACTGGACATGGCCTGGCAACCCGAAAGTACTCTTTTTCAAAATATTTAAAAGATCCGAGCTTGAAGCATTTACGGGATTATCACACCATTATTTCTCATAATGTATTTTTGGGAATCGGTTCTGAAATTGGTGTGTTCGGCATGCTAGCTTTCATCTTCATCTATTTTTTTTCAATTATAAAGGTGTTTGCAAAATATTATAAATCCAATTCAACCGATCGATATTATTATTTAATATTATTGCTGTCTTTTATATGCATTTTTCCAAGCATGCTTGTTGGAGTCTTTATAGATACGACCTCTGTTCTTTTATGGCCCTTGTTTGGTTTTGCCAGTTTTAGTTCCGGCAATAGAGTGAGTTCAAGATTTCAAATAAAGTTTTTATACCTATCTTTTATACTTATATTAATGTTAGTGTTTCTGCTGTCAGCTTTGAGATATGTATCCAGGTACTATTATGACTATGGAACGTATCTGGTAGCAGCCAAGAAGAATAATCAGGCTGAAGTTGCTTTATTAAAGGCTTATTCCTTAATTCCCTTTAATTATTATTATCCTCTTGAATTAGCTCACTTGTATGCTGAAGAAAACAGGTGGGATAAAGCTCGGGAATATTATGAGCTTACACTAAAAGAAAATCCCTATGATCTGATCATCAACATTGAATATTCGGATGTTTTGAAATACAGCGGCCAGGCAGAGCAAAGTAACAAGGTCTTGGATTATGTGGCTTCTTTTACCGAGCAAGACTTTAGTGGATTGCTTTACTCAAGATTAGCTCTTACTAATATAGAAAAGAAAGATGAGTTTATAAAATATTTTATAAAAATATTAAACTCAGACATTAATCACTTTGTTAGTTTTCTAAAACAGGATCCAAAGCTCGTAGAGAAGGTTTTAAAATCAGTCAATCAAATCAAGTTAAATGATTTAAGTGAAAAAGCACTTTTAAATTACGGAAGTTTTTTTGAAAAGATCGGACTAATTAAAATGACGGTTTATCTGAATGACAAGGCAGCAGATCTTTTTCACTCAGATCTGGCTTTAATAAAAAATATTCAAATTTTCAGAAGTTATAGAAACTATGAAGTACTATTAAAAAACCTTGATAAATTGAAGTCAGGTTATCTTTATTCATCAATTTTCAAATCAGTTGTTTATAATGAGATTGGGATTAGCGAGTATTTTATGGGAGATTTAGATAAAGCCCTGGATGCTTTTAATATCTCCCAGTCTAGTTGGAATAATTTGTATTTAGACAACCTTATTGCACATGTGTACTTAGAAAAAATATATCAAAAGCAAAATAATTTGGACTTAGTATCAAAAGAAAAGGCTAAAATAAATTTAATAAAAAAAGATATCAATTTCTGGATTGAAAGATGTCTTGGTAATTATAGCGGGGATTTTCAGGCACTACAGATAAAGGAGTTTTTGGGTAGATAAAAGTGATCATGTTAATTTATAAATACAGTCTACAGTTTTTAAATAAAACATAAACTTGTCCCATCGCGACAATGGGCTACCACTTATAAATCGTCTGCTTTACCGTCTCTGGCAATTCCTTTTCAAAATCATGCAAATTGTAAAACAGAAAAGCTGCCTGCTTATGATTAAAAGCGTAAAAATGAACCTTGTCAGAGCCTACTGCTACATTATTCGAAATCTGCCAGCTCGCGACTTTTATCCAGGTTTTAGGAATCGAAAACCATTCATCATATAAAACAGCTATATCCATTTTTAACTGCATGGCCAATTGATTATTATAATCACTTGTATTATAACCTTCCCGAATAGCCCTGGCTGTTTCGATGCTTCCTAGCCCGACCAGGTCAAGGCAGTAAATATCAGCAAGATAATTGATAACACCTATGTCATTTGCTATTACACGTGAATCATTATAGTATTTTTTCAGAAATGTTCCCATTTGATATTGTTGCTCATATATGTTTGTCGGCGCCTGGCTGGCTAAAATCAAGGAGCTATAAGCCCTTGAGAAAAATGGAAGTGTCATAATAAAAACAAGTAAAAACATTGAAATTAACCTGGCCCGTTCTTTTCTTGAATAATTTTTAAGCTTATTTAAATCAATTAATCCAAGACATGAAATTGTAAGAGCAAAAATACCCAGGGCAACTAAATATGCATCATATCTATATGCACCTTTGCTCATTTGAGCAAATTGCATATGCAAAAATGTGGTCCCCATAAATAAAATTATCAGGATCTTTTCAAGTGTAAAAAAGTCGCTATTTATTTTAAATAAGCAAACTAAAACACACAGAGCAAGAACAACTAAAACAAAAGCATATAGATTATCTTGAACTTCATATGCAGAGTAAAAGATAAATTTAAAGATTCCGGCAAAGGAAAAAAGATCAGGCATTTTTCCTTTTAATAAAACCGAGTTTGGAAAAAAATACCAGCCCTTTGCAAGTGAAATAATTCCATAAATGATAAGCGGCATAGCCGCTATACAAGAAACAATTATCCCTTGCTTAAAGCGTTTTTTGAAAAACATTAAAATCATTATTATAAAAACAATAAAAATCGCTTCGTATCTTGCCATTGTTAAGCAAGGAGCCAAGATAATAGCATATAAAAGTTCTTTAGAATAAACCTTATTTGAAGCAAGGTAAGCCGAAGAATAGTAAGCAAAGAAAATGGTAAGCATCAAATGAAGCAAATGCTCCTGACCTGTGTAAAACAAAAAAGGTATTGGAGAAAACAATAATATACTAATTAAAGATATGAATATGATCTGTTTATGAATTTTATGGCGTAAAAAGATGTTATAGAGAAAAATTAAAGATAAAAACATTATAATGAAATTTAAAAAAAAAGGTATATTTTCTGATGTGCCAAAAACAAAAAAAACTGCTGATAATAAAAGTGTCCACAAAAGGGATGATGAAGATGAGGTAAAATGCTCTTTATTAATACCCCAGGTTCCGTGCTGGGCTAAATTTTTAGAAATAGCCATGTGGATATAGGCATCATCATTGACATATACGTATCTTCCATGATTGATGTATGATAATATAAATGAATTAAGAAGTAATAGTGTTAAAACAATTAAAACTAATACAATTGGCCAGTGTTTTTTTAGCATTTGAAAAACTTTCAACGTCTTAGTTAGTACTTGAAATTTCTACTTAATTTTAAAATAATTTACAAGATAAAGATTAATTTCTATTTTACTTGTGAAGTTTTAATTATTATTTTATAGTTTATGAAATGGAAACCCTATGATAAAATATTTAAAGAAACATAAATCACTTATTTTTGAACTGCTCCCCATAGCTATAATCATATTAGCTTGGATTAAAATTTCTTATGGAATCATGGATTCTTTTGACCTTAAATACTGGGATGAATCTGATTATTTATCCTCAGGAGTTAATTTTAAAAGCGCTTACTTTTTTACTGACGGTTTTTTATATTTTTTATGGTATAAGCTGCTATCGTTATTTTCTGCAAATACAATTAAATTATACTTTTTAAACTATGCTGTTTTAATATTGTTGAACCCAATTTTTTTATATATTCTCCTCAGAAGAATTAAATTAAGCATTTTTGTTTGCCTTACTGGTTCGCTGATATTCCTGATTTCATACTCGAATTGCGTCACCTGGCCCTTTATTACAAGATTCGCTTTTCTAATCATGTTAATTACCCTGATTTTATTAACCTTAATAAAGAATGATATTTTAAAATATCTTATTGCTTTGACAGGGATAATATCTATCGTATATGTCAGATGTGAACATATTTTATCCTTATCTTTGTTTCTAGCTGGATTTTCCATCTATTTTCTTTACACCCTCCTAAAGAAAAAAAACAAACGATATTTAAGGCTTCTAATTCTTAACTTACTGGTTGTATTGTTTGTTCTGTTTTTAAAAAATCCAACGGATAATAAAAGGCTTTTAACAGAAAACAGATTGATGATTGCTTTTGGCCAACACTACGCCCTTAATACACATTTACAAGGTGAATTCGAATATGATCCTATGACCAACTGGCCAATACTTCTACAGGAAAAATTCAAGACAACAAACTCTCTCTCTACAGCTTTTTTTAATAACCCTTTTGCAGTGTTTAAACATATTTCACTTAATATCTTTCAGTTAGGTCAAAAAATAATTAATGTTACCTGCCTGCCCTATTTTATTAAAGATAATTATTCGCGAGCTTTTGCTTTAATATTATTATTAATTGTTAGTGGTTTTACAATTATCAAAGTAGTAATAAATATAAAGGATAATTACAGGGTTTATTTTAACATCAATAATATTTTTAATGACAAAATTTTCTTTTTTTTGACCATGCTTTTATTCTTTATTCCAACAATTACCATAATCCTTTTAATCTTTCCCCGTGATCACTACTTGGTGCCTTTCTGGGGAATGATTTTAATAGTTACAATATTTACACTTTTTTCTAATTTCAAATACAATTTCAAATATGCATTCCCGGCTAAAATAATTTTTATAATACTTTTTTTGTACTTTATTCCATGGAATACTTCATTAACATTTGGCCTTTTACCATCAGAAAAAAGAATTAATGTGCATGAAAAATACTGCACAAATTTAAAAAAGCTAAGAATATTTAATGAACTGATTCAGTACAGAGAAGTTACTTTCCTTGGAGACGCTGGTACATTTGAGATGTATCTGCACGGGAAATTGAATCATTATTATCAGGGAGGTAAGCAGGACAAGCCATTCCCTGAATACATTAAAGAAAAAAACTTTGATATTATTTTAGTGGCAAAAAGTATGTTAAAAAATATAGACTATGCTCAGGACCAAACTTTTTTACCCTTTATAAATAGCCTTCCTAACAAAGAATGGTCAATTATTAGAATTGATAAATGTGAGGATTTTGTTATTATAAGGCGGGATTACCTAAAGGAAATCTCATGGGAAGATGGAAATTAGTAAAAGGCTTTGATTATTTGATTTTTTTTATTACTATGGTTTGAAACATAGAGAAATGTTTATCGATGGGTTTAAAAAGTTTTTCAAACTGTCTTATCGGTTTATATAAGAAAGCCGGCAAAGAAAACTTGCTTGATACACCACCACTTAGAATATAACTAAATGGCATAAGATGCTCGATCTTTTCAATTTTTAAATCAGGAAACATTAGACAGAATTTTTCATAATCTCTGACAAAAACAATCCAGGGCAAAGCAATATTAGCGTTTGATAAACGCTTCCCCCCCTGTATTTCCCATCCTGATTTAGGATCCATGGCTTCAAAATGCAAATATTTATAAATCAGTCTACTCCAAATGCTAATCGAAGGTTCAAGCATTATAAGCTTACCATCTTTTTTCAAAACCCGATTTACTTCATTTAGGAATTTTTCGGGTTTATCAATATGGTGGAATACATTTAATAAAAAAATCCTTGATACTGATCTTTCCTTAAAAGGCATTTCATATGTATCAAAAGTTATATCACAGTATTCTAAGTTGGCAATATCTGATGTAATCACAGAGGGAATGACTTCCTTTAAAAAACCTCCTCCAGAACCAATCTCAAGCAATTTTTCTGCTTCAGTATTTACAACATGGCTTTTGAATATATTATACCACTCAAGATAGATGTTTTTTAAAAACTTCTTTTTATTGATGTTCTGCCGGTGAATTCGAGTTATTTCTGTGCCATCTGGATCATGTATTAATAGTTTCTTTTTTTTATTTTTCATTTTTGGTTCATCTCCAATTTGAATACCTAAACAATAAACCGGGCACATAAAAAACATTACAAAACCTCTTTTTCAAAAAGCTACTGCCCACACTCCTTATTCAAGCAATAAAAATATTTTATTATTAAAGGCTTATTGTATTCCCACTGTCATGCAATAAACCTTTATAATAAATATATTTTTATTGCTTTCATGCAGTCGTGCTCCTGCATTTTTATGCTTTTTGAAAAAGAGGTTTTGTAATGTTTTTTATACCAATTTATTAACAGCAGTTCTTGATTTAGTCCACATTGTATCAAGTGTCGTTATATTTTATTATTTAGAAACAGTGTTTGCTAAAAGTTTTAACAGATCTCTTTTATAAAATGCATAAAAAGCAAGGAGATCGACTGTATGATGGAGTAAAAAGTATATTGATTTTTTTAAGTTCAGGTCTGACAGAGGAAGACATGAACTTCATGAAATCAAATACTTTTTGCGACTGAGTAAGGAGATCGGTGCTTAGCATTTTATAAAAGAGATCTGTTAAAACTTTTGGCGTAGGTGTGCAATTCGGACATGATCCTCATTTTTATTATATAATTTTATTCAAAGTAATACTTGTACTTCAATTGATTGAAATTTTAAAGACAAGGGCCCCATCGAATTTTATCATTTCCCTGATTGATCCATATTGTGAAAAATAAGTAATCAATATTGAAATATTTTCATAGTTCTTGTCATCTATCCAGATTAAATAAACAATACCAGTGTTCCTTGCCTTAAAATACTCGGCCAGGGTGGGATCAAATAAATCCTTTATATTAAACAGAATTGACTTCCATTGCTTATTAATCATTTTGTTTTCAGAAAGATCTTCATTTATTCTTGTTTTTGACTCGTGGTAATAAATAAAATAAGATGGAATATCATTATATACTTCAAAATTGGCCTTCATTCCATGTGGCAAAATAATTGCATCACCTGGCTTATAGTTTTCATTGATATAAACAGAAGCCTTCTTCCAATTTCCATCATTTTGTCCGCCTTTTTTATAGTATGGCTTTAAGGCTAATAAATTATTCGAAAAAATACAGATAAGAATAAATACAATAAAATAATTGGGACGGGCATACTTTTCCAGATTGGGACTCAGACCTGTCTTTAATAGGCTCATAAATAAATCTGACAAATACGAAAGGCCAATTGCGATTACAAGCACAATGAAAGGCAATAAGTAAAATATATATCTGACATGAAAGAAGCTGTTTTTGGTAATGAAAAATGCAAGCATGGAAGCAATTACAAACATTGAAACAAAAAGCCAGAAAATTTGTTTTTCTTTTTTATAAAGAAAAATACTTCCAAAAATAAATAATATTATAGATATAAGCTTAAAAATACTATAGCCTGGGGCAAAAAGCATTATGCATTTTAAGGCAGAGTGATGAACAATCGTTACATCCTTAAGCCAAGAAATCCAACCTGTTTGTAAAAATACAACTAACCATGGAATAAATAACAAGACTGATAAAATACCTGCAAATAAATAATTTCTGAATAAAAGAATGTCAATTTTTCTGGTTTTAATATAGTTAACAAATAAAAAAGCGACTATAAAAAAACACTGTGCAACAGCAAAGGACATGGTTATCATATGTGAATAAAATAAAAGACTAAGCATAAGCCCATAAAAAATCCAATTGCGTAATTTAGCCTTTTCTTGCATAGCCCTTATAAGAAATAACGTAGCAAGTGGAGAAAATATATTGAGAATTGCATAATTTCTTCCTTCCTGAGCATAAACAATGTCAAAAGGATGGAAAGACAGAATAAGGGCTGAAATAAGTGCGACTTTTAAGCCAAAGATTTTTTTTGCGAAATAAAATAAAATTAAAAGAGCAATCAGTGAAAATATCAAAGATGGAAGCATAAAATTAAAAGTATTATTACCAAGCATCTTCATAAACAAATGCCTGACAAGCGGATCAAGAGGGCTGTTCCCCGGTATTTCTATTGGAATTACTTTTAGAACATCCGGAAGGTTCCTGGCAGATGCTGTAATATAGGTTCTGGCCTCATCGTCCCAAAGAGAATAGGCATCGAATTTATAGATTCGAAATGCAAAAGCCAGAAGTAAAATTAAAAATAATAAAAGATAGTGTTTTTTTTTCATAGGTACCTTCAAAGCTAAGCATGCGGCCAGAAGCAAGCGATTCTATATGACAGCTTTATAGCCTCCTAAACGAGTTTTAACTTTTTAAAACCAATCCAGCACATTTTAAGCAGTAACAAACCATGCTTGAAGCGTTCAATTTTGATATTTCCATAGGTCCTGCTTTGATAGCGAATTGGAATTTCAACAATTTTAAGATTGAGTTTTGCAGCTCCCAATAATAGTTCAAAATCACCAAAGGGATCAAAGTCTCCAAAATAGGCCCTGTTTTCCTTGATTTTAAGATAATTTTTCTTAGTCAGCACCTTGGTTCCACAAAGGGTATCCTTGATGGACTGCTCCAAAATCCAGGTAAACATCATGCTGAAAAATTTATTTCCAAGGATATTGAAAAGCCGCATGGCTTCTTTTTCCATTTGATAAACCAGCCGCGTTCCATTGATAAACTCGCCATGCGATTCAACAATGGCTGTGAAGAATTTGGGCAAATCCTCAGGTGGAACCGTTAAATCAGCATCCAGAATCATCAAAACATCGCCTGTTGCAGCATCAAAGCCTTTTCTGGTTGCATCAGCTTTTCCAAGACTCAGCATTTTGTCAGGATCCCTGTTTAGCTCTGCTAGAACGTCTTCCTTCTTCGCGTGCCTGCCCTTTCTGGGCACCTGATGAATCAACCTGATATCTTTTGTTTGGCTAAACTTCTCAATCATTTCTTCAATTTTTTCAACAGTACCATCTGTAGAAGCACCATCTACAAAAATTATCTCAGTATGCTTCCCCATTTTGGGAATACGGTTTACAGCATCCTCAATATTTCCCATTTCATTTCTACAAGGCACAACCACGGAACAGGAATACTTATTCTCTGCATTCTTTTGAGTTTTATTGGCTGTTTCTTTAACAACCACATACTGAATAAGACATAATCTCCTGATAAAAGGTATTTTGGCTATAATATTATTAACAAAATATGAAAGAAAGGGAATTTTCTTTGGCAGTAAAAGCCTGTATCCTTTCTTGATTGATTCATAACCATTAAGTACCAGTAAATTTTCAATATCCGTCAGCGACAGCCAGTTCTGATCTTCCTGCTTTGATTTCAGGTTTAACTTTTCTGCAAGTTTTATCAAAGGTTCCCAGAGATAATTATAATAAACAACAATTAATCTTGAATCAACCCTGGTCACTTTGTTTAGATTTCTAAAAGCTGTGCCAATATCTGATAAATCTCCGATCAGATTTGATAAAATGACATAATCATATTTCTTCCCATGTTTCAGGTTTTCAATATCATCAAGTTCAAAGTTCAGATCAGGATATTTTTCCCTGGCTCTTTTTATCATTTCTGGCGAAAAATCAATGCCTGTGCCTTCAGAGGGCCTAGTGCTGTTTAACAGATCCCCTGTTCCTGAACCTACTTCCAAAACTTTTTTAGAAACTGGAACCATGCTTTTTACCAATACTTCAATTTCATTATTGTAATATGAATTTTTTACAAGCCACAAGTCCCTTTCCATAACCTGAGCATCCCAGAATTTTATTTTTTCCTGCTTACTGAGCATAATCAACACCTTTCTTTGAACACCTGAGAGAAACATAAAGAGCATAATCAAGAGGAACATTTTTAGGGAATATTATCTTATCCTCTATCATAAATTTCTTTTTACATGCTGCAATTATGTCTGTATGACTGGATGGATGAATTTCATCAGGGTCGTAATTCATTAATTTATAAAACAAGTTGGTGATTTTATTTTTCACAGGAAAGGAAATAAAAAGTCTGCCCTCAGGTGACAGCACTCTTCCAAGCTCATCAAAGGCTTTATCAAGATTTTCAATATGTTCAAGCAGTGAAACACTGACAATACAATCAAAAAACAGTTTATCAAATTTCAAGTCCAGCACATTTCCAATAGTAAGATTAACATCAATTTTTTCTTTCATGGTCATCTGATAGACATAATCAAGATTCTTATGTGTATCTATTCCAAACAGTATATTTGAACGTATTGCCAGTTCAGGAAACAAAAGTCCTGAGCCATAACCAATTTCCACCAGCCGCTTCCAGCGTTTAGAACCCATAAGTTTCAGAGTGTTTATTAAACGTTTTTTATAGACATAGCCAATAAATGGCCAGTAATAGTAATCAATCGGATCTTCTGTATTTGTTTTTTTAATATTTTTTCGGTCAGGTAAAAGTATGTCCTCAAACATTTTTATTCCTTCCTGGCACTTATAAATAATGAACCTGCTATCTCTTTTATTAAAGGAAGTTTTTCAAGATACATCCCGAGGGTATTAATTGGCTTGATAAAAGGGGTTGGAAGTGCCGGGTGTAAAAAATCAAATGGAATTATTTTGATATCAATAAAGCCTGCTTGCTTAAACTGCCTCTTTAGTTTCCACTTAAAAAACGCGGTTTCATCAGGAGAATCTCCTAATCTTTTCCCGATAAATGATATGTTTTTCTGCAGGGCGATTTGAGGATTAAACATATTTGGTTCTGTAAAAGCTATTTTTCCCGCTTTTCTTAAAACCCGGAATATTTCACTCAAACACTTTTTAATTTCCATGTGATGTAAAACTGAACTTCCATAGACATAATCAAAAGATGCTTCTTTAAAGGACATGGCGTAGGCGTTCTCAATTAAGAATTTCACAGCCTGTTCATCAACATGGGCCTTTGCTTTATTTATAAGTTCTGGAGATATATCAATAGCCGTATAATCCTTGATCCCTGCAGATATTTCTTTGGTAAACAAGCCTGTTCCACAGCCTATTTCCAGGACCTTCGTATTCTTTTGAATATTATTGGACAGCATGTTTACACGTCTTTTAAAACGTACTTTGCCAGCAGCCCCGTCCCAGTTCCAAATTGCTTCAGCATTTTGGGCTATTTTCTTTCCATGTGCTATTTCATGATTTATACGATTGTCCATTTTCATTAAACTTTCCTTAGTACTTTCAGAAAAATGTTTTTTGTTTTCTCGATTTTAGATTCTCCAAACACTTTCACAAGAAGTTTATAATTTGTAATTCCAAGCAAATAAACTATTTTCGAAACAAACAATCTTAATCTGATTTTAAAAGAAGCTTTTTTACGATATTTTTTGGAAACAAGCTCCCATTCCTTCCAGAACTTATCAAAAAAGCCGCCTGTCACTGACTTTGATTCTGCATGGAACCTGTAATTTGCAAATACTTCCTTGTAATGAAAAAATCTATATTTTTGAGCTATTCTTAAAAAAAATTCATAATCAAGAGCATAAGTAAGTTTTTCATCCAGGTAGCCAAATTCATGTATAATATGTCTGCAAAAAAAGACTGACGGCTGGGACGGCACAGAGTGCGAAACCCAATAATGTAAAAGATCATAAAAGCCCAGTTCCCTGTTGTCAAAGACCCTCATGAATTTACCTTTTTCATCTACTAAATTGCAATCACCCATTGCAACATGTCTGTCTTTTTCGCAGTCTATTAATTTAGCAATCTTTGTAAAAGTACCAGGCTCATAGTAATCATCTGAATTCAGCCAGGCGATAATATCACCTGAGGCCATTTTAAAACCTTTGTTTATGGCTTCTGCCTGACCAGTGTCTTTTTCAGATATCCAATTTAAATGATCATACTTTTTTAATATTTCTATTGTTTCATCTTTTGAATCACCATCTATTATGATATGTTCAAAGTTTTGATAATTTTGATTCAGAACTGATTTTATATTTTCCTTAAGATACTTCCCCTGATTAAATGAGGCTGTAATAACAGATATTTTTTTTGTATTCACCTGGTTTTACCATCTAATTTTCATGAAACAACTTAAATCACGTAATCCGTAACCATTTCCCAATCATCTCCATTCCAATTAATCAATTTCACTGGATATAAAATATGCAGCCTCAAGAATAAAGACACCAGGTTGTTCGGCAATTTATAAAGATTTCTGTTACCAAAAATGTTCCATAAGGTTTTTCGAACATGTCTTTCAACTGCTCTATATGGTCTGCCTTTATAATTATTCAATATTTCCAAAGCTTCTATATTATATTCTTCTAATAAATTTGAGGTTTTTTGACCAGTGTGTTTTCTGAAACAAGCCAAAGGTAAGTTTATGCTGTATAATTCTGAATAGTTAAAATATCTAGCCCATAGTTCATAGTCACTGGCCAGGCTATATGTTTCTTCAACGAAAGCCCCAGCTTTTTCCCACAGAGATCTTCTCCAGAAAGTGGATTCTTGTTGTATACATGGCCTTGAATGGGCTCTCATTCTCGATAAATTCGCACCCCTTAAAAAGGTTTCACTACTTGCTCCACCTATAAAATAATTTTTAACTACATTTCCGGAAGAATTCATAATAAATCCCGTTGAAGCAGAAATCCAATTAACCTGAGGATATTTTGAAAATATTAAAGAAACTGTCTCAAAGGTCCAGGGTAAGTATTTATCATCTGCATTCAGCCATCCCATTATATCTCCATCGGTCTTAGCGAAGCCTTTGTTTATTGCATTATACTGCCCTTTATCCTTTTCTGAAATCCAATATTTTATAATAGATTCATTTTTTTTTATTACATCAATACTATTATCCTTTGAGCCTCCATCAATAATTACATGTTCATAATCCTGATAATTTTGATTTATGATTGATGAAATGCAATCTCCAAGATACTTTCCCTGATTATAGGAAGGAGTAACAATTGATATTTTTAATCTGTTTTTTTTCATTTATTTTCAAGAATCTCCCTATACCATTCTAAAAAAGAAGATATCTGAATATTAATATCATATTTTTTTTTCACTATCTGCATTCCTGCTTGTATAAAACGCTTTCTTAAATTATTGTTATTCAATAATTGCATGGTTCTTTCAGCCATACTAATGTAATCAGATGGTTGAATTAAAAAACCGTTTATAGAATCTTGTATCTGCTCTGGAATTGCAGCCACAGAACTCGCTATAACAGCTGTACCACAAGCCATTGCTTCTGTAATTGTCTTTCCGAAAGATTCTACTTTTGAAGCATGCAGATAAATATCAGCTGCTTGATAATACATCGCTACTTTTCGGGGATCTAACTCAAAAGGATAATTCTTTATAACGGACTGGATATTTAAGTTTATTAATCCTTTATCTCCTAAACAGATAAATAACATGTTTTCAATTTTGCTAGCATTTGTCAGATATTCAATGGTCTTTTTGATTGTATTATAATCTTTCCAAATATTCCCTTTTCCCCCATTAGCAACAAATAGAATAATCTTCTTATCAAGTGGCAAATTTAATTTCTGCCGAGCAATAATTTTGTTCTCAGGTTTAAATATTTCAAGATCAATTCCATTTGGTATAATCCTATAATCAACACCGACCAACATTGATCTTTTAACACTGTCCATCATCCATTCAGAAGGTGTTGTAATATACAACCTGCTCTGTGCATAAATTTCCTTTTTCCGTCTCCAGTTAAAAGCGGTACCGTCTTTTTTGATAGCAGGATATATTGAAAGATCCGGGCAGCTTCCACAACCATCCACCCATTTTTCGCAGTCAAACGAATGAGCACAATGGCCAGTAAGAAGCCAGGCGTCTCTGATATTTAAAATTATAGGTAGTCTTTTACTCAGGCTACTCAAGGCCCTTAAATCAAAATAATCCGTGTGTAAGTTATGACAATGCAGAATATCAGGAAAAATTGGAGTTAGATTTAAAATATGCTGAGAACCAGGGTAATTATAGTCCTCATAACCTTTTAAGCTATCAAGATAGCTCCTGGGTTCACCAGCGTAATGAAATAATTTTTCCAGCCTTTTAAAATGATGTAATTTAAAGGTGAGTTTATTTGTAAGCATCTTGGGTTTAGATAATGTTTTCCTTAAAAATGATCCATATTGATCATTTGGTATTAAAAAGACATCTTTATCACATGTTCTTTTTGACCCGACAGCCAGCCAGCTGTTGTGCCCATGTTTTTTAAACCCATTATAAAGGTTCCAGGCGGATCCTTCTGCACCACCGCCGATATCAAAAGTACTTAGCTGTAAAATATTCAATTTCTTTTTATCTTTTTTCACTAAAAACCTTATCGACTATGTTTTTAAACACATCAACATCCCAATTTCTTATAAGATAACGAGGAAGCCAATAAAGATCTGATCTTTTGCTCACCATACCCTCTACATTTGCTAATCCTGCATTATAACCAACATCCCTGGTTATTTTTTTAGTTTTTTTACTAACATCATTTGCGCTTCCGTAAGGATATGCAAAATTAGTTATCTTTTTATTTAATCTTTTTTCCAGCCATACCTTATTTTCATTAATCTCTTTTATTTGAATATCAGAGCTTTGTGAAGCCAACACTACATGACTGTTAGTATGCCCACCAATATCAATCAGAGGTGAGGCAGATAACTTGATTAGCTCATGCATATTTAAAAATCTGTAGTCCTCCAAATTCTCGTGCTTAACATTCAATTTTTCTGCAAGTGAATCTAAAATCATTTCTCTTTGAAAACTATCTTTTGACCTTAAGAGATAATGTAATTTAAAATAGCATTCATATCTTTGAGATGGGAAATCAGGTCTTGTAACATTCCAGGTGTCATCAATCTGATCGTTTTCGAAATTCCAAAAATATTTTTTCCCATCAACTTCAAAATCAAGAGAACCAGGAAGCTTTTTGGGTTCAAGGAGAATCGCTTGTAAACGCGATGAAGTTGTTCCCTTTTTTGATCCTATATAATTACTGGCAATAAACACAGTGGCGGGAATATTATGTTTTTCTAAAAGAACTTTTCCATTATAGAGATTATTTGCATATCCATCATCAAAAGTAATTGCAACTGATTTATCTGGAACATTTCCGTGTTCAATCGATTTTACCAAATCATCCAATGAAATCGGGTTTAAGTTATTTTTAAGAAACATTAAATGTGCTTCAAAATTTCTTCTGCTAACATTTAAAAGTTGAGGATCCGGTTTTTTATCAGAAATAGAATGATAAAGTAAAATTATACCCTTATTTATTTTATTTGATTTAAGACAATTGAATATTTTCATTTTTGAGCATATCCGCATATAGCCACTTCATAATTTTTATCATAGTGATTAAGGTCTTCTTCTTTCAATTCATCGCTGGACAAACCGTGTAGTAATGAGATAGCAGACAATACGTTTCCAAATGAAGTCACCTGAACATTTTCCTTTTTAAAAGCTTCCAAAAGAAGCTTTTCCAAGGAAAGACTGGTAAGTCTCCAGTATTCTCCCCAGCGATCCATATCGTAACGGCTAAGCTGACTTATTCCCGAGGCGGTAATTAACAAAACACCGCCAGGTTTTAACATCCTATACATATTATTGATCGCCCTATGAATATCATAAATAAATTGAATTGTCTGAGTACAAATAATACAATCATATTTATCGGACTTAAGGTTCTCACCTTTTGACAAATCTGCTATAATTGTTGCATCTTTATTTTGTGGATCAATGTGTAATATATCTGAAGTTGTTATAAATTCATTCTTATATTTCCTAGTATACCGATTATCACCAATCTCCAAAACAGCACCCATTATATAAATTCTGTGCTCTTTGATATAAGAATCAATATAGTGTCTTATAACGGATTTATCACCCCGGTCTAATCCGAAATTGGAACCTATTGGTGTTTTTTGATTTAACGTTCCAAAATTTACAGCTTTTTTAGAAATAACATTTATTTTAGTTTTTATTTTTCCCCGTATTTTATTTATTAATTTATTTATAATCATATATTATTTTTGATAATATCTTCTAATTTTATTCTTTTAAACACATCTAAACATCCACCTGCAGTTGCATTATAAATACTACATCTTTTTGCAGATAAATATTCAGCGATCAATCTATACTGTTTCCATCTTAAATAAAGTGTGTAAAATAAATACTCGGTATTAAATTTCCGCCAATCATTATGGTCACTGATTCCATCTTTTAAATCATAAAAATGGCTTGTCTCTTGCTTAGAATAATCTTCCAAATAATTATGATCACACCCTAAAAGATAGATTTCAGAAAAACCCATGTAAGCTGCTATATTAATGGCACTATAAACAACTGTCCTGGCCCCAAAAAGTGGTTTGCAAATATCCCATAAATTAGGATTATCATAATTTCTTTCATCAATTTGAATGCTTTGTGAATAATCAAGATAGCAATAATTATCCTTTTGCAAATCTTTTCTGATCTTCAAATAATCTAAAATTGAATATTTGTAGGGTTTATATCCAAAAAAACAGGTTGTCTTATCAGTATAATTTTTTTTAATACCTGCAAAAATTTTATCAAATGCCTCAAAATCAAATGGATGGTGATTCGGAGCTTCAACGTGATAAGCAGGATTTATGTATTTAATATCTTTATGCAAGAAAAAATAACTCACACTAATACAAATCTCATCCTGAAGAATTTTTAAATCCTGTTTATTAATTGAAGGACCTGTTGCCAAAATAAAACAGCGTTTACCTTTATGAATATTTTTGAATTTTTTATTTAGATTAAAAAGTTTTTTCACTTCATTAGGCATAAAAAACCTTGAAGATATCTCTGATTTTGTTTGTTTTAATAAAGAGTACACATTGGGTGGTATCGTCCAATTGGCAATTTTTTTGGCTGTTTTCATTCAAACCCTATCTTTTTTATTATTTTCTTTTAAATAATCTATTAAATACAGCAATATTTTTTTATATCTATTATCTCAATAAATATCTAGTATCCTGATAAATTCATATTATAAAAATATTGCTTAGTACTATTTTCCGATTTATTTAAAATGAAAAAATTTATCTAATTTTCAATATACCTTTTGATAAATAATTTTTTACTGTTTTTAATCTTTTTCTAATACCATCAATTCTCCACAAACAGAATCGATGTATTTTATACCATATTTCAAGCAATTTAGTTTTGGGGGATATTTTAATCCACGTCTTCTTATTCCTGCTCTCATTTTGCTCAGGATGAATACCTAGCAATTCTAAATAACCCTGAATAAATTGATCCTCGTCAAAATCACAATATTTCCAACGTCCCTTACATAAATCTCTAGTAATAATTTCCCCGGCGAAATAAGCATTCTTTCTGTTTATTTTCTTTTTAAATTTCAAATATACTTTCCAAAAAATATCCACATCTTCGCCTGCTCCCCAATTTGAAGTATATTCACCAAATCCGCCTACGTCCTTTATTATTTTTTTCTTTAAGCCAAAATTCGACCCCTGCACCCATGGATCACTAAATATTCTGTATATGTTGTTTGCCTCTTGAATTCTACCAACTACAAATTCATAATCTTGAAAATATTTTTTATATAAAGTTAAAGAATCATTTCTCTTAAAAGCATGATCATCATCTAAAAATATAATATCTTCAGAGCTCACTAAATTAAGAGCTTGATTCCATAGCATGGCTTTTTTATATTTTTTGGAAAAAGGAGTTACTAAATAATAATCAATATCCAAATCTTTTAGAAGGGTTTCATTTTCAATCGAATTTCGTGTGTAAATCGTTAATTCATCTCCTGACTTATTTAAGGTTTTTGACCAAAACGACCCATCATCTGAAACAGCAATATCAACAGTTTCAGGGTAATCTTGATTTCTGATTGACTCAATCGTTTTTTTAAGTACATCTCTGTATTTAATATCAGGGGCGTAATGTGCTATAATAATGCTGATTGTCATATTAATAACCTTAATTTATTGATTAATATCTGAAATTTAATAAGCTATTTTATGCCTTTGAATGCAAGAAAGCGGTTTTTTTCAATAATAAGCTAACTCAGAAGATCCTCAGTTTTTTCATAACAGCTTTTTCAGAATCATACACTCTCTTAATACCATCTCCCAAATAACTTTTAACTGAATTTACTTGCTTGAATAATTTGTCCATTCCCTGTGGCTCAATGCTGCTGGATTGATCGGTACCCCACATAGTATGGTCAATGGTAATATGCCTTTCAATAACCATGGCTCCCAGGGAAACAGCGATAGTTGTAGAATCAAGTCCATATTCATGGCCACTATATCCTACAACACATTTGTATCTTTCAATCATTTTTGGAATTACTAAAAGATTTAACTCATCATTCCTGGCTGGATATGAAGCATTACAGTGCATTAATACATACTGATTAGCATGTTTTTCCAAAAGTTCAACCGCGGCATCAATCTCATCCAGAGTCGACATTCCTGTTGATAAAATTAGTGGAATTTTTGTTTTTGCTGCTTCCGTAATTAACTCAATATTAGTTAAATGTGCAGAAGGTATTTTTAAAAAAGGGAGTTCATATTCCATAGCAAAGTTTAAACTATCCATATCCCAAACAGAAAATGACCAATTAATAGGCTTTTCTCTGCAATATCTGTCAATATAATCATATTCTTCTTTTTTAAATTCCAGTTTTTTCTTATATGCAAGATAAGTCATTTCTCCCCAGGGCGTCTGCTTTAAAATGTTTTTTTGATCTTCTGGAACAGAAATATCCGGGTTCTTTTTTTGAAATTTGACACAATCCCATGAACAGGCAAAGCTTGCATCTATTAATTTTTTGACGATCTGCAGGTTTCCATTATGGTTAATTCCTATTTCAGCAATTAAAAATGGTTTTGTATATTTTTTAAAATCAAGCATAAATTTCTCCTTCAAATTATAAATTCGCCGATTAGATTCATGTCACACATTTGACTGCATTTTATTCCAGGCTTTAAATTAAAATGATCCATTCTAAATTGTTTATATTTCTCTCCATTCCAAATAGCATATAGAGATTCATTTTTAGCGTCACCAAGGATTATTTCATTATTATAATCTTCAACACATTCAACAGCTTCGCCATTAGATTTTATGGTCATTGACGTCCAAGGAAACTGACAAAACTCAATCCAATGAATGGAATTTGTTTCTTTTTGCCCTTTTAAATACCACTTTTGATCCTGACTCTTTAAATAAATATAAACATCATAATCGGCAAAAGCATCCTTTAATTTTCCAAAGGCTTCTAATTGGTTTTGATTATCCAAATTTAGCATTGTAATAACAATATTTGTTTTTAAATTTTTCTTTTCCTTAAGTTCGATTAATTTCAAAATTCTTTTATAACTTTCAGTAAAATCAGATGCCTTCCCCCTTATTTCCCGATGAATAAAATCATCTGTACTCTCTATGGAATATTTTATATAGTTAAGGCCATTTTCAAACTGTTGAATCGTCTTATCAATATTAATATTAGCAGGATTACAGCTAAAATATGTTATTATTCCTCTTTCATTCAAAATTCTGATCTTTTCAGGCAGATCCTTGTCTAAAAGCGGATCACCATAACCATGCATTACAATAACTTTTGGTATTATATAAAGAAAAAAATGATTTTCACTCATCTCATGAGGATCAATTTTATATTTTTGCAATACAAAGCTTTCCCATTTTTCCCAGTCACTGTCACTGAAGGGGTCTAATTGCAAGGCAATTTTTTTAAATATATCCAGGCTCATAGTTTCAACGTTTCTTTTCATCATAGTTGTACGTGGACACATTTTGCATTTCATGTTGCATGCATTTGTGGTCTCAATATTATAGACATATGGCTTTTCTGATCTGAATTTTTCAAACTCACTTGTTAGAAAATTCATTTCATATTTCTTGCCGCAAAGAAGGTCATATTTTAAATCATAAATCTTCATGTAAAAATTAATATCAAACATTTTTTCTTCTTTTCCTATTCCAGCTTAACTCACAATTAAGCTTTTATTTTTTTGATTACCTTTGCAAGAATTCCTGCTTTTTCACTGGCTAAATTAAGATCTCTATAATTTGTTTTAAACTGCATCAACTTGGGCTGAATAGATTCTGCTATAGGACATATTCCCTTTTCATATGCAATATTTTCATAAACCCAGGGACATCTATATGCAAATTGTCTGCTTTCTATAACTGGTTCAAGGTAAGGAACTGACCATGCACCATAAAAGCCATCCCCACCTGCATCAACATATGCTTTTCTAAAATCTTCCCAATTCACGCCAATTGCTTCTTCCCCCCCTCATATTTAACTCCCAAAGTGTAATAAGTATTTTCATATTCTTCTGGAGTTTTTTGTGGAATTAAGTAATCAGTTTGAGCCATAACATCCATAAATATTTTCGCGCTTTCTTTCCTTAAATTAATTAGTTCTCCTGCTCTCTCAAGCTGAGCAAGAGCAATGGCTGCTGAGAATTCATTTAAGCGATAATTCCAACCCAGCATATCATGTCTTTTATAATTAGGATTTTGAAAAACTTCTGCATTTAGCCTTATTCTGCCTTCCTGGGCTCTAAGATTTTTATAACCATGACCTCCAATTTTCCTGACCTTTTGAGCAAACTGCTCATCATCAGTAATTACAGCTCCACCCTCTCCACATGAAATATGTTTTGTATTTTCAAAGCTATAACTTGCCATATGACCAATGGTTCCTAAAAGCCTCCCTTTATACTTTGAAAATAAGGCCTGAGCATTATCTTCAATAACAATAAGATTATTTTCTTTTGCTATTTCCATGACTGGATCCATGTCAGGTGCTAGGCCATAAATAGCAACAGTAATTATTGCCTTTGTCTTATTTGTTATTTTTCTTTTAATATCTTCTGGATCGATACTAAAAGTGTCAGGATCAATATCAGCATAAACTGGCACAGCGTTAGCATGCAAGGTTGCAGTTGTGTCCATTATAACTGTTAGACCAGGCGAAATGACCTCATCTCCTGGTTTTACCCCTCCAGCTTCTAAAGCAGCGTGTAGAGTTGCTGTGCCTGAATTTAGAGCTATGGCATAATTTACTCCATGAAGTTTGGCCAACTGATTTTCAAGGCTTTGGTTCCAATTACCAGTTGTAGCAGACCAATTTTCGCCTTCCAATACTTTTTTAATATATTCAAATTCATTCCCAAGGTATTTAACAGGGTTTTTTAATTCGCTCATTTAAATTCCTTTAAAACAAGTTTTGTTTTCTGTATCTGGTTTGCTTTCCATTCTTTCTGAAGGTATTGATTTATTTTTATTATTTCAGGATTTGCATCAAGATATTTTATAATGTCATACAAATTATAATATTTATCATCCTTTGATTCATAATGTTCAATAATTCTTTTGAAAAACTCAAAATCATCCTTATAATCAAGAGTCATGCGAATATCATCTCTGTAAAATATAGGATCAACGGATTCCAGTTCCTGGATTTTAAAAAGACCCGTATCTTTAAAATAAGTCCACATCATTTCAGTATCTTCACTATCCTTAATCTCACAGACCTCCTTAAGTGCCTTAGAACTAATCCCATAAGTAAAAGCGCCACAAATAACCTGGCTTGATTCAACAAAATCAAATTTATATTTTTCATATTGATCAAAAGCTAAATCAATTAGCATTGGTTCACAAAACAGATCATCACCATCAGCTGTCACAAAAAATTCTATATCATACATCCTGCAAGCTCCATTCCAACGCTCGAGCTTATCTTCAACAGGACCCCGGAAACAGGATATATTATTATTTTTAGCGATTTCACCAAGGATATCATCTTCAGGCAAATGAGTTGTGCATAAAATTATATTATCTGCCTTCTGGCTCCTTTTTACTCTTGATATTAGATGCTCAGTCGTTGATTTCCCATTTATTTCCATCAAAGCCTTATTGGGAAGTCTTGTTGAACCCATTCTTACCGTTATTAAAATAGATTTATTCATTTAATTTTCCTTTAAAATATCATAAAGCTCGCGAATGACGCCATATCCGCCTTTCGTTTTTAAAACTTTTTTTGATATTTTTTTTATCTCTTCAGAAGCATCAATTGGGCAATAAGGGTGACCAACAATTTTCATTATTTCTAAGTCATTAATATCATTGCCGACATAAATTACATTTTCCAAATTAATCCCATTAACTTTACAATAATCCTTAAGTATTTTCTGCTTGTCATCCACACCACTAATAAGCGGGATGTCTAGTTTATCAGCTCTCTTGGCTACTACTTTATTTGTCTCTGCAGTGATTATTATTTGTTTTAATCCAAGTTTTTTAAAAAAAGAAATCGTCATCCCATCTGATCTGCAAAAAGCTACTGTTTCCAATCCATTTTCAGAAAGATAAACTCTATTATCAGTTAATACTCCATCACAATCATAAACAATTAATTCATACTTTAGTAAACTTGACATATCTCATTCCTTGTATACATCTATTAATTTAGAATTCTTAATTACCTGTTGATGTCAAAAAAACCTGATTATTATGCGTAGAACAATAATTTGACGCACTACCGTCATTAAAAACAGCAAATGCAATTTTAAAAAATATTCTAACCTTTAAAATTTATAAGTCTAGTCAAAAGAATAAAATAAAAAAAAGGCAAAAACGTAAAGCAAAAACAATATGAAAAAACAATATAAAGAAAAAAATACTTGCACTTGCTTTTTATTTTGGATAGTTTACCCCAATTAAATTACTTAACAAGCGCATGGAATGATATGAAATTAGGGATCATTGGCTTCGGGAAAATGGGAAAAATCAGAAATGATGTAATCCAAAAGCATCCGGATTTATCGTTGGAGGGTGTCTTTGATACCGTTTCACCCAATCTTCAAACAGATTTAAATTGTAAAATTTATAAAAATTATCACGAGTTATTAGATTCAAACATTGATGCAGTAATTGTTTGCACACCAAACAAATTCACTCCTCAAATTGTCATAGATGCCTTAAATAAAAAGAAACATGTTTTTTGTGAAAAACCTCCTGGCAGGAATGTTGAAGATATAAAAAATATCATTGCTGCAGAGAAAAAAAATAAAGCATTGAAATTAAAATTTGGTTTTAATCATCGCTATCATGGCGCTATAATGGAAGCAAAAGCAATTATAGAAAGTGATAGATTGGGAAATATTCTCTGGTTAAGAGGAATATATGGCAAATCCGGGGCCAGTGATTTTGAAAAACAGTGGAGAAGTGATCGTAACATATGTGGAGGTGGCATTTTATTAGATCAGGGAATTCATATGCTGGATCTTTTTCGCTTATTTTGTAAAGACTTTCAGGAAGTGAAAAGCTTGGTTACAAATTCTCATTGGAATATTGATGTCGAAGATAATGTTTTTGCTATTTTGCGAAATAAAAACAGTCAGATGGCAATGTTGCATTCATCCTCAACTCAATGGAAACATACCTTTTCCCTGGAAATATTTCTTGAGAGAGGATATCTCATTATCAAAGGCATATTATCTTCAACCCGCAGTTATGGTTCCGGTGAAAGACTGATCGTGGCAATTAAACAGTTAGAGGATGAAAGTTTTGCTTTGGGAAATCCACGGGAAGAAATCATTTATTTTGATCAGGATAAATCATGGGAATTAGAAATTGAGGACTTTTGGGATTGTGTGAAAAATAACAAGAAGGTTTTAGTTGGATCGTCCAATGATGCATATAAAGCAATGGAATTAGTATATAAAATATATAATTCAGATAAAAAATGGAGCCACAAGCAGCAAAAGTGCAAATAATCCACCTTAAAAAGGAGATCAAATGAGACGCGTAGTAATGTCAAGCTCATATACACAGGCTGATATTAAGCCCTACGAATTATTTAAAAAATATCTTGAGATCGTTGATAAAGAAGTTAAAAGATTATTAATTGATAAAAATGATTTGAAAAAAATCAACTGCCCTGCATGCAAAAGTGACAATTCAAAATTTGCATTTAAAAAGTTCGGCTTGGCTTATGCTGAATGTTTACAATGCGGTTCCCTTTATATTTCACCAAGACCATCTGATGATAAAATTAACAAATATTTTCTTAAATCCAGGGCAACTGCTTTCTGGAATGAGCATATCTTAAAAAAAACAATCCAATCGCGCGTGCAACATCTGATCAGACCTGAAGTAATGTGGGTAGCCAATACTACCGGAACCTTTTGCAAAGAACCCAATACCTTTATTGAAATCAAATCCAGATACCCTGAATTTTTAGAGGGAATTGAACAACTTAAACTGTTTAAAGAAAAGATTATTATAGATCCGGAAATGCTACTGTCAGAAAGCTTTGTAGATAAAAATGGATTCACTATAATAAAGGATCTTGATAGAAATAATGAATGTAAAAACATTAAGGCCGATGTCGCAACGGGTTTTTACCTACTTGACAGGCTTTCTGAGCCATATGAATTATTAAAAACACTAAATTCAATGTTACTGGACAAGGGTTTATTGTTTCTTATAAGTACTACCATAAGTGGATTAGATTTACAAGTTTTGTGGGAGAATTCCAATGCAATTTTTCCTCCGGAAAACATGAATATTTTGTCTATTGAAGGATTTAAAATATTACTCGATAATTGCGGATTTGAAATCATTGAATTAAGCACCCCTGGCCAATTAGATCTGGAATATATTAAAAATGCCATGAAATATAATAAAAACTTGCAAATTCCAAGATTCCTTTCTTACTTTATCAATAACCGTGATGAACGTGCACAGGAAAGATTTCAGGAATTTTTACAGGAAGTCAGATTAAGTTCTCATCTTAGAATCGTAGCCAGAAAGAAGTGAAAATGAAAAATAAAGTACTTATTTCCCCCTCAAAATTCGCTGATTGCGGTAATGATCCTCTGGAATTACTGGAAAAAGAAAATATTGAATATATTATTAATCCTTTTGGCAGAAAAATGGATCCCGCGGAGGTTATCCAGTACGGAAAGGATTGCATAGGAATCATTGCTGGAATTGAATCATTAAACGCCGAGGTCCTGGCTTCTATCCCAACTCTACGTTGCATAAGCCGTGTTGGATCTGGTATAGATACCATTGATATAGAAAAAGCCAGGGAGATGGGTATAGTTATTACCAACACTCCGGATGGACCTACCCGTGCAGTCGCGGAATTGGCTCTTGGTCTGATTTTTGATCTTCTGAGAAAAATATCTTTCAGGGATAGAGAGATTAGAAAAGGAAACTGGAACAAGGAAATGGGAAATTTGCTGGAAAATAAAAAAATTGGTGTTTTAGGTCTGGGTCGCATTGGACGCACTGTTGCTGAACTTTTACAGGTCCTTGGCGCCAGTGTATCCGGGACGGACCTTCAGGCTGATGAAAAATGGCTTAATGAAAAAAATATTCCCTTATTAACTTTGGATGAATTGTTAAAAACAAATGATATAATTTGTGTTCATATTCCATTCTCTGGTGGTGTGAAGCACTTTATTGGTGAAAGGGAGCTTAGGGTAATGAAAAAAGGAGCTTATCTTGTAAATCTATCACGCGGGGGGGTTGTGGATGAGCAGGCGCTATACCAGGTTTTGCAAGAAAAGCATCTTTCAGGAGCAGCTTCTGATGTCTTTGAGCAAGAACCCTATACTGGCCCTTTGACTGAACTTGATAATATTGTGCTTACGTCTCACGTTGGCTCATATGCCAAAGAATCCAGATTAAAAATGGAAATGGATGCAACCCGAAACCTTTTAGAGCACATTTAAGCATTATTTAAGGAGAAAAAATGAATAAACTCGACCAAATCTATTCCGGCTTGCAATCAGGCGCGGATTACGCCAAAGCATATGTTTCTTTATTATCCGATTTCTTAGGCAACCTTGATTTTGCAGCCATAGACAAAGTTATAACGCTTCTACTGGATGCAAGAAAAAACGAAAAAACCATTTTTTTCATAGGCGATGGAGGAAGTGCTGCAACAGCATCGCATTTTTGTGAGGACCTGGGACTTGGAGCATACTGCAATGGCAAATTGCCCTTTAAGGCACTTAGTCTTACTGATAACATGCCTTATATTACCGCACTTGGAAATGATGAGGGCTTTGAGCATATTTTTACCGGACAGCTCCGAACCATGCTAAATGCCGGTGATGTTGTAATCGGCATATCAGGGAGTGGCAATTCAGCTAATCTGGTAAAAGCAATGGAATTTGCCAATACCAAGGATGCTGTAACCATCGGACTGGTAGGTTTTGATGGTGGAAAAATGAGTGAGCTTTGTCAGTATTGTATTCATGTTAAAACAGAAAAGGGATTATATGCACCTGTTGAAGATATGCAACTTATTTTGGGACATATAATAAGTACCTACCTAATGTTCAGGGTTCGGGAGGAGTAAAATAAAACATGAATATTGATTTTGCCGGGAAAAAAGCAATTGTAACTGGTGGGACCAGGGGCATAGGAAACAGTATTGCTTCGATGCTAGACAAATCAGGATGCGAGGTTATTTACACCGGAACAAAAGAAAAAGCTGAAAACAGGATTGGTTCTGCCCGATATGAACAGCTTGATTTGGCATGTAAAAAGAGCATTGAACGTTTTTCGGATGAAGTTATTAAAACCTCTGAGAAAATTGATATATTAATCAATAATGCTGGAATAAATTTTATCGAACCTATTGATAAAATACAGGACCAACATTGGGAAGCAGTCTTAAATGTGAATTTAACGGGAGCCATGTGTCTGACCAGGGAAGTTGCTAAAACGATGATAAAGCAAAAAAACGGCGGCAGGATATTAAATGTCAGTTCAATTTTTGGCATTGTTTCCAAGGCAAAGAGGGGTTCATATTCAGCCAGCAAGGCTGGGATGATAGGTCTAAGCCGGGCTTGTGCTTTGGATTTGGCGCCCTACAGTATACTGGTAAATGCTTTATGTCCCGGCTTTACAGTCACTGAACTGACAGCCTCTATTCTTTCACCAGATGAAATGGCTAAATTGGCAAAAGAAGAAGTTCCTTTGGGCAGATTTGCGGAGGTTGATGAAATTTCAAAGGTCGCATTGTTTTTATGTTCAGATATGAATACATACCTCACTGGCCAAACGATTGTTGTAGATGGAGGAATGGTAATACGATGAGAATAAATTCAAAAATTAAAGATTACAGCGTAGACTTGCTTGACGACATTCTTAATAAAAAAGAAGAACTGTTTGGAACCCTGAAATATGATCGCTTGTTTTATTTTGTCGATGGAAATGTAAAGCGTATTTATAACGATCAATTAAGAGAATTTATTGGCGATGATTTTTGTCAGGTTATTGAGGCCAAAGAAGAAAACAAGGAATATAACAACCTTGCGAACTATTATAAAGTTTTAATTGAAAATAAATTTACGCGCAGAGATCTTCTGGTAACTATCGGGGGCGGCATCCTGCAGGATATCAGTGGATTTATAGCTTCAACACTTTACAGAGGGATAGGCTGGGTGTTTTTTCCAACTACTCTTCTAGCACAGGCAGATAGCTGCATTGGCTCAAAAACCTCAATAAATTTCGGGGACAGTAAAAATTTAATCGGATCTTTTTATCCACCTGATCATATTTTCATTGATGATACTTTTTGCAAAACTTTAACGCCTGAATATTTTAACAGCGGCATAGGCGAGATTATTAAGTTTCACTTGTTATCGGATTATGAACGCTATGCTTTACTCAAAGAATACCTGTCGTTGCCGGACTCAATGGATTCCAGATATTTTAAAAGAATAATCCTGTCGACTTTGGAAATAAAAAAATCTTATTTTACAGAAGATGAGTTTGACACAGGTAGAAGAAACCTGCTGAACTACGGACATTGTTTTGGTCATGCCCTTGAATCAGCGAGCAATTTTATTGTTTGCCACGGAGAAGCAGTGCTTGTTGGCATGGGCTTTGCCAACCTGCTTTCACTAAAGAGGGGGATCATGAACAAAGAAAAATATAAAGAATTTGAAGCAATCCTGCAAAAATATTATCCTGGATATAAGCTCTCAAATATAAGTTCAGACACCCTCGTTTCTTATCTAAAGAAAGATAAAAAAAGAGTTGGCAATGATTTAACCATGATATTGGCTGAAGATATTGGGAAAGCCTATAAATGTGATGATATAAAGGAAGTTGAGATTGCTCAAACCTTTCAGGAATTTTTAAAAATATATCCTAAATAATCTGGCAAAGGAAAGAAATATGAAAAAAGTTATAGCAATGATTCCGGCTCGTCTGGGAAGTAAAAGAATAAAAAGTAAAAACTTAAGACTGCTTTCAGGAAAACCATTAATATCTTACGTTATTGATAAATGCAAGCAGGCTAAGGTATTTGATGAAATCTATATAAATTCCGAAGCTGATGTTTTCAATGATATCGCTGATGAATATGATATTAAATTTTATAAACGTGATGAGTTTCTGGCTTCTGATGATGCCACAAATGACATGTTTGTTTTGGATTTCATAACCAACATTAAATGTGAATTTTTAGTTCAGGTCAATCCCACTTCCCCACTTATCACTGTTGAAGATATAAAGGCCTTTGTGGATAAAATGCTAAAAGAAGATCTGGACACTCTTCATTCAGTAAAAAAAGAGCAAATAGAAGCTTTATATGATAACAAGCCACTAAATTTTGATCCAATGAAGCAAATGCCACGTTCACAGGATCTTAAGCCTGCAATGCTTTTTTCATCCGGCATAATGGGATGGAACACCCGGAAATATTTTGAAAATATGAAACGATTGGGCAGTGCAACCTATGGCGGTGATGGCAAAACTGATTATTTTATTTTAGAAGGTTTTTCCAAAATAGATATAGATAATGAAGAAGATTTTGAATTGGCGGAAATAGCAATAGATTACCTGGAAATTGAACGCGGTAAAAACATTGAATATTATAAAACTATGAAAGATCGCAACAAACATATAGAATGGGATGTTCCCAGTATTTTAGCAAAAGATGGTGTTACTGAAAATGATCTGGATAATGCAAACATGGAAGTTATAAACATAACAAAGATAATTGCTGAAAAAAGAAAAGAAAGTTCCTGGAGTAAAAGAGTCATTAACACTTCCAGTAACAGTGCAACATTGATATGTCAGATGCCTAATGAAGGAAACCGTATGCATTATCACTCCAACTGGAATGAATGGTGGTTTATTGTTGACGGAAAATGGAATTTTGAGATAGAAGGCAAAAGCATTATAGTCTCAACAGGAGATTTTGTCTTTATTGAAAAAGGCAAATTACATAAAATCACGGCCATTGGCGATAAACCTGCGATCAGACTTGCTGTAAGCAGGGAAGATGTAGCTCATATTTATCCATAACTGTTGAACCATTATCAGGGCAATAAATCATGAAAATCATGGCTATAGGTTTTTTTGCTAATTCAAAAACTCATCTTAATGCCTTAAAAGCAACTGAGTGGAGTGATACTTTTCATCTTCAACCAAATGAAGTGGTTGGAGGCATTCCTGGATCTGTTACCGATTTGAAAAATTTAAAGATTAATTTTAGAGAATATGATGCAGCCTTAATTTTTCATGATTCACTTGATCCTGCCCAGAGATATTTCAATGAACAATGCATAAAAAATGATGTGGTAATATATGCAAATCAGCATGGATTTAATAAAAGCATTTTGCAGATTTTAGATAACTCCCCCAATATTTATTCAAAATACTGGAATTGCATGGGGCAGTACTTTTTGAATCGATATAAAGAAGTAATTGGTCAGGATGCCATTACCAGACGCTGGATTTCCCTTGGATCATTTCAACATGATTATCTTTACAAAAATTTCAAATGGAATAATACAGCTAATAATGGAAAAGCTCTTATTATCCATGAACCGGATTTATCGATTTGTGAAGGTGATCCTCATCCGCATGATTCAGAGAGACTAACAGAATTTATTATAGAATGTCTGAAAGATCTGGGAATAAAGGCAGATATGAAACCGCATCCCAACTGGAAGCATTTTATTGGCAACAACGGAGAAGCTCTCGATAAACCGGAAGGTGTAAATCTTGTGGATATTGATGTTGAAGAAATTGTAAATTACTCAATTGTTATTGGATCCAGAAGCTCTATGTTACTGGACGCAGTAGCAATGTCTATTCCAACAATTGCTCTGGAATCTAAGTCCACCTGGAAAGATGATAAATATCCTCCTGTGGAAGAGGGATTGATACCAACATTTAGTAAAGACAAATTACTTGATGGTTTAAAAATACATTTTGATAAAAAACCTGTTTATAATACTAACATGAGAAATTATTTTCTTGGACCCTTGGGTTCTGTTTCTGAAAACTATTATGAATTTATTAAAAATGATCTGACGAATCCAGCGAAAACCCTAAGTAAACACTATGTACAATGGCAGGGCAAATTAAAAACACATATGCGTAATCCATTGAGATCTGACAGGATTATTCTGAAATCATATAATAAATTTAAAATTTCGATAAAAAGTATAATAAAAAGATTGATAGGAAAATAAATTATGCACAAAACCAGTATATTCAATATTAAAATTGATTTTGACAAAAGCTATGATTCGTACCTGTATGATAAAAACAGACAAAAGCATTTCTTGGATTTTTTTGGTCTGTACTCTTCATTACCTTTAGGTTATAACCATCCAATATTCAAAGATGAAACATTTCTTAATTCTTATAATAAGTTGGCAGGAATCAAAGTTACTAATTGCGAAATTATTTCAGATGAGGCAGAAAGTTTTTTTCTACAATTTTCAAAGCAGGATGAAATGAAAATTTTTAAACACTTTCATTTCTGCTGCACAGGAGCTTTGGCTATTGAAGCTTCCATAAAAACGGCAATCGATCATAAGTGTTCTTCAACCCCTGTTGTTATTAGCCTTTTAGAAAGTTTTCATGGAATAAACAGTTATGGTGGATTTCTCACAGACAGATTTTTTCCCGTAAGTGAGCGACTTAAAGGAATGCCTACCATGAAGTGGCATAAAATCCACAATCCTAAAATTATTTATAAAAATGGTGAAAAGGACAACGAACTTACAAAAAGCGGCCTTGAGCAATTTGAAGCTGAATTTAATACAATTATTGATAATTATGGCAAGGAAAATGTAGCGGCACTTTTAGTAGAACCGATCCAGGCAACTTACGGAGATAATTATTTCCCAAAAGCATTTTTTAAATTAATAAGGAGTTTATGCGACAAATTCAATATTTGTTTAATTTTTGATGAAATTCAAACAGGCTTTGGTTCGACTGGTAAACTGTGGTATTATCAATTCCTGGACATTGAACCAGATATTGTCGCTTTTGGTAAAAAAACACAGGTTTCAGGAATCATGGTTAAGGAAAATTTCAGTAAAATATTTCAAAAGCCTATTCGCTTGGAAGTAACCTGGGATGGAGATCTAATTGATATGCTTCGATGCCAATACATATTAAAAGCATATAAAAAATATAATATTTTAAAGAATGTAAATGAAAGAAGCGAGGAACTTTTATCGGCCTTAAAGCAAATTGATGCCTTACAGAATGTGCGTAGACAGGGACTTATGTTTGCTTTTGATTTTATTTGCAGTAAAGAACAAGAACATTTTGTCAGTAAAGCTTTTGAAAATGGTCTACTTTTTAATAGAACAAGAGATAAGACAATTCGTTTTAGGCCAAATTTGAATGTATCATCTGAAGAAATTCAAGAGGCAGTTAATATAATAAGGAAAATTTATTAAGATATGATAACAATAAAAGACTCCTCCTTTAAAGATAAAGCAGAATATATAAAGCACCTTTCTAATTCAAAAAAGCTTGTTTCCAAGACAGATTTAATTTATGAACTCTGCAAAGATAAGGACGTTCTGGATATTGGTTGCATAGATCATAACTATAAGACGGCATTGGACCTTGGAGATAATTGGTTGCACAAACAATTGAAAAAAGCTTCAAAATCCATAATTGGACTGGACATCCTGAAAGAGGATTCCATTTTTTTGAATAAGATGGGTTATAATATCATCCAGGGCAATGCAGAAGCTTTTAATCTAAACAGAAAATTTGATGTCATTGTCGCTGGCGACCTAATTGAACATTTATCAAATATTGGTTCTTTTTTACAATGTGTAGCAAATCATATGCACTCAGATTCAGTTTTTATTATTACAAGTCCTAATCCCTTTAATATTGAACAAGCAATATTGGCAATTTATAAAAATGATATCTCTGTAAATGATGAGCATACATGCTGGTTAGACCCCAGGGTTATATATGAAACGATATCCAGAACAAATTTAAAAATAACTGCTTTTTATTGGGTTGATACTAGATTTAAAATACTATTGGATAGAAATATTCTATTCAAATATATTTTAAATTTCATTTCTGAAATTATAATGAACATACGACCTATTTGCAGAAGAGATTATGCGATATTACTAAAGAAAAAATAGGAAATTGTAATGAATAAATTTATTTTAAAATTAAATAATTCTTTAAAATATAGAAGAGATAAACTTATTGATTTTGTTTATAGTACAAAGCTTTACCAAACAATTATCAAATCATTTTTATTATATATTAACAAGTCTTGGACAAATAAAATAGATAAATATAAGCATATAGATGCTCTGTTTGATATGAATATATCTAAAATTCAATCAATATTATTTAAATGGATTACATCAGAAAACATACGATATAACAACCAAGAGATTATTAATAATTCTGTTTATCTTTCCACACTTCCACATAATGTAATGTTTGATACGTCATCAGCCTGTAATTTTGATTGCAATATGTGCCTTAGAGTAACTTCCCCCGAGATTTTTAAAAAAATGAGAGCTCTTCCATCAAAACGTACTATGAAGGAGTTTATAAAAATACTACCCTTCATTAAACAAGGATTACTATATCGAAGCGGAGAACCCTTTCTAAATAAAGCACTTCTTCCCTTATCAAAATTATCTCAAAAATGCCAAACAGAAGTAACGATTACTACAAATGGAAGCTTGATTGATGATAAAAAAGCATCCTATATAGTTAAATCCCAAATAAAAATATTAAGATATTCAATTGATGCGGCAAGTAAAGAAACTTTTGAATATATAAGAAAAAAAGGTAATTTTGATGAAATCATGGCAGGCATTGATAAAATCAACTTTTATAAAAGAAAATTTAATTCAAATTATCCTGAATTGAAATGGCATTTTGTTGCACAAAAAAGAAACATTTCTGAACTATTAGATGCCGTTAAACTAGCTTCTGTTAAAGGTTTTGAAGAATTCGAAATACATTATATGGTTGCACCAAAAAGTTCTCCAATTGAATCGCAATGTCTCTATTACTTTAAAAGCTTATCAGATGAAATGATGCATAAAGCAAAGCAAAAGGCAAAAGAATTGAACATTAAAATCTTGCTCCCTAATTTATTTGAAGCTTTTACTGAAAACAAGATTACGGCCAAAAAACATGCAATTAACTGCAAGCTTCCATGGTTTAGTGCGGTAATCAGAACAACTGGAGATGTTGTTCCATGCTGTGGATGTGCTTATGGTGTAAATCTGGGAAATCTGAATGAGATGTCTTTCAGGGATATTTGGAATGGTGAAGGATTTGTACAACTGCGCAAAAACTTAGTTGAAAATAACCCACCTGATTATTGTCTAAACTGCACGGGATATAAAACCTTTCAAGGCTTAGAATAAAATTATATATTTAAGAACCCCTTTTTATTGATTCCAAAAGCATTTTGAGAAAATTAATATCAGCCAACTTTTTTATTTTAGATGGTTTTCTTATAAGTCTTATCAATCTCCTAGCCAAATCCAGACTTACTGAAAAGGCATGATTTTTATTGATTCTGAAGAATAAAAATTCTTTGCGCCATTTAAAATAATAAATACCTAATTGTTTTTTTGGATGATTGAAGTCTTTCTCAATAAATTCTTTATAATTTTCAGATACTTTCCCAAGTGGCCCTAAAAAATATTTTACCTTTTCAAAATCGTAATTCATTTTCAGGTTTAAATGTTTCGGTATGGCTTCTTTGAGCTGATTAACACTGTATCTTGGAAACAAGCCCATTTCTCCAGGTCCCCAATGACTCTGAAGTTTAGTTGGATAATCAAAAGAAACATTTATCACTGGGATATCCATTGAAACAGCATCAAGCAAGGCTGAAGAATAACATCCTATCACCAGAGAATAATTTCTCATTTCAGCCAAATCAATGTTGACCATCATGCAATTATCAGGTTTCCATAATTTGGCTCCTGTACCTGTGCTTTGTTCAGCCAGAAAATTATCGTTATAAAGATTACCAACAAAATTCGACCAGCTTGGATGTAATTTGAAATCAAAAGCTATATTTAATTCATTTAAGATCTCAATGGTTCTTTTGGTTGTAGAGCTCGGTTTTAAAGGAATATTATCTCTTTCACAAAGATCAGTATCAGGTTCATGAAGCACCAGTACTTTTCCATTATGACGATTTTTGTCCCATCTGAAATATTTGTAAAGATAATCATTTCTCAGCGAGCCAATTGAAATCCAGCGTCTTGATAAGGGATTTTTTTTAACGCAAAGTTTAAACCTGTCCATCCAATAAGGCCCCATTGCATTCCAGTATTTTGCATATACATTAGGAGAGTGTTTTTCTATTTGAAGAACAGATTTATCATAACCATGCTCATTTGCATATATCTGAATTCCATTTTCGTAACAGTTTTCACTTAATAATTTAAGGGAATTAAAAAATGCATCATTAAATGTTAAGCACGTGTTATATGCTTTGTAATTAATATTTAATTTCTGCAAGTTCTCAACTGTTCCGGGCATTCCACCAGGATCACCCTTTCTTTGCTCACAATAAAAAGTGTCACACCATGGAAGCACTTCAATTGCTTTTAATATTTGTTTGGCATTTTCATAAAATCCAACACAAAAGGCCCTTACTTCTGTCATAATTTCAAATCACCAACTTTCTGCATTTTTAATAGTAAGATTATAATCTATAAAAACATTTAATTATGCAAGTAATTTTCTTATGTGGCATTTTTAGCTTTGAAAAGTATAATTACAATATTTTTTAAAAGAAAATTATTAACACCTTTTTTCATTGTTATAGGTTTTGCAAGATTAAAGAGTTATCTTTTAATAGTATCGAATCATTTAAATAGTTTTTTAATTTACTTTCCTTTATCTTTAGTTCTAAGATATAAGCATAATAAATAACAAGATTTAAGGTCAGTTTAATGAATAAAGATTTTAAAATAAAATTAAAACTTTTTATTATTAATAATTTTCTTCCAATTCTGACAAAAAACATTATCACTAGAAAATTGATATTTTTTATCTTCAACAGCTCCATTTTAAAAATATTAATCAAAATATTTCCGCCTTCAAGGAATCAGGGTATAGATAATATTATTCAAAACCAGGAAGATTTATTTATTAATAATTATTTTGATAATTGTGGATATATCACTTTTATGGATATTGGTTCCTACCCAGGAGGCAATATACTGCTTCGAGCACAAAAGGGATGGAATGGATATTTATTTGAACCCGATATTATAAATTATTTATTTTTAAAATATCAATTTACAGCTCATAATAATATTAAACTATTTAATTTAGCTATAACAGGTTCAGAAGCAACAAATTGCAAATTATATATTAGTCATACTCATCAAGATATTCATTCATTAAAACCATGGCATGAAACTCATAGAAGTAGTTACAACATTAATTCCACAGATATTTATAGATTCTGCAACAAAAAAAATATTAAAAAGTTAGATTTCCTTAGAATAGATCTTGACGGGGATATTCTAGCTATTATTAAAAATATTAATTTTAAAGAAATTAAACCAAATATATTAATGATTAAATTCGCTGATAAGAAATCGAAACCTTTTTTTAATTACGCTTATCAGGATATTATAAACTATATGTCTCAATTTCACTATATCTCATATATTTTTAGCTACGAAAAAGAAAGACCCTTCATGAAAAACGATAAAACCTATGATGTTTTAAAATACAATCAAATATGTCCCGCGGGGAAAGAAGATAAACTTAAAATGTTCGAAGGTAATATTATTTTTTATAAAAAGGATGATGATAATTTCAACAGTTTAGTTAACACATACATTAATACAAATCGAAACACATATATTAATGCTCACGAATACTTCAGGGATATCCATAAAAACGAGAGATGTTTTGTAATTTGTAATGGCCCAAGTTTAAAAGAAATGGATCTTACTAAAATGCAAAAAGAAATTACATTTGGCTGCAACAGAATCTATTTCAATACAGAAAAAATGGGATTTGACACAACATACTATTTTAGCCTTGATTCCTTCATTTCAATAGCCATTCGCCACGAATCCTTGAAATATCTTGAAAGACCTGCTGTCAAAGCTGGCTTTTTTTTGAACCATTTTTCTAAGTATATTAAAAAGGATAATGCTTATTATCTTGAACAAACAGGTTGGTCAGTTGGGGTAACCATGATGGAAATGGCTCTAGCCATGGGATTTAAATATATTTATGTTATTGGCCTGGACTTAAATTATAATTTTCCAGATAAAAAAGACAGAATAGATTATAACCGAATTGAGGATTTACCTTTTGACAAAGAGACAATGAATATTTTATTAGACTTAAAGGACTATATTGATATAAAAAACCGCTTCATTCTGAAAAAAAATATCGATATAAATTCCAATCATTTTTCCAAGGACTATTTAAATAATCTCCCTGTATGCCTGGCTACAGAACCTGAAGCAATAGCAGCTTACAAGAATTTTGCAAAAAATCTTTCAGAATCTGACAGATCGAGAATTTATAATGCTGGGGTTGGTGGAAATTGCGAAGCTTTTCAGAGAGTTGATTTTAATGGTTTGTTTTAGATTTTTTCTAATCTAACTGAATTCAAATCAAATAAAACTATTAAAATAATTACAAACTACAAATTATATATTGATAATAAATAAAAATAAAGTAAGATATTATTCAGAATTTTATCAATATAATTTTATGTTTAATATAGGACTAGTTAGTATGAAAATCTTGGGGATTTCAGCTTTTTATCATGATAGTGCTGCTGCTCTGATTCAAAATGGCAAAATTATAGCTGCTGCGCAAGAAGAAAGATTTACTAGAATAAAACACGACCATTCATTCCCTGAAAACGCAATAAATTATTGTTTGAAGGCAGGAAATATCAGTGGGGATAATTTAGATTATGTAGCTTTCTATGATAAGCCTTTTCTTAAGTTCGAAAGAATATTAGAAACTTATTTGCAATATTCACCTCTCGGTATTAATTCTTTTATTAAATCTATTCCTTTATGGATTAAAAAAAAACTATGGATTAAAGAAATAATTAAAACTGAATTGGATTTCACGGGCAAAATTTTTTTCCCTCAACACCATGAATCCCACGCTGCATCGGCTTTTTATCCTTCACCATTTCAAGAATCTGCCTTTTTAACGATGGACGGTGTTGGTGAGTGGGCTACTACAAGCTTTGGTATTGGGAATGATAATAAATTAGAAATATTAAATGAAATCAATTTTCCTCATTCCATTGGTTTATTATATTCTGCTTTCACATATTATACTGGTTTCAAGGTTAATTCTGGCGAATACAAGGTCATGGGACTCGCCCCTTATGGCGAACCAAAGTATAAAGATATAATATTATCTCAGCTTTTAGACTTAAAAGAAGATGGTTCATTTAAATTGAATATGGAATATTTTGATTTCTGTGCTGGTCTCAAAATGACAAATGACAAATTCAATAAGCTATTTGATTCTAAGCCAAGAAAACCAGAAGCAAAATTAACTCAAAAAGAAATGGATTTAGCAAGATCAGTTCAGGAAGTTACAGAAGAAGTTATTATGAAAATTACTAATCATGTTTACAAAGAAACAAAACAAAAGAATTTATGTTTAGCTGGAGGAGTTGCTTTAAACTGTGTTGCTAATGGAAAGATATTAAGAGAAGGTCCTTTCACGAATATATGGATTCAGCCAGCAGCAGGCGATGCTGGTGGCGCTTTAGGTTCAGCTCTTTTTGCTTGGCATCAAATCCTTGGCAAAAAAAGGGACTTAAAAAAAGGAGACAATTTACAAAAAGGTTCATATTGGGGTCCTAGCTTTTCAGAAAGTGAAATAAAAACATATCTAGATAAAAATGATATTCCTTATAAGAAACTTCCAAAACAAAAACTTGCTGACACAGTTGCAGATCTTATTAATGACAATATGGTTATTGGCTGGTTCCATGGAAGAATGGAATTTGGTCCAAGAGCTTTAGGTGCTAGATCCATTATTGGTGACGCCAGATCTTCAAAAATGCAAGAAATAATGAATCTCAAAATAAAATTCCGAGAAAGCTTTAGGCCCTTTGCTCCTTCAGTTTTAGCAGAGAAAATCTCAGACTGGTTTGACATTGACAGAGAAAGTCCGTATATGCTTTTAGTTGCTCAAGTTAAGGAAGACTTATGTAAAGAAATGACTACTGAAGAAAGAAACTTGTTTGGCTTAGAAAAGTTAAATATTGTCAGATCTAAAATTCCTGCAATCACACATGTTGATTATTCAGCAAGAGTTCAAAGTGTAAATAAAAAGGACAACCCCCTATATCATGAAATTATTTCTAAGTTTTATGAAAAATATAAATGCCCAGTAATCATTAATACAAGTTTTAATGTCAGAGGAGAACCAATTGTTTGCTCACCACACGATGCATTTGTATGTTTCATGAGGACCAATATGGATTATTTAGTATTAGAGAATTTCTTAGTTGCAAAAACTGGTCAAAATGAGATAACAAATGATATTGACTGGAAAAAAGAATTTGAATTAGATTAATTTATTAGCAGGTTAATTATGGCAAAAAAAGAAATAAATATTAAAAAAGAATTGAGAAATTTTGGTTTATTAATTGGAGGTATTTTAGGACTTATTGCAATATATTTATTTTGGAAAGAAAAAAGCTCATTTGCTTATTTTATCGCTTTTTCTTTAACTTCCCTAATTTTGTCACTTTTATTTCCTTTTACTTTAAAATATCCTCATAAATTTTGGATTGGTCTTTCAAATGTTATATCATGGGTAATGACAAGGATTATTTTAATAATACTCTTTTACCTTATTCTTACTCCAATTGCCTTTTTGGCCAAACTTATAAGGAAAAATTTTCTAGACCTGAAAATAGATAAAACAATCCCTTCTTATTGGATCAAAAAGGAAAACAAACAAATTAATATTTCAGATTATGAGAAACAGTTTTAAAAGGAGAGTAAATGTCAAAACTTTCAATTTTATCAGAATTTTGGCAATTTTTAATAACTAGAAAGAAGTGGTGGTTGGCGCCAATTGTAATAATGCTGGTATTATTGAGCCTGCTAATTGTTCTATCTGAAGGTTCCGCGATTGCACCTTTTATTTATACAATTTTTTAAAAATTTGATACAGAACTTGTTATTTATTTAAATCTTTAGCTTCCCAATAGCTCATCATTGCTTCAGTCATTTGAAAGTCTTCTTCTGTGCTAATTTTAACACACTTATATGGATCCATAGCATAAAAGCCGATTTTACCTGAAAAAACAGCATGCCCCTTTTCTTCAAAGCTCTTGATAAATGTTGAGGAGCGCCACACACAGACAGACCAGGCGCATAGCATGATAGGGGAAATATTTTGTGTCATGGGCAACTTATCATCAGGATTAAAATTTATAGGTTTTTCATCGCAGAAGGCCTGCAACCTGTCTTCTCTAACTGTGATAACAGTATCATAATTTCCTTCTTCATAAAATTTAATAACATTATTTATATCAGTGCCATTAATTAAAGGTGATACAGGATTAACCATTACAAGATTTTCTGGCTTAATATTTTTTATAAAATCATAATTAAATTCATCTGAAGTAGATTCATCTTGTGCAAATTCTGCTTTTCTTTTATAAAATTTAATAGAATTATCTAAAGCAATTTTTCCGATTTCTTCACTTTCTGAATTAACATAAATTTCATCCACAATTGAATTTTTTGCAGCATCAATGGTATACCAAATCATAGGTTTACCTCTCAGCAATCTGACATTCTTTTTTTCAACTCTCTTACTTCCAAGCCTAGCAGGGATTTCAATTACATATTTCAATTTTATTGTCCTTTTTTCTCTTATATAAGTTTTTTAATATTAATTTATAAATTTCCTGGGCTATCAATTTTTGACCATAATCATTATAATGTCGGGGATCGGAATAAACTTCAGCTTCTATATTATCGAACAAATTTGAAAAATCAAATTGGCATTTTTCCTTTAGCTTAGGTTTAACTTGTTCATAAAACTTATTTAATCTGGCTTCATATGTTTCCCATGTTTCATTGTAAAACTCTGAATTAAAGAATTTTTTAACCTTTTCCTCCCATTTCGTTAAGTTTTTTTTGCCAAACGCCATGGTGGGTTGAAAAATATAAATAAAAGGAACCGAATGAGATTCAGCAATTCCTTTGAATTGAAGGATTTTTGAATAATATAAGTCTGGAGCTCCTAGATCAATATAATCTTTGTTTTTATATCCATAAAGGTATTCTCCATAATATTTTTTTACCTTTGTTTTTTCTTTTTCAAAGATTAGAGAAATCAAAACCTTTGTAATATAGGGGAAGATAACCGTTGCCTCAAGTTTTTTATCTTGGTTGTTTAAAAAGTGCAACATCCTCCTCTGGTGAGTAGAAGATGAATATTCGATTGGATTTCCCTTATACTCGTATTTTTCATTGATTCCATTAAAAAGAATTAACAAATCTGGATTAAGATAAATTGTTTCTTCAATAAACAATTTAATTTCTTGAGAAATGTTATATCCAAGTACACCAGTGTTAATCAGTATAATTTTGTCATAATCTTTTAGTAAATCTGGTTTTTGGGAGTTCAACAATCTTTCAAGTTGAGCAGGCCAAGTATATATATTTAGTGACGCTCCCCATCCAGCGACTGTTGAGCCACCTGATACTATTATTTTAAATATTTTATCATTTTTTATTATCTCATCAAAGTTAGTTTCACTTTCAATAGATTTATAATTAGAAACAAAACCATATTTATTGACCTTCAGCTTCCTATCAGTTGCTATTCTAGGAGTACCATCATTATTGGGTTCTAATGAAATCACATTTGAATATGGTCTGAATCTTACACCAAGGTTAAGGTCAAAAACAAAATAATCTTCCCTTTGAATTTTAAAATATTTTTCTCTTGCTAGTTTATCTTGTTCATTTTCTGTTGTCTTTGCAAAATTATAAAATGGTGTTTGCTGTTTAAGTGCGTTTTTAAATCCCAATTTTTTTACAAAATATGAAAAACATGCAATTTCAAATAAAATCAGGAATAAAATAGTAGGAATTAATGAAAAAACAATGTATTTATAATTTATTTTTTTAATCATTCATCACCTTTTTATAGATCTTGTGTTAGATTTAACTAACATGAAAGTCTTTTCGAGGTAATTGATACGTAATAGATACAGCAATTCCACTGGATATTTTTAAGCAATGTTGTTTATATGATCTCATTACTTCGCGAATTGCTGTTGAATCATTTAAAACAATCCCCAATTTATACTCACCTGTCTTAAAGTAAAAAGGACCCAAAGTTAATTTTATAATATTTTTACCTTTTTTTAAATCAATCTTTAGACCCAAACGCAGACTATGCCATTCACCTACTTCTACTCCCATATTATCATAGAAGTTAATTCTCAAAATATTATTTAGCATTCCTTCTCTACAATCAATCTTTATTGTTACACCAATAGTCTCACCATGCTTAATTTTCATATTGTCAAAATCGATAGTTGCATTTTCAATAGGATCATAAATTTTTATAAATTCAGGGCCATCAATATTATTTGAATCACCCATATCAGTATACTTTTGTACTCCACCTTCAACATCCCCATAATATACAGTTTCTCCCTTGTCGAGATTCAAGCATTTATTACACATTTGAGCAATACTTGACATATTATGTGATACTAATACAACTGCCGCATTTTTTTTAATTGTTCCAATACGATCAAAACACTTATTCCTAAATTGGGCATCTCCTACAGCTAAAATTTCATCAATTAATAAAATATCTGGTTCACAATGAACAGCTATGGCAAAACCCAACCTGACATACATTCCAGTGCTATAGTTTTGAACAGGCGTATCCAGATACTCTTCTAAACCAGAAATCTCAACTATTTGATCAAATTTTTTTTCGACCTCCCGTTTAGATATTCCCATTACAGCAGCATTAATATAAATATTTTCTCGTCCAGTCAATATGGGACTAAATCCAGCACCTAAGGCAATCATGGCTCCAATCCGGCCCTTCATTGTTATTCTACCAGTATCAGGTTTTAGCAATCCATTTAGCATTTTTAACATTGTTGTTTTTCCTGCACCATTTGGACCTATTAGGCCCATTACATCTCCTCGTTCAACCATAAAACTAGCATCCTTAACAGCCCAGAACTCTTGTTTTCTTAGCTCACTGCTTTTTCTATCTCTACCTAAAACTTCTGACGTCATGTCATTTAAACCAAACCACAAACTATAACGAAGTCTTTTGCAAAACTTCTTAGAAATATTTTCAACATTTATTAAAGTATCAGACAATGAAAATCTCCTCTATGCATTTATTTTTTCGATTAAAATTGGCATTGTAATTTTATAGATTACCCATGCAATAATTAACAAGGCAAAGATAATCAAAGTGGTTATAAAAAATGAAATGGGGTTATTTAGTACACCCTTTGTTGCTAAATCACGTGCTCCAATTAAAATAGAGGAAACAGGATTTAAGACATTTATTAATGATAATGGAAATCCTTGCATAGGTGGATAAATTACAGGAGTAAAGAAAAACCAAATCATTGATAAAAAGGTTAGCCCTTTTGAAACATCGGCATATAAAACTCCAATTGGAACTAATAACCAACCAATTGAAAGGCCTAGAAATATTAAAATCAAAACAGCAAAAATTGAATAAAAAATACCAAATGTAAAGGACATATCAAATATTACAAATACAACAAGTATTATTAAAAACCTTAATACAAAGTTAAAGATAGTCTGCCCTAAACCTGATAATATCAATGCTTCCTTAGGAAAGTTTACTTTTGACAGCATTTCCTTTGATGAATTAATAATTTTTAAAGGTGCATTTAAAGCATCAACAAATACTTGCCATAAAATTGTACCAACTAAGGCATATATTGGATAGGGTATATCTGTTTGACCTACATTAATTATTTTATTTTTATTAAGTAAAATGAAAACTGCACCAGTTACTATCGGTGGAATGAAAGCCCAAAAAATTCCCAAAAAGGTTTGCCTATATAAAGATGAAATATCTCTTATCATCAATCTATATGCCAACTCCTTTGAAGCCAATAAATCGGAAATCATACCTTTAAATAAATCAACTGGATGATTAATTGCTGATCCAGTGGTGTAAACAGTTACTTTTAATTCATTTTCAGCCATAATTTTTTATCAAAAACCTCGTACTTTTAAATTAATTAAATAAACCAGACTAACTGCTTTTTAAAAAAAAGTCTTTTCATATCATTTCCACCAAAACATAAATTAGAAGCTTGTTCAGGTATTATTAACTTCCCTATTTTTTTACAAGTAAAAGAAATTATATGTCTAGGCTAAATTTGAAATCCTTTTTTTCAGGAATATAAAATATCCTCTATAATTTTTAATACCCTGCTTTTTCCAAAGCCATCAATCAAATTCTGACAATTTCTGGACATTGTAACTCTTAACTCATGCTCATTTACAAGCTTATAAATGCTGTCATGAAGTTCTGATTCCTTTGCACAGGAAAAATTATCAATTTTTATAACAGCTTTAACTTCTTCAAGCTTTGAAGAAACAATGTCTTCATGTTCGATTGATGGAATGATTATCCCTGGAGTCCCGGTTGCAGCCAGTTCTAAGGCCAAGCTTCCACCTGCTGTGATTGCAATATCTGACTCAGCCATGACTTGAGCTATATTCGAAACATATCTTAAAACTTCGAATTTGCAGTTGCCCTTTTCTGCTGTAGCTGTTACTTCAAATTCTTTTTGTGAGGCGGGTCCCAAGATAATAAGAATTTTTACACTAAGGTTTAAATTTCTTAAGGAATTTACGGGAGTAAAGACGCGACCCGTCCTTTAATAACTGCTTTACCAGAAGTTGGATCGGTGATTCTTGTTAGGACTTTAAGTAATGTTGATTTGCCGGCACCATTTTTACCAATAATCCCAACAATTTCTCCTTGATTAACATTAAAAGATATATCATTTAATGCCCAAATTGTATTCGGCTCAGGCCCTGCCTGTGGATCATCAGGTGCAATCATTAATTTACTGGATCCGATTTTATGAAGATTTTCTTCCTTGCCTCGGGCTTTATGCCAAAAACGCTCAACAGAATCGCGTAAGGTAGTGGCTCCGATTAAGCCTAATCGGTATAATTTTGAAATGTTTTGTACTTCTATAATTGGTTTCATGGTTTTTGGTTCTTGGTTTTTGGTTCTTGGTTCTTGGTTCTTGGTTCTTGGTTCTTGGTTCCTGGTTCGTGGATTTGCATTTAAAACTACTTCTGAATTTTATTTAGAAATCTTTTTATCTCCTTTTCAACCGTATCTTTTCCATCATTCCACTGTTGGGCCAAAAGTTCTATTTGAGGTTTTTTTAAAGAAAACATATAAGAGCTTCTAAAAACGTGTCTGAATCTTCTCATTTCATCAAGAATGGGAAATGTTTTTTCGCTAATAACTGAGGGTCTTATATTTCGTACATTTATACGCATTCTTTCAATCAACTCGCGATGCCAGGAAGAAGGATTTTCCACTCTATTTTCAAAAACCTTTGCGATTTTAAAAAAGATATCCTCAAGGCAAGAATAAATTCCGCTTAAATGATATGCGGCAGTGACTAAATGTGAATGATCGTCAATATTTTTCAAATTAAATTTCAGTTTTTTATCTAGTTCTTTTACTTGATTTAAAACAAACTCAATTTCAGAAAAAAGTGTGTTAATGATAGATTGATTATTTTTTTTCATAAATTTTCATCCCATCTTCTAATATTTTACTATTTTTAATATCCACCCAAGGAATTAAATCAAAAGAAAAAGGAAATAACTTTTCTAAAAAAACACCTGCTTGTAAAAATAAATTTTGAGATAAGCCTTTCACAACAATATCTGCATCAGACTCACTTCTATAAAACTCAGGTTTAACTAAAGATCCAACTAAATATATTGTTTCAATCTCAGGATATTTTTTAATAAACTTATTAATACCAGATTTTATTTTTGCAATTTTAGTAATTCTTTCAGAATCGATTTTTTTCTGTTGTTCTTCAAAAAAACTTTGGACAGAATTTTTTAAAAATTTATTTTTCATATTTCTATTTATATTTTTTAGGGTCTTGGTTCTTAGTTCCTGGTTCTTGGTTATTGGTTCGTTGTTCGTGGTTTAAAACAAAGAACCAAGAACTACGAACTAAGAACAATCAAACCGTATCAATAAAAGTTCTTTCCACCTTGTTAAAAATCAAAACACCTGTGATTAGTACAACAAATGTTACTGTACAGGAAATAATCATATGATTTAATTCAACGACGCCCTTACCCAGAAATGCATACTTGAAGCTTATTGAAATAATTATGATTTAAGCGCACTACCGTCCTTAAATTTTCATGTTTTTATATTCAAAGAAATGATATGTCTAGCTAATAAATGAAATCCTTTTTTTCAGGAATATAAAATGTCCTCTATAATTTTCAATACCCTGCTTTTTCCATTTCCATCAATCAAATTCTGACAATTTCTGGACATTGTAACTCTTAGCTCATGCTCATTTACAAGCTTATAAATGCTGTCATGAAGTTCTGATTCTTTTGCACAGGAAAAATTATCAATTTTTATAACAGCATTAACTTCTTCAAGTTTTGAAGAAACAATGTCTTCATGTTCGATGGATGGAATGATTATCCCTGGAGTTCCGGTTGCAGCCAGTTCTAAGGCCATTCTTCCACCTGCTGTGATTGCAATATCTGACTCCGCCATGACTTGAGCTATATTCGGAACATATCTTAAAACTTCGAATTTGCAGTTGCCCTTTTCTGCTGTAGCTGTTACTTCGAATTCTTTTTGTGAGGCTGGTCCCAGGATAATAAGAATTTTTACACTAAGGTTTAAATTTCTTAAGGAATTTACAATATCAACAGTTAAGTTGGTAGGATCAGATCCACCCATTGAAATCATTATTTGTTTAACTTCCTTTTTAATTTTTCTCTTGGGAAGTTTTTCAAAATCAGAACCCAAAATTGTGTACTCTGGACCAATATAATATATAGTTTGATCACTTTTTTCAAAATATTGATGCATTTCTTCTGCAATGGACCCATTAATCAAAACATTTGAATTGATCATTTTATTCCCAAGATCATCAATAATGACAGTTTTAATCCCTTTGTCATGTAAGATAGACAGATCAACAAATTCCATTTCAAATAAATCAAACACAACTAAGCCTGGGCACTGAGCTTCAATTATTTTTATTTGATCATCAATTCCCATATCTTTGTCAATAACTTGAATATTGTAGCCCTTGTCTTTTACAACCTTCACTCCATCTTCATAGTCCTTCATCATAAATGATACTTCAAACTCAGAAAAGAGCATTAGCTCTTCAGCAAGTGCCATGCACCTAAAAACATGTCCCAAAGAAACAGAGTAAACTCTACCACCATCAACTCTAAATATTATTTTTCTAGATTTATTGTTCATAGGTTTCCTCAAACTGGACCATCAGCCTTCTGCCTTCAGCCTTCCGCTTTTTTAGCTGAAAGCTGATAGCTGAAATCTGAAAGCCTGCTATTCTAATAATTCGCGTACTTTCAAATGCTCTTTCCAAAAAAATATCAAACCAATAAAAGTAAGAAGTATATACTGGCTACCATGAGAAAAAATTGCAAAGGTATCTGCAAAGTTTTTTTCTAGCCCAATTGAAACAAGTGATAGCATACCAACGTAGTGAAAGGTACCAAAGTAGCCAGGTGCAGAAGGAATCAATGAAGCAAGACCCAGGGCTCCAATATAAAACATGCAATCAAGACAAGATACCTTTGAAAAAATATTGGGATCAATTGAGATAAAAAGATAGAATGTTCCATACATACAGAAAGTCATTAGACCCCAAATAAATGCCGTATAAAAAAGTAAAATAGAAAATGATGAAAAACTTAATAAATTTTTCATTCCTTCTCTAAAATCATTTATTTTATAGAATATGAAAGAAAGTTTCTCTGGCACAAAGCGCTTAAAAAAGCTTTCTAATTTAAATTTAATTATACAAACCAATGATAGCCCAACGACAGAATACAAAACAAAAGCCGCTAGAGTGCCATTTTTAAGTAATACCAAAATGTTACTTTGAGAGCTAAAATCAAGAAGCCAAAATGAAAGAATTAGAAAGACTAAAAGAAAATATCCATCAAACAGCCTTTCAAGAATAAGCGCTGATAAAAGGCTTCCTGTTTTTATTTTTTCAATCTTAGCAAGTGATCCAATTCTAAAGAGTTCCCCAAGACGAGCTGGCAATAGATTGTTCGCCATTTGGCCAATTGATATATTACTAAATGAGGATAAAAGTGAAATCTTTTTTATGGGTCTTAAAATAAACTGCCATCTATAGGCTCTAATGACATTAGTCAAAATAAGAATTAAAGCGATCCACAAGTAATGAATGTAATTTAACCTTGCAAGGATTGATAAGATTTTATCAAATTTCAGGTCTTTGAAAAATAAATAAAGAAAGCAAAGGCTTATTAAGATACCAAAGATAAATTTATATATAATAGATGATTTAGATTTAGCTTTTTCAACCATATTGAAAAGTCATTTTTTCCCGATTTAGATGAACTACCGTCCTTAGTAACATATAAATAATTAAAAAATACCACATTCTAATAATGAAAAACTTATAAGTCTAGTTAAAAGATTTGAGATATTTCTAGTCTATTGTGCTTTTATTAACTTTTATTTTTTCGTGTTCCCTTGTGCTCTTGTTCCCTAACTTGACTGGAGCTCTGGCGAACATGTGTTTAGGATAAATACCTGACAATACACATAGGAGATTAGGATAAAGAATTAGGATTTAAGATTAAGATTTAAATTTGAGAACTATTTTTCTTCAGATTTGCAGTTGATTTCTGAAAGCTGAGTATAAAGGCTGTTTCTTCGATCAGTATCAGATTGTGCCATTTTACCCAGTTTTTTAGCAGCTTCTGGATTCATTCTGTGCAGCACTTTAAACCTATTTTCAGAACCAGCAAAATCTGACATTGTAATTGAAGGAGCTTTGCTATCTAGCATTAATGGATTTTTGCCTTCTTTAATATTGTCTGGGTTAAATCTAAGGAGTGGCCAGTGACCTGAATCAACAGCTTTTTTTTGTGCTCTATAACCTTCTGTCATTTTAATTCCATGAGCAATACAATGTGAATATGCTAAGATGATTGAAGGGCCATTATAGGCTTCTGCTTCCATAAACGCTTTAACAACTTGGTTTTGACTAGCACCCATTGCAACTTTTGCCACATAAATATTTCCATAAGTCATAGAAATCAGACCCAGGTCTTTTTTAGCTGTTGGTTTTCCACCAGCGGCAAATTTCGCTACAGCACCCATTGGTGTTGATTTTGAGGCTTGACCACCAGTATTTGAATAAACTTCAGTATCTAAAACAAGTAAATTAACGTTTTTACCAGAAGCTAGCACGTGATCTAAGCCGCCATAACCAATATCATAGGCCCAGCCGTCACCGCCAACACCCCAAATAGATTTTTTCACAAAGTAATCTATATATTCAACGAGCTGTTTTGCTCTTGTATCATCACTTGCATTTAGTTTTTCATTTAAAGTACAGATTTTGCCTCTTAGCTCCTCAATTGCAACTAGTGTTGATTGATCATGCTCCATTATTTCTTTTAATAATGTCTTTGTTTCTTCACATGAATAATCTTCAACCATGCTTGAAGCAAGTTCAAATGCTTTGGCTGTAAACATATCAACTGAGAGCTTCATTCCAAAAGCAATTTCTGCTGTGTCTTCAAAAAGTGAATTATTCCATGCAGGTCCCCTGCCATCAGCGCGCCTGGCATAAGGAGTTGTGGGTAAATTTCCGCCATAAATTGAAGAACAACCTGTTGCGTTTGCAATGATTGCCCTATCACCAAATAGTTGTGTTAAAAGTTTAACATATGATGTTTCACCGCAACCAGCGCAAGCGCCTGAATATTCAAATAATGGTCTTAAAAATTGGCTTCCTTTAATTGTTCCTGGTTTAAAAAGATTTAAATCAGTCTCAGGTAAATTTAAGAAAAAGTCATAATTAACTGCTTCTTGTGTTCTTAAAGGAAGTTGAGGCATCATTTTAATAGCTTCATCATCTTTTTTCAAACACATATCAACACAGTTTCCACAACCTGTACAATCTTCAGGAGCTACTTGCAGTGTAAATTTCATATCTTTAAAGGATGGACCTTTTGCATCACATGACTTAAAAGTCTCAGGAGCGCCATCTAAGCATTTTGCATCATAAGCTTTCATTCTGATTGTAGCATGAGGGCAAACCATAGAACAAACACCGCATTGAATACAAGTTTCAGCATTCCAAACAGGAATATTAACTGCAATATTTCTTTTTTCATATTGAGTAGTAGCTGTTGGCCAGGTTCCATCTGCTGGCATTTCGCTAACTTTCACATCATCACCTTGTTGTGAAATAATTTTTGCTGTAACATTTTGCACAAACTCAGGAGCATTTTCAGGAACAGCAGGTCTCATATGTATTGTAGAGCTAACTTCTTTTGGATAAGTAACTGCATCAAAATTATTAAGGCCGGCTTCAACTGCTTTAAAGTTCATATTTACAACTTCTTCACCCTTAGAGCCATAAGATTTCCTGATCGCATCTTTGATCGCATTAACTGCAGTCTCAATTGGAATGACATTTGAAATCTTAAAGAAAGCTGTTTGCATAATAACATTAATTCTTTCACCTAAACCAATTTCAGCACCTAATTTAATACCATCAATAACGTAGAATTTTAGTTCTTTTTCAATAATTTGTTTTTGAACTTCAGCTGGCATTTTATCCCAAACTTCTTCTTTTGAAAATGGTGAGTTTAGTAAGAAGGTTCCACCATGTTCAACATTTTTGAGCATGTTATATTTTTCTAAAAATGAAAAATTGTGACAAGCAATAAAGTTTGCACAAGTTACTAAGTATGGTTTTCTAATTTTATTTTTACCAAATCTTAAGTGAGAGACTGTAACAGCTCCTGCTTTTTTTGAATCATAAACAAAATAGCCTTGAGCAAAGTTATCTGTTTGTTCAGCGATAATTTTGATTGAATTTTTGTTAGCGCCAACAGTTCCATCTGAACCTAGGCCATAAAACATTGCTCTGTAATAGCCAGTTTCACAAGCCTGGGTTGGATTATCTTTAATATTTTTATAATCAAGTGATGTATTTGTAACATCATCTTCAATACCAACTGTGAAATGGTTTTTAGGATTATCTAGACTTAAGTTTTCAAAAACAGAAATAACCATTGCTGGTGTATATTCTTTTGAGCTTAGTCCATATCTGCCACCATAGATTTTTGGAAATTCATTAAAATGTTTATCACCATTAATCATGTCTTCTGTAATAGAAGCAACAACATCTTCATAAAGTGGTTCGCCTAAGCAACCTGGTTCTTTTGTTCTATCAAGAACTGCAATTTTCTTAACAGTCTTAGGTAAAGCACCAATAAAATCAATGGCAGACCATGGTCTGTAAAGTCTAACTTTTAAAACACCTGTTTTTTCGTTCTTAGCATTTAAATATTGGCTAGTTTCAACTGTTGTTTCAGCACCACAGCCCATAATAATAACAACTTTTTCAGCATCAGCACAGCCTTCGTATTCAAAAAGTTTATATTGACGGCCAGTTAATTTTGCAAATTTGTTCATTGTTTTTTGAACAATCGCAGGACAAGCATCATGATATTTATTAACAGCTTCACGGCCTTGAAAATAAACATCTGGATTTTGGCTTGTTCCTCTTAGAGTTGGTCTATCAGGAGACATTCCTCTGTTTTTATGAGCAATAACAAACTCATCATCAATCATTTCTTTCATATCTTCTTTAGTTAGCTCTTCTATTTTTTGCACTTCATGGCTGGTCCTGAAGCCTTCAAATATATGCAAAAAAGGAATCCTTGATTCAAGGGTTGCAGCTTGTGAAATTAAAGCAAAATCCATTGCTTCTTGAACTGAAGCTCCAGATAGCATAGCAAAACCAGTATTTCTAGCAGCATAAACATCTGAATGATCACCAAAAATTGAAAGTGCCTGGCAAGCAAGAGATCTAGCTGCAATATGAAAAACTGTTGGTAATAATTCACCAGCTATTTTATGCATATTGGGAAGCATAAGCATAAGACCTTGAGAGGCAGTAAAAGTTGAAGTCAAAGATCCAGCTGATAATGCACCGTGCACAGCGCCAGAGGCTCCACCTTCTGATTGCAATTCAGCAACTATAGGAACAACACCCCAAATATTTTTTTCACCTTTAGCAGATTTTGCATCAGCAATTTCACCCATATCAGAACTTGGGGTAATAGGATAAATGGTCATTACTTCATTTGTTGCGTGAGCTACATGAGCAACAGCCGAGTTTCCGTCATAAGGGACTAACTTTCTAGTCATTTTTATACTCCTTTTATTTAAGTGGTAAGCTGTAAGTGGTAAGTGGTAAGTTTTTATAAAATTAAGCACTTAACTTATAACTTAATAAATATTTATAATTCAAACCTCTAAATTTTTGTTGCCTCCCTTTAGAATATTAGGAAGGCTTTGTCAATAAATTATAGGTTTTTAGGTAAAATGAAAAATTGGAATTAATTCTTAATTGTTAATTATTGATTGTTAATTATTTTCATTCCTAAAATTTACAATAATCAATATTATGGAAAGTCCGACTTGCATATTCATTATCATCAACTTCAATGAATTGAGCTACAATATCACTTGAAAAGTCTGTTTGGCTTAAAGTTGAAGTGTTGCAATCCAAAGAACTAAGATCACAAATAACGATTCTAACAGAATCTCTATTATTTGAGTGAAGGCTTGTGTATAAGGCGTAATATTTTCCATTACTTACCTTAGCACTGTATAGGTTCAAATCATTACTTACTTCTAAATCAATTTTTTGTTAATAAGAAAAAGAAGATGCAGCTAATTGATCAGCAGAAGCATCTGACTGTTCAGAACCAGATGATTCTTCACTTAAATCTATGCTTGTATTTGTTACCTCACAAGAAGGAAACACAAAGACAATTGTCAGATTCAATAATAGAAAAAGTTCCTTTGTCTTTTTCATGGTTTGCTCAGTATGTATAAAAAAGAATGACTTAATTTTTTAATCTTCTGAATCAACTTCCATTTCCGCACCTAAATAAGCATCTCCAGACCCTGATTGGTCTCTGACTATTACCTGAGCATATTCACCATTTGTATCATCATCATCTAAATCTTGATAAACATGAATTATACTTTTCATTATAATGGCACTATGAACATAATCTCTAAAAAAACGCTACCAATCCACCTATTCCATGATCTTCAAATTGAAATAAACTGGGAGTGAGCAATAAAAAGATGGCAAGACTGAGGTATAAAACGCATTCCGG
>JBDREC010000029.1:0-89885 GCA_043820105.1 Pseudomonadota bacterium
ACGCTCTTATGGGCTTATGTCTATGCAAGCAGCTGATGCTGTCATGCCTTTAGAAGGTGCCTTTTTAGCTATTGACAACCCATATTTATGGCACATTTTTGTTACCCATCAACTTGCAAAATTTTCTTTTTATCTCGCTGGTAGATTTTTGCCTCCACGCGGGATGCTTAGCTTTATTCCTCAAGGTTATGAGGGCGCTTTTCCTGAAGAAGCGCAACTTTTTGCAGGTTTACCATTGTTTGAAATGTTTTCAACGCAAGAGAAAATAAGTGAATTTCTAGAAAGCAGTGAATATAGCAATAAGGACAAGCTTAATTTTCTTAACTATTTATTAAAGATCCATAAAAAGGATAAGGCGGTATTAGCTGAAACCCCTGAATTTGCTGATATTGTTGATTCTACGGTTGATGTATATGTTAAACATGTTAAGGATTTTTTATTGGGCAAAGAATTAGAAAAGGAAATTAGTGCCATTGAAAAAGAGTTAAGAGATCTTAGAGAAGATGATGTTCGAGTTGATAGGAAAATAAGAGAAGATCAAAGCGGCCTAACAAGGAAAATAGCTTTTCAGATTGTTAAAAGAGAATTAAAATCTCAAGTTTCTAATTTAAAGGCAAAGAAAACTCTTGTTTCTAAAATGCTTGAGTTATTAAAGACCATATCTACATATGATGAGAGAATAAAAGATCAAATCGATTTTACTAGCTTTTCAATGCCTGTTTTTTGTTTTAATTTGTTTTAAAGCTTAGCTTCAAACTCTTTGAAAATATTAACAAGCTCTTTTTCTTCATCACTTGTTAATGTAAACTTCATGTCAGGTTTTTTGTAAAGAGCATCAGCAAAAAGCATTAAAATCCAGAAGAATATTCCAAAAATTACTTGAACAACATTGTAAAGAGTTTGATAGCCAAAGTCAGCGACCCTTCCAAATTCCATTCTTAGTGTATCAAAAATTCCAAGATAAATTGAAGCTCTTTCTGTGACTGCACCGCGAGCTCTTATGTGGGCTATCATTTGAACAAAGGGTCCTGAAGCTATTGAGCCAACAATAATGTTAGCAAATAATAAGAAAAGACCCCAAAGAGTGAAAACTGAAGCGGTTTGGCCAACAGCGCCAAGTGCTATTCTTGAAACGGTGGAAGCAAAGATTCCAAGAAGTGGTCCAGCAATGAGAATATCACCACGGGCTGATATGAATTTGCATACATTTAATAAAGTTTTTGTGAGTTCTTTTATAATACTAAAGCCTTTTTTAGATTCTTTTAAATCAAGATAGCCTTCAAGTTTTTTAATAAGTGGTTCAAAGAGCTCATATGTAAACTCAGACCAATAGGTCATCCAATTAAGTACGGTTTGAAAAATTAAACAAAAACCCAAAGTAATAATAATAGCAACAGCTGTGTAGGCTAAAAATCTTTCAAAGGTCACTTCATCTTGTCTTGTTAAATAAAGTACAATAATCAAAATAAGGTGCATTAAAGTTCTTGGAACAGCGGCAATAGCTGCATCTTTAGAAACCCTGGTTGGAACTGATTTGAGTTTAATAAGATGGCGTTTTGCAAATGAATAAGCCATTAGCTCTTCTTTTTCAACATCATCAACTAATGCGCGCTTTGATTCCATTTCTTGTTTTAGCTTTTTTTCTTTGTCTTCTGGTAAGATATAAACAATTGGATTATATCCTTTTTGGTTTGCTAGAGATGCAATATATCGAACGTCATCAGGGCTTATGGTTTTTTTGATTTCTCTTACTATGACAACTGTATTATTTTCTTGTTCAGTTAAAGATTTTAGGTTTCGCTGAAGCTTTAAACCTATCTTATAATCACTTATTTTAAGGTTTTTAACTTCTAGCTCATTTACTAGTGATTTGCCTTCAAATTTTCCCCTAGCAACAACTGAAGTTTTCTTGACCTCTAAAAGATCATTTGTTTTAATTCTAATATGAACTTCTTTGCCTTTGAGTTTGTTAAGTAAAGTGTTTGCCATCTTCATTTCCTTTATAATAATTTAAGTTAACATGATGATTTCACTAAAGCTCGGCCTAAAGACTTGAATGTACAGCATTTTTACGCATGATTTTCTTGGAGAATCAAGCTTTTTCTTGCACATTGACTTTATACCTGCTATCAAGCAAATTTATCATAAAAAATGGGAATTAATTTTATGAAAAATTGGCTTAATTCATTAGTTTTTGATACATCTAGACCCTTTATTTTAAATCCATTACCTGCAAAAAATGAAAAGATTAAAATCTGTTTTTGGGTAAATAAAGATAATCCTATTCGCGATGTTGTGTTTTCATCATCTACTGACGCTGATTTGTCAGATACTTTAATGCAAAAAGAAGAAATTAATGAATATTTAGAAAGCTATTATATTAATTATGACCCTAGGGCAAAAGATATATATTTTAATTTTGTTATCATTACAAATGATGATGAGCTTTATTTTTGGGATAAATCTGGGGTGCATGAAGAAATAACTGCTCCTAATGATCATTTTCACATAACAACTGCTTTTGAAGTTCCTGCTTGGATTTATAATTCTGTTTTTTATCAAATATTCCCGGATAGGTTTTATTTTGAAAATAGAATTAAAGTCGAGTCATACGAAGATAATGGATACAAAAGAATTGAGCATGAAACATGGGAAGAAGATCCATTTTTGTGGGATAAGGCCAGGTGTCTTGATTTCTTTGGCGGTAATCTTGATGGTATTAGAAAGAAAATTCCTTATTTCAAAGAGCTTGGAATTAATGCCCTTTATTTAACTCCAATTTTTAAATCTCCATCAAATCATAAATATGATACTGAAAACTATTTTACTGTTGATGAAAGTTTTGGTACAAATGATGATCTTGTTGCACTTATTAATGATTTACATGAAAATGGAATTAAGATAATCCTTGATGGTGTTTTGAATCATACTGGAGACAGGCACAGGTTTTTTAATAAACAAGAAATTTATGGTCAAGGCAAAGGCGCTTGTCATAACAAAGAATGCGAAACTTATGATTGGTATGTATATGATAAAGAAAAGGATGATTTTCATAAATGGGCTTCTGTTCCGAACTTGCCTTGCCTTAATTATAAAAATCCAAAAGTAAGAGAATTTATTTATAAGAATAAAAATTCGGTTGTAAGAAACTATTTGAATGAACCTTATAATATTGATGGCTGGAGACTTGATGTTGTTGGAGAAGTTGGAAATTGTCGTGAAAAGCAGTTGAATGAAGAAGTTTTGCAAGAACTTAGAGTTTCCATTAAAGATAATTATAAAGACAAGTTTATATTGGGAGAGATAACTCACAGAGGAAGTGACTTTTTAATGGGTGATAAGCTTGATTCAATTATGAATTATGAAGGCATGACAAGACCTATTTGGGGTTTTGTTGGTAAAAAAAGAACTTTAGTATGGAACACTAAATGGTATGATAGAAAAAAAGCAAATGAAAATAGGGCAAAAATATTTTCAAATGAATTAAATAATTTTCTTAAATCTCTGCCAGCTGGTGTTCAGCACTTTCAATCAAATTTTATTGGAAACCATGATACACCAAGAATTAAATATATCGCAGGTGAAGACGAGCAATTATTGAAGCTTGCTTCAGTTTTTCAGTTCACTTTTTGTGGAGTTCCCTTTGTTTATTATGGTGATGAAGTGGGATTATCGGGAGAGGGCGATCCAATGAATAGAAAGACTTTTCCATGGAATAATATAGACGAGAAAATGAAGGAATTTTATAAATCTTTAATTAAGCTAAGAAGTAAACACGATCTTTTTAAATTTGGAAGCTATAAGAGCATTTATAAAAAGGATGGATGCTTTGCCTTTGCAAGGATCTTGGATAAAGATAAAATGGCTATCGTAATTTTAAATTCAGATGAAAAAGAAAAAACAATCAATATAGATACGAATAAAATCGGGCTTTATGTGGCAAAGCTAAAAGAGTATTTCGATGCTAGCTATGTTTCAATTAAGGATGGTAAAGGTGAGATTGCTGTGAAGGGAAAGGGATTTAGAGTTTACTTAACAACAGCAACTGTTCCAACTTCAATTGTCATTTCTTGAGGTGTTCCAGAGAATGCTTCGTCAAAAACGAGATATTCATCTGGTGTTATACCTGTTGCATCAACTGTATAAGGAAGCTCTACAACCTGATCTTTGTTTTCTGTGAAGTTAAATACATTCAACCATAATGATCCATCTTGTGACCAAGCATAGTAGATCATATAGTTTTCAAGTCCAGCAATTTCAGTTGTATCATAGTTGCCTAAGGCAAGTTCTTTATCTGCTGCAAAATCTGCTTTATAGATATTTTCTTCAAGGTCTAAAATGCTTCTTAATAGTATTTGATTAACGCCAATTTCTTCTTCTGCATCAATGTCTATTATAAATAAATCAGAAATATAGTTATCACCAACTTTTGCATAAGAAACTTGGAGTTCATTTTCATTGTCTGATTCATCAAATAAGGCAACAACTACAGCGCTTGTATCTTGTTCTGTATTACCTTCATTGCACCATACTTCATCAATTTCATAAAGTTCAGCGAGATCACCTGAATAGATTGCTTCAAAAAGCTCAAGATCTGAGTTATCCCAAGAGCCATGACTATAATCATAATTCACCCATTCGGCACTTACTCCAGAACCAGAAAGGCTTTCACTTAATGCATTACATGCTTCCTCGGTACTTGCTTCCAGCACTTGCTTTAATGTTATTTCTAATTCAGCAGCAGCTTTTGTAAAGTCACCACCATTATTCCAGGTAAAGCATCCTTGTGAACCTTCCTCCTGTGGAATTATTCTGAAATTGTATTTTGGAGTTTCAGCTTGTTTGGATTCCATTTGACCCTTAATTAAAACAACACCATTTTCTAAGATCATTATCTGTCTTGCATTATTTAAAAAGGTTTTTTCTTCAGCGCAACCTGTTAAATAATCAAATTTTGAGAGACCTTCTAAATGATTATAAAATTCCCATTTGTTGGAATAATCATTAAGGTCAATAACAGTTGATTCTCCGGCTGAAGAAGCACCAGCTATTAAGAGCTTTTGATTTTCAGAAACAGGTTGACCATGCATTAGAACAAAGTCACCATCTACAAAAGCTTCATCATCTAATAAACCAGCCAGCTCTTCTAGTAGGGGTTCATTATTTATAACCTTAATTGCATTTGGATGATTTCCATAATAAGGTTGAAGCACTCCATAATCATCAGTTAAAACGCGGAAACCATTTGAATCCCACTCATGGTTAACTTCAAAAGTATAACCAAGAGCTCCAGAATTCATTGTAAAGATTTCTCTGAATTCGATTTGTTCAGAAATTATTCTTTCTAAACTGTCAAGTCTATCAGCTGCGCTAGTTCCATCTGCTAAATCAATAACTGCCTGAACATACATTCTGTTATTGTCACCGCCCATGTTTCTTGGACGAGCAGGGAAATTAACCAGAAGCTGTTCATTTTCTATGTCATCTTCAATTGCAAAAATTTCTAGAATATCAACTCCCCATCTTTCAATTTCATAGCCAGGGGCTGCGCAAAATACTTCAATTTCTTCATCATCATCTTCCCAAACTGCACCTAATAATCCACAGGTACATGAATTATCAGCATATGTTGCAGCTATACAGTCAGCCTCATGAGAAAAAACAATTGGCCAGGTTGTGATCATAAAAAGTGCATTAAGATTTAGGTCTTCTATTTCGTGAAAAAATACAGCATCAATTGGAATTGGAGGCCCAAAGTATCCTGATTCTCCATATGATAAAGCTGTATTTATGCTTTTATCTTCAAAGAATGCTCTTAGGTTACTTACTTCACCTTCAGGCTCATCTTCTTCTGCATCATCTGCAAATTTAAAAAATCCCGGAAGGCCTTCTTCATCTGTTGAAGTTTCAGTTGTGTCACCTTCTATTGAATCTATATCAGATTGCCAATCTGCTTCTGATTCTGTGTTTTCAGAGGCAAGAAATGCGGTAACCCCATCTGTTTTAAGCATAACACCCATTACTGCAGGGTTTTCAGTCCAATCGCCGTCACCCCAGCTTCCTTGACCGCCATCATTATAATCGCCATTGTCATCGCCGCCTTTCATGCCTTCGCAGCCTAAAAATAAAAATGTAAGGAAAAAAATTGAGATTAAAATAATTAATGAACGTTTCATGGTATCCCCCTCGTTTAAGGTTAATATTTGCTTTTGTTTTTATATTAACCGAAAAAAACCTCTAAGTAGCTTTATCATAGCATGCCTGTATGCAAAAAGCTGTGATATGGGTCACTTGGTATCACTTTTTTTGCATTTTTTTTTGCTTTTTTTCAGATTTATTATTTTAACACATTATTAGAAGAAATGCAATAACTTGTTCGGATAAAAAACAGCAATAATTACAAGCGCTTATTCGACATCTGTTTCTTCGTCAAGATCTATTGGGCCATATTCACTTGATATATGATTTGCAATATCTATTGAATTTTCTAGAAGTTCATCTCTAATATCTTCGTCAAATTCCTCGTTTTCGAATTTTCTGTTAATACAATCTTCAACAATATGAACTATTTCTTCTTGTTCAAAAATCAAATCTCCATTTTCAAATGCTTCAATTAATGCTTCGATTATTGAATCTTTCCAATCTTCAGAATCCAAATTCATTTTATTCTCCATTTTTGTTATTCGTTAGGAAAAAACTAATATTTTTTTTTAATGAATTGCAACATTTTTTTTAACTTTTTGTAATCGGTGACATTGACCTTAAGGTTGCAACTATTTTTGGCATAACATTTAAAACAGCTTCAATTTGTGCTTCGCTTGTACTTCTGCCCAGGCTGAATCTTATTGACCCATGGGCGTCTTCATGTGATAAGCCAAGCGCTAAAAGCACATGAGAAGGATCAAGTGAACCTGAAGAACAAGCTGAACCGGAAGACGCAGCTATGTTATGCATATCAAGGTGAAGTAATATTGCTTCTCCTTCAATATATTTAAAACTTACATTCAATGTGTTTTGTACTCTATTTTCTTTATGGCCATTTATTAAAATGTCATCAATGGAAGCTATTAAACCATTTTCAAGCTTATCTCTTAATTTTTTTATACGTTCACTATTTTTACTTAAGTCTCTTTTGGCTATTTCACAAGCTTTACCCAAAGCAACTATTCCAGCTGTGTTTTCTGTGCCAGATCTTCTACCCATTTCCTGATGTCCACCATGGATTAATCTTTCTAATTTTATTCCCTTCCTTATATATAATGCTCCAATTCCTTTTGGGCCATAAATTTTATGACCAGATAAGGATAGTAGATCAAGCCGTACATCTTTTACAGAAATTGGGATTTTTCCAATTGCCTGAACAGCATCAGAATGAAAAAGAATATTTTTTTCCCGAGCAATTACCGAAATCTCTTTTAATGGATAAATTGTTCCGAGTTCATTGTTTGCGGCCATAATAGAAATTAAAATTGTTTTATCTGTTATGGCATTTTTTAGTTCCTCTAGGTTAAGCATTCCCTCGTGGTCTACTGATAAATATGTAATGTTAGCGCCATTATTTTTTTCTAAATACTGACATGTTTCAAGCACAGCCGGGTGTTCGACTTTTGTTGTTATTATATGGTTTCCCTTTGATTTCAAGTTGTAAAAAGCACCTTTAATTGCCAGGTTATCACTTTCGGAACCACCAGAGGTGAAAAATATTTCAGAAGGAGAAGCATCAATTATATCTGCTACGCGGTAACGAGCTTCTTCAAGTTTTATTCTAACGCTTCTGCCATGTTTGTGAATGCTTGATGGATTTCCAAACTCATTTTTCAAAAAAGGAATCATTTCTTCTAAAACTTCATTGTCTATTTGAGTTGTAGCGTTGTGATCTAGATATATATCCATTCAGTCTCCAAATTTTCCTATTCTAATTGCCTATTCAAAATATTAGCTGTCCCAAAATGTCAATAGTAATATTTTTCTAAATTTTTACTTTATTCTTGTTCTCTTGTTACCTTGTGCCCTTGTTCCCTTGATCTCTTTTAAAACTTTTTTATTGAAATTTGTTAGCAAATTCTTCTATAATGTTTATTAATAATAACTTAATTTTCTTAGTGAATATGAAAGAAGAATTAGTACAGTTTATTCGTGAGCATAAAATTATTTCAATGTTATCTGAAGACGAAGCTGAAAAGTTTGTAAACGCTTGTTCTTGTGTAAGATTCCCCCCAGATGCTTTGGTTTGTGAAGAAGACTCTGTTGCAACTCATCTGTATATTTTATATTCTGGTGAAATGGTTGTTTATACAGAAGATATGGGGGATTATATTGAATATGCTAGATTAAAAAGTGGTGATTTTATGTGTGAGATTTCTGTTATCTCAGACAAGCCAACATCTGCTAGCATTAAATCAATAGATCAAGTTGAACTTATTGCAATTGGTAAAAAGTTTATTAAAGAACTTGTTGCCAGCAACCAAGCTTTTAATGATTTTTTAAATCGAATTTCTATTGAGAGATTTGAAGAAAACATGGAAAAGCAGTTTTAGAATTTTCCTGTCTTTAGATAATTCATTGGATCAAGATATTTACCGTCTTTTCTCAATTCAAAATGAAGATGAGGACCTGTTGAATTTCCTGATGATCCTACAATTCCAATTGTTTGTCCTTGTTTTATTATCTCACCAGCTTTGACATTGTTTTTCGAATTATGGCCATATAATGTTGAATAGCCCTTTTTATGTTCAACTACTATAACGTTTCCATAACCATCTTGAGAGCCAGAGAAAATAACTTTTCCTGACATTGCAGCTTTTATTTCTGAATGCATACGTCTAGGGATATCAATTCCTGTGTGCATTTTTCTTTTTCCATCAATTGGATGATTTCTCATTCCAAAGTGCGATGAAGGTTTAGCTCCCTTTAAAGGCATTTGCAGAGCTTCACCTGCTAAAACTAATTTGTTATTTTTTATAGAACTATCTTTATTTTCTAAATCAATAAAATGTTTGTTAGTAACTTTTTCATTTAATTTTAATGGTGCTAGGTTTAATTCTAAATATTCTCCCATAATAGAAAGAACATCCTGGTCATCACTTTTCTGAGATACTTTAGAGCTAACTATTGATTGATCATTGTTTGTATTGAAAAAACCAAAACTATGACTGATCATTAAAACGCCAACCAGCAATAAAATTAATCCAAAGATAGCTTGATATGAATGCATAAATTTCTTTAATTTATTCACGGCTTCTTTTTCATAGATTCCTGTTTTACTTATTTTTTCCACCAAGGAGGGTTCCAGGACACCAATATTTGTAACCAAGGTCCCCATTGAAAAGCTAGATGTGATTTTTTCACCAATAAAATGACCTTTGAATATTGATCTTTTTAATCTTAATTTGATATTGCAATTAGGACATTTTGAAAATTCGCTTTCATAAGCGAGGTGAATTGATTCACAGTTATTACAAAGAATTTTAATCATGGGTAATTCAAATTCCATATTAGTTTTATTTTGTTAATTTATATGTTTTGCACAAAATATGCCAAATATAAGTGTTTGTAATTATTGGGATTGGATTTGTTTAAGCTTCGGTCAAATGGTCATTATCTAAGCATTTTTTTAAGGAAGTGCTGAAAAAGGGAACAAGGGAAAATGGGGACAATTTTATGAGAAAAATTCTTGACATTTTTGGTGATCAAAATTCAACTAATCTAATGTGGTTTTAGGTTGTTATTGGGATTTCATTTGAGGAATAAATGATTGAAAATATGCACGAAAAACATGTTGAATTTTTGAAACAACATCATTTTAATGAAAAAGATTTTAATAATTTTGTTGAATCAATAAAAAGTGGTGAGTTTTCAAAGGCTTCTAATATAGTTAAGGGCAAGATTAGTCTTCCTGATTTTGCTTCTTTGTTTAATTGTCAGAATGCTGACCCTGAAAAAAAAGAAAAATATTCAAAAATTGGAATAAATGCACTTATAAAAGGAGAGCTAGCTTGCGCTATCATGAATGGAGGAATGGCAACTCGTTTTGGTGGAGTAGTGAAAGGGCTTGTTCCCGTGTATGATGGACTTACATTTTTGGAAATTAAGCTTCAAAGTTTCTGCAATATTGCTAAAAAATATGAGATCAAACTTCCTGTTTATTTGATGAATAGCTTTTCCACAGACAATGACACTCTTGAATTTTTAGAAAAAAAGGGATATTTTAACAATAAATATTTAGATATTAAATGCTTTAATCAGTCAATATCATTGAGATTAAATCAAGATGGCTCTATGTTTTATGATTCTTGTTCAAATCCGATTTTTTTTACTCCAGGCCATGGTGATTTTTCAATTATGTTTAAAAAATCTGGTATGTTTGATGATTTTTCTAAAAAAGGGTGCAAATATCTTTTTCTTTCCAATGTAGATAATCTTGTCGCCACTTTAGATCCATTGATTGTTGGGAGTCATATTAATAGTTGCAAAGCTATTACTTGTGAAAGTGTTGAAAAACTTGAAAAGGATGCAGGGGGAGCTCCTGTTATCGTTAATGATAGGCTTCAAATATTAGAGGATTTTAGATTTCCAGAAGGCTTTGATAAGACTAAGATACCAATATTTAATACAAATACTTTTATTTTTTCTAAAAGTGTTTTTGAAAGCAAAGTCGATCTTACTTGGTTTTATGTTGAGAAAAAGATTGATGGCAATGCATTATTACAATGTGAAAGACTTGTAGGGGAACTTACTAGCTTTTTTGACACAAATTTTATAATAGTCCCTAGATTTGGTAAAAAATCACGCTTTTATCCACTTAAGACACCGCAAGACCTTGAAAAATGTCGTTTAGAAATCAAAGACGCTTTACAATCGAGATAAAAAAGCCTTTCAAAATGCCCTTAAATATGGTATAATAAAAAAAACTTTGGGTAAAATTTGGGAGGCATCAATGGGCTTAAGCAAAAATAACAAACCTGATAATAGTTTATTATCATTATCTATCATTATTGGATCAATTTGCTTGCTTTTATTTGCTGTTGGTCTTGTTATATCAACTGATAGTATTGAGGACGTTCCAGTTGATTATGAAATGAGATATTTACCAAAAATGTGAATTGTTTAGAGGCTTACTTCTTTTAGAAATTGTATGTTTTTAAAATCCTTTAATTGCTTTAGTGCTTTATAATCTATTTGCGAATCTAGGCTAATTATAGCTAAGGCTAAGTCTGACTTTTGTTTTTTAGCCAGAAAATATTCTTCTATATTAACGTTACTATTACCCATGATAGTGCCTATTTTTCCGATTACACCAGGAACATCAAGATTTTTAATTACTAGCTTTTTGCCAATAGGTTTTATTTCAATGTGGTAGTCGTCAATGTTAATTATTCTTGGGTGGTCTTCACCAAAGACAGAACCTGAGATTGTTGTTTCCCCACCTTCATAAACCAGATCAACTTTAATAAGATTTTTATAATCAGATTTTTCTGCTGATGACACGGATTTTAATTCTAAATTTCTTTCTTTTGCTATTTGATTTACATTAACATAATTTACACTATCTGACATTATTTGAGAAAAAATACCTTTTATAAAACAGGTGAGCATTATGCTTGAGTATTCTTTTATATCACCAAAAGCTGACAAGGTAACATTTAATATTGGCTTTTCAATAAATTGAACAGCGAATTTCCCCATTTTCTCTGCTAAATTCATATAGGGCAAGTATTGCTCTGATTGGGAGTCTAGGGTAAAGGGCAGGTTTACTGCGTTAACTACAGCCATCCCTTTTAAGCCATTTACAATTGAATCAACAAGGTCTGTTGAGACTCTTTCTTGGGCTTCATGGGTGTTTGCTCCAATATGAGGAGTTAATACTACATTTTCAAATTGAAAAAGTTTATGATCACTTATTGGCTCATTTTCGTATACATCAATGCCGGCACCTTGAATTTTGCCATTTTCAAGATTTTCAATTAGAGCATTTTCGTTTATTATTCCACCTCTTGCTGCATTTATCACAAAAACACCAGCTTTCATTTTACTAATTTCTTTTTCAGAGATCATATTTAGTGTTTCTTTATTCAAAGGAGTATGAATGCTTATATAATCTGAATTTTCAAGTAAGCTATTAAGGTCATGCATTATTACACCTAAATCATCAGCTTTTTTCTTTGGAATATATGGATCATAGGTTATGACTTTCATTTTAAAGCTATTACAAATTGTTGCTACACGAGAACCGACACGTCCAAGCCCAATAATTCCAATTGTTTTATTAAAAAATTCATGACCAATATATTTTTCTCTTTTCCATTGGCCTTTTCTTATATCAAGGTCTGCTGACAAAATTTTCCGGCTTAGAGACAGCATTAGAGCTAAGGTAAGTTCAGCGGCTGATACTATATTTGCCTCAGGGGTGTTAACAACCATGATTCCCAGACGAGTAGCTTCATCAATATCAATATTGTCAATTCCTACGCCACCTCTGCCAATAATTTTTAAGTTGCTAGCTCTTGACAATAATTTTTTTGTAATTGCATTTTGACTTCTTGTGATAAGGGCATGATAGGGCATAATAATTTTTTCAAGTTCCGTATTATCAATTTTTTCAATTTTAGTGAGCTCAATATCTTCATGTGAATTTATTAGATCAATTCCTTTTTGATTGAACTTGTCAACAACAAGTACTTTGTATTTCATTGTGTTCCTTTGGTGGCGTACAGCGTACAGCGTGAGTTTATAATAAGTTGTTAATGTTTTTTAATAAGGACTCTAGGTCACTTATTTGTATTTCTCCCATGTGGCCTATTCTAAAGGTGCTTTCTTTTAGTTTTCCATATCCTGATCCAATTGTAATATTCTTTTCTTTTAATTTATTAACTAAAGCTAAGCTGTCTTTGTATTTAATGCATGATATTGTTGGGCTTGCGATTTCGGGGAAGTATTCAAGTTCTTTTTCCCGGGCCCAATTCTTAGTAAAAAGTAATAAGTTTTTATGACGATTCAATCTGTTTTCTATGCCTTCTTCCAGAAGAAAATTAAGTTGCTTGTAAAAAGCATAAAAATGCGGGATGGAAGGAGTGGTATTTGTATAACCGTCTTTTGCTTTTTCAAGTGCTTGCAAAATGTCAAAATAGTATGTTTTTGGATTATATTCATTTGCTTTTTTTAGAAACTTTTCTGAAACTGTACAAATAGTAATTCCAGGAGGCAATGCCAAGGCCTTTTGAACACCTGCAAAGCAAAAATCAATATCATTTAAAGGAACTTCACAACCTCCTAAAGAGCTAACAGCATCAACACAAATTAGAGCAGCTGAATTTTCATTTATTGTTTCTATCAATTCCTTTAGTGGATTAAGAGCACCAGTTGAGGTTTCACTGTGAGTTATTAAAATATGGCTATATTTTTTACTGGCGAGTTTGTGTTTTAAATCCTTAGCTTTTATTGTCTCTCCCCAGTTGTATTCAATACAATCTACATTATTTGAATAAATCTTTGAAATTTGAGCCCATCTTTCTGAAAAGGCACCATTAACAATTGCAAGCACATTTTCAGCTTTAGTGTTTAAAAAACAAACTTCCATCATACATGTTGATGATGTTGTGAAAATTAAGGCTTCATTTGTAAGCAAGAAATAGTTTTTAAGCAAAGCAAGAATTTCAAGATACATTTTTTTAAAGCCCTCAGATCTATGCCCTATTTGCCCTGTCATCATTTCTCTGAGAATTTCTTCTTTTACATAGCTCGGGCCAGGAAGAAAGAAGTTTATTTTTTCTTTATTTATATTCATTTGGTGTCCAAATAATTATCCTTTTTAAGTGGTATCCACTTAACATAAACACAAAAGATGCGCAATTTCAAAATGCCAAATAACCAGAAAACAGGTTGATTTATTTTTTTAATAGAAGTTTTAATCCCATGTTAATTCTTTTAAATATTAAATTAAAATAAGGCAGAACGTTTTTTATTTTTAAGCCATCTTCAATTTCATCGGCGGAGAAAAAAGCCTCCAAAATGTACATAAGGCTTGTTAACTTGTTTTTTGAGTTTAGGGCGAAAAGCAAGGAACCCGCCCCTTGAGGAAATGAATTCTCTAATAATCTACCTAAAAGAAATGTTTCAATTTTTCCGAGGGCTGCTTTATTTTCTTTTAGGACTTGTAGTGGAATTATATTCTTCGTGTTTGTTGAGATCCACGCAATAGCGAAATAAAGTGGTTTTTCTAGTCCTAGTGTTTTTGATGCAATAAGCGTTTTTTGCCAGTTAATTTTATTATTTTTAATTAGGAAAATGATATCAAAGAACCAGGATAGTTTTTCATAGGAGTGCTTTTGAGCATGCCATGCTGAAATGACAATTTGCAGCTCATTTGTATAGCGTGTATATTTATTATCAAGAAGAGTTTTTTCTTCCTTTTCTTTTTCAATAAAACCAACATTTTTAATTGTTGTTTTTCTGAATTTTAATCTATCAAGATTAAAACAAGACCTGTGGATATCAATCATTATTTCATCTTTTATGAAGACAGTACTTTTTTCGCTGAACTCATTAAATCCCAGATCCTGTAATATCTTTTTAGTATTTGTATAATCATTTTCCTTAATTATTAAATCAATATCTCCAATTTCTCTTAACCCTGGATCTTCATAGGCTTGGTTGATTAAATCAAGCCCTCTAATCAAGGTTACTTCAATTTTTTCGCGATTAAATACTGATAGTATTATGTCTAACTTTTGGCTTAATTGCCAAAAAATCCTTTGGTTGTAACGATAGCTTTCCTTGCAATTTTCTATTATCACTTTTGGTAGATTCTCTGAAATAGTAGTTTTTGATATGTTTTTATAGATTAATCCAGCAAGCTTATTTTTATTTATTAGCTCAAGAAGTTTAATTTCTTCCTTTAAAGAAATGTTTTTATTTAAATTTAATTCTGCCTTTAAAGCTAGATTAATGGCCAGGGTTTTCATAAAAAGTTGCTTTTATTTATTTTCAGTTTGAGTTTCATTTTCTTTTGTAAAAATATCTTCTTCGTAAATTGAGTTAACAATAAAAAGTAAAGAATTATCAGCAAGATTTACAAATCTATCAATTTTTACTTCATTTCCATTTGAATCAAAAAGAATTTGAAGTCTTGGTCTTAGTGGTTTTGTCTCATCAGTAGCTATTACTCTGCCTATCTCCTTAGTGTTGAGTTCTACAAGGCTATTCAATGGAAAGACCGAGATTTTTTTCAATAATATTTTAAGAAGATCTTTATCAAAATAGCCTTTCTTTTGTTCAATTATAATTTTAATTGCATCATATGGAAGAAATCTTCTTCTGTGAGGTCGGTCATGTGTAAGTGCTTCATAGTCATCAACCAGTCCAATGATTCTTGCAAAATCATGAATGCTTTCTTTTTTTAGTTGCTTTGGATATCCTTTGCCATTGATACGTTCATGTTCTTGCAAAATAATTTCAGCCATCCACTTAACTTCTTTGTTTTTAATATCCTTAAAAAGGTTATATCCTTTTTCTGGGTGAGTTTTAACCAGATCCATTTCTTTTTCAGTTAAGGTGGATTTTGAATGTATTATATTTGCTTCTAGCAATAACATCCCAATATCATGTAAGGCCGCGGCAGTAAATAAACTGATGAGCTTTTGTTTTGAATAATTCAGGCCGATTCCAATTTTTAAAGAAAAAATTCCAACATTAATTCCATGAGAAATGAAATCATCGATTGTGTGTCTATTGTAAACTGCTTTAATATATAATAAGTCATGGTCTGTATCATGAAGCATACAATCAACAACTTTTTCTGCGTTTTTTATCAAGGCTAGAATAGTGCTTTCATCGACTCTTGAGTTAGCCTTAACAATGTCCATTACATCCATTATTGCAAACTTACCTTGTTTGAAAAGGCGATCTACATCTCTCTTTGCTTTTGTCTTTTCAACAACTTTTGATTCTAAGTCATATTTTATTCCATTTGAACTGAAAATAGTTTTTGATTCTTTTTCCTTTTCAAATTGCGGAGGAAGCTTTCGCGTATCCTTTAAAAAATCTTGAGTTGCAATGACATCTGAAAACTTAAAATTGTCTATGGCTTCACTTTCGTTTTCTTCTCTTTTATCTTCAACCTTTTTATTGGGAGCTGCTTTTTTCTCTATAGATTTAGATTTTGCTTCTTCATCTTTATTTTGCTTTTCACCTTCAGGTTGTAGTATTTCATTTAATCGAACCAATTTTTAACCTAAACTTATTTTTACAACAAAAATGATAGTCAAAAAAATCATTAAAATCAATCATTAATAACAATTCTTATAATACCCATGATTTTTCTTGACATGGGGCGGACCAAGTAATATCTTCCTTGAGTTTTCTAGGTTTAATCACTTTTTAATTTTAATAAGGAGGGTCACATGACCAAAGCAGAATTAGTTGATAACATTTGTAAAGCTAACAAACACAGAGAATTAAGCAAAACTTTAGTTAATGAAGTTTGCGACACACTTTTTTATGAACTCTCAAGAGGAATTAAGAAAGACAAAAGATTTACTTATCCTGGATTTGGAACCTGGACACTAAAAAACAGAAAAGCTAGAACAGGCAGAAATCCTCAAACTGGCGAAGAAATCAAAATCAAAGCTTCAAAAACAGTTACATTTAAACCAGCTCCAAGATTAAAAGACTATATTTAATCGGTATTAAAATCTAAGCTACTAATCCACAAATTTTTCAATTTTAATTTTCTTTTATTAGAACTATAAAATAAATTTATCATTATTTCAGTATGTTAAACTTTTAACCTTGACGTGGTTTGAAATAATTTCTAAAAATATAATAACATCCCGGTAAAAAAGTGAGTTTCTCTTTTGAGTTAATACGTAAGACCTGCAACTTTTTTTATAGGAGGGGGAATGTTAGGTTATAACAGACCAAGACTTGGGCAAATTTTGCTTGAGCAAGGCAAACTCAACAATTCCAATTTAGAGCTAGCTCTTAAGTGTCAAGTTGACGAAAGAGCTAAATCAAATGAACTTTTCCTTGGCGAAATCTTAGTTAAAAAATCCATTATTACAGCTGATGATCTTAGCATGGCCCTGGAGTTTCAATGTGAAATGACAGAGGACTATGAAATTATCGGAATTAAGGACAAGAAGCTCTTTGATGTTATTGATAGGGAAGATGCTTTAGAGCACACCATTTTCCCTATTTTGCTAAAACAAGGTTCTTGGGGTTCAACACTTTATTTGGCGATAGTGGATAAGGCAGATATTCGAACCATAGAAAAGATAAAGGCAAAGACAAATTGTTTTATTAGACCTGTTGAAGTTGAAAGAAAGACAATTAATAACGCCATTAATAAGTACTACGAAAATACTAAATAGCAGCAAGCTATTTGGTCACGCCAGCTTTTTCTGATTTTTTTAATTGACAAGATAGGTCTCAAACATTTATAAAGCGACTGAAATCAGTGGTAAGTGGTAAGTGGTAAGTGGTAAGTGGTAAGTGGTAAGTAACTTTTAAAGCAATGTTTTTTTAAGGTACTTATTTAATACCACTGCCAAGGTTTATTTTTAATTACTTACAGCTTATCACTTAACACTTACCACTAAATAAAAGGAGATACAAAATGAGTAAATATATGACTTTTACATCTGAATCAGTTACTGAAGGACATCCTGATAAAGTGGCAGATCAAATTTCAGATGCAATTTTAGATGATATTATGGTTAAAGATTCCAAGGGTCGAGTAGCTTGCGAAACTTTAGTGACAACTGGAATGGCAGTAGTAGCTGGTGAAATTACTACAGACTGCTACGTTGATATTCCTGAAGTTGTTAGACAAACCATTAAAGAAATAGGTTATAATAATAGCTCTATGGGTTTTGATTGGGAAACTTGCGCAGTAATCGCGTCAATTGATAAACAATCACCTGATATTTCTCAAGGTGTTACTGATGGTGAAGGTTTGTTTAAAGAACAGGGAGCTGGTGACCAGGGGATGATGTTTGGTTTTGCTTGCAATGAAACATCCGTTTTAATGCCATCACCAATTTATTATGCACATAAGCTGACCAAGAAATTAGCTCAAGTTAGAAAAGAAGGAATAATTGATTATTTAAGACCTGATGGAAAGTCACAAGTTTCTATTAGATATGAAGGACATACTCCTAAATTTGTTGAAACAGTTGTTATATCAGCACAACATAATCCAGAAGCTAGTTATGAACAAATAAAAGAAGATATTAAAAAATACGTAATCAATGAAATTATTCCAAGTGATCTATTTACTGATAACACAAAAATTTATGTAAATCCTACTGGAAGATTTGTTCATGGTGGTCCAGTCGCTGATTGTGGTTTAACGGGAAGAAAAATTATTGTTGATACTTATGGTGGAATGGGAAGCCATGGCGGCGGATGTTTTTCAGGAAAAGATCCTTCAAAGGTTGATAGATCTGCTTCTTACATGGCAAGGTATGTTGCTAAAAATATTGTAGCCTCTGGTATTTGTGATAGATGCGAAATTCAACTTGCTTATGCAATTGGTGTAGCAGATCCTGTTTCTATTTTTATTGATACCTTTTCCACCTGCAAAATTGATGAAGAAAAAATTATTCCAATGGTTAGGGAACTTTTTAATTTAAAACCAGCAGGAATTATTGAAACCCTTGATCTTTTAAAACCAAGATACAGAAAAACAGCTGCATATGGTCATTTCGGAAGAGAAGATGAGAATTTTACATGGGAAAAAACAGATAAAGCCTCTGAAATTAAAGGCTTCCTTAATTTCTAAAATCGGGTGTTTTGCTTTGCCTTTGACTTTTATTTTTAACATTATATAATCGCTATTCTTTTTACATTGTCTTTATAGGAGATATCTTAATGGGAAAAGAAGACCAAACCGAAATACTTTCAAAAGATCATGTTAGTGGAATGAAGTTGAATTTGCCAGACGCACGTCTAGTTGTTTTAACAGGGGCATTGTCTGGTCATGAATACATGCTGAGAAAAGAAAAGATAATTATCGGTAGATCTGATGAAGCCAATATCACAATTGATTATCCTGGAGTTTCCAGGCTCCATGCTGAGATTTTTTTTAAAGAAGGCTCTTTTCATGTAAAGGATTTAGCTAGCACAAATGGAATTTACGTAAATGGAACAAAAACAGAAGAGGCAAAACTTGGTCACAATGATCAGCTAAAAATTGGTGAAATCGCTTTTCAATATATTATTCTATAAACACCATACTGTGTCAATGCCCTAAACCTTATCATACCCTCCCTTAATCAAAACATCCAAATAGTCTATTAACCCAGGACAAGGGTCCGCAAATTTTTGTGTATTTTTACTATCAAAAAAAGCATTATGATTAATATAAATTAAAGATTCTTTTGGAATGCCAAAATATTTTTCTATAAAGGGTATTTTGAGAATAAAGTAAAACAATGAAGGAGGTATGGTAATTCCCAATTTAGGATAATTTAACTTTTTACATATAAGGTTGATTAAATCTCTTGATTTAATGGGCCTGGGGTCAGCCAGAGCGAAGGTAAGTCCTGTTGTTTCAGATGAGTTTTGGATTTTAATAATCGAATCAACTACCCAATCAACCGGGACCAGGTTAAAGTAAGCTTTACCTTTGCCAAAATCGACCATTGGTAAACCATGCAGCTTTTTTAAAAGACGTATTATAAAATATATGCCATCCACTTTTTCGATTTTTCCCTCTTTTGTATCTCCTGTTACAATTGATGGGCGATAAATTGTTGTGGGTATATTTTTCATTTCTTTGCTTACTAAAATTTCAGCTTCATACTTTGTACTTTCATAAAAATTTTTAAATCCCTCGTTGTGTTCAAGATCTTCTTCTTTAATTATACCTATTTTATTCCCGGCTACGTAACAGGTGCTTATATAATTAAATCTTTTAAAATCTTTGCAGTCTTTTATAAAGTTGATAATGTTTTTGGTGCCAAGCACATTTATTTTTTTGGCGAATTCTTTTTTTACTTTTAAATCATAGATGGCTGCCAGGTGAAAACAATATTGGCTATGATCTGTGAGTTTTTCATAATCTTCAGGGCACAGGTCAAGGTTGGGTTTAGTAATATCACCTTTATAAATTTTTACATTTTTATAGCCATTAGAGTTAATTATATCTTTTGCTTTTTGTATAAAAGCATCCTGTACTAAGCAAAAATATTCATCAAAGGAGTTCTGTTTTTGCATCTTTTCAAGTAAAAAACGTGCCAAAAACCCTGGAAAACCTGTTATGAACGCTATTTTATTCATGTTTAACTCCTATCCTTTTTGAGGGAGATTTGAAAAATCAAAACAAATTTAAATTAATATGTATTTATACCAAAATAGGCTTGAAAAACAAGTTTTGAATACTTATAGATATGTTTATATAAAAACTTCTTAGGAGACAATATATGAAAATCAATTCTCATAATATGGGCTTTGGTTATATTCTTTGGATTTTTGGTTTTACTGGAGCTCATAGATTTTATTTTGGAAAACCAGTTTCAGGAACAATTTGGTTTTTTACCTTTGGTTTACTGGGAATTGGATGGCTCATTGACCTTATCTTAATTCCAGGAATGGATGCAGAAGCAGATATGAGGTTTAAAGAGGGGTATATAAGCTATACAGTTTCATGGGTCTTGCTTACATTTTTAGGATATCTTGGGATACATAGAATGTATATGGGAAAATGGATTACAGGGATAATTTATTTTTTTACAGGTGGCTTGTTTTTGATTGGTTATGTTTATGATTATTGGACCTTGAATGAACAGATTGCTATTGAGAACAGTCGTGGATCTGGATAATTTAATAATTATTTCTATCTAATAAAAATTTTTATAATATCCAAAAAAACAGTCAATCACTGAACTGTTTTGCAAAAGTCTATAGTCGTAATCCAATAATTCAATATACATTGAAGCTGCATTTATTTTTTTTCTATCCCTGGCAGGAGGATTTGCATAAAAATCTTTTAGTTTTTCCATTCCCCAGCTCTTCATTTCTTCAAGTTGCTTGAACTGAATCCATCTTTGTCCTGATTGTAACAGCATTGTTAGGGGATCTCGAATTATATATTCTTCAGAGCTTAGTGCTGATAATAAAAGGTCAAGGTAACTCGCCATTAACAATTCAGATTTTTCAATATACTGGAAGTTCGATGTATAAAATGCCTGAATATCATGAAGTTCAGATAAATCAGCAGCATTATCTGTAAATAATTTCCAACCATAGCCAACTAAAATCAACTCTTTTATACTTCTTGGTCCTAAGAATCTGGGATTAACGGCTCCAAGCATTATACTTTGTTCCAGATCCTTTAATGCATAGAAAAATTCAGGATGTTCTTTTTCAAACGCTTCTTTATTGGGAAGTTTCATGTTTTGTTGTATTGTATTGCTAATAATAATTACATCAGAAAAAGTATTAATCGAATCTAGTTTGGATCTTAAGTATTTCCACAAAGTTTGTTCTCTTTCAAAATTAACAACAGAAGGATCTATTGGGGCATTTTCATCAAAATAAATAGCAAGTGGAGAATCAGGATCAACATGGGTTCTTGTTGGATCATATCTGTTTTCTTCTATTTGTACTTCATCATCATAATCTTCAAATCTTTGCTGGCTTTCAGTACCGCTATTAAAATCTTCATATATGGCTTCCTCTGTTACTTCCTCATCATCAAGATCAATTGGATTAGGTTCCTTTCCCCTCGAAATATCATTTAAATAAATTTCTACCAAATCTTCATTTGCTAAATCAAAAATATCTTCATTCCAACCTAAGAGGTTTAGTTTTGCTCTTGCAAACAAAATCTGAGAAAATAAATCTTGTGCTTCTTTTGTATGCATGCATATTTTGTCAGCATGGTTTATTGCTTCAATTGCCATTTCACTTTCAGTAATTTTTCTTTTTTCTTCATCTGCATCCTGATATTCTCTGGCTTTTTCCGTTTCAGACATATTATTAAAAATATATTCATTTTTCTGCTTTGTTATACAGTCCTCAGTCAAAATTCTTTCATAATTTAATTCTGTGAAATCATGAGTGTATTGTTTTAGTCTTCTTACTTTTTTTATTTCCTGTAATACTCTTGGTCTGTAAGATTCACTATGAATATCTTTTTTCATTATATCTTTAAAGCTAGCCCCGTCTCTTATGGCTTGTTGTATTTCAGGACTTCTTTTTATTTTGTTATGAGCATCTTCAAGATAATCTCTGAATATATTTAACTTTAAAACGCGGGTATCAAAAAGCATTAGGTCTTCAGGTGTTCTTATTTTGCCGCCTTGCAGGCTTTTAAAGAGCCAGTTTAAGCATTTGTTTTTTTCTGTATATGGAAATGTAATTCTTACTGGAGGCAGATAGTCAGAGATTCTTGTGTTTTCATTGCACTGATCCTCGGTAAAAATATCATCAACGTATTGTCCTATTATTCTGTTATCTTCTGCTATAAAGGTTCTTTCATACATGGCATCTTTTACTTCCTGTAGTTTCAAGCTGCATGAAGAGTATTCATTGAAATAGACACTTGCCTGAGCACGAAATTTATCTGCTACTTCCTCCGGATTGTTTCTATACTGATTAATGATTTCATTTGGATCAAAGTTATCGGGGTAATGGTCAAAGGTTTCACCTATTGTATCCATTAAAAATAATTCTTCACCAATATAGGCTTTTCTTAAGTTATGATTAACCTTATATCTTTTTTTAATATAAGCTCTTGTTTCTAATATTAAGCTTGAAATTTCTTTTTTATCTATCAATTCAGCAATGGCTTTGTTGGCACTGGGTGGCCATAGTAATTCCACCAAATTGGCATTGCTAAAGGGAATTGAAGCTTGTCTGAAAATCCAGTCTGAATAGGAAAACCAGGTGCTCAACCTTTTTGCTCCAGTTACACTATCTGGGTTTTTGCAAAATTTTTCTCTTAGTTTTAAACGCTGATTAATATCTTCTTTGTTTTTATTAATTTGAATGCTCAGTTTATCATACCATTCAAAAAGTGGGGTAAATGCTAGTTTGCGCAAATCCTTTCTTGTGCTAAGTTTACCTTCTAAGCTTGCTTCCTTGTATCTATATGTCTGAGCTCCATTTCCTTCTAGCCAGCGATCAGCCGTATCTTCAGGTGGAGGTCCGTGGTCAATTAAAGCTTTTAAAGAGCTTGAATTAGCCAAAACATTAAACTCATTGTTATAGAATCTGAAAGATTTGAAGGTGCCATCTATACCCAGCTTTACTTTCTCAGGAATCAATTCATGGATTACAAATCCAATTATTCCGGATAAGGCACCAATTACCGCGCCAACAAATAAACCTTCAATGCTTGTCAGAGGAGCTGCTGGTCCTCCGGCAACACCACCTAAAACAGCCCCTACTAATTCACCGGCCAGGGTCATACTGCCTACCAGGGTAACAAAATCTCCGGATAAAAGTTGTTTCCTGAAAATATTCCAAAACAAAAGATTTACGTATTCCTGATTTTTTAATATTTGGCCGAGGTTGTTTAAAAAAGTATTTCTAAGCCTTTCAGGCATTGAAAATAATTTTTTTAAGTCTGTTATATAAGGCATATGTTCTTCATAAAGCGCTATAAAGCCTTCAGGTTGTTCATAAACCCACATTTCTGTTAGTTCTTTGGCCATGTCAATCCAACCTTTGAAAAATTCCCAAAATCCGAAAGCATAAGCGGTTTTTAAAAAGGAATGAATAAAAATACCCATTGCTGTTTTGCCGGCCACTCCAGTCATGAGGCCTTCAAGGCCTTGAAAAACTTTTTCGCTTCCGCCTATTCTAAGCATGCCCTCAAGCACTGCAGAACCTTGCCACATCATAAGAAACTCACCATCTGTAAATAAGTCATATAAGGACTCTCCAATAAAACTTATTCTGTCTTTTAGACTTGGTGGGTTTTGGATGTATAATAAGTGGCTTTTGGTATATTCATCAAATCCTGTTGAGGCATGCATTGCTGCCATCATCATTACCATGGATAAGACATGATTTGTGTGGCTAATGGTTCCTCTTGCAAATCTATTAGCGTATTTGGCATTCGCCATTTTTTTCGTCTTTAGAAAATCCTTTTTTAAGAATTCTCTTAGCTGTGAAAATTTTTGCTTGCTTCCTGACTCTTCAAAAGGATTTTCCTGAAACCAGTTCGCTAAAACAGGATCTGAGTAATCAAAGGAATTATTGGAATTTTCCTGTGCATAAATAACGTTTAGCTGAGAGGATAAAAGTATTGTAATAATACTAATTAAAGCATATTTTTTAATAATGCTCAAAGTTTTCATATACCCTCTCTTTATTAATTTTTATACAAACCCGTTTTTTTCTTATCTTCTAAGCCTTCTGGCTATGCTTTCTCTTGCTTCTGCTTGTGCGCGTTTACCCAGAAGTCTTTGAACTTCTTGGTTATATTCAAAGTCTGTTACTTGTCTGGCTCGTTTTCTTCTGCCTAGTTCTTCTAATTCTCTTTCAACATCCAATGAAGATATACCTTGTCTTTGACCCGACCTTTGGCCATATTCTCTTCCTCTTGCTTCCCTCACTGCTCCGTTCATTGTACCTGATCCAAAGCCCCCTCTTGAACCTTTCTTGCTTTCGCGAGAATCTTCTCTTAATTCAGCTCCTGCTATTTCGAGTCTTCCTTTGTTTTCTGCAGAAGCTTCAGAGCTTCTTTCCAGAAATTCCAAACCTTCAGCAATGTAGTCTCTCAATCCTGTGTTATGTTCTCCGATTGCTTCGTTTACGTAAATTCCTTCAATAACTTTTTGGGCTAATTCTTTTGGAATATCATCTGCTAAACAGGCTTCAATTAAGGTTATTTTTAACTCAATGCCGTTTTTTCTGCCAACATACTTGATCAGCCTTTCAGCTACCTCGGCGTCAATATGATCACCCGTTACAACGGTTAATACAGCTTCAGTTTGTACGCTTATTTTGGAATCCGCAATTCCAATGCCATCTGTTAATGCCAACGCTTGCTTAATTCCACTTACATGACTTGTTCCTTCCTGTCTAAGGGCTATCATTGATGCCTTTCTGGTTGCATCTCTTTCTGGACCCTGTGCAGCAATCCCTGTTTCAAGCAAAGCCTTTCCTACTAATTCTCCCGGGTTAGTTATTGCCGCTTTAGCGGCATAGTATACCATAAATGGATTTTCACTTCTTAAACCATCTATAACTACTGCCCTTGATCCAGCGACACGAGCATTGCCCTCTATTGACAGACCAAAAAGCGCTTTGGTTTTTAAACTTGCTTCACTTGTGCTATTGTATAGGGTTACAAAAGCTTCACCGACCTTTTCACCTGTAATCTTGTTTTCATTAATTGTTGTCCATGCGTGCATCCTGATATCAACATCTGAATGTCCCAATCCTTTTTCAATTAATACATCACGAATTTCAGGATCATTGTATTTGAAATTTTTAATTGTGTTAATAAGTGCATCAATTACTGCTTTTTCAGTTTCAATGTTCATGGCTTCTATGATTTGTCCACGTACTTGTTGTCTCAGCCTTACTTGTTCACTCTGCCGACCTGAAGATAATAAGTCAGCAGCATCAGCTCTTACTTCAGCACTTGAATCATTAAGCATAATATGAGCAAGCAGCTCCATTGCAAGTTCCGAGTAATTAAAGTCAGCTCTTCCTCTTAAAAGAAGCAAAAATTTGAATTTTAAGCGTTTATGCTTATCCATATTTTCTTTTCCTTCATCTGCATATTCAAAGTGTTCTTTAAAATATTCAACATCATTTTCTAAAGTGCTGGTTCTATTAGCAGCCCACATTTTGTCATAAGCTTCTTGTGTGATATCACCGCGCAAATCATTCCATTTGTCATATAATAATTCTAGTTGAGCCTGGATTTCGACCAGTTCACCTTCTGCAAAATGTGTTTGGGAAAATAGGCTTGATGTGAAAATAAAAACGAATAGAAATAATAATATGGCTTTTTGTTTCATGTTAGTCCCCTTAAATTTTTGTTTTGCAAGATATTATAATATCTGTACCACGCAGATTATTAGTGCAAACACTGTGCCACTATGCTTGAGTTAAAAGCTGAGTTAATTCAGCACTTTGCGCTGGGTGATAATTTAAGGTTTTTTGTCAGTGCCTGAAAACAGCACATATTATAAACTGATATTGGTATCAATTTCTTTTAACAGCAAAGAGACTTCTTCTAAAACTTCCATTTTCCATTTTAAGGTAAAGCTATCACCATTTTGATTTGTATTTTGAGATATGTGCCTTGATGCTTCATCTGCTGATGCAGGGTTATCTTCATTTTTAAAAGCAAGCTCATCCATGCACTCAACTAATTGATCCCATTGTTGTTGACCATGTCTCATTGACCAGTAAACAAAGTCATCCAAAAAGGCATATATGTTTCCTGACCAGATGAAGCTCTGAATTGTTAAGGCATTATTAATGGGAGTAAATAGAATTGTGTTTTCATCAGATCTGAAAATAATATCAGTATTTGCTAAAGATGATCTAAACCTTGGTTCATTGTGGAAATAGCTTAAAAGCCCCTTTGCAAGGTCTTTATCACTTTTTGATAAACAGTATCCTTTATAACATTGTTTGCCAGGATAAAAAGATTCATACTTCTGGTTATCAATAACTTTCCACACTTGTTCTTCGTGGATATCTGATGTTGTATTTATAACAAGTTTATCAAAAGTAAATCGATCTGCATATATGAATTTAACTAAGGCCTCATGGGAGAAGTTTAAGCTTTTATTTCTTGTATCAAAAACCAGATTCAAATAGTAGTTTACTAAATTTTCATTGTATGACGTGTTTAAGGTGCCATATTTATTTTGCGTGTCTGGTCTAAAATATCTTTCTTGTGACCAGTAGCGTTTTTTCGTTTGTCTTGCCTCTATTTCTGCAAAACCAAGATAATGATTAACACATAATCCTGTTTGATTTGGGTTTAAATTTAAGGCTTCTTCATATGATGAAGCTAGCTCTTTCAACAAACCTTCCACCAAAGCTGCCTGTGTAAAGAGTAATTTTATTAGAATCAAATTGATCAAAAATAGCTATAAGTTCATTTTCTTTATATTTTAATGCTTTTAAATTTTGATTAGAATTCATTAAAAGACTTTTTATTTTTGTTTCCTTGAGTTTTCCTGAATTATCCAGTTCTGGTATAAAAAAATGTAAAAAATTTTTTGTTGTGTCATCAGTTTTTGGCAATGTTTTATCATAATATTTTCTACCCCTTAATAAATGCTTAGTTTAAGCACAAAAATTATATGTTTAGAAAATTATATGCAAAATTGGGGCCAAGCAAGGGAACAAGGAAACAGTGGATTAAGTGGATCAGTCCCAAACATCCAGCATCGAGCACCCCCTCCCTAGCAACAAGAATTGACAATTTCAAAGTGAAATCTTATATCAAAGGCATAATGGAAAAAGAAGAAACCCTGCAGGGGCAAATTGAAAACATCATTTTTTATTCTGAAGAATCAAATTATATAGTTGCACATTTTTATGATGAGCTATCTGCAAAAAATACTACTATTGTTGGGACCATGTTTGAGACCAAACCAGGAGAGGCTTTTCGCTTAAGTGGCAAATGGGTAAACAATAAAAAATTTGGTAAGCAGTTTAGCTTTGATTCGTATATTTCAATTACTCCCAGCACAAAGGAAGGAATTGAAAAATATCTGGGCTCAGGTTTGATTAAGGGTATTGGGCCAACCATGGCAAAGAGGCTTGTTGAATATTTTGCTGAAAAGACGCTTGATGTTATTGAAAACAGACCAGGTCAATTAACTTTGATTAAAGGAATCGGTAAAAGCAGAGTTGAAATGATTATAGGTGCATGGGAGAAACATGCACAAATAAAATCCTTAATGATATTTTGCCATGAGCATGGAGTTAGTACTAATATAGCTCTTAAGGTTTTTAAAAAATATAAAAATAGATCTATTGCAATTATTCAACAAAATCCTTTTCGCCTGGCTTCAGAAATCTGGGGGGTTGGTTTTAAAAAGGCTGACCAAATAGCATTATCAATTGGTTTTGATGAAGAATCGCCTCTTAGAATTGCTTCAGCAATTGAGTTTATTTTAGAACAAATTTCTCATGAAGGACATCTTCATATGCAAAAACATGATTTATGCATGGCTGCTGAAGAACTTTTAAATGTTTCTTTGGATAAGATTAATGAAGCAATGGAGGCCTTGTGTTTTAATGATAGAATTCGCTATGATTCAGATGACCAGGACAATGAAGTAGTTTATTTAAAAGCATTCCATGATGCTGAAATTGGAATCGCTGAAAATATTACAAGGCTTTTATCAGATGTTTCAGATATTTCCATTAATATAGAAAAAGCACTTCTGTGGGTAGAAGACTTAAGTAAGTTCTCTTTTTCACAAAGCCAGAAAGATGCAATTGAAATGGCTATTAAGCATAAAGTTTCAATTATTACCGGTGGTCCAGGAACAGGAAAAACCACAATCATTAATGAAATAAATAAAATATTTCAGGCTAAAGGCGCTGTTGTTTATTTATCAACCCCTACTGGCAGGGCTTCAAAACGACTCTCTGAGGCTACAGGTCATGAGGCTAAGACAATTCACAGAATGCTTGAATACAGTCCCAAAGAACGAAGGTTTATTAAGGACTCAGAAAACCAGTTAGCCTGTGATGTTTTAATCTTAGATGAAGCCTCAATGATTGATACACCTTTATTTTATTATTTAATTAGAGCAATCCCTGATACTTCTCGTTTGATTATTGTTGGTGATGTTGATCAGCTGCCTCCTGTTGGTCCTGGAAATACGCTGTTTGAGCTAATAACTTCCAAGCTTGTTCCTGTAACTTTTTTAAAATATATCTTTAGACAAGCACAAGGATCAAGCATTATTGAGGCGGCTCATCAAATAAATAGTGGTAACTATCCTGAATTTTCAGAAAATGATAGAGCTTGTGTTTTTGTTAAAAAGGAAACAAGCGACGAAATTATTAAATCAATTAGTGATTTTATAAGTCGAATTCGTTCAGGGGAAGTTAAGGATTTTGATCTAGAAAGTACTCAAATATTGGTTCCAATGAACAAGGGTGATATTGGCACTATTGCAATGAATCAGTTATTACAAAACATAATAAATCCACCTTCAGAAAATAAACAGAGTATTAAAAGAATAAAATACACCTTTAGAGAAGCTGATAGGATAATGCAGATTGTAAATAACTATGATAAAGAAGTTTTTAATGGCGACATTGGGTGTATTGAACACATAAACAAAGATGCTGAGATTGTAATGTGTAATTTTGATGGGCGCCTGCTTGAATATGAATTCGCTGAACTTGATGAAATTGCACTGGCCTACGCGATAACTATTCATAAATCCCAAGGCAGTGAATATAAAAATATCTTGATTTTACTTTCAACTCAGCATTTTATAATGCTTCAAAGAAATTTGATTTATACAGCAATCACCAGGGGAAAAGAAAAAGTATTGTTTATTGGAAACCCCAAAGCCTTAAAGATGGCTGTGCAGAGAAATTTTTCAAAAAAGAGAAATACTTTGCTTGGGCAAAGGCTGAGGAAGAAGTGGTAAGCGGTAAGTGGTAAGTGGTAAGTTAAAATAAACTTACAGTTTACCACTTAACACTTACCACTGAAAAAGAGGAGAATAGATGAAATTAAGTAATAATATTTCGAAAATTAATCCATCAGTTACCTTAGAAGTGACGTCAAAGGCACAAACCATGATTAAAGCTGGGATTGATGTTATTTCTTTTGGGGCAGGAGAACCTGATTTTGATACTCCAGATTATATTAAGTCTGCTGCTATTGAAGCAATTAACAATGGTTGTACAAAATATACAGCTGCTGATGGTATTGTTGAATTAAAAGATGCAATAATAAATAGATATAAAAACAAGTATAATATCGACTATACAAGAGACGAAGTAGTTGTTAGTTGTGGGGGGAAGCATGCAATCTATAATATTCTTTATTGCATGTTAAATCCTGGTGATGAAGTTATTATTCCAGCACCGTATTGGGTTTCATATCCTGAACAAGTGACCTTAGCTTTTGGAAAGTCGGTGCTTGTAGATACTTTAGAAGAAGATAATTATAAATTAAATCCGAAAAAACTAGCAAATGCAATAACAGATAAAACAAAAGTTCTAATTTTAAATTCGCCTTCAAACCCTACAGGTCAAGTCTATAGCATCCAAGAATTAAATGCTCTGCTTGATGTAATTAAAGATAAAGATATCTTAGTAATTAGCGATGATATTTATGATGACTTGTTATATGACAATGAAAAATTTTCAAATATCCTTAATTGTGATTTGGCAAATAGAAGCAAAATAGCCATTGTAAATGGTGTTTCTAAGACATATTCTATGACTGGTTGGAGAATTGGCTATTCATTAACTTCCACCAGTTTAGCTAAAGCCATAAAAAAAGTTCAAGGTCACATGACGTCAAATCCTTCTACTCCAGCTCAATGGGCTTCGGTTAAAGCCTTAAATGAAAATAATTGTGCCATTACAGAAATGTTAATTGAATTTGAGAAAAGAAGAAATAGAATATTTGAACTTATTACAAAGATTGACGGACTTGTTTGTATAAAACCAATTGGCGCTTTTTATGTTTTCCCCAATATTTCCTCTTATTTTAATAAATCTTATAATGGATTGCAGATAAAATCATCACTTGATTTAAGTAAGTATTTGCTAGAGGAAGCTAATGTAGCTGTTGTGCCGGGTGAGGCTTTTGGTAGCTGTGATAATATTAGAATGTCATTTGCTACTTCTATTGAACTAATTGAAAAGGGTGTTGAAAGGATAGCTTTGGCTTTAAGCAAGTTGGTTTGAAAAATTAAAATCAGCGCAAAGCTATGAATTTTAATATTTTCTTATTCAGAATTTTCACAATCTACATCCAAAAATGAAGATAGACTTATTATCCTCAATAAAAAATCCTGAATTTATTGCAATTTTCTTTTAATTAAGTAAAATTATAAAGGTTTTTTTATCAATAAGAGTGGAAATTAAATGAAAATTACATGTAAAAATTGTTTTGCTACTTATAACCTTGATGAAACAAAGATCAAGACAGATGAAATTAAAGTTAGATGTTCTAAATGCAACTATTCCTTCACTGTTAGTCCAAATGCTAAGCCTGAAACAAAGCCTCCAACAGTAGCTAAACCTAAAATCAAATCTGAGTTGAAAGAAGATATTCCGCAAAATACAGAAGAGGATGATGACAATAAACAGCTGCTGGTTCGCCTGGCTAGTGGTCAGACTTATGAAGTTGACGATCATGATACTTTGAAAAATTGGATTAAGGAAAATAGACTTACTCCTGATGATGAATTAAGTATAACAGGTGGCAGATTTTTAAGGATTGGTGATTTATCAGAGTTTCAAGAGCTTTTTGGGGTTGATTCAGGACCCGAGACTACAGATAGATATGAAAAGCCACCTAAGCTAGAGGATGATGATTTCTCTCCCACCCAAACAGAAGATTCACCGAGTGTTCGTGATGATTTTCCTTCTATGCCTCACATTCCCGGTGCTTTTGATACAAATCAACCAACCTTTAAAGGAGAACTGAAATTTGATTCTCCCCAATCCCCCTCTCAAGTAGTTAGGACAGAAGCTGGGAGAGAAGATACTTATGTGAAGGCTAAATCAGAAACCAAGAAAAAATCAAAATCACGATTAAAAATAACAATTCCTATTATATTAATTTTAATAATAGCCGCTGTCTTAGCCAAGAATCCACATTACCTTGAACAAGCTTCAAAAATTATTAAGCGTTATGTGTCTGGTGATAAGTATGAGCTTGATAAAGCCAAGCTTGCTCAAGAAGAACTAGCAAAAGAGGCAATAGAAGCAGCTCAGCCCCCTAAGCCTGAATACCTTGATAATCCTAATTATGTAAAAGCTATCAGACTATTTAAGTATGATCTAACTGAGGGTTATGAGCTTGCCAAAAAAGAGATTGAAAATTTACTATACAGCTTTAATGAGCCAGAATTATATGGTGCCATGGCCTTGAATTTAGCTCTTTATGGTTATAGGCAAAAGGATGAAAAACTTTTAGTTTCTGCTATGGAGTACGCCAATTCTAATTTAGCAGTTGAGGGGTCAACAAAAGCTGATGCCTATAAAGCTCTCGCAGTTTATTATTTAGCAAAAGGCAATCTTCCCCTTTATTCAAAAAGAACAGAAGAATACTTAAATAATATCCCTGCTAATGTTGAATCTGATCATTTATGGGGACTTTATTATAAGAAAAAGAACATATTGAAAGAAGCGGAAGTCCGCTTTGTGCAGGCATCTCAAAAAGACGCTGAACTAATGCTACCAAGGAGAGAGTTGCTTGAAATAGCACAGCTTCGAAAAGAAGAAAATATGGCCAACCTTTATACACAAGAAATAGAAAAGAATAAAACTCTTTTAATTATGGATTATCCAGATCTTGGTACAGCCTTGAATAAAAAAGAAGAGCCAAAGCCTGTAGTAAAAGAAGAAAAAATAGTGAAAAAAATAATACCCAAACCAAAACCCAAGCCAATACCAAAACCAAAGCCTTTAACTGCCCAAGATCATTTTAACACAGGGAGAGATTTTTATAAAAAGGGAGAGTTCCAAAAGGCTTTTGATTCATTTTCTCAAGCTATTAAAATTGGAGCGAATAATCCTATATATCATTATTACACAGGCATTACGTATCAGGAGCTTTACCAAACGGAAAAAGCTGTTGAAGAATATAAAAAAGCTATTTCTCTTAATCCTAATTATGCTCCGCCTTATAAGAGCCTAGGTATTATGTATGCTCAGTTTGGTGAAAACTTAAAAGCAAAAATTGCACTAAAAAAATATTTAACATTGAATCCAAACGCGGGTGATAAAGCTGAAATTAATACTATGCTTTCTGAGTTGCAATAATATTGAAGGAAAAAGGTTTATAAAATCAAATGGACAAAGTCTATCCTAAAAAAGTGCTTCATGTTCACACTCTGCCTGTTATTAGTGGATCCGGAATTAATACTTTTTTAACAATGAAAGGCACAAGAGATTATGGCTATGAAAGTGATTTAGCTTGTGCTCCTACTCAAAATGAATTTGAAAAGTTAGAAGAATTTGTTAAAAACCACGATTTCAATTTTATTCCTATTCAGCATTTTAAACAACCTATTTCACCAATAAATGACATTCTTGCTTTAATAGAGCTTTATATTTTAATGAAAAAAGAAAAGTATGATGTTGTTCATACCCATAACTCTAAGGCTGGATTCATTGGTCGACTCGCAGCTTTTTTGGCTAGGGTTCCTGCTATTATCCACACTGTTCATGGTTTCGCCTTTCATCCAGCGGAAAAAAAAGTATTAAGATATATTTTTATTATTTTAGAACGACTTGTAGCTTTGATAACAGACAAAATGATTTTTATTTCAGAGCCAATGATAGTATGGGCTGAAAAATATAAAATAGCTAAGAAATCTGAAGCCGAAAAAATATACAGCTGCATTGACTTAAATGAATTTTCATATGAAAAAGCCAATGGTAAAAGCATTAGGGAAAAATATAACATTCCCCTAGACGCGTCCGTTATTGGCTGCGTTTCTAAGTTATGGGATGGAAAAGGCCATTCATATCTTATTGAGGCTTTTGAAAATGTTTTTAATAAAGCCCCCAATTCTTACTTGATGATTGTTGGTGAGGGTTATTTAGAAGAAGCGCTTAGGAAGCAGGTTTCTTCTTTGGCTTGTAGGGGAAATGTTGTTTTTACAGGCTTTCATTCTGATATGGCAGATGTTACGAAATCCTTTAACATAAGCGCTTTAGCCTCAGATTATGAGGGTATGAGTAGAATTTTGTTAGAAGGAATGGCTATGAAGAAACCTTTAGTAGCTACTGCAGTGGGTGGGATGGTTGACTTAGTTGATGACAATAAAAATGGCTTTCTTGTAGAGCCTGGAAATGCGGAAGAAATCGCAAGCGCCTTGTTGAAGCTTGTTGAGAATAAAGAACTTGCACAAGAGTTTGGTGAAAACGGCTACAAAAAGGTTACATCTGGGGAATATAGTATTGAAACAATGGTTAGAAAAATTGCAGATGTATATGAGCAGGTTTTAAAAACGAAGGGGTTATTATAATGCAGATTTATTTTCTTCCATATATATTTATTTTTTTTATTGCATTGTTTTTTAGTATAGCTACAAATTTTATTTTTTTAAAAACAGCTCCAATAATAAAACTTCTTGATAAACCGTCCAAAAGAAAATTTCAAACAAAGCCAATGCCCTTAACAGGTGGACCAGCAATATATTTATCATTTTTTGCATCTTTATTTATTGCGAAAATAATTTGGGGTCAGCCAATTATTAATTTTGGAGATCGTTTTTATGGTCTTTTTTTAGCCAGCACAGTTCTTATTATTATAGGAATTTTCGATGATTACTATAATCTTAATGCCTATGTTAAATTGTTTTTCCAGATTACAGCGGCTATAATATTAATATTTTTTGGTTATAATGTTGAGGTAATGACTACGCCCTTTTTTGAAATGGAGTTTCAGTTAAATATTGTTCTTTCATATATCATGGGGATCGCCTGGATTTTAATTGTAATGAATTCTATTAATTTAATTGATGGAGTTGATGGTCTCGCTGGAGGAGTTATTTTTATAGCAAGCGCTACTTTGTTTGTTTTGTTTTCTATAAGGCACGACTTCTTTGCTCCAATTATGATGCTGGTTTTAGCGTCTACTGTCTTGGGTTTCTTGTTTTTTAATTTGCCTCCTGCCAGGGTTTATCTTTCTAATTCAGGGTCATTGTTTACTGGGTTTTTGCTTGCTTCTATTTCTTTGTATGGTTTTCAGAAGGCCTCAACAATGATTGCTCTTACTATACCTCTTTCTATTTTAGCGATACCCCTTTTTGATACATTTAGTGCTATCATTCGTCGTGGCAGAGTTAATCTTTTTAAAATATTCAAAGCTGATCGTTTTCATCTTCATCACAGGCTAATAGCAATTGGGATTAGCCCAAGAAAACTGATAACAGTTATTTATTTTTGTTCAATACTGTTAGGGCTTTCAGCCATTCTACTTGATTCTATTCCACATCAATATGTTATAGTTTTTATTGTTATTTTTATAATGTTTGTTATTTTATTTACAAAGGTTTTATTATTTGTTGAGAGATTTTTAACATTAAAGATTCTTGATTTTAAAAGAGTTTCAATAAGAGAGATTGGTCAAGGCTTAACCCCATATGGCCAATTATGCGAAATAATGACAAGGCTACTAGACGAAGAAGAAAATGTTAGAAAAGATTTTAAAGTGGTTTTATTTTCTATTGATGGCATGAGGCGTGATGGTGTTAGTAATGAGGATATTAGGTTAGAAATGTTAAAAATAGCAAATGTCGTTGGGAAAGCTATTAGAGGTGGAGACCTGGTTACATATTTAGGCGCAGAACGCTTTGTCCTCGTTTTATATAACATCTCTGAGAATATTAATATTGCTACATCAAGGTTATCGGCTCTATTTCCCATTCACCTTGAAAAGCAGAAAAAACCTTTGAAAATAAATATTATTGATATCATTGATGCAAGTGACTCTCAGAAAATTAAATTAATTCTTGGAATTTTAGAATAGTATATTAGGAGAATATGTTGAAAAAGATAATTATTCTTATTTGTTTTTTCTTTTTATTTCTTTTTATTTTTTCTTTTGCTCAAAATAATCAAGTGGGAGAAGTGGGAAATGAAAAGATTGATCCAAAAATAAATATTTCTGATTTTGAAGGTTATAAACAATATATTTCAGCCATACATGTTCAATCAAGTTATTCATCAGGGGAAGATTCTATTCCAACCATAGCAAAGAGAGCTTATGACAAAGGTATATCAATAGTTATGATGACTGACACTCTTATTAAAGAGGTGTTTTATGGTTTTCCTCCTTTTAGGAATGTTTTGGGAGTTTCAGTCTCAGAGAGTTCTATTTTAAAAAATGGTCCAGCGGAATATCTGAAAATTATAGAAAAAGTAAATGATGATTACTATGATAAGGGTTTAATAATGATACCGGGGTGTGAGGCTTCTCCTTTTCATTATTGGGAAGGCTCTGTTTTTAAAGGAGATCTAACAATTAAAGATTGGCGCAGGCATCTTCATGTTGTTGGTCTTTATAAGCCCTGGCAATACAAACAACTTCCTGTTGTGCATGGTGGCTGGACCAAGAGAAATATTAGAAAGTATATGTTTGTTTTTTTAATGTTTTCTCTGGCAATAATATTGGGAATAGTTTTAATCATGAAAAAGGGATATATTAGATATATTGGAATCATTATTGCTATTTTTGGATTAATGGGAACAATTAATAATTTTCCTCTGCGTAGCTCCAAATACAATCCATACTATGGCAGCTATCAGCATTCCCCCTATCAACACTTCATTAATAAAGCGAATACCTTTGGAGGGATGGTTTTTTATGCTCATCCAGAATCAAATAAGGAGGAAGAAGAAATTTCAGGCAGAGGGTTTCTTTCTTTTTTAAAACTTAAAATGAAAACAGCTAAATACCCTAATCTGCTTGTTAAAACTAGAGATTATGCAGGGTTTGAGGGTGCATACTCACGTTCAGCTAAAGCAATTTATGCTGGAAATCAATGGGATAAGGTTCTTGGCGAATATTTAAACAGGGTACGTGATTTGGCTCCATGGACGATTTCAGGAGGTGATTATCATGGTCTTAAACCTGAAGGAGGCTGGGGTAATATTGAATCTGGGCAAACAATCTTATTATTAAAGAACTTTGAGCTTACTGAAATCTTTGCTGCTATGTGGGAAGGGCGAATGTATAGTGTCAGAAATGGCAAACAGGCTTCAGAAAATGGATATTTGATTATGCCCAAATTTTACCTTGAAAATTCAGAAGAAACACAAAAAGCAATAAGTGGACAGGAGCTTGTTACAAGTAAATTAGTAAATTTAAATATTAACTTAAAAACAACCTTAGATAAAGCAGTTGAACTAAAATTAATGATAATAAAAAATGGCGAGCTAATTAAGGAAGAAAAAATTAAAACACCTTATGAGCTCGTAATTACTGATGATGTTTCAGCTGAATTTAAAGGATATTATAGGATAATCGCAGAGGGTTCAAGTTATCAACTTGTTTCAAATCCTATATTTTATAGAGTTAATAAAGAAAGTAAAAGGTATTAAGGGGTTGTAATGCTCATGTTGACTTCTGTTATTATTCCATCTTCAATAGATATAGCACTTGAGTTTGTAGCTCCTGGATTATCAGTATATGATAAAGAACCTGTTAAGATTAGTGTTCCACTAGCATCATAAACCTCAATTTTTGGTAATAAATCTGTGCCAATTGGCAAGTCGTCTGTTCTAAAAGAATCATTGTTTCGGCCACTATACTCAACCAAAAAAAGTTGAGCTCCACTGGTAGTTTCTATTGAGAACCAATAAATATTTCCATCTTGGTAATAAAGATCATAAATTGAATCTTCAGGATCATCTATAAAAACATCAAGAGAGTAAGATGGGGCACATGAATTTAAAGAAAAATAAGCAAATAATGCTATTATAATTAAAACTGTTTTAATAATAAAATGTTTCATCTGTTATTGTCTGTATTAATTAATAATGAAAAAGCTTAGCATAATTGATGATTTATGGTCAAGGGGGAAATGTGTGTTGCGTACAGCGTACAGCGTACGGCGTAAAAGGATTAAACTTTTTCCAGGGCTTCGTCCATAGCCTTGATTAGGTCTTCAATGTCTTCGATTCCTACTGAAACTCTTACTAGGCCGTCTGTTATTCCGCCTTTTTCTCGTTTTTCTTTTGGAACACAGGCATGGGTCATTGAAGCAGGGTGTTGAATAAGTGAATCAACGCAGCCAAGGGAAACTGCTAGTGTAAAGATTCTAATATTATCCATAAGTTTTTTGCCAGCTGTAAGGCCACCTTTGATGTCAAAAGAAACCATGGCACCAAAGTCCTTCATTTGCTCTCTTGCTAAATTATAATAGGGAGAAGTTTCAAGGCCTGGATAATAGACTTTTTCAACCTTTGGGTGCTTATATAAATATTTAGCTATTTCCATTGCATTTTTACATTGCTTGTCCATTCTTATTGAAAGGGTTTTTAGACCTAGGTTTACAAGCCATGAATCAAAAGGGCTTGGGCTTCCACCAACATCTTTGATTACAGTGTAAACAGCATTTTTCACTTCATCACAAATTGTTGTCATGAGTCCGCCAACTACAGTTCCATGTCCACAAATATATTTTGTAGTTGAATGAATTACAGTATCAGCTCCAAGTTCCAGAGGTCTTTGCAAATATGGAGAGGCAAAAGTATTATCTACAATTACTTTCATGTCAGGATTTATTGTTTTAACAATTTCACAGATTTTTTTAATGTCTGAAACAACTAGCATGGGATTTGTGGGGGTTTCAAACAAAAGGCACTTTGCCTTTGGATTGCTTTTTATAGTTTCTTCAACTGCCTCAAGGTCAGCTGTATTTACTTCAACAGTATTTATTCCATAGCGATTTAATACATTAAAGGCCAGGTGTTGAGTAGCTCCATACATTACATCACCCAAGATAACAGTATCTCCATGGCTTGCGAGAGCTAATAAGGTTGAAGCTACAGCACTCATTCCAGATGAAAACGCAATAGTTGAAACTCTTAAGTCTGGGTTTTGTTTTTTTACTTCAGCTCCCTCCAGGGCATTTATTTTTGCTTCTAAAAGCAGAACAGTAGGATTTCCAAGTCTAGTGTACATATATCCAGGTTTTTGCCCTGAAAAGATATCAGCTCCTTCTTCAACATCTTTAAATACAAAAGTTGAAGTTTGATAGATTGCTCCAGTGTGAGATGTCTGTTGTGGTTGCCCAACATGCTCACCTGCGTGAACTGTTCTTGTAGTAAATCCACAATCCAAATAATATTTTTCTAGTAGTTCCAGGCTTTTGCTATCTTCCATTTTTTTCTCCATCTAGTGAATGTCATGAAAGTCTTTTAGCATAAAACCAACTAAACACAACAGAAAAACATACTGAATTAAAATTAATTATTAATTGTTAATTATTGATTATTAATTATTTTAAAAAAAAGATTTAATAATTTCAGAGATAGACCGGCCAGACATTCTTCACTAAAAATCTGCGACTGCTTGATATTGAAGCATGCTTTCTTCGCTTACGCCATCTGAAGACTCAGAGGATGTTTGCGAGCTTGCTATTGGGGCGTTTTTATCAAACGTTGTTGGTTTTGTGTCTTTAGCAACTTCTCTTTTTGCTACTCTGCGTGACATCAGGTCAATTCTTTCTACTTCTCTTTCTGTAAAGAAATTATTGAGATCTGGGATCTGGCTTGTTAGTTGATCTCGCTCTATCATTTCACCTCTTGTTAAAACAAATCCTGCTTGTTCTCTGTATTGAATTTCATAGTATCTTTGAGTTTTTCTTCTAAGATTTTTTGCTTCTTTGGTTTGAAATCTGTAAATATCGCATCCTTCAGATCCATTATAATCTCCACCAATATAACATGCATCATCAATGTCTTGACAAGCAAAAATTGTTTCACCACCTGCACATGAGCTTAACACTCTGTCGCAAAATGATTTTTGTGAGTTGCCAAGAGAGTTGAAACTAGCTGCGCAGGCTTCTGCTGTTGGAGTTTTCTTTGATTTTGCTTCTTTTGCTATTGCTAGAAGTTCAATGTGTGTATCTGATAATGTTCCACTTACACAAGCAAGACGCTTGTCTATTTTTCGTTTAGCTTCTTCCATTTCTGCTTCTGTTATGGCATCATCTCGTCTAATTGGTTTTGTTTCATATGTTCCAGCTAACACCGCATCAACTGATTCTGTCATTTCTTCCTGGGCTTTTCTTTCTTCAAGCATTGCCCTGTGTCTTGCCAAAAAATCTGATGATACAGCAGGTTTCGGATCGTTTCTTTTTAGTGCTTCAAGTTCAGCTGCTGTAATAGCTGCTGGCTTGTCAGAGCGTTTTGGGTTTTCTAAATCTGTACGCATTCTTTCTGCTTGCCTGGTTCTGTAAGCAGCTGTATCTTCTTCAATTATTCTTCTTGAACCTTCTTCAATCATAGCTTCATAGTCTTCACTAATTGCTATTTGTGATAATGAAGGAAGAATAAATAAAGAAATAATAAGAATTTGTAAGCAGATTTTAGATCTTTTAAGTAACTTTTCCATAATTCTCTCCTTTAAAATACATAATGTTTTACACTTTTTTTTATTGTTAGATTAAAAATTCAAGTTCTGTGCCAAAACAGGCAGAATGAAAAAACATAAATAAAACAATTTGTTGCTGTGCAAGAGCGACGAATCTTTTTTTCAAAAACAGGAGATTAAAGTGGGTGGCATTTTTTTAATCAAACGTTGGACGCCAGCTTTTACGAATTACGAGTTGACTTTTTTAATAAAATTTATTAGAATGATGTGAAATAGTCGGTAAAATTCACATTGATTTGGTGGAAAATGAAAAGATTTTTAGATTTATCAAAATTGCTTTCTGAAAAATCCCATTTCTTATTTGGACCCAGGGCTTCAGGAAAGAGTTTTTTGATAGATTTGCAATTAAAAAATGCCTGTCAAATTGTTAGTTTGCTTGATACTGATGTCTATTTGAAATTGTTAGAGCGGCCTTCATTGATTCGAGAAATGATAGCAGCTTCTGGCAAATCTAATATAGTAATAGATGAAATTCAAAGAATTCCTGAATTATTAAATGAAGTTCATTTGCTGACAGAAAAACAGGACTATCGTTTCTTGTTAACTGGATCCAGCGCCAGAAAACTTAAAAGAAGTAATGCAAACATGCTGGCTGGCCGTGCCAGAAAAGCTGAGCTTTTTCCATTTTCTATACAGGAATTAAAAGCCGAAGCTAAGTTTGATTTAAATAAATTGCTTTGTTTTGGCGGCCTGCCTCTTGTTTATCTTTCAAAGGACCCTTATCATGAATTGCGTGATTATATTGATACATATTTACAAGAAGAAATCAGAGTTGAAGCAGGTGTAAGGAACCTTGCAAACTTTTCGAGATTTTTAAAAGTTGCTGCTTTATCAAATGCTGAAATAATTAATTATTCTAAAATGGGTAATGATGCTCAGGTTCATGGAAATACTATTAGGGAATATTTTCAGATTTTGCAGGATACACTCTTGGCTTTTATTGTAGAGCCATGGCAAATGTCAAAAAAGCGTAAAGCGGTTCAAACGGCCAAATTTTATTTTTTTGATACTGGAATAGCTAATGCACTTATTAATTTAAATCAACTTACTCCAGGGACTTCAGTTTATGGAAAAGCGTTTGAGCAACTAATAGCCCTTGAGCTAAGGGCTTATAAAAGTTACTTGCGACTGGATGATGAAATCTGTTTTTGGCGGACCAAAAATCAACATGAAGTAGATTTTATAATAGGTGATCATACTGCCATTGAAGTAAAGGCAAGCTCAATTGTTAGTCCAAGGGACCAAAAAAGTCTTTTAAAGTTAAAAGAAGAAGGAATCATTAAAAATTATTTTATTGTAAGCAATGATCCTGTTTCAATGAAATTTGATTCCGGAATCCAGCATCTGCCTTTAAATGAATTTGTAAATCATCTTTGGGGAGGTCAAATATTTTAATTTTTATTATTTTACAAATGTAACCGCAATATTAAGATTATCACCATGGCCTTCTGCATCCATTCTTCTTAAGGCTTCATCTCTTAGTAAATTAGTGGCTTCTTCTGCTGTTTTGGCTGGTTTTATTATTTGGGCGACTTCTTTTGGTTTTACAAAATCCCATAAACCGTCGGAGGCTTGCACAAGCACAGCACCTTGAAGCATATTTATCTCGTGGAAACCATAAGCACCTGGATCAGCCTTTGGTTTTAAGGCGCGAGTAACTACATGACCCCATAATCGTTCAATTTCAGGAGTTATTTCTTCACCTCTTTCTTCAAAGCCAGTAAGCAAAGAATGATCCTTAGTTGCATATACAACTTTTGCATCATGAATAAGGACAGCCTTAGAATCTCCAAACCAAAACAATTCAGCTACTAATTGTCCGGGATTTCTTTCATAAATTCTTGCAAGGGAGAGGCATACTCCAGAACTTGCACCTATTTCCCCTTGATTTAATAAGGTGTTATATTCTCCGATAACAGAGTCAAATATTCTTGTAACTGATGCTTCAGTAATGCCTTCTACTTTTTTGAGTTCTTCCATAATTCTTTTTGGAATCAAATCAATTGCAATTTTCATGGCTCTGTCACCACTTCCTCCGCCTCCCATTCCATCAACTGAAAGAACATAATATTCACTGGTAGTCGCTGCTTTCCTTCTTAATTTAAAAATAGCGACTCCATCTTCATTTGGCCCCAATTTTTTAGGTCTTGCTATATCAGATAAGGCATAGCTTTCGAGCTTACCGTTTGAGGTTCCAGCGCTAAATTCGCCAAAGGCTCCAGTTACCTTTACGCCAAAAGAACCCTTTGTATTACGAATATTTTCAGCTGCGTTTCCGGTCGGTTTTGGATGTGTTAAGGGTGGAGCAATAATTTTAATGCTTCTTTCAGTTATTAAAGGGTCTATTTTCCTGTCGTAAAGACCGATAATATCACCATCGTTCAAATGAAAAACCAAACTATTTCTATCTACTGTTCTTAGGTTCTGTCCGGCTGTTAAAATAGCGATAGGAAATTTTGATTGATGAAACTCAACAAATAATTCGCCGGAAGCATTTTTAAAAACCCGAATGCTTGCTGTAGCATCAAGAGTCGTATCCGTTCTTATGGCGATTGGAATAAGATTGAGCTGTGAATCATGTGTGAAATATAAACTTTCTCCAGGGTTTAAATTTCTTATTAATTCAGAAGGATTTATCGCTCCTTCAAAGCTGCTTTTATAAAAAGAGATTTCTAAAAAGTTTTCTCGTTCTGTTTCTCTGTCTGATTTATAGACCCTGTCTCCCTGTGCAAGAGCTTTTTCACTTCCAGAAACTAAAATGAATTTTTTTCCAGTAGCATCAACTAACACAGCTGGTTTATTCAAGCATCTTAGCGTTAATCCAGTTTCAGATCTGTAAAGAATATAGCTTGGATCACCGCTGGTTAATTTGAAATTTTCATCTAGGCGATATGTAAGTCCAACATCTAATTCCATTATATTTTCAGGTGTTATTCTTCTGAATCTTGGAGCGATACGATCAAGTAAATTTTCAAACACCTTACTTCCATATAATCTATCAGGTCTGGTTACCTGGCTTTTATCTTTTACAAAAACATGCTTGTTCCAAAAGAGGACTTCAGGAGAATCCGCTTTTACAGTATCAACTCCATATTTTCCAATAATAGCTGGGAAAGCAGGGGCATTATCACCAGGAAAGATGGTTTTAACTTCCGGTTTTACTGTAGCAGTGTTTTTTTCAATTATTACTGTTAGCTTGTTTGTTGCAGAGGCTTTGGCAAAGGCCTGAGCATCTACATATGCAATGCTTGCATCTGGTTCGAATTTGAATTCCGGGTTTGTGGCGATTCCATCTTCACCTTTAATTACTTCAAATTTACCAGTTTCCTTATTAAAAGACATTTCAGGATACCATGTTCCCTGAACGCCGTCAGCTTCTCCACGCTTACCGCCCTCTATTCTTGCTTCTGTCAAAATAATAGTGTCAGGAAAATTTGCTTTAATTGCTTCAAGCGAGGCCACTTGTGAATGTCCAAGGACAATTCCGTGTGGCATTTTCACTACTATTGTAAATTCAGCTCGTCCATGCTGGTCGTATTTTATTGTTTCTGGAAGATGGGAAATGGCAAAATCAACAACAGCTTGTGCATCAGCAAAAAGATCACGATTGAATTGAGACCCTGCTGTTTGGCCATCCATATGTCTTGCCAGATGCTCTTTAACAGAAGAAGTTTCAATTTCTGAACTTTTAAAGCTTGCTGCTTGTAGTTCAATTCTTCCATCTCCACGAGTACTGCTTCTGACTGGCTCTATTAGTATTGTTTCACTTCTTAAGCGTGCTTTGTCAGATTTTTTAGAAGGATTTTCTGGTCGCGATTCTTCCTGATATTCATGGTTACCATCAAGCCATGCAATAATTCTGTCACTAGTTAAAATATCTGTAGTCATTCTTAATAATGCACTTTCACTGTTTTTCAAAATATTGTAATTACTTTGTCTGGTGAGCAGTTCCTCATGTATGGCCAGGGCTTCACTTAATATGCTTAATTCATCAGCTCTGTGAATTTCTGGTTTCATTTGTAATACTATTTCTACAATTTTTTCCCAGTTTCCAGATTCTTTGAAAATCCTTAATAATGTCTTCTGCCTTGATAAAGGAAGGGACTCAAAAAAAGCATGCTTTTGTTCATGTTTAAACAGTTCAAGTTTTTCCTGGTCTGAAAGTTTTTTAAATTCTTCTGTAAAATAAATTTTTCGCAAACTTCTGTCATAATAAGCTTTAGCATCAAAAGAGTAATCTTCATGCTGTCTGTCAAGCCTTTGATCCTTGCTTTCTAAATACATTGCACTTTCTGCTAAAGGGGGTTCCATAAACTTTCCAATAGTAGCTGTGGCCATATGAAGTGCATAAAAGTTTATAAAGTTCATTAAAACGTCATTCCAAAAGCCTTTAAAGCTTGTATCTCCATGAAAAAGACCTTCTTTTAGTTCATCATATAATGTAAAGCCAACAGCTTGTGAACCTATTTCCATATTCGTTTTAAGAAATTTTGAAATTCTTGTTAGTTCATTTACTACTCTTTGCTGTATTACCCACTTGCCAGAGTTTTTTGCTACAAACTCTCTTAATACTAGTTTTGATCCATCCGTAAAAAAGGATGAGTGATGCATCATTTTTCCAATTGTATTATTGAACCCAAAACCAATAGCTCCTGCTATCATAAACATTTCAAAATATTTATAATATTCTGAGGGCAGTGAAGAAAGCATCTGTAAAAAAGATTTTCCCTGAATCATGCCATCAACAGGTGCTTTAAAGGCTGTGAAAAAAGCTGTGAAAACAAGTGTTTTACTTAAACCCTGCAGGGCTGTCGTTCTTAGCAATGATTGTCTAACAACCGTGGTTCCAAGCTGGGCTGCTCTGGCTGCTTTATAAGTTTTAAAAACAAGGCTTACTCCTGTTTTTGCAATTACGCCACCGCAATAAAAAAGAGCTGCTTCTATGATTATAGATTTTGAAAACTCAGCGACAGTTTGAAAAGTTTTTAAGTCCTTGGCAACTGAAGCCAGTGAAATGAATTTTTGCATGTTTTGCTTGGTCATTAGAGTTGAGTCTTTAAAAGATTCTGGGACACTTAGTTCTTTTGCAATAATTGAGAAAATCTTATTTGAATATATATCTTCAGCTAGCGCATCAACATGGGCATCAAATTCTTCAGCACTTGGAAAAAAAGCTTTTTGTTTTAATAAAGTTTTTTTCGCCTTAGAAAAAGCGTCACTTAAGAGTTCTTCTCTTTTTGCTAATTCGATTTTTTCTTCATAAATGCTTATTACTGGATTAATTATTTCTTTTAATACAGTTAAACCACCCTGTAATGCTCCAACTGAAAATCTTTGAGCAAATTCATCAAGTTTATTCCAGGTGCTATCAGTATCTTTTATTCTTCCAAATCTGTATTCTATTGCCTTGATAATTGCTTCAGCTGCCACTCCCTTCAGGGCTTTAACAGAGCCCCAGGCAATTTTTTCAAGATCTATATTAGCGTGATTTTTATCAAAGTAGGTCATAAGGGCAAGATGCGCATCTTCATAGTATTTTGAAAAATCAATTGCATGTTTTACTCTTTTAACTGCAATGGGTTCAGTGTCTTCTGAGGTTTTTCCATATAGATTTGTCACTTCGGATCTGTCTGAATTAAGGTCATAGGCAATTTCATTTAGTGCCATTATTCTACTATTTGCAGCATGTTCATATCCATTTGAAGCGTGCTTTGCTTCAATATAATCCATTTTTATCAGGCTTGCTAAAACAAGATTAACAGATTCTCTGGTTTTTTCTAAAAAATATGTTTCAAGGTTAGCTATCTGTTCATCAAGAAAGGCTCCGAACTCTGCTTCTTCACCATCTTTTAAAATACCCTTTGTCTGTTTCAGTCCTTTATATGAAGCATAAAAATCGCCATTTAAATAATCTGTGACAGCTTGATAATAGGTGGCGAACAATACTCTGCCTTCTTGCCTGTGTTTTTCTTTTTTTTGTTTGGCCTTCTCAAGGTTCTTTTGTTTTGCTATCTCAATAGCGGAAATTGCTTCTTCTTTGGCTTTTTGTGTTTCTTCATATTTATCAATAAGCTCATCTGCGTTGGAAGCAAGAATCCAGGATGGAGAAAGTTCTTCCAAAATACTTGTAAAACCCATGAACCAGGATTGAGCTGTATTAATTTTATTTGCAAAAGTTCCCTTATCTGAACTATCTATTTCCATGATGATTTTTGACAGCATATCTTTATTACTGGCTCTGTGGATTGAGAAATAAGCCTTTTTTGTGAATTCCCATTTGTTTGTTTTTTCTAAACGATTTTTAAGCGTTTCATATCTTTTTTCATAATATCTTATTAATTCAATATCTCTTGATATTGCAGATTCTTCAATGCCAAGTGTTTGTGCTTTTAATGACAGCTCATCACTTATAGCTGAAAAACTTTTTGAATATAGAATTTTGCATGGGATTAGAATGTAAATGAATGCAGCAAGTAATGTTAGTATATGGCAATTAAATTTTTTCATAAACATAATCTCCTAAACATGAAAATATTTGTTTTAATTCCAAAAAATAGATTCAATTTTCATGCCAAAAACGAAGAATTGATAATTGTCTTATAAATCATGTGGATATGATGCCTGTGAAGGCTGTCTTTTTTTCAAAAAGGGGAGGTTTTAATGAGAAGCTTTTTTGCTTTGGCAGGAAGGAAATTTATTGTCAATAATTGAAAATTGATTGTTGAATCTTGCCTTTTTGTTGTGGAATATTGCTGTTTTTTTATTTGACGTTTTGCGGCAATTGTTTTATGAGACTATTAATTATTTTCTAGCAATTAATGAAACTTTATATTATCAGATAGTTTAATTTTAAATTAAAGGGGGAAAAGTGCTTTTTAAAAAAACATTAATCGTACTATATCTAATACTAATTTCATTGGCTTTATTTTCTTGCGGCATTACTGATTGGTTTTCAGGAGCTTCATTAGAAGACAGTGAAAATACCTCTGCTCTATATAATCCAGATGAACTAACCTTTATGGAAATAGCTGGAGCAAGCCTTGGTATTCCTGCATCTACAATGTCTAATGAAATTGATGTAACAATGAGAGTGCACAATGAAAACAATATTGATGTAAGTGTTGATGGAGCTGGCATTAAAGTTGAATATGATGAAGATGACGCTGAATTTGCAAAAGGGGTTGAAGTTCAATTCGGGGACGAGGAAGATGATTCTGAAGTTTCTGTTGAAGGAAGTATGTTTCTTTCCTTGGCGATTCCTGGCATGGGTCTTGATGGCTATGAAGATTCAGCTATTCCAGGTGCTATACCTGGGGCAATACCAGGGGCTATTCCAGGAGCAATCCCTGGCGCAATTCCAGGAGCTATACCGGGTGCGATTCCTGGAGCTATCCCAGGAGCCATCCCAGCTTTTTATAAATTTACAACTGATGCTAGCTTTACAATGATGGCTTTTATTGTTTTAGTTGATGCCCAAGGTAACCTTATCTCAGGGCCATTTGACCTGGCCATGTACCTAACAGAAGATGAAGGATACATTGTTTTTATTATAACACCTGAATTGTTTGGAACAAGCATCTCAACAGGATCAAGGATTTTCATATCATTATATGCAGTAGATGATACTGGAAACGGTATAACTTTAATAATTGAAACAGAAGAAGGTGAGGAAGAAGTGCTTTTGGGTTCTGGAGTTCTTGATGCTATTGAAGGTCAAGAAGTTCTAGAAACGGAAGCAGGAGATGGAGATGGCGACGGTGACGGAGAAGGTGATGGCGACGGTGATGGGGATGGAGATGGTGATGGTGATGGTGATGGAGATTTTGATCCGGATCCAGAGCCTACATTTCCTACATATTCCTGGAGCCAAGCTACTGGAGGTTCAGGCAACAATGATGGAGCAATGGGCGTAACAGTTGATGCTTCTGGAAATTTAATTGTTGTCGGCTTTTTCGAAGGTTCCGCAGTTGACCTAGACCCAACAGATGGGACAGATAATCACAACTCAAATGGAGGAAAAGATTTTTTTATAACAAAAATAAATTCTAATGGAACATATGCCTGGTCAAAATCTATTGGTGGTTATTATGATGATATTGCCTATGATGTAGTTACAGATACTTCAGAAAACATTTATGTAACTGGAAATTTTTCCTCGTTTGATGGAGCTATAGATTTTAATCCAGATGGTGAGGCAGATTATAAATGGGCCATGGGAGACTCTGATGTATTTGTCACAAAAAGAAGTTCTGATGGATCCTATATCGATACTTATACTTATAATTATGATGCTTACTCCTATTCATTAGGACTTGATATTGAGATAACATCTAGTGGTCAATTAATCATTTTAAGTGATCACAGCTCTGAAGGTTCACTGGTTGATCTTATAAGACTTAATTCTTCTCTTGAATCGTTGTGTGAAAGCTCATATGCTTATTGGGGAGGTTTTAATTGGTGGTCAGGTCTAAATGAAAATCCAAATATCGCAATAACTCTAGATTCTAGCGACAATCTGTATTTCACTGGATCTTTTTCATACTCCCAAGAATTTGACCCAATCAATGAAGGTTCATTTCTTACATCAAATGGCGGTGAGGATATCTTTATATCAAAACTTGAGATAGATGATATCAATTGTTTTAATGAACTTTGGACAGAGCAAATAGGTGGAACAGATGATGATTCCGCATCTGCTATAAAAGTTGATCCAAGTGGAAATGTTTATGTTGCAGGTCAATTTGCTTCAACTGATGTTAACTTTGACTTATATGGTGGCTCAGATCCTCACTCATCTCTTGGCGGATCTTATTTTTCAGTTGATGCTTATTTGACAAGCTTTAACCCTGAAACTTCCACACATAACTGGACCAGGACTTGGGGTTCTGCTGAGGGTGATGAATATGTTGGAGGCATTTTTTATAATTCAAGTGGCCATATTTATACCACTGGTAATTTCGATGCTGATGCTGATTTTGATCCTGGTGCGCAGATAGACCCTCATTTAACAAATGGTTCAAATGATATCTTCTTTAATAAAATAGGTGTTGATGGAAGCTATTATTGGACCTATACCTTTGGCGGTTTAGAATGTGATTACTCTTATGATATTACAATGTCTGGCGACACTTTGTATCATGGTGGAGAATATTATTCACCTTCAGTTGATTTTGATTTTACAGATGGTAATGATCCCATTACAAATGGAGATTTGGGATCTTATACTAACTTATGGTATCAGAAAACTGTGTTGGAGTAGAGTGTAAGTGCTGGTTGCTAGATACTCGATGCTAGATGCTTGATGCTTGATGCTCGATGCTGGTGAATTTTAGTTTTCCTTTTTAATCCCTATTTTCCATAAAAGCTCAAAAGCTCTTTTAAAAGTACCACGTCACTTTTAAATTCTTAACTCTTTCAAAAAAATAGATTTTTTTCTTTTTTTTGGAATTTGGAAAAATAAAGCCTTCAAACATCCAGATAAGCTACTGAAATTATAGAAGACGCATTTCTGGCATTTGTTTTGCATTAGCTAGCTTTTATTATGGCTAGAAGAAAAACCCCAAAATCATTACAAACAGTACACATTACGAAAAGGTGTATTAATCGCCAATATTTATTGAATCCAAAAGAAAATTGGAATGAGATTGTATCTTGGCTCAACTGCCTTCATCTTTTTTTTAATATCTTACTTCATCATGTCCTTGTGCTTGGAAATCACCTTCATATTATTTGCACACCTATGGAAGATAATATTGGAAATGCTATGGGTTACACTTTTAGTAATTTAGCAAGATACTTAAATTATAAAAATAATAGAATAAACCAAATATTTGGAACTAGATATTTCCCTACAGTAATAAAAGATGATGAGCATTTGATAACTACGATTAGATATCTTTATCAAAATCCCCTTAGAGCTGGCATAATTAATAATCCTTTTTCTTATAAATACTCAAGTTTAGGTTTCTATTTTGGCTGTAATAGTGATGGATTAATAGTCACTCCAGATAATGTAACAAATTCCTTAATTAGAAAAGATCAATATGGCTTTGATACCTTTGAAAAATTGATCCAAGATCAGCTATTAGAAGAAAATCTATCAAAAATAAGAAAGGCTCTTAGAAAATCTGAATTTAAGTTTAATCAAGATTATTATGAAAATTCAAAAAAGTGACGTGGTACTTTTACTTGAGGAGAAAATAACCATCATGCAAGAAGAAGTTGGGGAAAAGACAAATGAAATTCCAGTGCTGCAAAAGGCAATAAAAACAATGGATCTTAAAGGTAAAATAGTAACAGCCGATGCTTTACATACATAAGCAGAAACAGCGAGAGTCATAGTTAAGGAAAAAAAAGGAGATTATGTTTTTACAGTCAAAGAGAATCAAGAAACTTTATATAATAAATTAAAAGGGATCAGATTTCGATTCTTTTCCCCCCAGAGGATAGTTATAGATCGATCCAGGATACGAACAGGATCAGGCCCAAGAGTGATGGCTACATTAAGAAATTTAATCATAGGATTATTGCGCATAGCTGGATTAAAAAACATTGCAAGTAGTTTAAGATATTTTGCGTGGTCAGGTTCCGAAGAAGTGTTAAAATTTCTTCAATTGTAAATTAAGTATATCAATAGCTGCTTTCAGCAATATCTAGTCGAAAATCACACTATATCTATGTCTAATATGAGCTTAACATCTATTAAATGCTTGTATTTTCTGGTTTCTAGAACATTATTGCCTTGTTTGTTTCGAAAATATGCCAATTTTATAGATGCATCAAGTTATTCTTGGCGAAAACCGTCGTGACTTTGACTGAATCGTGTTAAGGTTATTAAAAGCATTTAAATTGCTTGACGTAATACTAATATTATTACTAGATTTTTGCCTTTATAGAATTTAAAGAAAAAATGGAAAAGTTAATGGATCTAATTGAAAAATTGGTTGAAGGCTTATTTTGGCTTTTAATAGCTGCATCTCCTGCTTTAATAGGCGCAATCATTGGAGGAATTTTTTACATTAAATTTAATGGAAATCTTACCTCAATAATCCTCTTTACTATGTTTGTAATAATGGGTGCTATAGTAGGTGGTTTTTGGGCAGAAAAAGTTAGAAAAAAACATGGAACATCTAAATTTTATTCAAAAGTAATAGCAACTCCTGAACTTGATAAAGAAGAGAATAACTAAAGAGTATTCATTATCTTATAAATTTTTGCTAGTTTTACTGCTATATTAAACATAAAAACCAAAACCCAAGCAAGCTAACCGTTTGCAATTACTAACACTTTCAAACTCTAACAATATGGCACAAGTTTTGCTCATACATTAAGCATGGCAAAAAAACGCAGGATACAGAAACTATTTTTATCTTATCTTTTAAAATTACTTCTAGTCTTTTGCCTTTTCCATGCTTCATTTATTAGCTCTTTTGAAAATCAAGAGAATCTCAGGGAAAAAATCATTGAAAAATATAGATCGAACAAAAGCCAAACTTGTACTGAATTTGTAGATTTAGCAAGAGAAAATCCTAAAAAGGCTGCATATCTTTTGAATCTTTTACTTAAAAATCGAGAAAGTTATGTGATTGCAGGACATTTATCTCAGCATTTAAATGATAACAATCAAGAAATCTTTATAACCCTCATTTCTGCAAATGAACAAAATGGTCAAAAAGCTGAACTAGCACTTGCCCAATCTATGCAAATCTATACAAAAAGGAAAGATGCAAGTGGCGGCTTATTACTTTTAGAAACACAAGAACAGTACAAAAGAAATGACTTTAAAAAAATCGCTGAAAATCATGACAGTAAAGAAGCACTTTCAAGCCAAGATTTAATCGAATATATTGAAGGCATTTCATTAACAAAAGATAGAGAAGAAAAAATAGCTTTAGCTGCTCAAGTTATAACAGAGGAATTAAAAAGATGCAGTTTTGCCAGGAACACAAATAAAAATGAGCTTGGCCTATTTACTAAGCAACTTTATCGAGCAACCCTCCTATTAGATGATTTCTCAAACACACTAAACTATGATTCAGCAAACTTGCTTTACAAAATATTAAACTTAGATAAGTCATTAGGTCTTCAAATAATAAAACAATTACCAGATTTTTCAATTTCTCAAAATAAAACCCGTGAAATGATTTCCAACTTAAGAAATATTTTAGGTGCTGATAGCTATTTTAGAAATGTTTATGACGAGCTTTCCTCAGATGTTCAAAACTTTATTGAAGATGAATCGCAACAATTCGTTAGTTCAGGTATATCAAAAGTAGAAATATCTAAAATAAGATCAAAACTTGATTCATTTTTTGGATCAATCCCAGCATTAAACAAAAGCAAGTATTCTCATATTAGTTTAAGACTTGAACAGATTTTAAACAAACTAGAATTTGAAAACCTAGATAAAGGTTCAGTCAAAGACTTACTGGCTGAAGCTTCAAAATGGATTCTGGGACTGGAAATTGCCTCTTTAGCAAATCAAAGACAATACAACTCTAGCTATTTTAATTCTCTAAGCGAATCAAGAGAGTTTACAGCTGAAACAGAAGAAGCCCTAGGTTATTTAAAAGAACGAATGTCTGGCTGCTTTAATATTTTGGATAAAGCAGAAGCCTTATTCTTTGATGATGAAATAGAAATGGCAACAGCGATTTTTCAATTTGGTGTATCAGCACTTTCACTTGTTCAGCAAAGCATTGAAATAGAAGAATTGCTAGATAGAGCCAGAAAACATAAAAACAAAACCCCTAACACAAGCCAGACCTTTGAGAGGCTTACAAAAGCAAGAGATAGTATTCAAGAAGCTTTTTTCTCATTAATTTTAGCAAATGAAGATTCTGAAATAGCTAAGGCAGAAGCCTTATTGAAAAAAGCTGAGGGATTATATGAATCTTCTGTTGAAAAAATACACTCAACAATAGCCGGAACAATTCAAGATGTTGGCTGGCGTGAAATCGAAATCTATGAAAGTCTCAAACAAGGCACATATGAAACAGCAAAATTCGTTGTCACCACAGGAATGATGGTTGCTTTATTTTCTGTTGCTGGAACAATTGGTTCAATAGCTGGAACTGTTGCTGCATCAGCCATAATACCAATTTCCACAACAGCTGCTGGCATTACAAATATAATAGTTGCTTTAGGCGTTGAATCCCTAATTTTCTTGATCGGTCACAAGAGTATTGAAGCCCTGACAATTTTCACAGAAGATCTTTTGGCAGGAAGAGGACTTGCTCATTCGCCACTAGAAGTAATTCCTCAAAGCACTGAAGCCTTTGCCTGGGAATATGCTTCAACTGTAGTTAGTTTAGGCGTTTTAAAAGCATTTAATCATGCTGGTCGCCTTGCAATGCAAAAGGGTTTACTAACAAACAATGCCATAGGCCATGGAGCTACTATCCTTTTTGAAATGTCTGGAATGGGCATGGGGGGCGTAGCTGTTCAAACAATGATGTTTGCTATAGGTGATGAACCGGTAGTATTAATGAGAAACGGAAAACCCATTCAAGCCATGGCTTTATCTGACATTTTATCTACAGATAACATATATTCTTCAATAAAAGGTTCTTTTGGAACTGTAATAAGCTTTAGAATTGGAAGCTTTTTGGCAAGGCCCTTAATTCAAAGGATAACCTTGCCATTTCATTTGGCCATGGCTCATGAAAGACTTAGAAACTTAGATGCTCAGATGGACAGGCAGAGAAAAAAACTAGAAAAAATCACAGATACAAGAGAAAGACTAGCTCTTGAGGCCATAATAAATGCAAATGAAAAAGTAACTTTAGAAAACATTATCCTTGAATTAATAAAGGGCGGAGAAGCAAACAATGAAGCTCTAAAAATTGCAAGAGAAGCATACGCAAGATGTGTTGCCTTTGAGATGCTGATTACCAAAGGAAATCTGGCCACAGAACCCGTAAGATTAAGTATTTCTGAAGCCGGAGAAGTGTTTTTAAAATTAGGCAATTTCAAGTTTAAAATAAATGCTGCAGTAAACGGTGAATATTACGTTCTTGATCATTTGGTTCCTCCTGTTGCAATTCATAAAGATGCACTCGTTGAAATGGCGAACATTTCAAAAGAAGGTATTATTAAGGAAAGTGAAATTCCTTATTTGCAGCTTGGAAGGATGGTTGATGGAAATTTAATTATAGATCAAACCATAAAACCTGATACTGCTTCTGGAAAAGTAATATCAGTTGGTGATGGTACAAAAACAAATCTATTATATGATGCAATTAGCGCTTATCAGCAGAATTCTGCTTTAAGAAATGATGCTGTTTTGATGATCAGAGAATATTTTGGTGAAGGCACTGATACTAACCTTATATTGGAAGCTGAAGCCTTAAGTGGCCCTGATTCAGCTTATATTTTGCCAAGATTTCATGACAGAGCTAATATCAAAAAAGCAGAAGGGCAAATTATAATTGAAGGTCATAATCACAGAGTAACAGACGCTAAACCTAGCCCAGCTGATTTTAAGGCCCGTGGACTTGGTGAAACAGCAATAGTTTCTTTGTGGAACTTTTCAGTTGGGACCTTATCTTTTAAACCTTTTGGGGGTTTGGCTACAGAACCATCGGGCGCGTATCGAGGCGGCGTCAGTATTGAAGCCAGAGACCAATTCATTAAAGATTCCCTTGTAAATTTAAACTCAGGGAGAAGCATTCAAATTGTGGGAGATGGCCCGCAAGAAAGAGTTGCCCAAATAAAAAAATTATCAAGAGGAATCTATGCACTAGTTCCTTGCCAGGCGGAAGTGAATATTTACAGTTCATCCGGCAAGCATCATTTTATTATTAAAAATGGAAAGGTTGAAACATACGATAAGAGTGGAAAATTGCTTTATGTCCAGATTAGTGGCAGTTTTATTCTTGAAACCGGATATAAAATCCAAATGCCGGATGGAAGCTTTGTGACTTTCAGTAGACCGGAATTAGCGATTGATGATGTCGTTACAATTAAGGGATCTTCTGAAAAACATGTTATAGTTGAAGTACAGGAAACAAGGCAGAAAGCAATTGTAAGACCCGATGTTCCAGGTTTTGACCCAACAAGTCATGAGGCAGTTTATAGACATGTGCCTCTTGCTGAAATAAAAAGAACATATCCTTATATTGAAATTGAAGGAGCAAAAAGGGATTCCTTATGGATAGGAAGAAACACGGTAATTGGTGGGATTGATTTCAGACACAACTATATAAGTGTCAATCATGCCAGAATATTTTTTTATGAAGGACAATATTCTATTTATGACCAGGGATCCACCAATGGAACTTTTATTCGCAGCCACGGGGAATATGACTTCCGAGAAGTCCCCAGACACCCCCCAACAGTACTCAAACCAGGAGATCAGTTAAAATTATCAAGGTTTGGGGAGATTTTTGAAGTACCTCCTGATATTTACAGGGGAGAAACCAATTGGGAAAGATCAGATAGTGTCCAAAAACAACCAGTTGTTCCTAAACGTCAGGAGGACAATGGATTTCTAAGTATTGGGGAACTTCAAGGGCAAGCGGATGCATTCTGGGAGGGGTATAGGTCTAGCAAGACTGTAGTGCACCAGATAGGGATTGACGCCCAATTGGTTATGCAGACAGAACTTAATACCTTCGAAGGAATTAGTTTAGGTGATATTGTTTATGTGCAAAGGCCAACTGGAGGAGTAGTGGAGTCTGGCTGGGAAGTAATATTTATCTCAAGTACCGGAAAAATGACAGTTAGAAAGCTGGTTGCTTTTAATCGCAATGGTAATGTTGTTTTTAGAAGAGCCAAGAAAGGGGAAAGAGTTGAAGAAATTTCAAATTTATCTGTTAATCAAAACCTTTGGATTTCAGATGTTATAGAAGGAGCAGCGGGTGACGGACGCACTCAATTATTGGCTATACATCCTGCAGCGGCTCATGCCAGAAGAAGATATAAAATTGAAAGTGATCAAGCAGGAGATGTGCAAATTCCTATTGCCAGAGCCAGGGAATTGTTTCTGGTAGCTCCAACACAAGCAAGAGTTGGCAACTGCTATCTGATAGCAGCCTTTAACGCAATGATGGCTGATCCAAACTTTTTGTCAACAATCGCCTTTTCAATTAAAGAACTTCCCAATGGTGATTTTATTGTCAAAATTCCTCTTGGTTCATCATCCGGACACGCTGTTTATGTAAGCAGACGCGATATTCAGAGTCAGTGGAACAGTAATTATTTAGGCCCTAAAAGGGGTCATGAATTTAGAAGAGACTTGAGAGAAGCTCTTGATCCGCCAAGTGGAAGCACAGGTTGGAAGGTGCTTGAAGCTGCATATATGAAGGAATTAATTGGAGAAGTTGATAGAGCCAGAATTGAAGGTGGCTATGGGCACAGGGCATTAGAATTATTTTTTGGAAATAATTTTGTAAATAAAATTTATATTGGTTCCTCAAGACAGGCTCTGGCAGAATCCGGATATACAAGAGATGATACTCTACGGTTTTTAAATAACTTTAACAACTCAAGAACCATTGCAACTGTTAATACTAGATCAGCTCCTTCTGGCAAGCGAAACCATCAGGGTGATCAAGAAGATGACAGTTCAATATATTTTGAGGTTGGGGGACATGAACTTGTTTATAGACATGCCTATGCTATTAAAAAGGTCGACAGACATAGTCAAAGAGTTATTGTTATTAACCCTCACAGACCAGAAGTTGAGATGGAAATGAGCTTTACGGATTTCATGCTTGCTTTTTCTGACATTTCAGCAGGTGAAATAAAATTTGAAAATCTCCTAAGATAAATAATTAGACAATAATTTTAAAATTCATAATTTCAACTTGATTTGTATTTTTAAAAACAATATTTTTTTTCATGTTTGAAAAGAGAAATAAATTTTCAAAAAAATATCATCGTACTTATAAATATTAGAATCAAAGTAATGGGAGTTAAAATCGCACATAAAATAAAAAGCTCTTTTTTAGACATGCTCTTCTTCATAAAATCCTCCTAACGGACCATTGATTGACATTTTAATCATATTTTACTCATTTAAATTAAAATGCAATAAAAGTGCCATAAAGATAAAATAAGAAATAAAAATAATATAATTTAAGGTAATCTTGAAAGAAACATTTCTGCGCTTAAAATGCAGCATATATATAGATAGGAACATAAAAGAGCTTTTTCCAGGCTTTTAGGCAACAAAAAGAGCAAAATTTAAGCCATATTACCCCCCAAAAAGTAACTAGCAGTAACTTACCACTTACCACTTACGACTTACGTCTTACAACTTACAACTTACCCTTACCATCCACCTAATAAAGCACCAGCGATCAAGAGATAAAGCATTCTATAGCCTGCTGTAATTGCCCAAAATTTCATGCTCTTTTGTTCATAAAGTACTTCTGATAGTTTAACCAAAGCAACTATTAGGCCGATAACAAAGGCAAAATGAATACCCAGAAATAAACCAGAAATTTTAGCCCAAACCATTAAACCGCCTAATAATGATATTTCAAGGAAAGTAGTAATAGATGTAACAAACATGGCTTTCATTGCTTTTTTGGTATCCATATTTTCTAGTTTTAGCTTTAGGTCTTTTGCCCAACAATTTCCAAAAATTTGGGGTGAATACCATAAGAAGCCTATAATCATAGCTATGGCTGTTGCAATTAAGACCCCAATGTAATTCACTTGTGATAAAATGCAGTAACAATTCATATTAACCTCCAATTTACGCTTGTTTAAAGTTATGAGGAATATACTTTTAAGAAAAACTATTGCAATCTTTTTATTTATAACATACTGTCCAAGTCGCACAATCAAAAGACTTGCGTTAAAAAAAACATGCGTTAAACATATAATTTCCAAAGCATATTCTTGAACAGATTGATTTTATTTATAATATTACGTTTTCAAGATTGGCACATGATTTGCAATTGATGCACCGGGCAATAATTTTGCAGGCGTTTACAATGTTAAAGTTTAATAAAGTTTCGCAAAGAAAGATTCAATTACTTGCATTTGTTGCAATAAAACAAATCATAAGTTGTAAGTCGTAAGTGCTGTAACATTGAAAGGTGTTTTCTTATTTACAGGGAAAGTGAAGATATGAAGTTTCTAAAAATACTACTGCTAATATCGATTATATTTTCTTTTAAACTAGCAGCTATTTCTGAAGCTGATAAAATGTTTTATATTGAAAGTCTTTCTGACCCAACGAGTGATATAAGGGAAATTCAAATTGCAATTCAAGAATTATTGAATCCTGAAGCTTATGATGAAAGAGCAGTTATGGCAGTATCTAATTATCTGGAAATCATGGAAGTTTCTTCAAAAGAAGAACTAGCTTTATTTAAAGAATCTGTCAGAAGACTTTGCATCTTAGGTGATGAAACCTTTTTAGATCATGCTTTGGAAAATATAGCATCCACTGAAAACCAAAAAAAAATTGACCATGCCCTGGATATAATAAATAAACACAATCGCTTACCTGTTTTTGTTAAGCTTATGACCTTATTTATTCTAACAGATCCTGCTTATAAAAAAAGCAAACTATTACAAATTGTGAATGAATTTTGTGCCAAAACAGGCATTAATTTTGAAAAATTAAGTCAAGCCCAAAGAAATGGAGTCCTTCAGCTTGCAAGACAAACATACACAGTGTCAGAACTTTTAGCAATAGCCCGTTTATCAAACCCTGCATATTTTGACTCAAGGGTTGAGGCTTATTTAATAGAAGTTTTAGTAGATGCAGAAAAACTTCCTCAGGCTCGCCTGAGCGCTGCACACGCTTTAATTCGAAATGCTTCTTCATTATCAAATATCGGTGTTAGGGCCGTTATTTTAAGCATAACTAGTGAAGATCTTGGAAAATTTACTTTTCAAAATTCATTGACAGCAGACGCTCTGGGAGAAAAACTAACAACTGCATTAATCAATGAAATTTTAACTTCTAGATCAAAGCAAATAAGAATCAGAGCTTTGATTGCTTTAACCATTGGAAACATTGAAGTTAATAAACGAACAATAAATAAATCAATTGAAGCTCTGTGTACTATGGCTAATTTTGATCATAGTATTTTTCATTTATTTGCAGAACATGTTGCCACACGAATAATTTCTAATTCACCTGAGCTTGCAAATACTATTATAGATGAGGTTCTCGCAACAAAAAGACCCGAAATTCGCGATCGTATTGAAAGACAACTTAATGCTTATGAATCAAAAGAACAGAGATTTTCCCTTCAACAAGAGAATATAGGGCTGAATATTCCTTTGGCTGAAGTTTTAAGATTTGAAGCTGGAGCATCGAATAATGATGCAATGATGCAGCTTTTAAATTTTGTCAAAGACCTCAACGATGATATAGATTTGATAATTACTAAGGTTAAAGATGGTGAAAATCCTAAAACAATGGATTTCCTATTTTTCAAAGAAATTCGTATGGCCTTATTGGATGTTTCCGGAAGAACACACAACCTTCATATTTTGCTTGATTTATCTTCAAGGCTAATCGTTGAAATGTTAGAAAACAACTGGGAAGATATGTGCTCTCGGCAAAGTTCATTACTTGAATTAACAGAAATTCTAATGGCTCTTTCAAGTGATGCTCCTCCAAATATTAAAACAATAATATTTTTAAGCCACTATAAAACAGTGGCAAAATTAACCTCCTTTCCTCCTGTCAGCGCTAGTTCAGGATTTAGACTGGCATACATGGTTTGGCTAAACTCATTTACAAGACATCCGGAACCTGAAATTGCAAAAGCAGCACGGGAAATGAGCGCAAGAGTTTTAAACTGGCAGCATCCAATAAGTCAAAGCCAGGCACCTCGATACTTTGAATCACTATCTCTTGAAACTTTGACAGCACAAGAAGCAAGTGATGTAGACCTTAGTCCCGCACTAAAAGCCGCCAGAAGAATCGATGTAACTCAAGAAAATGAAACCTCTGGTCGGGTTATCAGAATAGATCCCGCCAGGGAAAAGGCAGAAGCTCGAACAAGAGAAACCATAATTAAAGGGGAAAAAAAGTAAAAAAAATAGTTTTAAAGGAAAACAAAAGCCATGTAACCTCTGAAGCTGTACGCTGTACACCCTATCTTTCGTTTTTCACAAACTCTTCCACCATCTTATCATTAAATACATTTTTAAGCCAAAAGGAAACACTCACCAAATTTAATCCTTCATAACAGATAAAGCCTTTTTGCATGTCTATTTGAGACTCATAGTATTTAATAAAAGAGTAGTTATTAGGTGCATTGTTAATTACAATATAAAATATATCAAAACAACTTTCATTTTCGCAATCAGTGCTCAAGTCCTCAGAGTGCCTATCAAAAACGATTAAATCTTTTTTCTCTATTAAAACTTGTTGAGCATTACAAACTTTAAACTGACTTACATTAGGCAAAATGTAATCTCTCTTGTTTGGAATTTCATTAGCTTTTGCTAACTCTTCAAATGTTGGAGCAAGACACTCATCAAATAGATTTAAAAAATATTCAACATATCCAGCATCACCCAAGACTCCTGACCTATATGTTAAATAATGAGGAGCATAAACCCTGTATTCAGGATTTTCCTTTGTACCCAAATTATGGCATTTTGGAGGATTTTCAAAAGTTGGGCAATTAGGGCATGGATTCTCCCAGTCGTAGTTAAATTGCTCTGGTCTATTTTCATAATAAAGGGATATCTCTGAAATTGAAAATTTAACTGCTGACTCTGCTTTAAACTTTCTTATCGCTTCCATAATTAATTTAATTGGCAAGGATTTTGATTTCTTATAAGTCTTTCTTTCTATTTCTCTATCATCGAAAGTTTTAACAACTGTAAACTCAACAGGCAATTTTACTGAATATCCTGCATGTTCAAGGTATCTTATATTCGAAATATAAGCTCTTCCTTCCATTTCATCAATTGACATCATTGGTTCAGGAATAGGATAAAAGTCATTGTCTTCTAAAAAAGGTGGTTCATAATAAATTACTGGTGGTTCATTTGAAGATATCATGTCAGATTCATTGTGATAAACAAAATCACTATTATTGGCAACGGAATCTTCTAGATAAGAAGGATCAACACTTCCATAATAAATTTTCTCTTGGCCTGGTGTTATAGGAATTTTATCAACAGACGGATAATTTATATCAGAGATCTCATCTTTTTGCATTTTATCAATTCTAATATTTGAAAAGTTTTTTTTTGGAATATTTTCAAAAAACTCTTCATCCTCTTCTGCGATCACTGAAAAAGAAACTAATAAATTAAAGATAAAAAAGATTATTAAAATTGTTCTTATTTTCATTTTCACCCCAACTGTCTAAAATTATTATAAACAAGTTCATCAACATATAATGCAAAGCTCATACCAAAACTACAAACATTATTTAACAAATAATTACAACCGCTTACAAAAATCCATTTCGTTTTTTATGTTAAGTTCGTTCAAATAACTGCTTACATTTACAAATTTAAGTATTGGGGAATTTTAATTAAATTGCATAAGCTTTCTAGCTCCAACAAAATCATAATGAATATCAACTGGAATTTCCTTTAATGAGTCCAGGGCATTTTTCATATCAGCATCCATTACTGCATATTTATCAACAAAAGCCTTGGCTTTATCATAATCTAAAGAGGCCTGAACTTTAATTAGGTTTTCTAAAAGATCTAAATTTGCCTGATTGGCCAAACGTGAATCAACTGCATATTTTTTTGTTTCCATGTTATAGCTAAGAGCACTATGCTTTTTAAGAAAATTATATTTTATTAAACTTGCCTTAGCATAGGGATCGTTTATTCCCCATCTGACAGATCTGAAAAATCCCGCTAAGGCTGTTGGCCATAGACTGGCAATTAAGGATTCATCAAGAATACCCAGCTTTGTTAGATATTCAATAATATAGTATCCTATTACATCTGCTTTGCATTCTTCAAGATTATTATTCATATCCTTTAAAGCTTTTCCGATATCCTGTTCTGTCCCATCTTCCTTTACAATAACACCAGGCCCCATGGTATGCCCAACTTCATGAAACAGATTGAAATAGAAAAAAACATCATCTGAAACGTTCACTGCTTGCTCCTTATCAAGAACATTTTTAGCGATTGGTATTAAAATAGAATCTGCCTTTGCCTGAATAACGTTTCTTATCATTGTTTTTTTTGCACCATATTTTGTACGAACAAGTTCATTGTTGGGAAGAACAAAGGCCATCATTTTAGCTCCAATGCTTGCATCTGCCGTTGAATAGAAAAGGTTCACAACAATAATCGGGGCATCTTGTTTTCTCTTCAAATATTTAATCTTCTTAGAGATGGGAAGGCTTTCTTCTATTGCAACAAAATGTGTGTTTAAAAAATCCAGTTTTTGAGACGCTTCTGTGTCTTTTATGGCAAGGAAGGTCATGAAAGAGGCTTTATATTCGAGCAGCCGATCTGAATAAGGCTCATATGGTCCAAAAGTTACTTCAACTTTATTGTTTTTCAAATTCAGCCAGGAAACATCGCTGTCAAAATAGTCATTATCCAGAAAATCAATAGCCCTGGCTTTAAGATAGGTTTTTAAGGTTTCATCTTGGGTAAGCCCTGCTGCTTCATTAAACAAGACAGCGATTCTTTCAAGATCTTCTTTATATTCAATGCTGTATGGAACAGCAATAAGTTTATCTGTTTGCCTTCTGATAACCGTAAAATCTGATTCAAAGGCCTTTTTATCCTCAGGGTGCTCGCTTATCCATTTTTCGAATTCTTCTTTAGTAAATCCTTTGGGGTAAAAATTTCCTCCCAAATCATTATCAGGAATTCCTGGAATAAAGGACTTAAAATCATTTAAATAATCAAACGGTGATTGATTTATTAAAAAATACTCCAGCATCTTTTTATTACCAAGTGTTCCTGCTTCAAGTTTGTTTAACCATTCTTCATTATCAGCGTGTATCTGCCTCAGATAAATTAAATTAGCTATATCAGCAGCTTCAATCAGTTTTTTTAAAACAAGTTTGTCTGATTTACTAAGCAAAGAAATATCAGGATCAATATCGACTATCTTATATTGAGCAAGCAACTTATCCATCTTTGTATCATCTGAAGTTTTAAAATGTTTGATAGAACAGGAAATAAAAAGTAATAAAACAAATAAAACTGACAGGATTTTGATTTTCATTATTTCTCCAAATTTACTAAATTATAAGATTTGTATAAAATAAATTATTAAAGAAATAATGATATTGCAATGATGAAAATATTTATAGAAAATAGGCAGCGATTTTATTTAAAAAATACCCATAACAGCGGTGTCCTGTATTTCATCTTCAATTGGTTCAACATATTTTATTATTCTGCACTCTGTATTTACAAAATAATCAGGATTTTCTGTTTTTGGATCTGTATCAAATGGAAAAATAATTTCTTCTGCAAGTCTACTCTCAACAACTACTGGGCCGGACAACGTTTTTCCAGATAAGGATATTATGATTGCTTCATCAGAAAAATACTCAAGCTCAAGATTATAAATTAAAGGAAATAAATTTAAAAGGTTCCCAGGATTTTCCAAATCTTCATTATGTGGCAATATTATTTCTGCCTCAGTTGTCCCAAGCAAACCTTCTTCAAAATCATTAGGAATTATAAAAAGTCTATAAGATTGACTATATAAAACAGCTGTGTTTACAAAAATAAATTCACAAAATAACACATTTTTTTCTGCCTCAGATATCTCTTTTTGATCTGTTTCAAAATAATACTTAAACATATTTTCATTATTTTTTTGTCCATATAAAGGAAGGATAAGCAATATACTTATAAAAATAATTTTGATGCTTTTTTTTACCATCTTAACCTCAATCTCTACATTTAATATTACAAAAAAACAGAGCAAATAAAGAGCCAGAACGCCGAACAAATAAAACAATTTGATTTTAACATGTTATGAGGCAGAATATGAAATTTTTATGTTTAAGAGTTAATTTTTTTAACTTCAAGAAAAGAAAATGGGACATCTTTTAGATAAATTAGGGTTTGAGCCGTTCAAGCATCCTTGGAAAAGCAGTTGTTTCCCGAACATGATGTATACCACAAATCCAAGCAACTGTCCTTTCAAGTCCTAAGCCAAAACCTGAATGTGGAACAGAGCCATATTTTCTAAGATCCAAATACCAGTCAAAAGCTTCCATTGGTAAGTTATGCTCTTTAATTTTTTGAACTAGTTTATCAAGATCATCTTCTCTTTGACTTGCTCCAATCAATTCACCATAACCTTCTGGACCAATCATATCAAAACATTTTACTTTTCTTGAATCTTTGGGATCTTCTTTCATATAAAATGCCTTCACTTCTTTTGGCCAATCATAAACCATAATAGGTTTATCAAAATGTTCACCCAGGACTGTTTCATCTTCAGCTCCAAAGTCGCCACCCCATTTAAAATCAATGCCTTTATCATTCAATATTTTTACAGCTTCATCATAAGAAATCCTTGGAAAAGGTTTTTTTACCTTTTCTAATTTAGAGAAATCTCTTTCCAATGTTTCAAGTTCTTTTTTCCTTGTTTCTAAAGTCGTTTGAACAACATATTCAACAAAATCTTCCGCTACATCCATATTCTCTTCATTTTCCACAAAAGCCATTTCAGGCTCAACCATCCAAAATTCCATCAAATGCCTTCGTGTCTTAGATTTTTCAGCTCTAAAGGTTGGACCAAAACAATATACTTTACCATGAGCCATTGCATTTGCTTCATTATAAAGCTGACCTGATTGAGTTAAATAAGCCTTTTCGCCAAAATAATCCGTTTCAAACAAAGTGGTTGTTCCTTCGCAAGCTGCTGGCGTGAAAATCGGTGTATCAACAAGCGTAAAACCATTATTATCAAAATAGTCTCTGATTGCTTTAACTATTGTTGCCCTAACCTTTATAATAGCATGCTGCTTGGCAGAGCGCAGCCATAGGTGTCTTTTATCAAGCAAGTATGCAACACCGTGTTCTTTTGGAGTGATAGGATAATCAGTTGCCATTTGAAGAATAGAAAAATCCGAAACACCAATTTCAAAGCCAATTTTTGATCGTTTGTCTTCTTTTACAACACCTTTTACAATAACAGATGATTCTTGTGTAACCTTATCGCCTGCTTCAAAAACTTCTTCTAAAACATCACCTTTAAAAATTACACATTGAATAGTTTCAGATCCATCTCTAACTTGTAAAAAGTGCAGCTTTCCAGAAGACCTTTTTCCATAAAGCCATCCGGATATTTCAACTTCTTTGCCAACATGTTTGTGTATATCTGATATATATATTTTACCCATTATTTCTCCATCAATTGTTTTTCATCATGCTCGTGCACGTGCACGTGCACGCGTAAGAGCACGAGCACGAGCACGGAAACATAAACAACATAAACAAAATTAAATATTATGCAATTTAAAAATAAACGAAAAAATCATTTAAAAAATTAGGATAAGGATTATGATTAAAATTCCGAACCGTGTAACTTGTTTAATTTTTCTAAAACATGTTTCATATCTTCCGGCAACTCAGATCTAAACTCTAAGTATTCACCGCTCCCAGGATGCTCAAATCCCAATACATAGGCATGCAGAGCCTGCCTTTTTAACTTTGAAAAGATTGGGTAATATTTTGGATGATTTATTCTAAAAAAGTTTGTGCCTTTTCCATATGTTGAATCTGATACAATCGGATGACCAAGGGATGCCATGTGCACTCTAATTTGATGAGTCCTTCCTGTTCCCAAAACAAATGAACAAAAACTAGCTGCTTTGGCATATCTATATATTACTTTGTATGTTGTAAGGGCAGATTTGCCTGACCTTGTTTTAATTGAATATTTTTTCCTATCATTAATCGCCCGCCCAATTTCCTTTTCTATTCTTCCTTCATCTTCTTTTGGACTGCCATAAACAAAACCTCTGTATTCTCTTTTAATTGTATGGTCTTTAAATTGCTTGGCTAAATGATTGTGAGCTTTATCATTTTTGGCTACCACCATTACACCTGAGGTGTCTTTATCAAGCCTGTGAACAATGCCGGGTCTAAAAACGCCACCAATTCCTGACAAATCTTTAATGTGAAATAAAAGTGCATTAACTAAAGTACCCGTATAATTACCACATCCCGGGTGCACAACCATACCTGCAGCTTTATCAATAACAACGAGGTCCTTGTCTTGATAAAGAATATTAATTGGAATATTTTCAGGAATTGTATCAAGTTCAACAGGATCAGGAATATCAATTTCTAAAATATCCTTTTCACGAATCTTATATGAATATTTTACAGCTTTTCCATTTACTAAAACATTAGAATTACCAATAAGCTTCTGAACAAAATTTCGTGTTTGATTTATATGAGATGAGATAAAGGAATCAATGCGCTGATTTACTTGCTCTTCATTTACAGTAATTTTATAGGAATTTTTTTTATCCATCTTGGTTTGGGGATCCTGAAACAAGCTCAGGATGACGTCCTCTTACAAGCAACTAGCAACCAGCAACCAGCAACTCTCTTACCACTTACCACTTACCACTTACCACTTTTTCACCATATTGCCGAATCTATCTCTTTTCCCTTATCATTAACAATAACGTCAACAATTGCGCGATCATAAAAATTATAATTTTTTTTAATTTCATTAGACACACGGCTATTATATAATTGTTCGCCTTCCCTGATTTTGTCTTTAAGCCTGTGAAAGAGATCATCATTAGTTAATCCAAGAATAACCTCATCTTCATTATAAAGCAAAATATCAGAAGCAATCGCTCTTGCCAGCCTTATAGCTGATTCATTGGAATTAATGGGCTTCACTTGCTAACTCCCAGTTTTGTTTAATTTTTAAAATATGATTATAAACATCTTTTTTGGGGATATCATACCTTTTTGCAATAATTTCTACAATACTTTTTTGTGTTTTTCCTTGTTTAATAAGCATTACTGCATCAGACTCAACTTCTTTTGTAAAAAGTTTCTTTTCCTTCTTTTTACCATCAACGATTATTACAATCTCACCCTTTAATTCTTTTCTAAATATTTTTTCAAGAATTTCCGTTATCTGGCCATGCATAACTTCTTCAAATGATTTTGTAATTTCTCTGGCTATTGTGCAGTTTCTGTTTCCCCAAATATCCAAAATAATTTCTAAACTTTTAGACAATCTTTTTGGTGATTCAAAAAATCCAATTGGAACTTCCATGTCCTTATAATGTTCAAGTCTGTTTTCAGCGTCGCCTTTTTTCCTTGGGAAAAATCCCAAGAATAAGAATCCTGATAAATCAAAACCTGAAAGGTTATAAGCTGATACAATTGAACATGGTCCAGGGATATCGATGACTGAGAGTTGTTGCTTATATGCTTCTTTAACTAAAACAGAACCAGGATCTGAAATGCAAGGAGTTCCAGCATTTGTAACGATCGCAACATCTGAACCTCTTTTCAAAAGTTCAATAAGGCGTGATACTCGAGACTTTTCATTAAACTTATGATAACTTATAAGTTCATTTTTGATTTCATATTTTGCAAGCAATTTTTTTGTAACCCTGGTATCTTCACAAGCAATATAATCAACTTCCTTAAGGGTCCTGATTGCTCTTAAAGTAATATCTTCAAGATTACCAATTGGTGTTCCAACTAAATATAATGTACCTTTTGATGTAGCCATATTAACTTCCTTTAAAAATTTTAATATTTCCTGCAGATTTTTTTTCTAAATCCGCTATTTTAACACCCAATCTAGGATGAACTAAATTAGGTTTTAATTCCAATAATAATGCTAATACAAATCTTCTTTCATGCATTCTTGGATGTGGAACCAAAAGGCCTGGTTCCTCAACAATTCTTTCATCAAACAAAAGGATATCAATATCAATTGTCCTGGGAGCATAGGGAAACGACCTTTTTCGACCCAGTAAATTTTCGATTCCCTGAATAAAGGACAAAAGTTTTTTTGGTTCAAGATCTGTCTGCACATGTAAAACCTGATTCAAAAATTCTGCTTGTGCAACAGGACCTACAGGCTCAGTTTCATAAATATTAGATTTTGATTCAATTTTACATTTTTCACTAATCTTTTCAGCGGCTAGTTCCAGGTAGTCACCTCTTTTGCCTACATTAGAACCTAAACATAAATATGCACTAAAAAGATTACCCATTTATTATACATCCTCTTTGTAACATTTTACATAAGAAGTTTCGTTTTCAAATAAAGTAACTTTCTTTAAAGTTATCGCTTCTGGTAAAACTTCACTAATTTTTAAAAAAATCCATTTTGAAATATTTTCAGCTGTTGGATTACTAACTACATCATTTAAATAATTATGATCTAGTTTTGAAATAACGGCCTCATTTACAATACTTGAAAGTTCGTTAAAATCCATAATCATACCAGAATCCAGGACTTTACCTGTTACAGTAACCTTTAACTTGTAAGTATGACCATGAAGGTTTTCACACTTCCCTTTATAATTTATCAACTTGTGAGCTGAGTCAAATTTAAAAATTTTATTTAAGTTCATTTTCTATCCATAATTTTATCAATTAGTTCCAGGCTCAGCTTGGCTTCTTTAACATCATGTACTCGAAAAATTGATACTCCATTTAAAAAACCAAAGACATTTACAGCGATAGTGCCTGGCAATCTGTTTTCAACTGAAACATCGCTAATATTTCCAATAAAAGCTTTTCTTGAAGTGCCCAATAAAACTGGCAAACCAAGGGCCGAAAAATTTTTAATTTCCCTTAAAATAGTAAGATTATGTTCAAGAGTTTTTCCAAAACCAATTCCTGGATCAATTGCAATATCTTTTACTCCAGCAGAGAGTAATTTTTCTGATTGTTTTTTTAAAAAAGCAAAAACTTCCTCGCTAACATTTTTTTCATATTTAGGATTTGCTTGCATATCTTGAGGATTTCCAAGCATGTGCATAATAATACAAGAAGCTTTATATTCAGAGACAATCTTAATCATTTGCTCATTAATAAAGCCTGTAATGTCATTAATAATTTTAACTCCATTATCAAGGCCCCATTTCGTTACTTCTGGCTTGTAAGTATCAAGAGAAATAGGTATTGATAAATTCTTTAAAAGCAAAGGCAATATTTTTTCAAGGCGCTCTATCTCTTCTTTTGCTGAGATTGCTAAAGATCCTGGTCTTGAACTTTCTGCACCAATATCAATAAAGGCAGCACCAAATTTTTCCATTTGCAAGGCATCTTCAAGGCATTTTTCTTCATTATTAAAATACTTTCCACCATCTGCAAAAGAATCAGGGGTAATATTTAAAATTCCCATGACAAGTGGTTTTGATTTATTTAATAACATTGTTGCCATATTTTATGTTAAATACCTTATTTTATTTAACTTTTGCCCTAAGTTTTATCCCATTCTAAAATGGCGGGTGTATATAGCAGATTTTTTTGACAATTTCAAGTTTTTATTGCAATTTTTTGTTTTTATTGAGGTTTTGGTGTTTTAAGTGAGACTTTCAAAAAAGCTTTTTACACGAACGGCCACATAAAAGACTGAAGATAGTAAGAAAATATAAAAATAAACTTTTTGTTTATTTCTTAGAATAATAACTATTAATATTATAAGTAAGGACAAAAATATAATAGCATTTGATGCTACAAAATCAGCCATTCTAATAAACTCATTTGCAGTACGAATATTTGCAAAGAAGCTAGTATGTTCAAGTATTGCATAAGAAACATTAATCAAGGAAAGAAATATGTAGAAAAAAGCTTTCATAAATCCTTGCTAGCTAATATTAAAATCAATTCCTTGCGCAAGAGGAAGCTCCTTGCCAAAATTAACAGAACAGGTTTGTCTTCTCATGTAAAATTTCCATGCATCAGAGCCTGACTCTCTTCCACCACCAGTTTCTTTTTCTCCACCAAAGGCTCCACCGATTTCAGCACCGCTTGTTCCTGTATTTATATTTGCAATTCCACAATCAGACCCAGCATATGAAACAAATTTTTCAGCTTCACAAAAGTTAGTTGTAAACATTGAAGAAGATAGACCTTGAACAACATCATTTTGGATATTGATGGCTTCATCCATGTCTGCTGCTTCAATTAGGTAGAGTATAGGAGCAAAGGTTTCTTCCTGTACAATTTCCATATCATTTTTAGCCTTAACAATGGTTGGCTCTACATAACATCCAGAAGAAAATTTATCTGATTCTAATATCCTGCCACCACAAAGAATTTCTCCGCCTTGTTTTTTTACAAGCTCCAGGGCATTCATCATGTCATTAACAGCAGACTTATCCACCAAAGGTCCCATCAAGGTTGAAGGATCAAGAGGCGAACCAATTTTGACTTGTTCATATGCTGCTAATAAGCTTTTTGAAAATTTATCATAAACTGATTTATGCAATATTAATCTTCTAGTTGTGGTGCATCGTTGTCCTGCTGTTCCCACTGAACCAAAAACTGTAGCCCTAAGAGCCATGTCCAGGTTTGCACTGTCTGAAACTAATAAAGCATTGTTTCCGCCGAGTTCTAAAATAGTCTTTCCAAGTCTTGCTCCAACTACTGCTCCAATTCTTTTTCCCATTTTACAGGAACCTGTTGCTGAGATCAAAGGAATGTTTTTATCAGCAATCATTTTTTCACCAATCGTACTGCCTCTACCAATAACCATGCCCATGATTGGTGGAACATTATTTTTCTCTAAAACATCTGTTATAATATTTTGAACTGCAATAGCTGTTAGTGGAGTTTTTGAGGAAGGTTTCCAAATAACTGGATCGCCGCAAACTGCTGCAATAAAAGCATTCCATGCCCAAACCGCGACTGGAAAATTAAATGCAGTTATAACACCGACAACTCCTAAAGGATGCCACATTTCTCTTATCACATGCTCTTGTCTCTCACTGCTCATAGTAAGGCCGTAAAGTTGCCTTGAAAGACCAACTGCAAAATCAGCCATATCGATCATTTCCTGAACTTCACCTTCACCTTCAGCTATAATTTTCCCCATTTCATAAGAAACAAGTTGCCCCAGTGCTTTCTTTTTTTCTCTTAGCACCATCCCCATTTGTCTTACAATTTCTCCCCTTTTAGGAGCTGGTATTTTTCTGAATTCTTTAAAGCCATTATTAAGATTGGCCATAACTTTATCATAGTCTGCTTCTGTAGCCATTTTAACTTTTGCTATTTCTTTTCCATCAACAGGAGAAACCGAAACAAGCATATCACCATTTGTTTCATGCCATCCGTCAGAATATGCACCACTATTTATTTCTTTGATGCCTAGTTCTTTTAAAAAATCCATTGAACACTCCTTGGTTTAAGTGGTAAGTGGTAAGTGATAAGTGGTAAGTGGTAAGTGGTAAGTGGTGTAAAAAGTACCGTGTACAGAGAGAAAAGGTTCTTACGACTTACGACATACGACTTACGACTTTTAAAGGTTTTTATTTATCATCGAAATAATATTTTCCTTAGGAGCGGCTCCAACCAGCTGGTCTGTAACCTGTCCATCTTTAAAAAGCATAAGTGTGGGAATTCCCTTAATACCATATTTGCTTGGTGTAAGATTATTGTCATCTACATTTACTTTGCAAAATTTAACATTTCCACCCATTTCTTCTGCTATTTCATCAATTGTAGGTGCTATAGCTTTACAAGGAGCACACCAAACAGCCCAAAAATCAACCAGAACAGGCTTATCAGAGTTTATAACCTCTTCATCAAATTGATTATCATTTATTTCCTTAACGTAATCGGACATAATTCCTCCAAAAAGTAATAAGTTGTTTTACAGTGGTAAGTGGTAGGTGGTAAGTGGTAAGTGGTAAATAAAATTAAATACATTTATTGAAATGTAAATAATTTTAAATTTTACAACTTACAACTTAAAACTTACGACTTAAAACTGACCTAAAAGGTACCAAAATCAAAATTTCAGATCAATAAAAAATGTAACTTTATTTGATTAAAATTTCAACGGACCGAATTTTTGAAATTTTCCATATCCCCTCGTTTTTATTGAATTCAATAAACATTTCTTCAACATGACTAAAGGTATCTTGCCCTTTTGATTTTCCCTTTGCTTTAAGTGTTAAATCAATATGAGCTCTTGATTGATTTAAAATTTCCATTTTCACATCCATAAATTTAACATTAAGCTTCTCAACTTTTGATCTTAAAGCCATGTAATAATTTTTTATGACTTTATTATCATAGTCACCATCTAAATTTATTTCCCTTACAGACACCTTACATGGGTTGCTAAAAAGATTTGCAAATTGTCCTGAATTTTGTGCAAGCCCAATTATCGAATCATTAGAGTCCTTTGACATTAGATTTGAAAGCTTAAAAAGTTGTTTGTTTATTCTCGTTTTTTCATTTGGAAAAATAACTTTATACGCTAAATAAGCAAATCCTATAAGTAAAATTCCAATAAAAATTCTTTTTAAAATTACCATGACACTGATCCTACAATCCTTGTTAAAGGCGTTTGCCCAAAAACATGTTGCTCAATAGGTGTTGATCTATTGTCACCAATTACATATATATTTCCTTCTTCCACTTTCCTTGCTTCTAGGTTCCAATTCAAATTATAAAAAAGATAAGGCTCCTTTAATCTTTTTCCATTAATAAGTAAGTTGCCGTTTTTAAACTCAACTGTTTCACCTGAAAAGGCAACAATTCTCTTCATAAGCATTACTTTTTTTCCAGCATATTTTATTAATACAACATCATATCTTTTGGGTTTTGAATAGATATACTTCACTTTATTACAAAAATTCCACTCTCCATTTTCATAAGTGGGTTCCATGCTAAAGCCATCAATATATATGGGTGTAAATACATATCCAAAAAATAAATATGTAAACAGAACTAAAGCAAAGACTCTTAACAAAAAAAACAGTGTTATTTTTGGAAACAAAAATTGCTTTAGCCTTTTATTTTTAAACATCAATCACCTTATTCCCTTATTCCCTTGTTCCCTTGTTCCCTTGTTCCCTTGTTCCCTTGTTCCCTTGTTCCCTTGTTCCCTTATACATATTATTTTCATATTTATCAAAACAAAAATTAATTCTTGAAATTTTTCAAAAAATATAAGAATGATGTGTCGCATTGAATTTTATTGCTTACACTAAAGAGGAGATTCTATGGAAATTAATAATTCTAAAACAAAAGATGTTTTGCATTGGTTTAAAGAAATAAGCAAAATCCCAAGATGCTCAAAAAATGAGGCTGCGATATCCAAATGGCTAGAAAACTGGGCTCAAACTCACAATCTAGAATCCAAATTTGATGATTTTGGAAATATCCTTATAAAAGTCCCAGCAAGCCCTGGCTGTGAAAATGCTCCAGCCATTGTTCTTCAGGGTCACATGGATATGGTTTGCGAAAAAAACAATGATTCAAATCATGATTTTACTAAAGACCCAATCGAATTTATTTTTGACGGTGAATGGCTTAAGGCAAACAAAACAAGCCTTGGCGCTGATAATGGAATTGCAATTGCGATGGCATTAACAGCTGCCCTTGATAAAGAAATAAAGCATCCAAAACTTGAATTGCTTTTTACCCTTGATGAAGAAACTGGCTTAAATGGTGCTACTAACCTTGGCACAGATTTGCTTGAAGGTAAAATTTTATTAAACATTGATTCTGATGAAGTGGGCATATTTACTATAGGTTGCGCTGGTGGAAAAGATACAGACATTAGTATTCCTTTAGAATTTGAAGATATAAATAAAGACAAAAAACCTTATTTAATAAAAGCTTTTGGCATGAAGGGTGGTCATTCCGGAACAGATATTATTTTGGATAGAGCAAATGCAATTGTGGTCCTTGCTCGCACATTAAATGACTTAAGAAAAAATTCTTGCTTTAACATATTAAGCATTAATGGAGGAACAGCTCATAATGCTATTCCTAGAGACGCTCAAGCTCTTATATTATTAAATCAGGATGATTATGCTAAAACACAGGAAAAACTTCATGCCTTTGAAGACATATTAAAAACAGAATATAAATTAATGGATCCTGGTCTAAGTCTTTCAATTGAAGAAGCAACATTCAATGCAGGAGATACTAAAGCCTGTACTTGCTTGTCTTCAAAAAAACTTATCAACACTATTCTTGGCTTTCCACATGGGGTTGCTCATATGGATAAGGGAGCTGAAAATCTTGTTCAGACTTCAAGCAATTTGGCGATTGTAAAGATAGTAAATGATAATCTTGAAGTTCTTTCAAGCCAGAGAAGTTCTTTAACATCCAGACTTCTAGGTTTATCACATAAAATTGAATCAATCGCTGCTGTTGCTGGCGGTACCAGCACCACTGGAAATGGCTATCCGCCATGGGAAGCAAACTGGGATTCAAATCTATTAACCGTTTGTAATTCTGTTTATAAAGAAATATTTAATAAAGATGCAGTAGTTGATGTAATTCACGCTGGTTTAGAATGTGGAATTATTGGAAACAAATACCCTGGCATGGAAATGGTTTCTTTTGGACCAACAATTAAAAACGCTCACTCTCCGGATGAGAAATTAAAGATTTCAGACATTGAGAAAGTCTATGACCTTGTTGTTGGAATAATGAAAGCCTATCTATAAATTCAAAGCCCTTTGTTTCCTTGACTTTTACCATATTAATTTTATATTTAATTACCCATAATTATCTTTAGCAAGGGAAAAATATGGAAAATCTTCTTCGAAAAATAGTGGAAAAGATTGTCGTTGATCCAGATCAAATCGAAATAGAAGCTATCCATGGTGAACAAGCCTATATTCTTAAATTAAAAGTTGCAAAAGAAGATACTGGCAGAATTATTGGAAAAAGCGGTAGAAATGCCGAAGCAATCAGAACTATACTCCAGGCAGTGGGAGCAAAAAAAGGTCATAAAGTAATAGTTGAAATCCTTGATTAATTTTCTTTTGGATTAAATCTTTTCCTTAAGCCTTCACCAAGCAAGTTATACCCATAAACTATAATAAATATTGCAAACCCTGGACTTAATACCCATGGAAAGTCTGTTATGTTCCTGATATTTTGTGCTTCTTTTAGCATTGTCCCAAGACTTGCTACAGGCTCAGCTATGCCAATACCAAGAAAGGATAAAGTAATTTCACCAATAATATAAAATGGAATTATCAGAACAGAGTTTACAATAATAAACCCCAGCAAATTCGGTAAAATGTGTTTAATAATAATTTTGCTATCTTTAAGACCAATTACTTTTGCAGCAATAATATATTCAGAAGTCTTTAAAGACTTAACCATATTTCGAATAACCCGCGAAAATCCTGCCCATGAAATAAAGGATAAAAGAATTATTAAAATAAGATAAATATAGGTTGATGATAAGTGAATTGGAAAAAGATTCCTCAAACTTAAAAGCAAGTAAAAAGCAGGAATTGACATTAGCACTTCAATTAAACGCATGATTAGAAAATCTAATTTTTTACCATAATAACCAGAGATCATGCCTATAATCAAACTTAATATAACGGTTATTAAAGTTCCAATTAAACTTATTAAAATTGAAATTTGAATTCCATATAATAGTCTTGAAAAAATATCTCTGCCAAAACCATCAGATCCAAGCAAAAATAATCGCACGCTTTTATGCACAAGAAAAAGATGTCTTTTACATTTGAAAAGCCCCAAAAGTGTGTATTCGTCGCCTGAGGCAAAAAAAGCAATTGGATAAATTTTATTTTTATCTTCTAAATATTCAAACCTTCCTGTTTCTGTTGTAAGCCTTTTGCTCGCGTAAACAAAGGGTTTGCGAAGTTTATTGTTATAATCGAAAATATGAATTTTTAAAAACATTGGGCCATGAAAGCTTTGATCTCTAAATTGATTATTAAAATGATAGGGCGCTAAAAAGCCAGAGAATATACAAATTATGTACAAGGGAATTAGGATAACAAGTGCCTTTGCGATGATCCTGTTCATAGCACCTCGCTTGCTTTTACTTTAGGATCATTAAGCACTAGAAGTAAGTCCGCTAATAAATTTCCCAAAATTAAAACTATAGCAGAAAACAAAACAACTCCTGTTAAAAGAGGTGTATCCTGATTCAAAAGGGCATCCAACCCAAGACGAGCCATACCAGGCCAGGCCAAAACGATTTCAACAATTAATGAGCCATTAATTATGCTCACCAAAGAATAAGAAAAAAGCACAATCATTGGATTTAAAGCAGCCCTTAAAGCATGGTTTGTAATTATGGCTTTTTCTGTTAAGCCTTTTGATTTTGCAGTTAAAATATAATTATTATCTAGTACATCTATCATTGATGCTCGCATCTGCCTTATATATAAAGCAGCTGTTGAAAAAGTAAGAACAAACACTGGCAAGAAAAGATGATTAGCTCGATCCATAATCTTGCTTATAAAAGAAAGATCTTCATAATTATAACTCTTCATTCCCCCAACTGGAAACCATCCTGTTTTTATGGCAATAAAAAGAACAATTAGGGCTAAGAAAATTTTTGGCATTGATATTCCAAAATTTGATATCATTGATATTGCTTTATCAAACCATGAATCCTGCTTAAACGCGCAAATCGACCCAAACAAAATTATTATCACCCATGAAATAAAGAGCGAAATTATGGCAAGACTTAAAGTGTTTGATACTCTATCAAAGATAAGAGAAGATACTGAGGCTTTATTTGAAAAAGAATAGCCAAAATTACCAAGCACCGCATTCTTTAACCAAAGCAAATATCGTATAACAAATGGCTTATTAAGCCCAAAATCATTTTCATATGTTTCAATTAACTCCGTTGAAATGGCAGGATTTTGCTTTAAACTGCTTAAGTAGTTTCCTGGTGACAATTCTTCAAAAAAGAAAGTTAGAAAAGATACAATAATTATTACTGGAATTGTAGCTAAAAATCTTTTTATTAAACTAATAAGCATAAAATAATTTTGATAAATAATTTAGACAAAGTCAAAGATCAAATTTAATAAATTTGACAAAATCCTTTAAATAAACAAAAAGAACGTAGTTAGGCTAAAAAATAGTTTATTAACATAAAGTAAAGTAAAGTAACAAGATCAACATTAATAATGAACAAAAAGTTTTACTATTATAAAATTTTCAATTTAGATATAAAGTCACAAACTCCCATCAAGGCTTTGGATGAAGTAAAGCAACCATCCTCTATGCCAGATATTTTGATTACAATTGGAAAAACTCCTAATACTTTGCTCAAACCATTAAGAAACAAAAATCTCTACTATCAAATGGCTGAAAATGAATTCTTGTTTTTTAATGAAAGTCTTGGATTAAAATTTTACGCAAAAAATGGAACAGAAATTATTATAGACAAAGATTGTATGGGTGATACAGACAATGTGTCTCTTTTCTTGCTTGGCAGTGTAATGGGAGCCACCCTTTATATGCGCAATTATCTTCCATTGCATGCTTCAACCATCTTAAGCTCAAGAGGGGCTGTTATGTTTACGGGCATTTCAGGAGTCGGAAAATCTACCATAGCTTATGCATTATATAAAAGAGGATATAAAGTAATAAGTGATGACATTGCTCCTTTAAAACTAGAAAATAATAAGCTTTTTCTTTACTCCTCATATCCAAAGATGAAACTTTGGGAAAATGCACTTGATCTAAATAAAGTCTCTGGAAATTTTCCTCAAATCAAAGTTTCCTTTAACAAATATTATGTTTCTTATGATCCGCTTGATCAAAATCAAGCTCTTCCAATTTACAAAATATATAATCTTGAAATACATAATGACCATGCTGTTTCAACTCTCGATAAAACTATAGAAAAAGACAGATTTAAAATTATTTATGCAAACTCTTATAGAAATAATTATATAAATGGTCTTAACAAGCAGAGCACTTTTTTTGAAATTGCTACAAAACTAGCAAGATATCCCTGATTTGCCTTTAATATTAAATCTTATTAGAAATTTTTATGATAATAAAAATCTTTTATCTGGCTTTGAGAACTACTTTCATGAATATTTAGAAGACAGGCCATTAAATTACTTTCAACTGCTCAACTCCGTTAAAAAAATTGAAAAAATGGTGGAGAACTTGTCTTCATCTTTTCTCAAAGCCAATATGATTGGTTTTACCTGCTATCAAACAAACCTTTTTGCTTCTTTTTTATGCGCTTTATATTTAAGACAAAAAGGCTACAATAAACCAATTATTTTTGGAGGTCCTCAGGCTAGCCAGAGCAAAAACACTCAAAAACTTTTATTAAAAACAAAAGCTGCTGATGTTATTGTTATTGGTGAAGGCGAAATAGCTTGGCCTGAGATAATTAAAACGTATAAAAAAGAAAAAAAGTTTACTATTCCCAATACAATATACTTTGACCATGAAGCTGAAATGTTCATTGAAAACCCTAAAATTCCTGCGATTCTTAATAATTTACCTGATCCTGATTTTTCTTGTCTTGAGCTATCAAAATATCCTTATAAAGAAAGCACTTTACCCTTATACGCTTCTCGAGGATGCCCTCATTCCTGTGCTTTTTGTAATGAAACAACCATGTGGCGACCATATCGTCAACTTAGCCCTGAACAGGTTATAAAAAGAATGATAAGCCTAAACAAAAAACATGGAGCCTTTAGGTTTTATTTTACAGACAGCCTATTAAACGGCTCCATTAAATGGTTAAATGAATTTTGCGATTTGCTTATAAATAAATCCCTGGATTTTCAGTGGTATGGTTATTTTAGCACTAACCTGAATTTTGAATTAGCAAGCAAGCTGCAAAAAGCAGGACTTGTCAGGGCCTTTATTGGCATGGAATCTGTAAGTTCTAAATTACTAAAGAATATGCAAAAGAAAAAAACCTCAAGCCAAAATATAAGCGCAATTAAAGAAATGCTAAAAGCGAAAATACCACTGGAAATAAGTCACCTGATTGGATTTCCAGGAGAATCTGAAAAAGATTTTAAAATTAATTATAAATATCTTTTGAATCTTAAAAAAGATTATCCAAACCAGTTTTGTTTAAATTTTGAGCCTTTTCAATTGGTCCCTGGAAGCAAAGTCTTTGAATCTCCTGATAACTATGGCATTTTAGTAAAAGGTTGGAGTGCAAAAATAATCAATATTGTTCCTGAGCTTTCTGAAATTGTTCAAAACATTCCAATGAAAATCATCGCATCTCCTTCTGTTGATACCATAAGAAAAAGACAAATGTTTTTAAAAACTTTTTTTGAAAACAAAAAATCAGAAAAAAACATCTTTTTATCAAAAACCATGGTGCCCCTCTTAATAAAAAACCATAAACAACTAGAAGGAAAAAATCGTTTAAAGTTAGTCGATATAGGTCAAAAATATTTCCATTTTAAAGATAAGGATGATTTATTAATTCAGATTCCTCCAAATAAAGTTATTAAAATAACTACCCGTGAAAAATGGATGATTGATAGATTAGCTGGAAAAACATCTATTGATGAAATGATTTTGGATTATTCTGCAAGATGGAAAGAAAAAGAAAATATTAGTAGAAATTTATTGTCTTCTTTATTAGACAAGTTATTAAAAAATGGAATATGGTATAAAATTACATGAGGTTTTTACTAAAATTTTTAAAATTAAAAAACAAAAACAAATTACTAGCAATTGAAGTCGCCTTTTTTTTATTTATAGCGAGGTTATCCATTTTATTTTTGCCTTATAGATTTTTAAAACCAGTGCTTGGAAAATACAAAAAAAGTAATGATTCTCAAAATGTTGACCCGAAAGAATTAAGAAGAATTTCAAATTATATACATAAAATTTCTAAATATATGCCTGTAAAATCTAATTGTTTACCCCAGGCAATTACAGCCAAATGTATGCTTAAAGCCAGAAACATCAACAGCACTCTATACATTGGACTGGGAAAAGATAAAAAAAACCATCTTTTACAAGCTCATGCATGGTTGAAAGTAAATGAATTTTCCGTCACTGGAGGAATAAATAACACAGAGTATTCAGAGGTAGCTTATTTTGGCTAGCATTAAAGCAAATATTGATTTACTTTTAATTTATGTAAAAGATCTACTGCTTTTTACAAAGTTAAAGTTTTTACTTCTTTTTGTAATGTCCCTAATAAATGCCCTTGGACAGGGCTTGAATTTTTATATGCTTATTCCAATGTTTAGCATTTTAAACATAGAAAACACAAATGAAGCAGGCAAGCTCAATAAAGTCAGTCAATATATTTATGAATTTTACAATTACTTCAATGTTCCAGTAAGCATCGCCTCTATCATAATAGTTTTTTTGATTCTTAGTTCTATAGTTTTTTTCTTGAGATATAAGCAAACTATTTTAACCTCAGACATTCAACTAACTTATACTAGCAGACTGCAAAAAAAGCTTTTTGAGTCCTTGATATTCGCTGAATGGACCTTTGTTTCAAAGCAAAAGTCCTCCAATATTAGCCAGATTCTAACATCTGATCTTCCCATTGTTTCAACAGGAACATATTTTGCGCTGAGGATGTTCACAAATTTCGCGTTAATTTTGGGCTATATTTTTTGGGCCATGAGTATTTCAATAAAATTAACCCTTGCTACACTTTTAATATCAATATTAATTTTTTATGTTTTTAAATTCTATTTTTCATTAGCTCTTGAAACTGGCACCTTCATGAGAGAATCAAGATCTAATCTTTTTTCAATTTTAATGGATCATTTAAGTGGAGTAAAGCTGGCCAAAAGTTATGGAAAAGAAGAAATAGAAAAACAAAGATTTCAAGAAACAGTTGATAATATTTCATACAAATCTCTTGATGTAATAAGATACAATTCCAAAACACAATTAATTTATAATGTTCTAACAACAATTATTTTAGGCCTAATCCTTTATTATTCCTTAGAAATAATTGAATTGCCTTTGGTTAATATTGCAGTATTTCTCTTGATTTTTTCTAAGTTAATACCATGTCTTTCAACCTTGCAAAGCAATATTCAAAAACTAATTAGCATGCTTCCTTCTTTTTCTGCTACAGAAAACCTTTATAAAAATGCTATTAAACACAAAGAAGATATCTTTAATAATAAAAATTATTCTACAGTAAATATAGATTTTAAAAATGAAATCAGATTAAAAGATATTTCATTTAAATATGAAAACGAGAAAAACTCCTTTTCCTTGAATAGAATAAATTTTCAAATACCCGTAAAAAAAATAACAGTAATAGAAGGTAAGTCTGGAAAAGGAAAAACAACTCTCCTTGATATTATCGCTGGAATATTAAAACCCGATATAGGTGAAATATTTATTGATGATACAAAACTTGATAAAAACAATTTATATTCATGGAGACAAAAAATATCATACTTGCCTCAGGAAGTATTTTTGTTTCACGACACGATAAAAAACAACCTTCTCTGGAGCAATGAAAATGCAAGTGAAGCAGAAATCATAGAAGCATTAAAGCTTTCCTCTGCTTATGATTTTGTTAATTCGCTTCCACAGGGAATAAATACTATTGTTAAAGATAGAGGGCAAAGATTATCAGGTGGAGAAAGACAAAGAATCGCTATTGCCAGGACCCTAATAAAAAAACCAGAAATAATTATCCTTGATGAAGCAACTAGTTCTCTTGACGAGAATAATGAAAAAATTATTTTTAATACAATTTTAAAACTTCGAGGCAAATTCACAATTATTATTGCTAGTCATAGTAAAAATTTAGTAAATCTTGCAGATAATGTAATTAATCTTAATAAGAGTGTTTCCTCTTTAGAATAAAGAAACTCTATTTTTTCAATTTGTCTTTTACATAGCTCATAGCTTCTTCTTTGTCTTTAAATCTTCCTTCTAACTGCATATCATATACTTCCTTCAAAATCTCACCCATTATCGGTGATTCAGCGATTCCAAGCTCTAGTAAATCCTTGCCATCAACAAGTTTTTTGGGAAGCACATAGTTGTTTTCATTTTTTAATTCATTAATTTTTTCCATGACAAAATTGTAGTTATCCATTTTTCTATGACTTGATAGACAGTCCAGGCGGTGAAGCTCTAAGTGCAAATCAAAGCGCTCAAGGCTTATAAATTTTCTGAAGGTAGAAAGTTTCATTTTTTTTACGTTCATAAATCTCATATGATTTACAATTAGAGACAAAACTAAATCTGTCTCTTTATTGGACAGCTTTAGCCTTTCACAGATTGGCTTTGAAAGCTGGTAAGACTCTTTATCATGATTGTTAAATCTTATTCTATCAGTAAGCTCCATTGTTGTTGCTTTGCCAATGTCATGCAATAAAACAGCCAAAAATAACGCAAACTCAGATCCAACTTTTGCTAGTCTAAGCATTTCATAGACATGATTAAACACATTTCCTTCAGGATGAAATTGTTTTGGTTGCTCGATTTCTCTTAAAACAAAGACCTCTGGAAGAATTTGTTTTAATAAACCAGTATCAAAAAGAAGTTCAAGACCAAGATGTGGATTGGGTCTTGTAAGCATCTTTTCCAGCTCTTCTCTTATTCTTTCACTTGATACCAGGTTGATTTGGTCAACCATTTCCTTAATAGCCGCTAGTGTTTCAGGCTCAATTTTAAAGTTAAGAGTTGAAGCAAACCTGACCGCCCTGAATAGCCGAAGCTTGTCTTCATTAAATCTTTGTCTTGGATCTCCAATACATGCGAGAACTTTTTTATCAAGGTCCTGAACTCCACCAACACAGTCTGTTATTTCATGCGAATCTGGATCAAACAAAAGACCATTGATTCTAAAATCTCTTCTTTTTACATCCTGAACTTCATCTGTAAACTCTACAGCGCTTGGCCTTCTGCCATCTTGATAATCAATATCTTTTCTAAAAGTAGATACTTGAAATTGATCTTTTCCCATTAATACAATTACAACTCCAAAAGATATGCCAACAGGAATAGTATTATTAAATATTTTTTGCACCTCGCTGGCTTTTGCATCTGTAGCAATATCAATATCAGAAGAATCCAGACCTAAAAGCAAGTCTCTTGCAAAACCGCCAACAAAAAAGGATTTAAAGCCATTTTTTGCAAGAAGTGCATGCACTTTTAGAGCATTATTATATAAACTAGTTTGAAATTGTTTTAATTCTTTTTTGATTTTAACTTTATTCATAATACAAGAAACTACAGTTATTAATTTAAAACTCCTCCAACACCTTGATGTGCATTTATGTAATCATCTAAAACATCAGGAATATCAGATGAAACTATTCCCCATTTTTCACCCAATATTTCAAAAAGAACTTCTTTATCAATCTTTTTAAGTTTATCTGCTTTTGTCTTTTCAAAACATATTGCTTTAAGTTTTGAAAGAGTCTTTTTCTCATTCAATAAAATATTTGTTACCTTACAATTGCTAATAAATTTTTCTTCATACACTTGTTTTAATTTATCTACAAACTGAAACTGATTTTTACGCTCTTTTAAAAATTTGGAATGCAGATCATATATTGATTTAAAATCTCTTTTATATAAAAATTGAAAATACTTCTGACATAAGTTAATTATTTTTAATTTAGAATTAAGTTCTTGCTTTAATTCATGAAGAATTTTCAAGTCCTCTTTGGACATTTCTACAATTTCAAGGGTCTGATTTAGAATTTCAATAGCCTCTGAAAATTCCAGCTTCCCTTGTAAGAATAAAACATAATCTGTTCTGACTCTCAATGAGGCAAAATTTTTATCAACAAGATCCTTCAAAATCTTTTTTGCTTCAGAATCAGCCCCTTCATTAGCTAATATTTTTGCATATCTTAAACATGCATGCAGAAAATTTTTATTAATTGAGCAGGCTTTTTTTAGATATATTTTTTGAGAAACCTTATTTTCATCACTTGTTTCAATTGCAATTAAATAGTTTTCAAAACCGTTTTTATCGATATCCCCAAAAATAAAATGTTTAGAAATTTCAATCAATTCTTCAAGCTCATAAGATACACCCTTTTGATATTCTAATGCTTTTTTAAAAAAGGAAAAGCCTTCATTGCCATTGCCTTTTAATAATTCTAAATAACCTCTTTCTTTATAATATTGCTCCATTTTAGCAGCAGTATTTGAAAATATTTTTGCTTTTTCGAGCCATTTTTCCATTTCCGAATAATTAGCTATTCTTCTGTTTAGCTGTGCAAGTCTCATTGAAACAGTAAAATCAAAGCTAGCTTCACTTAAAGATAGTTTATAAATCTTATGAATAAGCCAATATTCTAAATAACTTTCATTAATAACAGTAAAATTTTTAGATTCTTCACTAGAATAAATTTTTTGCATTAGCTCATAGGCAGCAGAAATCGTATCAATGGCCTGGAAGTTTTTGCCTTTTTTTGCCTGGATTTCTGCCAATTCCCACAAAGGAATATAGTGATTTATCTTTAATCTAAGTGCTTTATTATAAAGCAATTCTGCCATTTCGCTGTTTCCAAGAACATTGTAACACCTAGCTGATAATAAAGGGAAAAGATAGTATTTAGGATATAAATTTTCTGCTTTTTTAAATTGCAAAAGGGCTTTATTATAATTCCCGGCCTCATAAAAATCCACCCCTCGCTGAACATAATCCATACAGAAATTAATTTCTGTCTTTTTTTCACAGGCAAGGGGAAATAATATTGAAATTAAGAATATTGTGAGGATTATGGGGCTTTTCACTTTTTGCTTTTCCTATATAGTATTGATGAATGGTTATTTGTTTTAAATAATCAATAATTAATAATCAATAATTAATAATTAATAATTAATTTTAGAGGGAAAAGGCTCTTAAAAAAAATATGCCCATATAAATATCAAAATCCCTGCAGATAACGGAGGGGGGGTTTACCTGCAGGGATCTTATACTCAAGCTCTATTGAGCTATCATATGTAATTTTGTGATAGTGTTTATACAGAAATTGACCACTTAAGTCAAGGGTATAATAGTGTCCCTCTGCAATTCAGACACTATATTTTTAATAATTTAGGCCTGTACCCAATTGATGGTATTATAAACGTGATCAATGGAGGATCTTTGCTGCAAGTAATTTTTAGTACATTATTTTCTTGTTGAATTAAACTATAATTTCTTCACTCATTTGTATTCCTCTAAAAATGTTTTTTTTATTTCTTCAAAAATATGATCTATTTCTTTATTAATTTTTCTGACTTTCGCTAAACCTTTTTGATATTTTTTATAGGAATCAACTTTTTCTTTTACTGAAGGATAATCATCTTTTCTAACCATTTTGGTGGATTTTTTATCAATTACAAAATAAAGCCTTTTAAAGCCTGAGTGTAGCGAACGGGGCGCATGCCCTTTTTAAAATAACTTCCCTGAGATTTTCATAAAAAATAAAATATGTAGTTTGTTGTTGCCTAGAAAGGAATATCTGAATCTGGATCTGGGTTTAAACCTAGGTTTTTTGTGTCTGTTGGTTCATTGCCTTGATTTGATGCAAAAGAATTATTGTTTTTTGATTGAAAATTATCAGATGTTTGTGAACCTAGAAATTGAACTGTTGAGGCAATAATTTCTGTTGTATATCTTTTATTGCCATCTTTATCATCCCATTGATTTGTTCTTACTTTGCCTTCGATGAATACTGGACGACCTTTTGATAAATATTCAGCACAATTTTCACCTTGTTTTCCCCAGACTTTAATTTTGAACCATTCTGTATGTTCTTCTTTTTTGCCTTCTTTATTTATCCAGGTTTCATTTGCTGCAACACTAAAACTTGCAACAGCTTTTCCATCGCTTAAATATCTAATTTCCGGATCTTGTCCTAAATTACCCATTATTAATATTTTATTAAGACTTGCCATTGTTGAATCTCCTTGTTTAAGTGGTAAGCTGTAAGTGGTAAGCTGTAAGTGTTTTGTTTTATCAGCTTAAAGCTTAAAGCATAGCCCTTGATGTCTCTCTTTCTAACGACACTTTGCTTAATTGGTCAAGGAAAATATGCTTAATCTTCTGCTACAAGCGGTCTAAAGCCAGCACCTAATATCTCCCTTGAGTCTATGACTATTATAAAGGCATCAGGATCTACCTGTTTTACAAAATCTTCTACATATACTACTTCTCTTCTATTTAAGGCAGTGAAAATTATTTGTTTTTCGGCTTTTTCGTACATTCCAAAGCCTGCGAGGATGGTGCCACCACGATTGATTTTCTTAAGAATAAATTCCCGAATTTCTTCATGTTTATCTGAAACTATAAAAAGGCATTTTTTATAATTTAGACCTGTCATTACCACATCAATAACTTTTCCTGTTACAAAAATTGTGATAATTGAATAAAGAGCCAAGGTAAAGTCTTTAAAGGCTACTACGCCTATGCAAACAATTATTGTATCAACAATTATTAGGTTTTGTCCAACTGGGATGTTAAAATATTTTGTCATTATTTGGGCAACAATATCACTTCCCCCAGTAGTCGCTTTTGCTCTGAAAACCAAGGCTAACCCGCTGCCAATGAAGACACCGCCAAAGATTGAAGACAGCATTATATCTTGTGTAAGAGGCTCATTTCCCCAAAAAAAGGTAATGAAATCGATTAGGAAACTTGTTAAGATTAAGCCAATAATTGTTTTTGTGCCAAATTTTGGGCCTAATTCTTTGATTCCCCAAATAATTAAAGGTATGTTTATAACTAAACCGACTGTACCTGTTGGGAGCTTGAAGATGTGATGTATAATAATTGCAATGCCATAGGCTCCACCTGGAACAATTTTATGTGGAATAATAAATAGCACATATCCCACTGCCATGATTAGGCAGCCAAAAATAAGTTTAATGTAATTTCTTGTTTTTTTATTTATTATAATATTGTCATGTAACCAGTTCATAGGCATCTCCAGGTAGTTTGTTCTCCTCCATATGAGCGGGCTAATAGCACTTTAAAAATAAAATACAACTAAAATCGGATGTTTTTCTTGTTTTTTGTTGGAAAAAGTGGAGAGTATATTAAAAGATGGCATTAATAAATTTGTTGATTAGTGTCGTACTTACTATAATTTTGAATATTAAATCTTAATCTAAGCTTTTATAACTAGAGCTTTTCCCTTAATATCCTTCATGGCGTTTCTAGTATCAACAACAAGTTTTGCGTGTTCACCTATTAAATTATAATCCATTGAGGAATGATTTGTTGAGATAAGGACACAGTCTTGATTTTTTAAATTTGCTTCATTCAATTCAACGGATTTCATATTAATTGAATATTCTCTTGTTTCTGTAATTTCTGGTAAATATGGATCATGATAAGAAACACAGGCTCCTTTTTCTCTTAATATTTCGATTAATTTAAGAGTTGGAGACTCTCTTATATCATCAACGTCTTTTTTATAAGCAGCACCTAAAATGAGGATTTTGGAATTTTTTATTGCTTTTGACTCTTCATTTAAAGCATTTGAAATTCTATCAACTACGTAATAAGGCATTTTTGTGTTAATTTCGCCCGCGAGTTCTATGAATCTTGCTGGAATATCATATTCTTTTGCTTTCCAGGATAAATAAAATGGGTCTATTGGAATACAATGCCCGCCCAAACCAGGACCAGGATAGAAAGGATAAAAACCAAATGGTTTTGTTTTCGCGGCTTCAATTACTTCCCAGACATCAATATCCATTTCAGTAAAAATGGTTTTCATTTCATTGACCATGGCTATATTTACACTTCTAAAGATATTTTCTAGAAGTTTTGTTGCTTCAGCTACCCTTGTTGTTGAAACAGGGATAGGTTTTACAATTTGCTCATAAAGGGCAATTGAATATTCTTTGCATTTTTCAGTTATACCAGAAACGATTTTTGGGATATCAGCGGTTTTGAAATTAGGATTATTCGGATCTTCTCTTTCTGGTGAAAAGCAAAGATAAAAGTCTTTGCCAACTTCTTTTCCACCTTCTGAGAGGATAGGCAGTAGCACTTCATCTGTTGTACCTGGCCAGGTGGTGCTTTCAAGTGCTACAAGCGCTCCTTTTTTCATATGTTTAGCGGCAACTTTTGTTGAATCTATTACATAAGTAAGATCAGGTTCTTTTTGTTTTGTAAGGGGGGTTGGAACACAAAGAATAATGGCATCCATTTCATTTAATTTGTCAAAGTTTGCATAAGCTGCAAAGTTGCCTTTTTCTAAAACCTCTTTGATTCCAGAAGCTGGAATATGTTTTAAATAGCTTTCTCCCTGCATGAGCATTAAGGACTTTTTTTCATCTATATCAAAGCCAAAGACTTTGAAATCTTTTTTGCCAAATTCTAATAAAAGCGGAAGGCCAACATATCCAAGGCCTATTATACCAATATTAATATCTTTATTTTTTATTATATCTAACATTTTTCTATAGATCCTTTAAATTATATTGTTAAAACGTTTACTAAATTGGAAGTTAAAAGAAAAGTAAAATATTTTGGGTTTTATGGACTAATGTTAATCACATTATCTGCCACAGGTTCAGAATGGAGGGAGTCTAGTTTATTTTGAATATTGTGTTTGCGTATCATTTTTTGAAGTGCATCTCCCGGGGTATAGGTAGGAACCATTTCCTTGATTTTTTCAAGCAGGGAGATCATGTTTCCTGATGAGACTATTGCCTCCATTTCCTTTATATTATTAAACATATTCTCAGTTGTTTCATTATTTGGTTCTAGTACCATAATTTTATCATGAGAGGTGTTTATTAAGACTTCATCATCTGTGAAAAGTTCTTCATACATTTTTTCTCCTGGGCGGAGACCTGTGTATACTATTTCAATATCTTTTCCAATTATTTTTCCTGAAAGTCTAATAACATCTTTTGCTAAATCATAGATTTTTATTTGTTGACCCATTTCCAATATAAAGATTTCTCCTCCTCTTCCTCTATAGCCAGCTTCTAAGACAAGCCCAGCGGCTTCAGGGATAGTCATGAAATATCTTTTAATCTCAGGGTGGGTAATTTCTACAGGACCACCCCTTTCAATTTGTTTTTTAAATGTTGGAACAACTGAGCCTTCACTGCCTAAAACATTTCCAAATCTAACGGCCATGAATTTTGTGCCATTTACCCTGGCTACAGCTTCAACGTACATTTCTGCGATTTTTTTAGAAACACCCATGAGACTAGTTGGGTTAACTGCCTTATCTGTTGAAAGCATTATAAAACGATCAACATGAAAGTTGATAGCTTCTTCTGAAATTATTTTAGTTCCAAACACGTTGTTTTTAATGGCTTCCATGGAGTTGTTTTCCATTAGAGGGACGTGCTTATGAGCTGCAGCATGAAAAATGATGTCAGGTTGGTATTTGTTAAATACTTCCCGGACTCTTTTTCTATCGCAAATATCTCCAATAATAGGTATTTTATCAAATTTTTCTGTAAATTGACCAAGCTCATTATCAATATAAAATAATGGGTTTTCTGCTTTTTCAAAAAGCACTAATTTTTTGGGACACAATTTCGCCACCTGCCTACAAAGCTCAGATCCAATTGAGCCTCCGGCACCGGTAACTAAGACGGTTTTTCCTGTGATGTAAGACCCAACTTTCTTTTTATCAATCTGTACCTCATCTCTTTTTAAAAGATCTTCGAGTCTTACTTCTCGAAGTTCTTTTACTTTAACAATACCATCAACTAAATCTGAGATATTTGGAACTGTTCTATATTTTGCGCCACTTTTAAT
>JBDREC010000030.1:0-69171 GCA_043820105.1 Pseudomonadota bacterium
CAATGATTTGGCATGTGGTGAATACAGAGCTCATCCCAACAAAGAAGCTTGTAGTAAAAAATCATCTTTAGATGAATTATTATGCTTAGGACAGGAAATTAATTTTATTGAAGAAAATAAAGGAAGTAGTAATTTTTTTAGTAGTGAAGATTCGGAGAAGAAGCAAGCATTTGAAAAAAAATATAAAAGAGAGCTTGAGTATAAAATTAAAGGTTTGCAGGAACTTTTAATAAAGAGGTAATAGGGGTGCTCAGTCATTGTAGCTCAATAGCTCCACCGCCATTTGAACACGAATTGTATCCAGCCGAGTTTTAATAAAAACTTAAATCATAAATTCTATTATGCAGAAAAATATTTAGAATTGACAATTAGATGTAATGCGTTATTAGTTTTTCCGGAAAGTTCGTATTTCCTTATCATAAAGGAGTGTCACATGAGAAGATCAATATATATAATATCAATATTAGTAATCTCACTTATTATAGCTAGCAACGCTTTTAGTAAATCAAATAGTAAACCAAAAAAGAAAGAAGTTAGATTAAGCGATAATATTCCATATGAATCTAGCTTACTAACTGGAGACATCAATCAAGATATTGAAATACATCTTGCTGATCTGTGTAGCTCTGATCTTCAAAATAGAAAGCACGCACTTTTGGGCATAAGTGCCCTTATTGGTCTTGACCCTGATGAAGAGGCATTGGCAAAATTGATAATACCACTCATTGATAGGCTGGAAGACGAGGATTTGCAGGTAAGAAAAGATGCTGCTTATTATCTTATATATTTATCCATTTCCAATCATGGAAATAGTATTCCAGATGAAGTTATTACACAACTTTTTGAAAGAGTTAATACAGATAATTTAGATGATTCTAATTTTTCATATCTTACCCTTTGTGCACTTTTAGATTCAAATATTACAGATGACCTAAAGCAAATAATCCTGGAAGATATTGAAGCAATAAAGACTGAAAAACGCTTGCTTTCAAGCAGACCAGGTATTTCAGAAGAAGAAGCCTTTGCTTATATAGTTCGACTGGGAAGTCATGACCACTCTACATTACTTGAAACAAGTGCACAACTTGTATTAGTTTCAGGGTCATATTACCCACTTGAATTAAAAAAAACATTATTAAGAACACTTTTAACACAAGATCCTGAAATAATATCAGAAGACTATCAAATACTATCAAATATAAATGATATATATTTTAACCTTTTAAAATCTGAGATACCAGGTGAAGATAAAGAGTTGATTGTTTCACCTGTCTTAAATAATATTCTTCATAAAGATTATTATAAATCTTTGCATGCCACTTATCTTGTGGAAGAAATTCAAGCTTCAAAAGAAATTCCTTTTGAACTAAAAAAAAGAATATATGATACTCTGATAAGTTGGTTATTTGGCGAGGAAAGCATTAAAAGAGATAAAGCATTTGATACTTTTTTTAGAATGCTCTTTACTTTTACACCCCTTCTTTCAGAAACCGTAAATTATCTTGCTCCAATTTTTCTAGATGGATTTTCACATAAACATCCTGACACTGTGTATCTTTGCATCTTGGGAATAAAAACTATGATTTGGCTTGACCAACTAGATATTGAACATAAAGCAGCTGCTATACCATTGTTATTTGATTTTATTCTGCATAAAAAATTTGATAAAACAATTCCTACGGCACATCCTTATTCTATAATTTTTCAAGATGCAGAGGAAGCAATTACACGGATATTTGAAGCAGACGTGAGTATAGAATTTATAGAAGAACTTTTAAGACCATATATTGAATCTGCCTATGAAACAGTTGATCCAAATCTTTTGGCTGTGTTAGATACTACAGTGGTTGCTTTAGCTGAATCTGAGATGTCTTTTGAACTTAAGGAAAAATTGATATTGGCTTTTGTTAAAGACTGTGCTTTAAGAAAAAAGGACAAAAGAAATTCTTCTGTATTTACATTAGCACATCTTGCAGAAACCACTTTGCCAGGAAAAATTAAAGAACATATTGTAGAACCTATGATAAACTCAATATCTGATACCGCAGGTTTTTTAGAATCACCACCAGCTGTAGGAATAATGCATTTGGCGAATTCTGATATTTCAACTGAGTTTAAGGAAAAACTTGTAGATCCTATTTTCAAACAGATTAGTAAAACACAGTATGATAACTATGTAAGAAAAAAGAGAATGATTCAAGCTGCAGGTTTTTTAATTGTTTCTGATATAAACACCGAATTAAAATTGAAATTTATAGATCCTCTCATCCGATCAATAGGTGAAGAAATTCACCCACTATATACTGACTGGCATCTTTGCGGTGAATATTTGGATAGATGTCCTAATTGTAATCACCTTGCAATTGAGGCATTGGCACAGTATCCCGCTTCAAATGTCAGCGAGGAAACATTGGCTTACATAGTAAGACAAGTAATTAAAGGACTGAGTTCTGCATCACTCTTAAGAGTTTATAGAACAGTTGAGGCTCTACAGGTCTTTTCCAGAAACGATTTTCCTGTATATCTCAAAGAGGAAATGGTTGATCCATTGATAAATACAAGATCACGTAATCTTCATCCTGATATTAATGAAAGCATTGATTGGGCTTTGAAGTTTTTGTTTGAAACAGATATTTCAAAAGAGTATAAGGATAAAATCGAAAAGCTTTCTTAAGATTGAATACCAAAAGAAGCTACCTGGTGGCAGGCTTAATTGAATTAGTAGTATCCTTTCAAATTATTTAAGTCTTGCAGTAAAAATTCAATCATTTCTGGAGTAACAATTGGATCTTGGCAATCTGCACAGTACATAAGATTTTCCTCATGCCAATAGGTTCGATAAACTTCGTAAAAGGACCCTTTACTTCGAGCAATATCGTAAGTTCCATGATCAAATCCAAGGAAGTGACCGAATTCATGACCAATGCTTGAATCAAAATCATCATTTAAAATATTTATTATTCCACATTGATTATTCTGCCTATAATAAAATGACCAGGAGTCTGACAAGGTTAATCCAAGCTTATTTTCTCCACTTGGTTTCTGTTGTATTATTGTTGGAATAATTTTAATATCTATGAAAGGATACTTATTCCATTCTTCAATCATCTTTTCTATCATATAATTTAATAATTCCTGATTATCAATGTCAGTTTCAATATCAATTTCAAGTTTAATATTTCCTGAATCGCTTTTGTGTATTTTTGCACAATTATATGGAATGAAAGAAGGCTTACTTGTTGCACTAAAAATAATCTTAAATAAATCAAGGCCAATTTCGTCTATGATCATTAATCTTTCACCCACAGAACCAAAGACATTATTATCCAAATAGGTAAAATAATTTTTCATTTTTGAATCAAGTATAGATGCTGGACCTTGAAGGAAAGCAGGAAAATAAGAAAAATTAGTTTCGGAATGATTATAGTTATAAGCAAACCTTGAAAAAATACCAATACCATTTCTTTTAAGCGATTCAAGATTAAATCTATTAAAACCACTAATGTAGCCAATTAAAGTAATGATGCTTGACTTATATGGTTCTTGGTTCTTGATAATTTTTAAATTTCTTTGAACAAAGTCTGCATCTAAAGTTTCATCATTATTTAAAATGGTGACTATATGATCTATATAGCGTTCATATAATCTTATAAGAAACCGTCTTAGCGATTCTTCCTCCGAAAAAAATTCCTTTGTATATGATCCATAATTAATATATGTCTTTAGGTCATTATATGAAAGATATGCAGGATTTTGATAAATTTGTGACCTGACAAAAGACTGATATTCTTCGGACCATATTTCATTTGGACTTTCTTTTAAAAGTTCTTCGAAAAATACATTTAAATTTTCCAATTTATCAAGACCATTTTTAAGGCCTACTCCATAAATTATTCGATGAAATTTAGATTCATTTGTTTTAGTTTCTATATATGTATTATCGACTTTGGATTTTTCTTTAATTCGATTTTTTCTGCATTCCAAATCAGTGAAATTATAAAATATAGAATCATCAAAACAAGTATAACAAGCAGGGCAATGTTCTTTTCTGGGTAGCAATCTGCCATTTAACCTATCATCTGCCAGTAAAATATTTAAAGTATTATTAATCTTTTTTAAAATTGGTTCATATGGTGTTAAAAATTGGCTTTCAGGTATTTTTTTGACATTGTACCCATCCCAAAACTTCAGATTATTATCTTGGGCAGCAATCATGGTTGAAATTAATATTATAAAAAGTACAAAGTTCAGTTTCATTTTTATTCCAATCATTAATATTTTTAATTGGTTCTGCAGATTCCATGCTCAGCTAGTTTTTTGAAATTTATTCGTAATATCAATTACTTGAAGTATGAAAATAATATTTTTATGTTAAAGAGTTAGTTGTTGCAAATAAATTTACGAAGTTAATATAAATTTGGGGTAAACATTGTCCCAATAGTCCTGTTCATAATGATAATTTGAAATTTTTAAAAAAGACTTGTGCGATTATTCCTGCAATAGGTGGCAAAAAGAAGGTGCATGCTAATCTTATTGCAGTAAATTTCCAACCAACAATTCCGATTTCCAGGGGAAGCCTGTTAAGTGAAATCAAAGACCATCCAGTAATAAAAGCAACAGCTGTTCCAACACTTGCTCCTGATTTAAATAAGATTGCTACAATTGGAAAACAAACAAAAGGCCCACCTGGAGTTAGGCTGCCAGCAAGCGTACCAATCAATATTCCTCTGAAGCCTGATTCAGTTCCCACCCATTTTGAAATAAAAGCTTGTGAAATCAATTCCTGCATAAGTGAAGCTGTCATAAAAGCAAAAATTAGAAGCGGCAAAATTTTAAGAATCATCCAAAAGGTCCAGTTTACGCTTTCACTTGGGAAGGCTGTATTATTTTTATAATAAATTATCGTTAATGTAATCGCAATAATTCCTATAATTATTGTTGGAATTAACATATTAGTTTTTCCTTTATTATTTAACAAAGTTTCTCCGTATTGATTTTGTAAAATTATATGGAATTAAAATATGTGAAGCAAGTTTAATGTATTATCGATGGAGGATGTGTGAAGTGGGATGCGTTTTATTCCACTTATTATGATATGTTCAATTATTGAGAATTATTATAAACTTTAAATTTAACTCCATCATCTGAGGTATGAGTAATTGCAAATTTGCCATCATTTAGCATACAAGTATCTATTCCTCCATTGCCATCTATTCTTTCAACTATGAACTTATCATCACTGTATATTTTCCCATCAGCAGTTGCTAGCAATGCATAGCTCGTATCGTCGCCATCTGTTAATACTCCCCAGCCAATGACTACTCTTCCATAAGGGTCTCCCGTTGCGCTAATTGGCCCTGAACGATGAACCCATGCGCCACCAATTTCAATATCTTCTCCATCTATTGTTTGTATTAAATTTCCTCCTGAAGATCTTTTTTCACCTTCAGATGTAAATAAAAGTATTCTAATCTTTCCACCAGATGGATACGTATAGGCTGCAATATCTTTGCCGAGATCTCCATATACAGTAAAAAGGCGACTAAATGACTCATAATAATATCCATCTTCACCATTTACGTTGTCTGCAACTGTAGTTCTGTAATTTGTCAAAGAGCTGTTTTCATAATCCGCTAAAATAAAGGCTCTACCACTAGCAATAGTTCCATTCCTTATAACAAGAAGATTGCTATTTGTTAATACAAGCTGTAAATATCCATCAACAGTATGGTTTATAGCAGCTGAATCCAAAATATAATCATTTGATATTTCACCAGTATTGGTATCAATATAAACAAGTCGAATATAACCATCATCTGAAATAAAGCCAGCAATTCCCTTTCCGTACTTATTTATTGAAATATCAGCAGAGCCAAAAGAACTAACTCCTTCGTAATCATCCCTGTTAAAAGTTTTTCGACTTACAAGTTGAAAAGATGAATCTATAATTCTAATTATAACAATGCACCCATCGCTAATACTTATTGTGGCAAAATTTGTTCCATCTGAGTCAATTTCTCCAATTCCTTCTAAACTCCATGTGGCATCATAGTCAGAATCGCGATAAGTATTACGAGAAACCTGAACTGCACTACTTGAAAAGGCTCCCCAACGAGTTTCAGTTGTCCAATAAGTTCCAACATTAGAAGTGTATGCAAAAAAAGCCTTGTTATAGTTAGTTCCATAAGTGACTAAATTAGGTAATCCTATATCATACGAGGTCATATCATCAATGGTTGATTCAAAAACAAAATCATCAGGAGTTGTTGATATCTGATTTTCTTCAATTACATAAATAATTGGCGTATGACTTGTAGAAATTCCTGTTGTATTATCTTTCACAATAAGACTGATTGGGTAAATACCTTCAACTGCAGCACTTGAATCCAGGTCAATTGTAACTACACTTGAATCAGTTGAATCATCTGTGGCGCTGATATCAAAAAAGACCGGTGCATTTGTAACATAAACTGAAATCGGGTTTCCAGAAGGCGAATAACCTGTCAGTGAAATTTCATTATCATCTCTTCCTATGATAAAGGTAACTCTTTCAATATTCCTGGAAGCTGTCGTTAAATCAGGTGCTTCCAATAAATCATCCTGTGCAAGGAAAGAAGTGTCAGAAGGAGTAATCAGTTTTGTGCCGTCCATGACTGGGGTTCCAAAGTCAAAGGAGGTACCGTTAAAGGCAAACAATGAATTGGAATTTGCATCAAAAAAGTCAGCAACATGATAAAGAACAAGATCTGATTCATCATTTTCGTATTTAACATAAAGAGATAATTGAAAGACCCCATCCGGAATTGTCTCAAATCCAAAACTAAAACTATAGTCATCTTCAGTAAATTCAGCATCAACATGGAGATTTCCTGAATCATCGATATTTATTAAAACGAGGATAAAACCATATGCTGAAGCTGTACTTTTTTTAAGACTGCTTTTCATAATTGAACTTGCAACATCATCTGAAGTTATATCATTTCTGGTAATCAAATCATTTCTGCTTATTATATCCAGTTGTGAAATATCAGATCTTTGAATTATATCTGCCGAAGGAATTATGCCATCTAAAGTTAAAAGGTAATTATCTTCTTCATTGCTTCCTGGAACAGGTATAGCCACGGGCGAGGTAATTTCTTCGATTTCTGCCTGAACAGCAGCTTCTATATCTTCAGTTGTTGCTATATTTTCATCAATTGTTAGATTATCATCTTCCTCTGTTACAGTTGTATCCTGGATTGTCCCTTGCCCTGGAGTCCTATCAGGCGACCCGGTTTCTAAGCAACTCGAAAATGGTAGTATTATTAATGAAGTAACTATTCCTAATAATATCAACACATTAAAGATGCTTCCTGTTGGGGTTTTTATTTTATAGCTACTAGTATAGAAAGTATTATTATCTGGGGTAATTATCTTTTGATTTGATGATTTATTTTGTGCACCTGGCATGAAATCCCCCCACCTTTTTTGTTCGATGCTTTATTATATCATATTAATGATCTAAATTAAAGTGAGATTAATCACAAAACTGCATTTTATTTTTTCCACGCATTTTGTCTTGAAGAAAAATGCCTTTTCAAGTTTAAAACAAGGAGGGAAGGGTATGAAGTTATTAACAAAATGGACTTGAATTTATGCTTGAACATTCCTGGATTGAAGCAGTTAGGGCAGCTACAAAATAATACGTTCTTAAAAAAATACTTGTTACCTAAGCACCTCAGCTTTTAATATTATCAGCAAGTTCCATCCCAAAATTAAAACACGTGCTAAGAGCTTCCTGATCCGGATTCCATTTGGATTTTATGCCTTCATTTACAACTTCAAACCCGGCTTCTTTTAAATAATTATTAATAAGTTTAACAGATTCGCCACTCCAGCCATAGGCTCCAAAAGCTGCGGCTTTTTTGTTTTTAAATTTCAGACCCTTTATTTCTTCAAGTAAGGCTGCTGTAGAGGTTAATATACCGTTGTTTATTGTTGGGGAACCGATTAAAATCGCCTTTGACTTGAAAATCTCAGTAATAATATCGTTTTTGTCTCCTTTGGAGGAATTAAAGAGCTTAACATTTACCTGTGCGTCTTTAGCTGCAATTCCCCTGGCGATGTTTTCAGCCATAATTCTGGTGCCATCCCACATTGTATCATAGATTATGGAGATTTGATTTTCCTTATATTCATTTGACCATTCGATATATTTTTTAACAATTTGTGCTGGATCATTTCTCCAGATTACTCCATGGCTTGTGCAGATAATATCAAGCGGCAAATCCAGAGCTAAAAACTGATCTATTTTCTTTTTCACAAGTGCACTAAATGGAGTTAAAATGTTTGCATAATATTTAATAGCCTCACTATAAAGTTCATGCTGATTCACCAGATCATTAAACAGATATTCAGAGGCATAATGCTGTCCAAAGGCGTCATTACTGAATAAAATATTATCCCCTGTCATATAGCAAAACATGCTGTCCGGCCAGTGCAGCATTGGAGCCTCAATAAAGACTAAGTCTTTGCCATTGCCAAGGGCCAGTTTATCTCCAGTTTTGACCTGGATAAAATTCCAGTCCTCATGGTAATGCCCCTTCAGGGACTGAATGCCGTTTCCAGTGCAATATATAGGGGTTTTAGGAATATATTTCATAAGTTCAGGCAGGGCACCACTGTGATCAATCTCTGCATGATTAGCCACAATAAAATCAATTTTCGTTACATCGATTTCTTTTTTCAAATTTGCCACATATTCTTTTGAAAATGGAGCCCACACTGTATCAACAAGGCCAATTTTTTCTTCCCTAATCAGGTAGCTGTTGTAGGTTGAACCCTTATGAGTAGAGTATTCATCACCATGAAACTTTTTAAGTTCCCAGTCAATTTTACCAATCCATGATACATTGTTTTTTATTGCTATAGACATTTAAGCCTCCTTTGTTTTTTAGTTCAATAGTTTAATTACTAAAAGTTACAACGAATGTCACTCCTTTAATTCTTTGTTTTGTATTAGAATTCTAAATTTCATAAAACAGATAATAGTGATTTTCTACTAAACTTACCTTGATTAATATCAATAAAATTTAAATAATTTAATAAATTAAATAGAGATCTAACGTTTCTGGAATTCCCCAATTTGAGAAATTTTTTCACTAAAACGGTTATCACAAATATATTAACCTGATATTATTAACTTATTTTGCCTTGAAAACTGGCATAATAAATGCATTATATTCGAGCCATGTTTATAATTTGGGAGAAAATTTATCATGAAAAATGAATTATTATTTATTTCAATACTTGCTTTATCAATTATCTTTGTTTTTGGCTATGCCTTAAGCTCAGATGATGATAAATATGAGTATTCTGAAAGTATGAGTATTGATGCTAAAAACTTGGATAAGATTGAAACCTTTTCCATTGATGGATCTTCTGGTGAATTTAATATTAAAACCTGGGATAAGAAATATATTGAGATAAAGCTTGTAAAAAAATCAGAAACAGAAGAGGGCTTAAAGAAAATTAAAATTTCAAGTGAAGCCAAGAAAGACAAATTTAAGTTAAAAATTGATATTGATACTAGTTTAAAAAAATCCTTAAATCAGCATGTAGAAATAAATGCAATGGTTCCTAAAAATATTAAACTTGAAATTAATGCAACTGCAGGAAGTATTAAAATTGAAGATTTTGAAGCAAATTTTAATATTGATTTAAATGCAGGGAGCGTAAAGTTTAAAAACCTTAAGCTTGCTAAAGAGGGAACTGATGTAATTGATCTTGATGCAGGAGAGGTTAAAATTGATTTTAACAAAGATCTTCCTCCTTTTAAATTGGACGCCAAGGCTACTGTCGGAGGCATAAAAACAGGCCCAGGTTTTGCAGTAGAAGAAACAAGAGCACATTTAATAGGTGGTCAATTAAAATTTTCTTATAATGATGGTACTAAAAAATTGAAAATAAATGTTGGGGCTGGGGGGATTAAGCTCGATAAAGCATGAAACGGAAATTGTGAAATGTGCGGCAAATATGTGTTTGAAAAATTGTATCGCACTTTTTTAAAACTATTCCAAATTCTAGAATTTGTTTCTTAATTTTAAAAAATCCATAAATAATATTATCAAACCCATTGATTTTATTCAATTCACGGTTCTGGCATTTGAATTGCATAGAATTAATTCAAAATTCAAGATTCAAAATTCAAAATTAAGGATAAAAGTTGAAAGAGAAGAATTTAATTTTAGAGAAAACTTTTGGGTTTTCTATTATGATATATAAATTATACAAGGAATTAGTAATAAAGGAAAAAGAATATATTATTGCCAAGCAGGTTTTAAAAAGTGGTACATCAATAGGAGCGAATGTGAATGAGGCGCAGGCTGCGATGAGCAAGAAGGATTTTATAGCAAAGCTTGAAATTGCATCCAAAGAAGCGAGAGAAACTCAATATTGGATAGATCTTTTAATAGCAGTTCAAATTGTTAATAAAGAAAATAAAGTAATAAAAATAATTCATAATGAAATTATTGCTATTAATAAAATATTATCAAAAATCATCATAACAACAAAGAATAAGATTCAAGATTCAAGATTCAAAATTAAGAATAAAAGTTGAAATAAAAATTAATCTTGAATTTTGAATCTTGAATTTTGAATTAATTTCCGGAGGAAATTACCATGCTAGCAACCATAAAAACAGCCTCTCTTTATGGAATTGATGCTAGGATGATTGATGTTGAAGTTGATATTAGCGCAGGTTTTCCGGGCTATACAATTGTTGGACTAGCCGAAGGAGCCGCAAAGGAAAGCAAGGAAAGAGTTAAAACAGCTGTTAGAAATTGCGGATTTTCATTTCCTAAAGGTAGAATTACAATTAATTTAGCTCCTGCCTGGCTTAAAAAAGCAGAGTCTGCTTATGATTTGCCTATTGCTCTGGGCTTATTAATAGCCTCTAAGCAAGTTTTATCATTTATGCATCATGATTACATTGTTCTGGGAGAAATCGGTTTGTCAGGGGAGTGCAAGGCTGTTAAGGGATGTTTAGTAGCAGTCAACGCAGGTAAAAATAATAATATTAAGCATGCAATTGTGCCAAAGGCAAATGAAAAAGAAGCCTCTATTGTTGATGGAATTAAAGTTTTTGGAGCTAAGGATTTATATGATGCGATTGCTGCTTTAAATGGAAAGATAAAGCCTGCAAAAAAAGAAATTAGATCAGGATTAACAGAAGTAGAAATGGAATATAGCAGTGATTTTTCTGAAGTTAAGGGACAAGTAAAATTGAAAAGGGCTGTTGAAATAGCTGTTTCAGGAAATCATAATATACTTATGATTGGAAGTGCTGGCTGTGGAAAAACAATGATAGCCAAGCGTATTCCCACAATAATGCCACAAATGAGTTTTGCGGAAAGTTTAGAAACTACAAAAATTTATTCAATTGCAGGATTATTAAAATCAAAGGAAAGTTTGCTTTATGAAAGACCTTTCAGGTCTCCTCATCATACTATTTCAGATGTCGGAATAATTGGAGGCGGGCAGGGAATTCCAAGGCCTGGGGAGGTTTGTTTGGCAAACAACGGTGTTTTATTTCTTGATGAAATGCCTGAGTTTAAAAGGTCAGCAATAGAAGTATTAAGACAGCCGCTTGAAGATAAAAAAGTTTTTATAAATCGAGCATTAAATACAGTAAGCTATCCTGCCAATTTTCTTTTGGTAGCTGCTATGAATCCATGCCCCTGTGGAAACCTGGGGGATGCTAAAAAAACATGTACCTGTTCAGCTGCTCAAGTTGCTAGATATTTCTTTAAAATATCATCTCCATTATTAGATAGGATTGATCTACACCTGGAAGTGCCTAGCATTAAATTTAAAGATTTAACTTCAAAAAGTTCTGAAGAAACTAGTGAAGTTGTTAAAAAGCGTGTTTGCAAGATTAGAAAAATACAAGCCAAGCGTTTTGAAAAAGAAAAAATACTTACAAATTCTGAAATGTTGCCAAAACATCTTAATACCTTTTGTTATCTTGATAAAAAATCAAAAAGCCTTTTAAAAATAGCTGTTGATGAAAAGGGTTTTTCAGCGAGAGCTTATTCAAGAGTTATAAAGGTAGCTAGAACCATAGCAGATATGGAAGAATCAGATCTGATTATGCAGGAACATGTTGAAGAAGCTATTAATTATCGTATTCTTGATAAAATGGTTTTTTAGACCTTAACTACTCTACGCTATCAACCCCTACGACATTAATTAGTGATTTATCTTCTATTTTAGTTTCTTCACCAATAATTATATGATCATTATTTTTAAGTCCTTTTTTAATAACAATTAAATTGTTATATTTTCCTCCCAAGGAAAGATATCTTTTTTCAGCTGTTTTAGCATATTTATTAAAAACAAAGACAAATGGAAGCTTGTTTTCATATCGAATATATTCCATTGGAACATAAATATCTCTAACTTCATTAAACCTAAAATAAACATTAATATATTTACCTATTTTAAGATTCTTAGTTAGATTATTTGCTTTAAATACAGTTGTTATAATAGATTGTTCTTCTGGAAAATTCATATCAACCTTCTTGCTAACAAACTTACCTTCAATAAAATTGTAATCTAATTCATTTGCATCAGGAAGTTCTAAATAAGGTGTCATATTTTGCTTTAATAATTCAAGTTCAGTGTTGTGTATGGAAAAACTTACTTTATATTCTTTTACTGGCACATCTTTATAATCATGAAAACCAGAAATATTTTGAGGTGATATTGGAAGTGGTGCTTTATTTGCCTGTAAAAACCCAGCGAAAGTAAGTTTATTGTATAGATAGCGACTTTTTACTACTCTTGTAAAAGCTTTAACTTTGTCTTTGTCAGAGTTTTTCACTTCTTCCAAAATGACAGGAATCACCGGAGAAGCACTTAAGGCTATAAAAACAAGAGCTGTCAATATTTTTAAAAGGCTCTTCATATACTTTTCATCTCTTATGTGGGTTGGTTTTCAATATAACAATAGCTACTGATTTTGTAAAGCATATTTAGTCTTGTGTTTTTATTTGGGATAAAATAATTTGTAATGCAATATGTGCTTTATAAATAAATATAAAGGAATAGCGATAGTGATTTTTTCAATGCTATTATCTTTTGATGCTCACTCATGGACAAGGCATGATGGGATTACATACCTATGCATTAAAGATCTTGAGGGATTAAATAATTATTCTCAAATTAAAGTCGAAAAAATAGAGGAATTTATTAAAAAAGCTTTTTCTGATTCTTATAGATTCCAAGATTTTGTTAGAGAATTTGATTTTAATGAGGAAATGAAGCTTAGCTATCTTGAAAAAAAAGATGTGGCTAGCGCTTTAGATATAATTTCTCTTTATTCAGCGGAACCAGATTCTAACATGGATCTTAATCTCAAACATCCAGATCAAATATATATGGGGGGTAGCATAGGTGATACTGCTAAAGGGTTTAGACATCTTTATTTTAAAACATTTAATCCCTTTGATTTTAGAGCAAGTTTCCATGTGCCATTTCGAGAATTGGGAATGTTACCAGAAAGAGCCCAGGTTTGCAATGATTTGAGTCAGCTTGCTTTCAAGGCGGGTTCTGATTACTGGGGTTTTAGATTCTTAGCCTGGTCACTTCATTATTTGCAAGATATTACAAATCCTTTGCATTCAACTCAAATACCTACATTTAAAATGGCACCTGTAAAAGCTGTTTTAGGTGGATTTAAAAATTTAATTAGAAGATCATCGCAAGTTATTGCAAATTACCATTATTTGTATGAAGATTTAATTTTTGAGCTTTTAACTAAAGATAAAAAAGATTATTTAATTACAGTATTGCAAGGTGATTCGTTTGAAGATTTTAAAAACATCAGTGTGTATTTGAAAGCAAAAGCTATTGTCTCATCTAAACAAGCTTATGATCTTGGGAATAGTATTGTTGAATTTTTCGGCAAAGAATATTTTGAAGAGGGCATTGACGTACCCAATAATCCAAAAGCTTATCCCATAAATGAATATCTCAATAATGTAAATCCTGACTCTCAACTTATCAAAGTCAGCCAAGAGTGTTTAAGACAATGCGGGCTTGTTACGCGTTCTCTTGTCAAAAAAGCAATAGACGAAATAAATTCTAAATAAAACAAATTATTCCTTCATACGCATGAACGTTTAGAAATTTTGTTTTTATGTTTTCTAATGAAAATTAAGATTCCAATAATTAAAAAAAGAATAAAAAATGATATGACAATCCAATTTATAATATACTTAGACCCTTTTTTAAACATTACATCTTTTATATTATATTCTTCTAAGGCTGATTCTGAGTCCTTTCTATAGCGGACTTTTATATTATCGATTTTGCTAATTTTGGAGTTTTCAGCTTGCTGAATATCAATTCTATATAAAATATGATGAATGAGATTATTATCTTTTGTAAGCACTTCATCAAGCCGTTGGATTTTATGGCTCTTTATTCCTGTTTGCTCACCAAGATGGGGTTCTCCAATAAAAAAATCTTCATTGGGATTAGTAACATAAAAATTTATTTCTATTGCCATCTTTTCTTCATCATAAACAAGCTCAGAAGTTATGTTTACAGTTGTTTCCTTTTTTTCAGAGTCTTTTACTGTTTCTTCTTCATCAAGTAGAGCATCAAGAAGCTTGTAGGCATCATTTGATTCCCAGCCAAGAGCTCCTTGTATACTTGCAAGTATTTTTCCATTTTTAGATATTAGAAATGTTGTAGGAAAGGCTTGAACAGAATATGACCTGGTATTTTGCCCTTCAGGATCCAGCAACATTAGAAATGGATAATTTTCATTCTTAGCAAGTGGTGCAACCTGTATAGCACCTCCAGAGTCAACAGAAACTGCAATGATTTTTAAATCTTTGCTTTCATATTTAGAATGTAAGGCTTTATATGAGTTAAGTTCACGTCTGCAGTATCCACACCATGTTGCCCAAAAGGTCAGAATTATTACATTACCAAAATATGAGCTTAATTTATGTGTTTTATTTGTTAAGTCAGGAAGCTCGAAATCACTTGCGTCTTTATCTGTAGCTTCTTCATTTATATTAAGTTTTTTAAAAAGTTGGCTAATATCATTGTCAATTGCAAAGATATTGAGTCCAAAAGCGAGTATAAGCGTTAAGGAAATGATAATTTGTGTAAATACTTTTGTAAAACATTTCATAAAAATTAACCTTCAGATTGATCTTTAATTTTTTACTTTTATATATGGGAAATCGTTCATAACTTTAGAAACACCTAATCTCATAAGCTCATCAGAACTTAACCATTTGCCATTTGTGACAAAATACTGTTTTATTTGACTAAGATCTTCATTTAGAGGTTTTTGTTTTTCTCTATAATACCCTTTCCATATTACAGTGTCAGATAAAACATCAATTAATTCTGCTGCAAATGCAACTGAAGCTGGTTTGTCAACAGCATATGAGGTGCCAAGTCTATCTTCGTATTGAATTAGGGTGGCAACCAGATAGGCATCAATTTCATTTTTTGCCAATATTTTTTTGCAGATCTCTTTATTTGAGTGAATTTGATTTAGTTCTAATCTTGGCACTATATTCATAAGTGCAAAAGGTGATAAAACCTTTGCTTCTGATTTAGATAAAATGGCATTGTATAATAAATTAGAAAGCTTTAACTCACTGTTTTTTTCAACAAGACCTCCGTCACTACCATTTTTACTTATTTCAAAAATTGTTTGTGTTTTTTTATCATGCATCATTGCTTGCTTTGAAACTGGAAATACTGCAATTTTATTGTAAAATACAGTGTTTGCGGAAGTTGAATTTATATTTTTTGAAGAGCATGAAAAAAAACTTAATAATAAAGGAAAAGTGACAAAAAAAATCAATTTCTTATTTAATTCTTTCAATTAAAGCTCCAAGATTTCTAAGTTTTTCATCTATATTTTCATAGCCTCTGTCAAGGTGATAAACGCGAGATATCTCTGTATAACCTTGGGCTGCCAATGCTGCAATTACTAAAGAAGCTGAAGCCCTCAAATCAGTAGCCATAACATTAGCTCCTGACAAGTGTTTCCTGCCTTCAATTATTGCACAATTACCATGAAGATCAATTTTTGCCCCCATTCTAGCTAATTCAGATGTGTGCATAAATCTATTTTCAAATATATTTTCAACAATTGTACTTTGACCATCAGCAACAGTAAGTAAGGCAGTGAATTGAGCTTGCATATCAGTAGGAAAGCCAGGATAGGGCTTTGTTTCAATCTTTGTGCCTTTTATTTTCCCATTTGAAAGTACTTCAATTGAATCTTCATTTATTTTTAAATTTACTCCAATTTCTTTATACTTGTGCAATACAGCTTTTAAGTGTGCAGGATTGCAGTTATTAATTAGTACATTTCCATTTGTAATTGCAGCTGCCGCGATGTAGGTGCCACTTTCGATTCTATCAGGAATAACGTCCATATTACAACCTGAGAGCTTATTAACACCCTCGCAAATTAGTGAGTTAGTACCAATGCCTTTTATATTAGCTCCCATTTGAACCAGCATTTGAGCGATGAAAGTAACTTCTGGTTCACAAGCAGCGTTATCAATAGTTGTTATTCCATTTGCAATGCTTGCTGCCATTAAAATATTAATTGTTCCGGTTACAGTTACTTTGGGGAAATGTATGTTTGCACCTTTTAAGTTTTCAGCGTTTACAACTATGTAACCATGCTTTTGCTGTATCTTTGCACCAAGCTTTTCAAGAGCCATGATATGTAGATCTACAGGCCTTTTACCGATTGCACAACCGCCTGGTAAAGATATTTTTACTGATCCAAACCTAGCAGCAAGTGGACCTAAAATAACAATTGATGCTCGCATTTTTCGCACCATTTCATATTCAGCGCAAGTGTTAGTTATTTCATCAGCTTTTAAAATAACTTCATTGTTTTTTAATTGGACTTTTACCCCAAGGTTTTCAAGAATTTTAATAAAAAATTTAGTATCACCTAAGATTGGAAAATTGCTAAGTGAAACTTCTTGGTCTGTTAGCAATGAACATGCAAGAGCAGGAAGGGCCGCATTTTTAGCCCCACTAATAGTAACTTCGCCCTCAAGTTTTTTACCACCCTCAATGATTAATCTATCCAACTATAATTCCTTAATTTTAATAAATTCAAAACCCAAAATTCAAAATTCAAAATTAATCCCTCATTTCTTAATAAAGCTAACAATCCTTGGTGTTCCAGAAAGATCATTATAGAAATTAAAATCAATATAGTGTCCAAGATCTAGTACTATCTTCATAACTGAGCTTAATTGCTCATCTCCAATTTCCATTAATATTTCACCCTGAGGTTTTAAATAAATCCAAGCATTTTCTACAATTTTCCTGATATGCTTTAAACCATCTTCACCACCATCAAGAGCATTTATAGGTTCATATTTTATAACATTGTCATCAAGGTTTTTTAAATCTTTGCAGTCAATATAAGGAGGATTTGTAACGATTAAATCAAAGCTTTCTGGCTTCATGTGGTCAAAATATTCACCCTTAATTAAAGTAATATAATTATTAAGATCATGCATATATATATTTTGGAAAGCTATTTCTAAAGCTTTGTTGGAATTATCAAGTGCATAAATATTTACAGTCTCTTGTTTAAGTTCACTTGCTAAAGCAATAGCAATGGCACCAGAACCTGTGCCAATATCAGCTATATTAATTTGATTTCTATCAATATAGAAGTCCTGTGAACTTAAAAACTTGGAAATGCCTTTATTTTCAGTTTCATTATGTATAGATTCACGCTGATTTTTTCTTTGAATTTTTGTAATTGCAATCTCAACTAATTGTTCTGTTTCTGGTCTTGGAATTAAAACACTATCATTTACCATGAACTCAAGAGACCAGAACTCTTTTTTGCCTGTAATATAGGAAACAGGTTCTTTTTTATTTCTTCGTTCCATGAATTTTTCAAATACCTTAATCTTATCTGTTTCAACTTTATCATTAGGATGAGTATAGAGATATTCTCTGCCTCTGTTGTTGTTTATAACATGCAATAATATGACTTCTGTATCTAGTTTTGGGGTAGAGACTGAGTCCTTAAGTAAGGTAGTTCCGTAATTTATAAGAGAATTAATTGAACTTATAGTGTTAATCTCTGTAGTTTCTGTAATTTTTCTTTGGGGTATCATAAGTTTTTCTCCCAAATTAAAGTTCAAATAAAATTATTGTGCCCTTAAAGCCTCTGTTTGAAAGTGATTTTGTAAGGATCTAACTGTTTCTTCAAGATCACCTTCCATAATTAAATCTAATTTATATAAAGTCAGACCAATTCGGTGGTCTGTCATTCTGCCTTGTGGAAAATTATATGTTCTAATGCGCTCTGACCTATCACCAGATCCAACCATTGCTCTTCTGGTTTCAGAAATTTCTGATGCCTGTTTTTCTCTTTCCATGTCTAGTATTCTAGCCTTTAAAATTTTTAAAGCTTTTGCTTTATTTTTGTGCTGCGATTTTTCATCTTGCATTGCAACAGTTATTCCTGTTGGAAGATGAGTGATTCTAACAGCTGAATCAGTCGTATTAACAGACTGACCTCCAGGACCTGAAGATCTATAAACATCTATTCGAAGATCTTTTTCTTCAAATTTCACATCAACATCTTCTGCTTCAGGTAAAACTGCAACAGTAACGGCTGAAGTATGAATTCTTCCTTGTGTTTCTGTGTCTGGAACACGTTGAACTCTGTGAACACCACCTTCGTACTTTAGGCTACCAAAAACATTTTTGCCGCTAATGGAGGCTATAATTTCTTTAAATCCTCCAATTCCAATTGAGTTAGAGCTAATTACTTCAACCTTCCAGTTAGAAATCTCAGCAAATTTTGAATACATTCTAAATAAATTAGCAGCAAATAAAGCAGCTTCATCACCACCTGTTCCCGCTCTAATCTCAAGAATTATATTCTTTCCATCATATGGATCTTTAGGGATAAGCAAAGTTTTTAACTTTTCAATTAAGGTAACTTCTTGTGGTTCCAGTTGATCGAGCTCTTCTTCTGCCATTTCACCAAGCTCTCCGCCTTCTGCTATGAGCTCTTTATTGCCTTGAATTTCAGAATTTATTTTCTTCCATTGGTCATAAACCACCATCAGATCTTCAAGATCAGAACGTTCCTTGGCTATTTTTTGAAAGTTCTTTTGGTCTTTTATTGTATCAGGATTAATTAGTTTTTGTTCAAGTTCCTGATAATGCTTTTGTATTTCAATCAATTTTTTGAACATTAGGATCGAGCTCCTTAAACCTATATTTTTCAGGCACATAGTTGCCCAAACTATTTTCAACATATAGAGCTGATTTTATTGATGCAATGGCAACTTCCAGCTGATCATCACTTGGTTCTTGTGTTGTAATTCTTTGCAGCCACATTCCAGGTATTACTAAGGTGTTTAGTATTTTGTTATTTGGATTATAACCTGCATATCTAATGATTTCATATGCAATTCCGCCAATAGGGAAAATTAATGGGATTTTAATTGAAATTATTAGTAACTTTTCTAAAAATGGATTTAAACCAGAAATTTGTGGTAAAAGTGGATAAATAATTGAAAACACACAAATACTAATTAAAATAACCATTATTAAAAAGGAAGTACCGCATCTTGGATGAAATGTGGTGTATTTTTTAACACTTTCAATAGTTAAATCATCATCATTTTCATAAGCAAAAATGGCCTTGTGTTCAGCTCCATGATACTCAAAAACTCTTTTTATTTCTTTATAAAGGGAGATTAAATAAACATAAGCTAAGAAAATCAAAATCTTAATAATACCGTCAACCAAGTGAAAAATTACTGTATCAACTGTCATTCCAATATCAAAAAGATATTCAAGACCTTCAGTTAAAATGTGTGGAAGATAAACAAATAAAGCTGCACCAAAGAAAAATGCAAAAACTATTGAGCCAGCGATTGCTAAATCACTAATTGTAGTTTTTTTCTTGTCCTTTTTCATTTTATCTTTTTCTTCTTGTGGCAAGGCTTGGTTTGCAGAAAAAGCCAGAGCTTGAATTCCATTAATAAGAGATTCTAATACAACAACAACTCCACGCAAAAATGGTTTTCTTAGAAATTTATATTTTTCCCATAAAGAACGCCATCTTGTTTCTTTAAGAATTATTTGACCTTCAGGAGTTCTAACTGATATTGCCATTGAATTTGGAGAGCGCATCATTACGCCTTCAATAACTGCTTGTCCTCCTAGGTTGGGTCTTTCATCCTTTTTCTTTTTATTTTTGCAGCCCATTATTTAGCTTTGTTCTTTGAATATTTTCTATTGAATTGCTCAATTCTTCCGGCTGAATCCATTATTTTTTCTTGTCCTGTATAAAATGGATGACAATTTGAACAAATTTCTATGCTAAATGATCCTTTTGTAGACTTTGTTTCAATAGTATTTCCGCAAGCACATTTGATTGAAGCTTCAGGATACTTAGGGTGAATCTTATCTTTCATTTTATCAAATCCTTTGTTTAATTTAAATTGCGTGCGAATCTTTAATAAAAAACTTATTAAATTACAAGTTAAAAGTTCAATATATTGATTAAATTAATTTCAAATTCTAATAATATTGCCTTTTTTTTGTATTTGGTATTTAGTATTTGGTATTTGACAAGATTTTTATGGAGGAATTAGTGTCAACAAACAATAAAAAAAAGTACTATGGATGGGGTGATATTAATGTTAAATATCCGCTGGATAATAAGTTTTTAGCCTATCTTAATAAAGAACTAAATATGAAAAAAGCGAAAGCTTTTGGCACTTGTGATTTAAAAGAAATCAAAATTCATGATTCCAAGATCAGCACTGCTGTTAAAAATGAATTTATAGACATTGTTGGTGCTGAATTTGTTGCTGATGACCAAGAAACTCGTATATTAAACTCCTTCGGAAAATCATATAAAGACCTAATTAGAATTAGAAAGGGAGCATTAGGCTTAGCTTGCGATATTGTTATATATCCTAAAAGTACTGAAGAGACTTTAAAAATAGTACAAAAAGCATATGAAAATAATTTAAACATAATTACAAGAGGAGGTGGTTCATCTGTTTTATCAGGTGTTAATCCAATTATTTCCCCAACTATTATTTTAAACCTGGACTATCTTGATAGAATATTAGAAATTGATAAACACTCCCAGGTTGTTAGAGCATATGCAGGAATTTTGGGACCAATGCTTGAGGAAGAGTTAAATGCTGAAGGATATACTTTAGGGCATTTCCCACAGTCGTTTGAGTATTCAAGTCTTGGTGGTTGGATTGCAAGCAAAAGTGCTGGTCAATTCTCAAGTTTTTATGGAAATATTGAAGATCTTGTTTCATCTTTAAAAGTTGTTAACCCTATGGGTGTTTTTGAATCAAAACAAATTCCATCATCAGCAGCTGGTCCATGTTTAAAAGACCTTTTCATTGGATCTGAAGGGGCCTTTGGTGTTATAACTGAAGCTACTATGAAAATTAGAAAACTGCCTGAAAAAATGGATTTTTCCGGCGTTTATTTTTCAACTTTTGAGGCAGGAATAAATGCATCTAGAGAAATGTATCAAGGAGGTATAAAACCTCTATTATTAAGACTATCAGATGTTAAAGAAACTGAAGTCTTTTTTAAACTGGGATTGATTGCACATGGGATGAAAGATTGGTTTAAGAAATCAGCAGGAAAACTATATTTCAAAGCAAAGGGATGGCATGAAGGTGAAGGAGCTATAATGATGCTTGGATTTTTATCTAATGATCCAAATAAAAAAGCAGCTTTTTCTGTTATTAAAAATTATTCAGGAATTAATCTTGGTGAAACAATTGGCAAAAATTGGTATAAAGATCGCTTTAAACATCCTTATTTAAGGGATTCATTAATAAATAAACGCTTTTTTGTAGATACTTTTGAAACAGCTACAAATTGGAAAAATATTGATCCTCTTTATAGAAATATTGAAGAAGCTATTAATGATGAATTTTCAAAGATGGGCTTAAAATGCATTGTGCTAACTCATTTATCTCATTTATACATTGAAGGATCTTCTCTTTATTTTACAGTTTTAGCCCCTCAAATTGAAGGCCAAGAAATAAGACAATGGGAAGATGTGAAAAAAACCATAACAAATACCATCATGAAATTTGGCGGCACTCTTAGTCACCACCATGGTGTTGGACAGGATCATATGCCGTGGATTAATGAAGAGCTGGGAGATGTAGGAATGGAAATGCTAAAAGCCCTTAAAAATACATTGGATCCAAAAGGACTTTTGAATCCTGGAGTGCTTGTAGGTTAATTTATACTTAAAAATTCAATTTCAAACTTGCAGTACAAAATTAAAACTTTTAATTGTAATTTTGAATTTTGAATTTAAAATTTTGAATTTTTTTTATGGAATGGATAAAAGAAAAGAAAAACGGTTATCTTCTGCTTTATGTAAAACTAATTCCCAATGCATCTAAAACTGAAATATCTGAGATTACAGATGAACTAATAAAAATAAAAGTAACTGAAGCACCCATTGATAATAAGGCAAATCAGGCTTTGATAAAATTTTTGGCTAAAAAATTGGGCCTTTCAAAAGGTCTTCTTAAGATAATTAAAGGTGAAAAATCTAAAGAAAAGACTATTAGAATTGAGTTTGCTACAAAAGCACAATTATTAAAATTAATCTTAAAGACTTAGTCTTGTTAACTTTCTACGACTCGTATCACCTGTATAGAGTGGATTAGAATTGTCATGGATTTGTCTTTTCTTTATGAAAGTTAGTTCGCAATGAAAATATTGATTAACTTCCCATTGGCTACATCCAAAAATATGACAATTTCCAGGATTTATTCCAGATAACCAGTTAAAATCTAGTGTTGTGTCTGAGACATGTGTCATGCATCGATCGCTAATATTACTATAGCAGGCTCTTTGAGCTTCTCTGATTTCAGCTCTTTCTATTTCCCACTCTCTTAAATAGTCATCAACATTAGGAACTTCATTATCTTCGCCAGATTCCCTGATTTCAATATTTTTAAAATTACCTAGACATTCTTTTATTTCATTGGTTTTTAATAAATCTTTGTCTCTACGAGTTGTTCTTCTTCCTCGAAGTTGCTCTGAAATGACGATATATGGATAACCTATAGTGGGTCTCATAATTCTTAAAGATGGTTCTTCTGAATTTTCATCTATGCTAAAAGCATCTGCATATAAATCCATAGAATAGATATGAATTTTACCTTCTGTATCTTGTGTGTGAATACGGGCTGACATTGCATGTGGTACATCTCCCCATATTGTATCAGTATCATTGTTATAATACAAAACAAGGTCCTGGCTTTCAATTATTGTTTCACCGTCCCTGAGGTTCAACAAGGGAAGCATTTTATTATTTAAACATGAATTTGCTTCCTGTGAAAAGGTGAATTTTTTGCCTCGAAAAGAGTCTTGAGCATAGCTTGGCTGAATGCTTAGTAAAGCCCCTAAAATAATTATATAATATTTTAATTTTATAAGCTTTTTCATTATTGCCTTTGCCATTTTACATTCCTCTACAATTAACAAAAGCAACAAGTATGCCAGATGGCAATAATCGAAATTAACAAATTAATTCGTAGTCTTATCTAATGGCTTGCAGAATTTTATGTTAAAATTGCTTAATAATATTAAGGTTTTTGTTTAAAAATAGATTTTTGTAAAACCCCAGATTTTTCAATACTATTTTTTAAAGAAAATAAAATTGTTAAGGATATAGAAAGGATTGAGCTTATGAAAATTGCAATAACTATAGCTATTTGATATTTTATTGCAGTTAAGGGGCTTATTCCACTGAGTATTTGACCTGTCATCATCCCTGGAAGAGCTACAATTCCCATGGTTGCAATGGTTGCAATAAAAGGATTCATAGCTTCTGTTAATGCCTCTCGAAAATAGGGGAGACATATTTCATATGTACTTGCTCCACAGGATAAATAATAATTATATCTATTGCTATTTCTTGTTAGGAGATTATAGAACTTACTAAGACCAATGATATTTCCACGCAAAATGTTTCCAAGAAGCATTCCACCAACGGCGATTATATATTTTGCATCAAAAATATTTTCAAGCCCTATAATATAGCAGTTGAAATATAAAAGCATGGCAAAGTTCACAAGAATCATTGCAGAAAGTGATGGTATGATGAGGACTTTAAAATTAATATCTGTCTTTATTATAAAAGCAAATGAAGCTACTACTATCATGACCAAGAACCATGTAATGTTGATTAGAGCATTGTTGTATTGAAAAAGGTATTCAAAAAAAATTCCAATTAGAAAAAGCTGAACTGTCATTCTGAAAAATGCAAGCAAAGTTGTTGATATAATATTTATTTTCAATTTATAAAAACCAAGCAGCACGAATGTTAAAAGAGTAAATCCAAGTGCTAAACCAAAATAAGAAATATCAATAATTTCATAGTTCATAAAGTTATTACCTTAAATTCTCCATTTTGCAGCCATAAGCTTTCATCATGGGAAATAATTATTTGAGTTGCAGAAGAAAGATTGCAAAAGTATTTAATTATTGCTTCAGCACTTTCCTTGTCAAGTGCTGATGTTATTTCATCTAAAAGGAAAATAGATTTATTTAATAATAAGGCAACAATGACTGCAATTCTTTGTTTTTCACCACCTGATAAGTCTTCATAATTTTTTTGAAGGATGTCTTTTTCTAATAAAAAAATATCGAAATATTTTATTATTGTATCTTTGCTAAAATCTAAGCCATTATTGCCTTTAAAGGCTGCTATTTCTGCAAAAAGGTTAAGAGTATTGCCTGCAAAAATATCCAAATCTTGTGGTACATAGGCAAAGTTTTTGCGAATGTGCCATATGTTTTTAATGAGTTCGTCATCTTTGAAATATATTTGGCCATTATCTGCTTTGACAAAACCAAGGAGAAGCTTTAATATCGTGGACTTGCCAATCCCTGACCTGCCTTTAATAAGAACTTTGTCCTGTGGATAAATTTCTAGGTTGAAATTTTCAAGGAGTATTTTACTTTGGAAACTTACATTAATATTTTCGAATTTAATCATATCAGATTTCTAGTAATATTTTTTTGGGGAAATTGTAAAGTTAAATTTGAAAAGATCTTTAGTTACAATATCTTTGTGCTAAGATTTCATACTCTTTAACTTTTGGAGTATAAACACTTGAATAAACATAACCCCCTAAAGCAACAATTGAGGCAGGGATTAAAGCGAATCCACAAAGATGTACTGATTTTGTGATAGCACATAATAATGCCCAGGTCATCATTGCTCCAAGAGCTACACCAAAGCCAAGCATTTCCCATTTGACATAGTACTGATAAGAATTTGTTACTGCTCTGCATCTTGATTCCTTATCAATAAATAAATTCAAACCTAATTCTTTAGATAAAATCTGTAAATATTCCTCTGCTTCTGGTTTGTCAGTTTGATATAATTCAAAATAATAGTTGAGTTGTTTTGAAATTGGATAATTGATATCATCAAGTTCAACAACTAGATTTTCCTTTTCATGGTCATATGAATAGGTGATAATATGATCATCGATATACAAAGTTTTGCTTGAGATATCTAAATCAAAAAAGATTCCATACTCATTAAAATAGTTTTGTAGGTTATTCATCTGATCAAAATATGGAACTTGTTTATTATTGCTTTCAGTGTTTCTTCCTGTATCTTGAGCATAAGCACTAATTGTTAATAAATGTGAAAATATAATTATTAATGCTAAATGTTTTCTAAAAATATGCACAATAATTTCCTTTCAATTTGCATGGTCTCTACTCTTAAGAATATAAACTATGCAATTTAAAAACCAAAGAAACATCTTGTATTAATCCTTAAAAAACTAAAGCTTATGTATTTTATTAAGTTTTTTTATGTTTAATAAATGTATTCTTTACTTAAGATCACAGATAAGTGGGCAAAGTTGTCTCAAATATTCCAAATGTTCCCATGTGCTCATGTGCTCTTGTTGTTCCCATGTCTTAATACAATAAATCAGAATTATTTATTTCTTTTGGTAGTTTATTCAGTACCTGTTTCCACATTTTTTTATCTTCCATACAAAGATAAACAGGGCAATCCGGATAGTATGATTTGATTTTTCGTTCTAGTGCTTGAAAGGCTTTTATTCTTAAAGGTTCATAATAGCGATATTTACGATCACTGTGTAAAGTAAATTCACCTAAAGGCAAAACAGAGTTTTCAAAACGTTCATTAATAATATCTTTTAATTTTGGATCAAAACGGAAACAACCCAAGGAAAGCCAAACAAGTTTTTTGACTTGAGATTTGGATTCAAAAATTGAAAATAGTTTATCAATTACATAAGAATATTCTTCTTCAAATCCAGGATAAATAACAATAGGATCAAAATGAAAGGCCAGCTTAAAACCATTCTGCAAGCATGCTTTGGCTGCATTTAACCGTTGCTCAAGACTTGCTGTATATAGCTCATCAGATTCAATTATTCTGTTTGTGTTTAAAGACCACGAAATAACAATATTTGAAGCATTTTTTTTATGTCTTAAAATATTTTCAATATAATCAGATTTTGTTTTAAATTCAATTAAGCAAGAAGGATGATTTTTAGTTATTTTGATTAGTGAACTTGAATAATTAGTAATATGATCAGTTCCCAGGGAATCAGTTAAATTTCCTGGACCAACTCTTAAGAATTTATTTTTAAACTCAAGCTCCAGCTCTTTTTCAAGGTCAGCAAGATTCGTATAAATTGCAATAGGTTTTAAGTTCAAATAATACTGCAAAATGCAATAAGAACAATCAAAAGGACAATTGCTGCCAATATCAAAATTATGATAGTTACAACAAATCATTTTCTTTGTTCCAGGGCAACGCCTGGCAAATTTGCCCTTTGATCTTGTAAGGAAAATAGTTTTTTTGCCCTTTAAAATTGGATTTACTGATTCAGCAAAATAGTCTCGCCAAAAATCCAGAGTAGGCGATTCATTAGGCTCTATAACTTCGATGTTTTCTTTCTGAGCATACTTTAAGGCATTTTTAGCAATAAGGTCATTGCACGATTTTGGATCGATTATAATAGTTTCTGGCACGAATTTTGGTCTATATTCTGTTTTGCATTTGGTGTTTAATTTTGAATTTTGAATTTTGAATTTTGAATTTATTCCCTTATTCCCTGCAATTACTGGATACCTCCGCGCCCTCAGTCGTTTTTTCACTTCCTCAACAACATTACTATAATCTTTTTCTATATTTCTAAATTCTATATCATCTATAATTTTTTCTCTTGTGATTTTCTCTCTTTTTCTAATCTCTTCAATTAGCTCTCCAATTAACAATATATTATTCACGCTAATTGGATATTTTGTTAGATCATCAAAAAAGTTTAATATACTAGAAAAATATTTTTCTGTTTTCCTTCTTTGTTTATCGGATGGATTTCTATCTTTAAAATATTCGTATAAATTCATGAATTTTAGATATTATAAAGAAAAAAGTTTGTATAGGAAAATTTTGTGGCGTTTATTATAGTTCTCTAGAAATCCTGCTTCCAAGTTTTGCAGGATCAATATTTCTTCCTCTTTCATTTACATAGATTATTACTTCAGAATTTCCTTGTGCGTATTCAATCACAACAGGAGGATTATAAGCTCTGTCATCAGCTACAACTGTTATTTCAATATCATTTCTAAGTTTCTGTGTTCTTCTGGCTATAAAAACTGCAAGCTTGATTTCATACATTTGTTCTTTGCTGAAAGCAAAGTGATCTTGAACCAAGACTTTATGTAAATCAAACAGGTCAATATAGACTCTTGCTGTAGATTTATCTTCTTCAGTAGATGCAGAGGCTAAAAGTTCATAATAAGCTTCAGCACTTTTAATATCTCTTTTTTTGCTCGTTTCCTTTTGAATAACTGAGGCATATTTATTAGCTGCATTGTTATCTAAATAAGTTAACTCTAAATAATGATTTGCATAAACTATCCTATTGTCAAGTGTTGTATTTAATACTATACTAGCATACTTATCAGCTGTTGGTCCATTGCCATTTCTGTATTCATTGTAGTAATTATTAGCTATTTCTGATCCTAAAAAAGTAACTAGTTTATTGTATTTAGAAGCAACTTCAATGCCTGCTTTTTCAGCTAAAGTAGCATATCTTTTTGCTTCTTCAATATTTCTATCAGCTAATGATGCAAATGTACTTCCTGCTTTAGCTCCAAAATTATTCAGTAGAGCATAATACCTTTTTGCCATGTTTTCTTCAAAATCAGCAACTATTAAGCTTCTATATTCTTCTGCCTGAGCTACTTCTTTCTTATAAAGAAGATCTACATATTGCTCAGCCATTTCAGTGTCATTTGTATACATTTCAATATACTGAGCATAGCAATTTTCCATTTTAGCTGAAGAATTAGATTTGATTCTTCCTGAAGCAACACAACCTTGAGCAACTAAGTATCTGGTCTGTTCATAAGCAAAAAGTGATTCAACTGCATCCATGCATATTTTCTGGTCTTCAAATGCTTTGTCTTGGCATTTTTCTTTAAATGCATCTTGAATACCAGCTACTGTGCTGTCATCATGAGTTGTTGTTTCAATATTTTCAATTTCATCTTTATAAAGGTTAGGTAAAGAATCTACCATTGCTAAAACATATTTTTTAGCACTAGCATTGTCAACTGTCATTGCTAAAGCAGTGTTTCTAATTTTTGTATCATTACCAGCAACATCCTCAAGCCATACAAGACCTTGATCAATATACCAGCAGTTTTCGTAATAAGCAGAGCTCATCTCTTGTTCACCTTTCGAAACACTCTTAACAACAACTTTTCTTTTTTCGTCTGCTAAGTTCTTTTTGTCTAGTTTATTTAAAAAAGATATACTTGCTGTGTAATATGTATTGTCATAAACTTTCCCAGGAACTTCACATCTATCTTCATGTCTTTTGTGCATTCTCTTGCTTTGAGCAAACAACTCTTTTAAAACTGCTTCTTTGCAAGAATCAGTAATATTATTTAGAGCCTTTTCAACAATGACTTTTTCCCAGTCTATCATCTCATTGCCCCAATAACCTTCAAGATACATTTCAGCCATTGCCATACAAAGATTGGTTTTGCTTGGACTGTCTTGAATTTTAGTATCAAACAAATTATCTGAAAATTCAGTAAAGCTTAGGTCAATTTCTTCAGCCTTTACTTCTTTTGCTTGTTCAGTTCCTTCTATATTTTGTGCTGGTTCAATTAATATATCAGCGCCACTTACAGGACGATATGAAAATTCATCAGAAACTCTATCATCAGGTATTGGACTAAAAGAAAATAGTGGAAGGCTCAAACTAAGCACTAATATTAATGTTAATAATAATTTTATTTTTTCTAAATTCATTGTATCACTCCTTAAAGTAAAATTTATTAAAGATTATAAAAACAATAATCCTTAAATACCCCTCTTCATGTCATCTCATGTATTGTGCAACTGCAGTGCCAGGCTTGCAATGTTAAAAAGTACATTCATTACAGTTGGTTAAATATCAAGGAAATAACTATTTTATGTTAAACTGTGAGGAATTAATTCAATTTAATCTTCAAGTGAGACAGATATGACTCTTTCTTGCATAAGTTTTTTCAAATGTTCCTGGGACATTTAAGACGCTTTTTTCTTTAACTTTTTACTTACAATATCCAAAAATTCCATAAGTTCCGGTGATTTTAATAAATAGCATGAAGTTATGAAAACTGATAAAGGAACCATGACCATAATTATCATAATAGCTATTCTAGCTAAAATTGAATGAGCATCATATATGTTAATGGCCTGGACCATAAATATTGCCGCTATTGACATTAACAAAGTGGAAATCGCTACAAGCTTTAATTTTTTTATTGTATGATAAATTGAAAATGATTCAAGTTTTGATCTTAGAAAATATAGTAAAAGAATAAGAGTAATTGCAATTGATATTGAATTTGCAAGCGCGATACCACCATTTCCTAAAAACGGAGCTAAAACAAGACAAAATAAAATATTTGTTGCCATAGCAATTGCTGAAACTTTTACAGGTGTCCTGGTATCTTTCATTGAATAATAAGCTGGAACAATTATTCTTGCTGAAGCAATAAAAACAAGTCCCATTGCATGAAACAATAGGGCAAAGCTTGTTAGATCAACAGATTTTTGATTAAAAATTCCATATCCAAATAAAGTATAAACAATAGGTCCTCTTAAAATAATAAGGCCAAAAGTAGCTGGGATGGTTACAAACAAAACAAGTCTTAAGGCATAATCAAGAGTTTGCTTCATTTCATCATATTTTAAAGCTATTGCTTCACGCGATAACCTTGGCAAAATTACAGTTGATACAGATACAACAAAAATTCCAAGAGTTAACTCAAGAATTCTACTTGAAAATTGCAGGGATGAAACTGAGCCAGGTTCCAGAAAAGATGCAATTAGTTGAGACGTAATAATATTAATTTCATATACAGTAGCTCCAAATAGGCTTGGAGCAAGGAGATACAGGACTTTTTTAATGCCAGGATCTTTAAATTGAATTGTGGGTTTAAATTGCATTCCTAAACGTTTTAAAGAAGGTATTTGTATTGAAAGTTGAAGCACCCCTCCTATAACAACACCAGTTGCAAAAGCAAAAACAATATTTGAAAATAAATCCTTGAAAATGAAAACAGAAGATATGACTGCAATGTTTAAAAGAATAGGGGACAAAGATGGAATAAAAAATTTTTCAAATGAATTCAACATTGCCTGTGTAAGAGCAGCCAGGCCAATAAAAAGAATATAAACAAACATGATACGAGTTAGTAAAATTGTTAGTTCAGCCTTACCAGAAACTTGTGAAAAACCTGGTGCAAAGACATAATTAATTAATATTGGAGCAAAAATAACAAATAAAATAACCAGAATAGTTATAGCAAAGGTCATAAAGTAAAAAAACCTTTGGGCAAAAAGCCATAGATCTTCTTCTTCTCTTTTCTTAATAAAATCTGTAAAGACTGGAATAAAAGCAGCGCTCATTGCACCTTCACCAACGACTTTGCGAAGTAAGTTTGGAATCATAAAAGCTACTCCAAAAGCATCAGAAGCTATTCCTGTTCCAAGAAAAATTGCCCTTACCTGTTCTCTGACAAGACCCAGGATTCTACTGGCAAGCGTTGATGTCCCTAATATGGAGGCTGATTTCAGCGTTTTTATATTTTTTTTATTCATCAATTTTCCAAAGTCCGTTTTCATAAACAAATTCTAAAAAGGCTATATCTTGGGTGCTTTCATAATTACTTTCAATTTTCAAGGTTGCCTTACTTCCGAAAATGCCAAGGTTTGAGGTGGTAAATTTTGTATCATTAACTCTTTTTGCCATTTTCTTAAGTGTTTTTGCATCAAGTTTTTGGAGTTCATCTCTTTTTAAACCCTTAAGCTTTTCAGAGTAACAAGCTATTATACTTTCAATATCTCCTTTTTCTGCAGCTGATAACCATCTGTCAAAAGACTTCTGCGGAGTGTCGATATTTTTAAGCTTCCCTGATTCATTGATAATAATATTATAAATAAGTTCTTTATGAATTTTTATCTTCCCATAGCTTGTCTTTAGTTCAAAATGATTATTTTCAAATCCTACTATTTCGGCTTTGAGTTCTTGACCACCAAGCAAAATAAGAGTTTCAGCATATAAATAAATTTGAATAAAAAAAAGAAATAATAAAATGAATAGAAAGTTCCTGTTTTTCAAATATAAAATCCTCATAAATTAAGAATTGAAAATTGATTATTGATTATTGAAAATTAGGCCTTAATAATCAAACATTATTTTTAAAACCTTTATGATTGACTTTTTTACCTTTCAAGTAAAAATCCGGGCATTGTTTATTTTTTTGGAAAAATTAATGAAATTATATTTTAAAATAATTCTATTTTTAATGATCACTGCAACTTTATTTGCAGACAAAAATGAAGATGAAAAAACAATTAATGCATTATCAGATAAATTTTTTAAAATGAAAACATTGATTTGTGACTTTGAGCAGGTCTATTATAATGCTAGTTTTGGAAATGATACAAAACCGCAAATTGGCAAACTGTACATTCAAAAGCCAGGTAAAATGAAGTGGGAATATTTAAAACCTGAAAAAAAAGACATTCTAAGCGACGGAAAAACCCTATGGGTTTATAGAAAGGATCAAAATCTATCTGTTTCTCAACCAGGCTTTGGTGAAATGAAAAATCAGACAGGCATGTCATTTTTATGGGGAAATGGAAAATTAAGAGATCAGTTCGATGTTAGTGTCAGCTCAGAAAGTGGAGAAAAAAATGAAATAGTGCTTGTTTTAACTCCAAAGGTTCCAAGCGCATCCATGGATTTTATTTATATGCTTATTGATAATAAAACCTATGATATAAAAAAACTGACTTTATATGACAAACAACGAAATGAAAATAGATTTAAATTCAGCAACTTAAAGTATAACTCTAAAGTAGAAGTTGAATTTACTCCACCAAAGGATGCAAAGGAGTTTAAGACACCTGATATAAGTGGTAAGTCGTAAGTGGTAAGTTGTAAGTGGTAAGTAGAGCAAGTTTTTTCCTGTGGAATCAATTTTAGCTCATTTTATTTCAATTTTCTTAATTATAATTATAATCTTTATCCTTAAATTAGTTAGTAAATTAAACGACTTATCTCTATTTTTAAAAAATGGCACATCTATTGCATTTATTATCTTAAAAGTATTTTCAAGTATAAGGAATAATAATGAAGACTGGGAAACAAATGATAAAATTTATTCTGATTATAGCGATATTAAGACTTTCAGTTTTTATGCTAATTGGTTGTGGGTCAGAAATAGACCAATCAATTGATGCAGCTTATCTTATGTACCCAAGTCAATGCTATGTTGATCAAGCTGAATTTGCAAACGCTTCTGAAATCATTTCTCAAACAACAAGATTTAAAGTATCAGAAATCACGTTAACAGCAGAAATTGATGAGGATGAAGATGGAATATACGACGAGTGTCAAAATTACAAACAAAGCAATCAAGCCCAAGTCATTTCAATCCAAGACGAAGAAATCGAAACTTTTCAAAACTAAACCGAATACCAACACTTATTTTTTATGAAAATCTCAGGGAAGTTGTTTTAAAAAGGGCATACGCCCCAGTTGCTACACTCAGGCATTAAAAGGCTTTATTTTGTAATTGATAAAGAGCTTACTTATACTTGGAAAATAGCGCGGTGAGATCAAGGCCAAAATTCCGCTGGGAATTTTGAGCCGTCTTTTTTTGAGTTAAATACCCGATTTCCTTTTCAAAATCAGGCAATTAGTACTCAGTATCTAGTCCGTAAATATGCAAAATATCACTTTTAGAAACGATTCCAATAAGTTTTTTGGTATCTTCTCTATCTACAATTGGAATAGTGTGCACATGATTCTCGTGCATTGTGTGCATTAGGAATTCAAGTGATTGGTCGGGATGGGCATGGATTGATAAGTCTCTGTTTGCTATCTTTGCAATCTTTTTTTGATAATGATGCTTAACAAATTCCTCTTTTATTTTATCTGAACTAACCATTCCTAAAAGATCCCCAAATCTATCTAAAACTGGATAATATGAAAATTTCAAGTCAAAGTCTTTTGTAGCTACTACAACACTTAGATCATAGTTCATTGATTCAAAATGAATATTCATTGCATCTTCTGCTACAAAATGTTTTAGCTCTTCCTCTTGCTCATGAGAAGGGATGTGACAGCCATCTTGCATTGAAAGGGCATTATATATTGGAACTTTGTGAAATTTTTGGCTAATAGCATATGAGATGAGGTTTGATATCATCAGGGGTAAAATAATTGAATAATCATGAGTCATTTCAAAAATAATTATTACAGAAGTCATAGGAGCTCTGATTATTCCTGAAAAAACTGCACCCATTCCAACAAGAGCATAAGCTCCTGGACTCGCGACAAATCCTGGCGCAATTATTTGAAAAAGGTAACCCATAAATCCACCAAGCATGGCACCAATAAATAAGGATGGAGCAAAAATTCCACCTGCTGTGCCAGTTGAATATGAAACAACAGTTGCAAAAACCTTCATTATTAACAAAAGAACTACCATGTAAAAAACAAGATTACCGTTTAATACATCTTCAACAGTATCATAACCAATACCCATAATCTTAGGACTAACCAAAGCCATCAGACCAATACAAAGCCCACCAATCATTGGTTGCAAGGGTAGAGACCAAACAGGCAAGCGTAGTTTTAATAATTTTCTAATTCCCAAAAGTGCATTAATAAAGAAAAGTGAAACAAAGCCAGCCGCGATTCCTAAGACAAGATAGAAACCAAATTCCCAAACACTAATTAAAGCATAAGGTGGAACTTCAAAAATAGGGTGGTTACCTAAAATTGATCTTTCTACTGCCGCAGCAGCAACAGCAGCAAGGACAGCTGAACCCAATATTTTTGTATTAAAGTTACCAACGATTTCTTCTATTGTAAATGTAACTGCAGCTAGCGGTGTATTAAAAGCAGCAGCTAAACCAGCAGCTGCTCCCACTGGAACCAAAGCCTTTATTTTTTCAGCAGATAAATAAAAAGTCTTTCCGATAAAGGAAGCTAGACCGCCTGTAATATATACAGTAGGACCCTCGCGGCCAACAGAGCTTCCAGTTCCAATGCTAAGGGCTGATAAGAAAAATTTAGCTATTGTATTTTTAATGCTCATTCTTCCACATCGCGCAAACAATGACGCTTTAAGCTGAGGAATACCAGAACCTCTTGCTTGTGGAAAAAAGAAATGCAGCAAAACCCCACAGACTAAGCAACCTAAAGTTGGAGTCAAAATTAATTTCAAATAAGCAGTATTAGAAGCGTTTTTTAATTCAAAAACATTATTAAATAAATATTCTATAAGCATATGAAAGGAAACAGCAACAAGTCCGCAAACAGCACCAATAACAATGGTTATTAGAAAAAAGAACTTGTCTTCAGATAAACCAAGCTTATGTATATATTTAATTATGTAATTTTGTAGGCTGTACCATCTGCGCCAAGCCATTTGCTATAAAACCCGTATATGGAATTTAATAAAGATTAGATCTGAGTGGCTACATACAAAAATCAAAAAGTTTTAGCAAGGATTTTTTCCATTCTCAATTAATTATAAAAAAGTTTTGTATCCCACATTAAGTATCTTTTCGAGGCGTTTTGCCATAGATTTGCCAATAGGTCTTTTTCCATTTTCCATTTTTGATATATTGCTTTGCAAAACTCCTAGCTTTTTAGCTAATTCCAATTGACTTAAACCCTCTTTGAGTCTTGCTCCTTTTATAAATGTCCCCTTATTTTCTAAAACAGAATCATCAAATGCCTCTTTCCAAGGAATTGATTTTTCATAGCTTGATGACTTTAAATTATGAAATTCTTCTAAAAGTTTAATGATAATTTTTAATATGCCAGAAGTAACTTGAAACTTTTTCCTTTCTTTGTTTGGAAAATGAACAACAATGTAAGGAGTATTTTTCTTAATAAGGTGCTTTCTCTCTTGTACCAACATAATATACCTCAATTATTTTAATTTTTTTGTCTATTAATTCCCAACAAACAACGTAGCTTGGTTTTCCTTTTTTAGTAATATGACAATGATGTTTGTTTTCACTCAGCTTACTATAATTTGGCCAATTACCTCTAACAGGACCATAGTTTTCCATTTCCTTGAACAGTGTAGAAAGAAGAAACTGTATTTTATGGGGCAATCTTGGCATCCTTTTTTTCACTGAATTCTTTAGAAAAACCTCCCAATTTATTCTTCCATTATATGTCATTTTTAGACCTATGTCAAATATATATTGACATATTAATATTGCAATTTTAAGACCAAAAAACAAGAATCACTAATATGCATTTCATTTCTTAGACTTAGCCTTTATGAGCCTAAATAAAAAGCTTTGAATTCTTATGTTTTCTAGAAATTGGAAGAAATAATGGGAACCTCAAGTTTTTTTAATTATTACTTTACTAAAAATCACAAATCACAATATCCAAATTACAAGCAAATTACAAATTCAGAAAAACAATAATAAAAACAAAATCTAATTTGTACTTCTTCTTTTTGGTCATTTGGACATTGTAATTTGTGTATTGTTTGTAACTTGTTATTTGTTTATTGGAATTTATATCCTTTGTTTAACAAATTAAACACATCTGGGCTATCAGCTATCAGCAAGAAAAAATTAAAGGCAGATAGCTTTTTGCTATTTATATTAGTCTTCTTGATTTATGAGTATTGATCCATCCTTGTATGCATCGCCTCCACCTGCCAAATCTCTTTTAATCAATTGCCAATATTTCGATTTTATTCCATCATCATCTAAATCTTGTTGTATTACTATTAAACAGGCTGTTGTTGGATCTAAAATATCTTCTTCACACTCAACTTTAGCGCCACCATATGTATCTTGGTCTGGAACAAAACCAATTATTTTAAATCCATTTGTATCGCCTGCAAATGCTGCCTGAGAACCTGCTTGCTTATCTCCGTTTAATAAATTTACATCCATTGTTGGCATTCCAAGTGGAATATGATGAAATTTTGCATTATCAATATTGTAGTCAGCTTCAGCAGCAAATATGCCGTTTATAAGTGCGTTAACTTCTGACTTTTTAGACTTCTTGATATAAGCCATAAAACTTGGGATTGCGATTGCTGCCAAGATGCCGATAATGGCAACAACAATTATTAGTTCAACTAGTGTAAAGCCTTTCTTTTTCATTTTTTTCTCCTCTTTGTTATTAATGAAACAAGCTTGTAGATAATACTAGCAACTTTCATGCCAAAAATAGCAATATTATAACTAATTGATTTCATTGAAACGCGAAAATAGAAAATCCTTGTAAAAAGCAAAAAGTGACAAAATTTGTCACGTGACATGACAAAATTTGTCACTCGATTTTTAAGCTGCTGTTATCATTGATTGAATGCGCCGCAGCAAGGTGACGAAATTTGTCACTTCTCTAATAGTGTTAGTTTCCAGGGGGGGGGGGGGGGGGGCGGGGGGTTATATTAAAAGAATGTCCTAGTAATCTGTTTTATTGATTGTTTTTATTATTTTTTGCTAAAGAGCTTTTTAGCAACTTTTTGGTGATACTCTATAATATGCTTAATATCTCTATCAAAAAGATCAAGACTTTTTGCAAGTTTTTTAAATTGAGATATCGCACTTCTAACTTCATCTATTATTGCTTTTTTATCATATTCTGAAATTTGAAAAAGTTTAGCCAGGTGATCAAGTTCTCTTATTGAAGGATTTTTTCCTTCACCTGCAATTGTCATTGAATGTTCACCACCCATGCCTTGTGAAAACATTAAATCATAAGCTGGAGCAAAAGACCAAGTTCCGTTTTTATTCATTAAAAAAGCAAAGTTTTTCACATGATCATCCCTGTTAGAGGACAAAATGTTAAAAACCATTAATCTATAGCACATTTTAACTGATTCAAAATCATGTGTAAGTTTTGAGCAAACCTTTAAAAGGGTTTCATAATCAACAGATGGCACCCTAAAATCAGCGTGTATTAAATTTCCAAAAGAGTGAAAATGAATTCTTTGATTTCCTTTTCTGTCAAATCTTTTAGTTCCAAAATAATAATTATTTTTATTATCTTGAAACAAGTGATATTCTGGAATTATAATGCCAGCAGCTTCTGCCATTTGTGAATAAATATACTCTATTTTTCCAGCTTCTAAAAAGTCGTTTTCAGATCTAAATTTTATCATCCATGCTTCATAATTTTTTGGTAGATCTGACTCTTTTGAAATTAAATCTTTACCATTAAATCCTACAAGAATTTTGGGTCTGGCTCCACCTGGAGATCCGCCAGTTCTAAAAAGGATGGGCAAAATATCTTTTTCATTTCCTTTTAAAATTTCAATTGAATTTTGAGAAAGCTCATATAGATTTACTGTTTCATTCTTTTTAAGTTTTAAATCCATAGCTGGTTCATAAGTTAAAGCCCCTATAGTCCTGTTAGCTACAAATAACAATCTATCAATATGAGAAATTTCTCTTAAATCCAAGCCTTGTTTATTAAAAAAACGATCTTGTAATAAAAGCCCCCAACCATCTGGCATAGAATCATTAAATACACCATGAATATAACCTAAGAATGCTTTTTTACATACCTGAAGTCCCATACGACAATCAAGTTTGAATGGTGAAATGTTTATGTTTTTTGAAAGAAAATTTGAATCATATTCAAAATAAATTCTTTTTTTATTATCCTGAACAATTTGTCCCAATAGTGTCGAATCATTGGAAGAGGTAGTGTAGAAAACCTTTACTTTTTTCATAATCTTCCTCTTTTTTTCATTTTAATTTTTTCCAGTTTTTCAATATCTTTAATTGATTTTGTTTCAATTTCAGGAAAAAGACACAAGAAATCTTCCAAACAATTCAATGCACTAGCAATTTTCAATAAGGATTCAAAAGAAATTTTCCCTGTTAATTCAAATCTTTTAAGGCTTGCTTCAGTAACATTGGATTTTTTGGCCAAGGTGCTGCGTTTAAGGTTATGCTGCAAACGCAGGATTTTAGCTTTTTGAGAGACCTTTTTCATTAGCTCAAAGGGAGTATATATATTAATTTTATGGCTCATATATTAATCTTTGCAAGGCTTAAATGGTATTAATAGATATTATATTGTCTATTATCAGGAATGTCAAGAGTGAATTGGAAAGTTTTTTCTGTCTTCAATTAATTATTAGTTTATTAATCTTCAGTGTCAGTATTGATATTCCCAGAAAGATAAGCATTAAAACATGACAATTTTTGCCATAGGGTGACAAATTTTGTCACTACTCTAAGGGTGTTTATTCGAGGGGGGGAGGTGCGTTATATGGAAATCAGCCTTTTGAAGCTCTTAAGATACAAAGGAAGTTTATCATATAATTCATTTGCAAGTTTTTCTTTATACATATGTGCAATCTGATTTCTAGCATCTGTTATTTCCAGCCAAATTTCATCATATTCAAGTAATTCTTGTTTATATGCTTCTCTAAAAGTTGCTTTAGGAGAATTGGATATTATTCCATGAATATCTTCAAGATATGTTTTTAGCATTTTCCATGAAAGATCAAAGGTGAATTCAAAACGTTGAATAGCTGAATCTCGCATATATTCAGTTTTATCCTGTTTTAAAACATCATCCAGTCTATTAACAGCTTTGTTTAGCTGTTGTTTAATTGCTTCAAGTTTAGTCATTTATTTTTATTTCCTCTATATTTTGCATTGCTACTTTTTTAAACTCTTCTGAAACTTGTGTAAAATCAACAAGCTCTATTTTATATAAATAGGGAAGGTTTTCAATATCTTCTTTTATTTTTTCCATTTTTTCTATTGGAATTTGTAAAGTGCCTAAAAGTCCAACATCAATATCTGACCTTTCTGAACCTTTGCCAGAAACCCTTGAACCAAAGTAAAAGACTCTAAATTCTTCTAAATTTAAGTGCTTTCCTAGAATTTGAATAATATTTGATGTCAATTTATTTTTATTACAATTTTTAAAATTCATTCTATCTACAATTTTTATTTATATAAATATTCAAATGATAGTATATTAAGATAAAAAATTAATTCAAATGTTAAATTTCTTTTTTTTCTATATACATAATTCTAATTTTATTTAATGATATTCAAAATTAAATGATTAAGAGTTAGGATTATGATGAAGATTAGGATTTTTTAAATTATTATCCTTGATTTTGTTTGTTTGCCTAAAGATTCAATCATAACTTCAGTCATCAATTTTGAAAATTTTGCTGGATCTTTTATGTTTGAGCCTTCTGTTAATAATGCTTGATCAAAAATGAGTTCACAATAATTTTTAAGCTTTTCATCCTCTTTGTTTTGAGAATAAAGGTCATTCATTGCTTCAATTAAAATGTGATCTGCATTGAGTTCTAGGATTCTTTTTGATTTTGGAGCAGCTTGCCCTGTTGCTTTTAAAATTCTTTCCATATTTGCAGTTGGATCATCTTTATCTGAAACTAAACAAGCAACTGAGTCAGTAAGCCTTGTTGAAAATTTCACATCTTTAACATGTTCACTTAATTCTTCTTTCATAAATGCTAGCAAAGAATCAAATTTTTCTTTTGCCTTTTCAGTAGATTCTTTTTCATTTTCATCTAGGCTTACATCAGTTTTTAAAACTGACTTGAATTCTTTTTCCTTATATTTATCAAAATTTCCCAAAACAAACTCATCAACATGATCAACAAAATATAAAACCTCAATATCTTTTTTCTTAAAGGCTTCTAGATGAGGGGAGTTTTGAATTGTTTCAATATTGTCACCTGTAATATAATAAATCTCCTTTTGATCTTCTTTCATGTTTTTCACATAAGTTTCAAGTGAGATCAATTCATCAGATTTTGTTGATTTAAATAAAACTAGGTCCATTAGCTTTTCTTTATTTGGCATATCTGAATAGATACCTTCTTTTATTAAAAGACCAAATTCAGTAAAAAAGCCTTTATATTTATCAAATTCTTTTTCTTTCATTTTAGTTAAGGACTCTAGCACCTTTTTTGTTAGGTGTGATCTAATGGAAGCAACACGTCTGTCATTTTGAAGCATTTCTCTTGATACATTTAAAGACAAGTCAGAGGCATCAACAAGGCCTTTAACAAATCTTAAATAAGAGGGTAGTAAATCTTTGCAGTCATCCATAATTAATATTTTTTTAACATATAGATTAATCAATGAATCGCGATCTGAAAAAGAAAAATGAAATGGCTTTTTAGAAGGAATAAATAAAAGTGCTTTATATTCAAGCCTACCTTCAGCTGATAAATGGATTGTATCAAGGGGCTTTTCCCAGTCATGACTTATATGCTTATAAAATTCATCATATTCTTCTTGTTTAATTTCACTTTTGTTTCTTGCCCAAATTGCTTCTTTTGAATTTAATGTTTCTTTTTCAATTTTCTTTGTTGTGATTTCTTTTCCATCTTCGCCTTTTGATGTTTCTTCTTTTTCAACATTCATTGTAATAGGATAAGAAATAAAGTCAGAATGTTTTTTAATAATTGATCTGATTTTCCAATCGTCTGTGTAATCGTCTTCATTATCTTTTTTACTTTTTAGATCCAAAATGACTGTTGTGCCAACAGAATCTTTTTCCCAATCTTCAACAGTAAAAGATCCATCGCCTTTTGATTCCCATTTATAAGCTTTTTCAGAATCAACGTGTTTTGTAATAATTGTAACAAGCTTTGAAACCATGAAAGCTGAATAAAAACCAACTCCAAATTGACCAATTAATTCAATTGGAAGGTCTTTTCTGTTTTCTAAAAGTTTAACAAACTCTTCAGAACCGGATTTGGCAATTGTACCGATTTTATCAATGAGCTCTTCCTTGGTCATTCCAATACCATTATCAGTGATCATAAGTCTTTTATTTTTCTTGTCTGCTTCAATAAAAATCTCAAATTCTTCCCTATCTTTTTTAGCATTTTTATCTGTTAATGACCTGAATCTAAGCTTATCAATAGCATCAGATGCATTTGAAATTAGCTCTCTTAAAAATATTTCTTTTTCAGAATATAAAGAATTAATAACAATATCTAATAATTTTTGTGTTTCAGCTTTAAATTGGAAGTTTTCAATATTTGGGCTCATTTTGGGGGTCTCCTGTAATTAAATTTATCTGTGAATTATTTCAGTTTGGCTTTCAGCAATTAGCTTTCAGCGGTCAGCATAAAAAGCTGATAGCTTATTTGACTTTTTAATCACTATTATGAATATGTCAATAAGTGTCGAAAAAATTAATTGCTATTTCTTTGAAATCATTAGATGAATTGAGAATGGAAAATATAAGAAAAAAAATTAAATTAAATAAAAAGAATGAATTTGATGTAATTTCTATAGGTTCAAATGCTGTTGATGCTATTTGTGTTTTACCTCAATTTCCAGAATATAATAAAAAACTGAGAATGAATGATTTTGAAATTGATGGGGGTGGGCAAGCTTCAACAGCAGCTGTTGCTTGTTCAAAACTTGGCTTAAAAACAAGATATATTGGAAAAGTTGGAGATGATATTTTTGGAAGGTATGCTATTGAAAGACTGATTGCTGAAAATGTTGATGTTGAGGGGGTACTTGTTAAACAAAATGCTAAAACTCAGTTTGCTGTTATTATGCTTGAAAAAAATATAGGTGAAAGAACTATTATTTGGAATAGGGATGATGCTTTAGAGCTTCTAGCTTCTGACCTAGATAAAGATATAATTTGTTCAGGAAAAGTTCTGCTAATTGGAAACAGTCATCCTCTGGCTACTAAACAGGCGATTGAATGGGCAGAGAAAGAAGATATGCTAATCGTAATGGATGCCGAAAGAGTTGAAGAACATACAAAAGATATTTTGCCTCATGTTGATGTTTTAATAGGAGACTCAGAATTTTGTAAGTTAATTAGCCAAGAAAAAGATGATAAAGAAGCTTTAATAAAAACTAAAGATTTAGGTCCAAAGATAGTTGGCTCAACTTTAGGAGAAAACGGATCGATTTTTTATGATGGAAACAATTTTTATACTTCTAAAGCCTTTAACATTAATACTATCGATACAACTGGAGCAGGCGATGTCTTTCATGCTGCCTTTATCAGGGCATTGTTTGAAGATTGGAATTTGCAAAAAACTAGCGACTTTTCAAACGCTGTAGCTGCCATTAAATGTACAGATCTAGGTGGAAGAAAAGCAATTCCAGGTTTCAATGAAGCCTTGAAATTTCTTTCAGAAAACATTTGATATTACTTTTATTTTAATTTAAAATCCCAATCCAATTGAACATTACGCCGTACGCTGTACGCCGTACGCTGAAAGTAGTATTCTGTTTTTCTATTTACTGAATACCGAATACTAAATACTGAATACTAATCTTCCAGCTTACCACTTACAGCTTACAGCTTTAAAAAGAGGTGTTAAATGACAAAAAGAATTGGAATCTTAACAGGTGGAGGTGATTGCCCAGGTTTGAATGCAGTTATTAGAGCGATTGTTAGAAAAGGAATGTTACTTGGTTACGAAATGGTTGGAGTTATGGAAGGCTGGAGGGGAATGCTTGATAAAAAAACAGTTGTTCTTACTAGAAATATGATTTCTGGTATTTTACAAAAGGGTGGAACTATCCTTAAAACAACTAGAACTAATCCTTATAATACCGAAGATGGACCTAAGCTAGTTGCTAAAAACTTTCACGAAATGGGTTTCCATGCTTTAATAGCAATTGGTGGTGAAGATACTCTTGGCGTTGCGTCCAAATTATATGAGCAGGAAAAACTAAATGTTGTTGGTGTTCCAAAAACAATTGATAATGACCTGTCAGGAACAGATCAAACCTTTGGTTTTGATACTGCAATCACTGTGGCTACTGATGCCATTGACAGATTGCACACAACAGCTGAATCACATCAACGTGTCCTGGTCTGTGAAGTTATGGGCCGTCATGCAGGCTGGATAGCCGCGTATGCTGGCCTTGCTGGTGGTGCTGACTACATTCTCATTCCAGAAGTTCCGGTTGATGTTAATAAACTTTGTGAATCTATTGCAAAAAGACATAACCTGGGCAAAGACTTTTCAATTATTGTTGTCTCAGAAGGCGCTAAATTAAGTGATGAAACATTAGGTGAAAATGGTCTTGTTCTGCAACATGGTAAAAAAGATGCTTTTGGACATGTAATTTTAGGTGGTATTGGAAAGACAATGTCAGATATAATTCAGGAAAAAACAGGCTATGAAACTAGATACACAATTCTAGGACATATTCAAAGAGGCGGCTCTCCAACAGCTTATGACAGAGTGTTGGGAACAAGATATGGAATTCATGCAATGGAACTTGTTCACTCAGGTCAGTTTGGAAAAATGTCAGCTCTAAGAGGAAATGACATTGTAGGAGTTGATCTTGCAAAGGCAACAGAAAGACTAAAAACAGTTCCTGTTGAGTTTTTTAGAGACAATATCGAAATCTTTTTTGAATAGATAAATATGTACAGCGTACAGAGTACAGCGTACAGCGTGATTATCTTTTACGCCGTACGCTGTACGCCGTACGCTGTACTTTCTAAGGTATTTATATGTCAAATTTTAATCGAGTCTGCGTAATTGTCCTGGATTCAGTTGGCGTTGGCGAGCTTCCTGATGCTGAGAAATATGGTGATGTTGGAAGCAATACACTTGGAAATATTGCAAAAGTTACAGGTGGATTAAGTTTACCAAACCTCCAAAAAATGGGTTTAGGAAATATTATTGATGTTTTAGGTGTTGATAAATGTGAAAAACCAATTGCATCTTGGGGAAAAATGGATGAGGCTTCTCCTGGCAAAGATACAACTACAGGGCATTGGGAAATGGCCGGTATTATTCTTGATAAGCCTTTTGTCACTTATGAAAACTGCTTTCCACAGGATCTAATTGATCGCTTTGAAGCTGAAGCCGGATATAAATCAATTGGACATTGTCCAGAGTCTGGAACAGAAATTATAAAACGGCTTGGCAATCAACATTATGAAACTGGTGAGCTCATTGTTTACACAAGTGCTGATTCAGTTTTCCAAATTGCAGCTCATGAGGAAAAGGTGCCAATTGATGAACTTTACAGAATTTGTGAAATTGCACGAAAAATTTGTGATGAATATTCGATTGGAAGAGTCATTGCTCGTCCGTTTGTTGGAGAACCTGGGAATTTCACAAGAACTGCCAATAGAAAAGATTTTTCTGTAACTCCACCTGCAGATACAATGCTTACTTTGGCTCAAAAAGCCGGGCATAAAGTTGTTGGCATCGGAAAAACTGATTATATTTTTGATTTCCAGGGAACTACTGATTCCTTTCATGGTGCTACAAATGCTGAAAATGTTGAATCTACTATAAAAGCATTGCAGGAATTTAAGGAAGGTTTAATTTTTACAAATCTTGTTGATTTTGATATGTTATGGGGACATAGAAATGATCCAGAAGGTTATAAAAAAGGGTTAGAAGAATTTGATGTCTTATTACCAAAAATTTTGGACCTTATTACGGATGATACTTTACTTTTTATTACAGCTGACCATGGCTGTGATCCAACAACAGCCAGTACTGATCACTCAAGGGAATATGTTCCAATTTTAATGTATAATCCAAAAATGATTCCAGGAACAGATCTTGGAATAAGAGAAACCTTTGCAGATCTAGCAAAAACGGTATGTGAAGTTCTGAAGCTCGATGATTTAAAAGTTGGAAAAAGCTTCCTATAGATAAAACGCCGTACGCTGTACGATTTCCCCAAAAGGAGACTAATTTGAACGCCTACGAACTTATTAAAAAGAAAAGAGATGGTTCAGAATTAAATTATGAAGAACTCGAAAGCTTTTTGCAGGCATATTTAAACGGTGATATTAAAGACTATCAAATGTCAGCAATGTTAATGGCAATGTTATTAAAAGGGATGTCATTTGAAGAAGTCTCAAATTATACAAAGATCTTAATGAAGTCAGGTGATATTTATGACTTTGCAGATCTTGATGGTCCTAAAGTTGATAAGCATTCAACTGGAGGAGTTGGTGACAAGCCTTCAATTGTTTTAGCACCCCTTTTGGCTTCTGTTGGAGTATATGTGCCAATGGTGTCTGGACGAGGCCTAGGTCATACAGGTGGCACATTAGATAAACTTGAAGCAATTTCTGGTTTTAACACACAAGTATCTTACGAAGAATTTAAAAACATTCTATATAAAGTTGGCTGTGTTATGGGTGGTCAAACCCAAAACTTTGTGCCTCTTGATAAAATGCTTTATGCTCTCAGAGATGTTACAGCTACAGTTGATGACATGAATCTAATTTGTGGTTCTATAATGAGCAAAAAACTATCTGAAGGCATTGATGCTTTAGTTTTAGATGTTAAGACAGGAAGTGGTGCCTTTATGGTTGCATATGAAGACTCAAAAGCACTTGCAAAGCTTTGTGTAACAATTGGTAACAATATTGGCAAAAAGGTAAGGGCAATAATAACTGATATGAATCAGCCTCTTGGATCTTATGTTGGCAATTCCTGTGAAATTTTTGAGTGTATAAAGTTGCTAAGAGGTGATGAAGTTGCTTCTGACATTTATGATCTTACCATGAAACTTGCCCAAGAAATGTATTTATTATCAGGGAAAACAACCTCAAAAGAAGAAGCAGATAAGGTCTTAAAAGAAGCCATTACATCTGGCCGTGCACTTGAAAAATTTGGAGAGCTTATTGAGGCTCATGGTGGAAATCCAAAGGTAATAGAAGATACTAACTTGCTGCCAGATACAGAAAACAGGTATGAGCTTAAAGCTCAAAGGTCTGGTTATATTTCTGAAATAAAAACAAATGATATTGGTTTTGCAGGAATTTATCTTGGAGCTGGCAGAAAAACTTTAGACACTCAAATAGATCATGCTGTAGGCTTTAAGATTAATAAAAAACTAGGTGATAAGATATCAGCTGGTGATACTATCTTAACTATCCATTACAATAATGATTCAGGTCTTGGAGCTGCAATAAATAAATTGAATGAGTCCTACATAATTTCAGACAAACATTATGAACCTGGAAAGTTAATTAAAGAAATAGTGGACTAAGTTTATTAATTTAAAATAATTCGCGACATTCAATACACAAGCAGTTAATTGCAACAAAAATATTGCCCCAAATTATCATTTAATTACATGTATTTAAAAAACGACCAAGCCATTGCCACGTGGCATCATTTTTGCATGCTTATTTTGCTAAATTTATTTTTCATTATAGGGCATTTTATGAGACTAATTACTTTTTCACTAAAGATAAAAAACTGTTTTTCTTATTTCTTAATTATAGCTGTTCAATTTTTGTTTATATTAGAATTAAGTTTATATGCTTCTTCAGAAAACTGTATGAGGCTTTTTTCAGATGAAAGAATTATTTCAACCCAAGATAGCCAGCAAGTAAATAAAGAAACCGCACAACAAGCATCTGCTAACTCACAAAGAAATTCTGCTAAAGATAAAATCATTTTTTCAATTAATGCTCCAAAGAGTATTTCGAATAAAGTAGAACTAGCTTCTGAAATGTTAGAAAGAGAAATGCAGGCAAATTATGGATCATACTCATCAGAGCACCCAGTATTTAAATATGTTGAATCCATTTTAAAGGATATCTTTGCAGGTCTTGATGGAAAGCCTTTCAAGTTAATAGTAACGAAAGGATGGGAAGAAGTAAATGCATGTGTTTTAGGCAATGGAACAATTATTTTTTCAGACAGATTACTAACTTTTTGTGAAACTGTAGAAGAGCTTCATTTTATTTTAAGTCACGAAGTAATACATGCAAAAAAGCATCTCAAAGAATATGAAGACAAACAGGATACAACAGTTGGAACACTCTTAAAAGACTTCTATCAAAACCTGTTTAGGGATAGAATGCAAGAGTATGAAGCAGATATTAGAGGTTTTACAGAAGGGTCGGGTTCAAGTGATTCAATTATTAATCCTTATGGAGGGATTGTTTTTTTTAATCGCTTAATGGAAATTGAAAGATCTTCTAAAAGCAAATATAATCGCAGCTTTAATTATGGTCTTACTCATGGTAGAAGTGCAGATAGGCTTTTAAACCTTCACTTTGCAACAAGATTAGTTGATATTGACAATCTCTCAAGAGATTTGACTGTAATTCCTGATGAAATAAGAGACAAACTAGATTTTCGAAGGTCTTTAGAAAAAGAAATATTGAAACCATTGGAAGTTAAATCAGGAGAAGATCTAAGTAATATTATTTCTGCAAGAGAAGCAGCTTTGGAAAAAGCTAATTTTTATATATTAAAAAATGCAGTGTCCATTTTATATAAGAGATATATGGATAAATATTCATCAAGGAGAACTGCCAGTGATAGTGATAATTTTTTAGAACCAATTGAAAAAGAGTTTTTACTTAAAACTCTTAATGCCTTTAAAAAAGAAATCGATATAATTTTAGAAGAAAAAAAGGTTCCAGTTTTTTTAAGGCCCTTATTCCGTGGAATAATAATTGCTTTAAGTTCTGATTTGCCAATAGAAGATGCAAGACCAATGCTTGATGGCTCTGACCCGGAAAATGCATTAGCCTGTTTTAGAGATTTTTTTGATTATTTTGAAGATAAGGCTGACTACCTTGATTTGCCTGATAATTTGGAAGAATTTGCAAAACTTGATTTGCCTCTTACAAATAAACCAAAAGAACTCCTGCAATTTTTGATAAATGAATCTTTAGATGAGGAAATTTTTAGTGATAATCAGGGCAATTTTGACCTTGGACTATATAGAGACTATGTGCGCAGGCTAAGTGAGTCAACAAAGAAACTTTATGATAAAGTTGGATTAACTAAAGATATAGATTCAAATATGCTTTATGCAGAACTTTTGCCTTATGCTTTATTAAACTATTCAAGAGATGAAATGAATCAAGTTGCCCAGGATCTTATCTTAGATGTTGGTGAAAATATGAATGATTTTTATGAAGCAGCCAGAAAGGATGTGGAAATTCCCGAGAAAGTATTAGATAAAGCAAAAAAGAATTTAGAGGAAAGTGATAATAAAAAAGATATATCACCAAAAAGAAAAGAGTTTTTGGATATAGCAATGGAATACCTTAATAGCTTTAGAGACTTTATAAAGAATCCTCCAGAGGAATTTGAATCAGAATTTATAGCGGAATCTGCTTTTATTGAAAATCATAGCAAAACATTTATAAGTAAAATAGATTCATTTGCATGGAAAACTCAAGAAGAAGTAATTATAGCATTAACAAAATTATTCAGAGAAGATCTCAATAAAGAAGACATTAGAAAAGTTGTAAAGCTAATATTTGAATGCCCGGACTTTTTCTCAAGTAAAAGATCTTATATTGATGAGAATATGAGTCCAGTAGGTAAGGCTGCATTTTTAGTTAGAATATTAAGATTCTGTTTTGATTTTGATGAGTTTGGCTCCCTTGTTGGACACAAGGCTTCAATTCCAGATTTTCTTAACAATGGTTTTAGCTTTACTAGCAGATGGGAATATATTGATAAAAGAACAAATAATGCAGAAATTAAAGAACTCTATAAAATGCTTTTTCATAATATAGAATCTATTAATGATCTTAAAGCTACAGAAACAAAAAAAGACGAAGCAATAGAAGATTCATATAATCAAATATATTTTGCTTATTTAGATTACTTGAGCAAAGAAAAAAATATAGAAGAGTTTAGAATATTATTTGATGATATAATAGATATTGCTCCTAGAAATAGCACTGAGTTTTTAGAATTTCAATTAACAGCAGCAGCATCTATTTTTGAAAATTATGATTTTGATTTTTCTAATCCTGAGCATTTAGACCTTTATATAAAAGCATGTTCTTTGGTTCCAGATAGTGTACTTGCTTCGCAGTTAGTTGAAAATGGTCTGGAAAAAGCTTTTGATTATCTGGATAACAAAACACTTGAAAATTATTTATTTCAAGATGAAAGGCTTGCTTTTTTATCATTAACAAAAATTAGATCTAGATACATAAATGAGCGTATCCGATCAGTTGAACATCTTGACAGAGCTTTAGAAAAAATCGCCTCAGCCTCTATTCCAAAACAGCAATCAATACAAGAAAGGGGAGGCAAAGCTTTAATAGGAAATGAAATATTGGATATCTTAATTAATGACCCATTTAATTTTCTCAAAATCGCAATTTTTGAAAGACATTCAGACATGAAGCTTAAAACAGCCTTACTAAATGCCTATCTTTTTTATGTTGAAAATATTGTGCATTTGGGTGGTAACCCTGCAGACAGAAGAACAGAAGAAGATTTTATTGGTTTTGCAAGCCATTATGAAAGAATGTTTTCTTTAGATAATGTCACAAAACATAATATTTTAAAAAAATTATTAATTGGAGAAAATGGTGTCTTAAGAAATGAAAGTAAGAAGCTAGAAATGCTTGAGCTTATATTGGAAGTTCTAGTCAGAGAAGGAAAAACAGATGCAGAGAGCAGGCTACGCTCAATATTGAGCATTGGTTTAAAATCCATTGCAATGCAGGCAGATGATATTTCATTATATTTTTTCATAGCAAACTTTTTACATGATCAAATGTTTATAAGACCTGAAAGTGAAAGCTCTTGGGTTGATGTACTGATTGAATCAGATGTTTTCAAAGATTATAGCAGAGAGTATTACAAAAAAGAAGAACTTGAAGAACTTGCTAAACCAATTGCCAATGCTATTAGTAGCTCTCCAAGTGCTAAACATGACAGTTATATTTTTTATGAAGGATCTAGTCCAAATTTAGATCTTTTAAGAAGAAATCTTTTTGATAAAGCTTCAAGATACTTGCCAAGCATAGAAGGAGGTGAAAAGAAAAATTACTCGCCAGTTGAATTCATTGTTGAAGTAGCAAGCAACTTATATGCACCAGGTAAAAGAGCATTACAAATAATGGGACAATATCTAGAGATCCCTGAAGAGTTTGAAGAAGATTTTTCAAAGGTCTATGATGCAATGGAAGGTCAGTCTAAGTTATCAGGCTATCACACCTTGAAAAGAAACTGGGAAGGTTCAGAAGAAGAGCTTCTTGATTTTGGTTTATATGAAGGGGGTGGCTCTTTGGTAACAGTGTGGAAGGCAGAAACAAAAAGAAATGGTACTGAAGTTTTAAGAGTGCTAAACCCTAATGTAGAATATCACATGCAAGAGATATGTGATATTTTAGAAGAAGCTTTTAGGAAGCTAGAAGCAGAATATCCTGATGCAAGACTTGCAGTACTTGCAGTTAATGATATAAGAGAGTGGATAAGACGAGATATTAATGACCAAAACTTTTGGGATAATGATGTAATTTTTCATGATTTACACCATGGGTTTTCTGCACCTGGTTCTGGGTTTAGTATTTATATCCCAAAGTCTTATGAACCAAGATCTGCTAAAGTAAAAAGAGAAGAATATATTGAGGGCATAAATCTAACAAGATGGCAAGGCACAGAAGAAGAAAGAAAAGATATAGTAAGTTCAATTGTAGTAAATTTTATTTATCAAATTGGAAATGGCTTAGTTTTATCTGATATTCATCCCGGTAATATTAGAATTATGAATGGCAATAAAATTGCCTATCTTGACAGGAATCTTTATATTGAAATCACAGGAGCAGAAAAGGACTTATTATCATCTGTTATAACTGGACAAGAATTAATAATTATTGATACTTTTACTTCATATTTACAGGAAATACCTGAAAACAGAAACATTAATGTTCAGGCAATCCTTGAAAATGCAGTCTTAGCATCTTCAAACATTAATGACCCAACAAAAAGATTTTTAGATATCCTGGTAAAGGTAAAATCTTCAAATATCAAAGTACCCTTAAAAATTACCTTATTAATTAAAAATGCTTTAGCTCTAAATAAAATGTCTAAAAAAGCAGGCTTTAATAGTTTAGTTGAAGCAGCAATGTATCCACATACAAGATAGGGTAATTTAATAAATTAGGTTTTATTTAGATAAAATTTTGCCTTCTAGATATTTTTCAGTCTTTACAAGCTCACCTTTTTTATTAAAATATTTTAAGGTTCCATTAAGCTTGCCTTTTTCAAAGAAACCTTTTTCTTTTATTTTACCATTATCATGCCACATGGTGTATTTACCATAAGGCCGGCCATTTTTAAAATATGACTCAACCATCTTTTGGCCATTTTCATACCATGCGAGTGACAAACCTTCTCGCTTGGCATTGTTCATTTCATACTCTTCTGATTTTTGACCATTTTTGTGGTACTTGGTAAATTTACCATGTGGTATATTATTTATATAATGAACTATTTTTTCAAAACTTTCATTTGGATAATATTCAATATATTTCCCATTGAGTTTGCCATCTATATATGAGATTTGGGTAGCTTTTTTTCCATTTGAATAATATTGAATTGCATCTCCATTTTTAGCAAAACTACTTCCAGATACTGAAAGTCCATGCTTATATTGAATAACAGGAAGATCTTTGCCTTTTTCATCATATCTTAATTCTGTGCCCTGTTTTAAACCATGTTCATAATTTGATTCGCATTTGAGTTTTCCATTTTTATGAAACTCATAATAGGGGCCATGTTTAATTAATTTATTATCTTTATCTTTATAAACACAATAGATAGAATTTTCTCCTTTATCTGCAAAGGTATTTCCATCACATTTAAGCTTTTGTTCAGTAGAGTAAGCAGAGAAAAGCCATAGGAGGCATATAATTATAATTGATTTTTTCATGAACTCACATTAATTTCTACTTCAAAGAAAGTCAAAAAAGAAAAACTTTATTATTTTTTTTATTGATATAATTTGAACAAAAACTTAATTTACTTATGCTTTTTTTAAAAGTTGAATTATTGGTACGTTTAGAAATTTATAAAAGGTTTTTTTGTTTTTTAAGAAGATATTACTGTCGCCTTAAAAAAACTTTGAGTAAAATTTAGGTAAAAAAAAACCGGCTCGATTATATTGAGCCGGTCAAAAAAAATATTTTCAAGGAGGAGGAATTTGAAAAAGCTACTTGTAAGATCAAGTAGCATCAAATTATGTTTTAATAAGTATAGTAAAATCAAGCAATTGTCAACTAAAAAGGCCTATAAAGGCGTTGGCTAATGTTTAACTTTAAGAGATGAGGTAAGCTTCCATGACTAAAGATGAATTAAGCCCAAAAGAAGGCGAAGTTATCATAACTGAAGATGGTGTAGATAAAATAGTTAAAGAAGAAGATTATAAGTTACAGGAAAATGAGATAATTGTTACAAGAGGTGGCCATAAAAGAGTCGTAAAAGATAGAAGAAAAAAACCAACTCCTTTCATTAGCAAATACACTTTTTGGGGAAAAAGAAGGGGTAACAGAAGAGATTCAGATCCTCAAAAAAATTACTATGTTGATCGTGTTGGAGCTATTTATTGGATAGTAGTTTTTATTATTATCATTTTGTCTGTAAGTGATTCGATTTTTACTTTACACCATTTGAAATTTGGCTACAAAGAAATTAACCCAGTATTAAATAAATTTTTATTTTCCAATGCATACTTTCTTTTAATAAAATATGCCTTTACTGTAGTTGGGATCTTAGCTTTAGTTTTACATAAGTTTTTTATCTTTGTAAGAGAACTGATTATATTTATTATTTTATCATATGCAGCTTTAAATATTTATCAGATTTGGTTGTTCGTTAATCTTCCACAATAGTAATTCAAAATTCAAAATTCAAAATTATATCTATTGTTTCAGCAAACCCCAAACCACCCGGTTTTGTTGTAATGAATTTAGGTAAATTTGAGATCTGATCTTGAAAATTGGAGATATTTGCAACACCAATTGAATTATTAAATTTTTTAAACATTGGTTCATCATTTGGGGAGTCACCAATGAAAATTGAATTGTTATTAATTTCTTCAAATGACTTATTAAGCATTTCTTTTGAAAACTTATCAATCATTGTTGCCTTATCATAAGCTCCAAACCATCCATTTACATGAATAGAACTAATTTTTGAAATAGCTCCATGCTTTGTAAAGATTTCTACTATTTTATTTATTTCTTCTTTTGAAAGAGGATCAATATCTTCACAAAAATCAATTGCCAAATCAAATTCTCGATAAGCCTGGTCAGATGAGACTATTGCATTGGGAACCTCAAGTAATACTTCATTTTCAATTGCCTTAAGCTTTGCTTTAGCATTTATAGTTTCTTCTTTTGAGAAAAAATATTTCTTATTAAGCTTTCCATTCTTCATGTAAAAATAGAAGGCTCCATTTTCACCAATAACAGCAAAGACTGGCCACATTCTGGCAATGTGATCAACCCAACCAGCAGGTCTTCCTGTAACAGGAATGACTTTTATGCCAGCATCAAATGCTTTCCAAAGGGCATTAAAGCTTTCCTTTATAAGTTTGCCTTCATGAGTAATGGTATCATCAATGTCTGCAAAAATATATTTAATCTTTGATAAACAGGATTCAGAGTTTTCTAATAGTTTCATTTTTACCAACTAATTAATTCAAAATTTAAAATTCATAGTCCAAAATCAAAGAATATATCTACTCAAATCTTCATCCTTCGCCAAATCATCAAGTCTTTCTTTAACATAACCCTTAGTGATCTCTATGGTCTGCGCCGGCAAATCCGGGGCCTCAAATGAAATCTCATCAAAGATTTTTTCCATGACAGTATGCAGTCTTCTTGCTCCAATGTTTTCAGTTTTTTCATTAACATATTCAGCTATTTCTGAAATTTCTGCAACTGCTTCATCTGTAAATTGAATATCAATGTCTTCAGTTTTCATCATCTCCACATACTGTTTTGTTAAAGAATTTTCAGGCTCAGTTAGAATTCTTTGAAAATCATTTTTAGTAAGCCTATTGAGCTCAACTCTTATTGGAAATCTTCCTTGAAGTTCTGGAATAAGATCTGATGGTTTTGATATATGAAAAGCACCAGAGGCTACAAAAAGGATATGGTCTGTTTTAATCATGCCATATTTAGTCATTACATTGGAACCCTCGACTATTGGCAGAATATCTCTTTGTACACCCTGTCTGGAAACATCAGGCCCTTGTTTAGAGCCTTGGCTTGCAATTTTGTCAATCTCATCTAAAAAGATAATACCAGAATTCTCAGCTCTTTTTACAGCTTCCTTGGAAACCTTATCCATATCCATTAAACGATTGATTTCATCATTAATGATTATTTCACGAGCCTCTTTGATTTTCATCTTCCGTCTTTTGCTTTTTTTAGGAAACATATTTCCTAAAGCTTCTTGCATATTCATTTGCATATCATCTGGAATCTGACCAGAAAAAATTTCAATTGAAGGAATTGATTTTGATTTAGTCTCAATTTCAATTTCTTTTTCTTCAAGCTTTTCTTCATCAAGCAGTAGTTTTAATTTTTCACGGCTTTCTGATTTTTTTTCTTCCTCTTCTTGAAGTCTTTGCTCTTTTAATACATCACCTAGATCAGGTTGACTATCCTGATTCATTCGATCAAAGTGTGTATTTCTTGAAAAAGGAGGTTTCATGCGAGGTTTAGCAGGAGTGGGTAGTAATAAATCAAGCAGCTTTTCTTGCGCATTTATTTTAGCTTTTTCATAAAGCCTTTCTCTTTCTTCTGCTTTAACCATATTAACACTTATTTGGACAAGGTCTCTGACCATTGATTCAACATCTTTGCCCACATATCCAATTTCAGTAAACTTTGAAGCCTCTACTTTAATAAATGGCGCTTGGGCGAGCTTAGCTAGCCTTCGTGCTATTTCAGTTTTTCCAACACCTGTTGGTCCAATCATGATGATGTTCTTTGGTGTAATTTCATCACGCATATCTTCAGAAACGTTTTGTCTTCTCCATCTATTTCTAAGAGCAATGGCTACTGCACGTTTTGCTTTATCCTGTCCAATAATATATCGATCAAGCTGAGCTACGACTTCTTTTGGAGTTAAAGTTAGTTTATTTTCCATTAAATTCTCCATATTTTTTATTAAGTGATTAAAAGCAAATAAAATGTAAATTGTAAAAACTACTTACCACTTACCACTTACCACTTATTTATAATTCTTCTACTACAATATTATAATTTGTAAAAACACAAATATCTGCAGCGACTTTTAAAGACTTTTCAGCTATTTCTTTAGCTGATAAATCAGTATTTTCTTTTAAAGCTCTGGCAGCAGCCAGTGCAAAGGATCCGCCTGATCCTATTGCAGCGATTCCATCATCAGGTTCAATGACATCGCCTCTACCTGATAAGGTTAATATTGTTTCATCATTTGCAACAATCATTAAAGCTTCTAATTGCCTTAAGAATTTATCTGATCTCCATTCTTTAGCTAGCTCAACAGAAGCTCTTGTAATATTACCGTTGTATTCTTCGAGCTTTGCTGAAAACTTATCAAATAAAGTAAAGGCATCAGCTGTTGCTCCAGCAAAACCTGCAATCACTTTATCATTAAAAAGTCTTCTAACTTTCCTGGCAGTAGCTTTCATTATTGTATTTTGCAAACTTACTTGCCCATCACCTGCCAAAGCAACTTTTCCATCTTTTTGCACAGCTAAAATGGTTGTTGCGTGAAATGTTATTTCTGACATGTTCTCTCCATTTTTGTTGCTGGTTGCTGGTTGCTAGTTGCTGGTGAAAAAACCTATCACATAATAACAAACAAGCAGCAATCCAAATTTATCTAAGTGTTTGAATTTGGTTTTCTACCACTTACCACTTACCACTTACCACTTACCACTTAATTACGCTTTTGGGTGTGTCCTATCATATTCTTCAATCAACTTATTAACACTTACTTTAGTATAACGTTGAGTTGTGGATAACATTGAATGTCCCAAAAGCTCTTGAATACTTCTTAAGTCAACCCCTGAATCTAAAAGATGAGTTGCAAAGGTGTGTCTAAAAACGTGAGGTGTAACTTTTTTTTGGATTCCATTTCTTTTTAAATACTTATCAATTATTCTTGAAATTCCTTTTTGAGAAATTCTATTTTTACTTTTATTCAAAAATAAAGGTTTAGAATCATTGGAAACAGAATTATAATCAATACCTACAATATCAAGATATCTTGTCATTGCAAACTTTGCTTTATTTCCAAATAAGACGATTCTTTCTTTGTTACCTTTACCAATTAATCGAATACATTTATCATTAAAATCTACATTACTTGTATTTAACGAAACAAGCTCACTTACTCTCACACCAGATGCGTATAAAAGTTCAAGTATAGCTCGATCTCTTAATTCTTGCCATGAATCACCATTTGCTGATTCGATTAAAGTGAATACCTCATCAACTGACATAGTTAATGGTAGATATTTTTTTCTTTTAGGTGTAGCAACATTTTTTGCAATATTTTCTTTTACCTTACCTTCCGTTTTCATGTAAGTCATAAAGCTTCTTAAGCTTGCTATTTTCCTTGCTAAAGTTGTGCTTGAATTTTTGTTATATAAATAAGCTAAAAAAGCTCTGATATGTTGAACTGAAATTATATTTAAATCAAAGGGATCATTAAATGATTTAAGAATTTTTTGCTCAAGTAAGAATCTTGAAAAATCTTCTAAGTCATTTGAATAGTTCCTTAGTGTATGACTTGAATAGTGTTTAACATTTTTTAAATATTCAATGAAATCTTTGATATGCTTTTTCATTTATAAATAATTTCGTTTGCTTAAGTTATTAATAAATAAGTATTGTTTTGGTGTTTGTCAAGGTGTAGTGAACATATTAAATTTTGAATTTTGAATTTTAGATTTTGGATTATGGTTTTAGACAGTTATTTATTTTTCATATCACGAATTGTTTTTACGGAACAGAATTCGCCGCACATTGAGCAAACTTCTTCATCATTTATGCAATCACCATCTCTCATTGATTTGGCTAGTTGGGGGTCTATAACGGCTTCAAGTTCATTTTTCCAATCAAGGTTTGCTCTTAGGCGAGAAACGTGATCATCCCAGTCCCTGGCTCCTTTGATGCCTTTAGCTATATCAGCTGCATGAGCTGCAATTCTGCAAGTAATAACTCCTTCACGAACATCATTTAGGCTTGGAAGCTTTAAGTGTTCGGCTCTTGTTACATAACACAAGAAAGCTGCTCCACTCATAGCTGCTACTGCGCCACCAATTGCACTTGTAATGTGATCATAACCTGGGGCAACATCTGTAACGATAGGTCCAAGTACGTAGAAGGGTGCATCATTACAAATTTCTCTTTCAAGTTCCATGTTTTTTTGAACTTGATTCAGAGGTATATGGCCTGGACCTTCAATAAATACTTGAACGCCAAAGTCAAAAGCTCGTTTTTGAAGTTCACCCTGTGTTTTCAACTCATGAATTTGTGCTTCATCGGTCGCATCAGCTAGGCAGCCAGGCCTTAATCCATCCCCAATACTAAGAGCCATGTCATACTTTTTGCAAACCTCCAGGATTTGATCAAAATGTGTATATAAAAAAGATTCTTTCTTGTTTTCCTTAATCCATTTAATTAAGTAGGATCCACCGCGAGAAACAACACCACCAAGTCTTTTTTCAACCATAGGAATACAAGCTTCAGTAACTGCATTGTGGATTGTTAGAAAATCAACACCTTGCTGCCCATGATTTTCAAGGATTTCCAAAAACTCATCAATTCCAACATTAGTTTCATTTTTGTATTTAACCATTAATTCATATATTGGAACTGTTCCAACTGGAATAGTAGATCTTTTGATCATCTCTTGTCTAATTTCAGTTAGATTTCCACCTGTGGATAAGTCCATGACAAAATGAGCACCAGCTTTAATAGTAACTTCAAGCTTTGCAAGCTCTTCAATAAGATCAATTTTCATTGGGCTTGTGCCAATGTTAGCATTTACTTTTGTTTTTAATTTTCTTCCAATTGCATAGGGCAGGGCATTTGTGTGCAGAGGGTTTATTGGAATACAGATTGTACCATCTGCGATTCCCTGTCTTATATATTCAGCGCTAAGTCCTTCAAATTTAGCACATTCTTCCATTTCTCGTGTAATAATTCCAGCTTTTGCATTTTCCAGTAAGGTCATAGTAAACACTCCATTAAGATTAATTATAATACTACTTGCAGCAAACTAAAGTGACCAGAGCGCCAGAGCACCAGTCTCCAGGTTTGATTAATATAACTAGCAAACAATTTATGCTGTATATCTCATTGCATAATATAAAATCAAGTAAATCTTTTCCTAAAAAACTTGACATAATGCGTCGCATTGTGATATTGCTTCGCGTGAACAATCTACAAGACTATATGGGGTACTCTTATGAAACTATTTAAACTAACAAATCTGTTAATTTATCCACTTACCATCTTAATCCTAATCTTAAGTCTTAATCCTGATCTCAATGCACTTACTGAATCAGAATTTCTTAATGAGTATAATAATGCCTATACAAGCTTATCAGAATCTCAAAGACAATCATGGATAGAAAGAATCTCAAATAATCACCATGAACTAGAACCTGCTCATATTAAAGAAATAATAAAAAGTGATTTTATTGAGGCTGGTAAAAAGCGCAATGACGCAATAGATCTGGATAAGCTACATTTTTTTTATAGCTTTATAAAAAGCCTGGTTCAAAAGCCACTTGATGATGAACTTCTTGAGGTAATTCTAGGTAAAATAGAATTTGATAATACAAAAATTCAAAGAATAATTGAAAGCTATTTAAGTGATCTAGATACTTTGAAAAGAAAACCTAAATTAGATGACACTGCCACCAAATTTGTGCCCAAACTTGCTGTTTTATGGTCTGAAGTATTATGCATAATATCTTTAAACTCTTATTCAAATTTTAAAGGTAGCTATTATTTTTATTGGATACATAAAATTTATAAAGGTCTAAGCAATACTAAAAAGGCAATCCCAGCTGAAATAATCACAAAAGTTCATGGATATGCTTTAAGAGCTGCAGTTCAACACATGATTATAAAATCTAGAGATGATTTTCTTAGACCTGAATATGATAATAAAAGTCCTGAAGCTTTATTTTCTTTATTAAAGGAACTTCTTAATCATCCTAAATATGAACCCTTTAAGCTCGCTGGTACAGCAACATATTACTTAAAATTATTAAGTTTTAAAGAATTATTTTATGACCTTGCAAAGCCTAAAAAGACAATTCTTTGTGATTATTTCCTTTTAGAAGTGCTTGAGTATAATATTTTTTCAACAGCAATATCTATTATTTACACAAGACATAATGTAAGACCATCACTTGAGCTATCATTACTCATTGCTGAATTGCATTACTTGGATATTTTATTAAAGGAATTTGCTATCGAGGTATTAAGTCATGAAAGCTATCAGGATATTCAATATCAAAAAGATAAGCATGCAATAATGGCGGAATATATTAGAGATAGAGATAAGGCCTTTGGAAGCTATATGACTTTTGATGATAGTGAAAAAGACGCAATAGCATCAAAAAAGACTTTTGATACTGAAGAATATGAAGATTTATTAAAAGGACTAAGCTCTTCAATTTCTTTTGAAAAAATGCTAGCAGCTCAAGAACTTTATTTTGCTAAAGATAAATTAAAATCATTAGATATAAATCAAATAATAAAACTTCATCAAGCACTAGTTGATATTTTAATTGAAGATATTCCTAAAAAAATTGCAGCTCCTGGTTTCATTAATGAAGTAGCAGCCAAAGAATATGCAGCCAAAGCTCTTGGTTTAGATGTTTTCACGTCATTGGATGAATCTGGACTTGGAAATATAAGAAAAACAAATTTTTTAAGCTCTGGGGATGCTTTATTAATAGCGCTTAAGAAATTTTACGGGAAACCTTCTTTCTATGATTTGGGAGATTATATTTTAGAATCCTTAAAACATGATGAGCACAGTTATCAACTTAAAATCGCTAAGAGCTTCATTAATAAAGCCAATGGAATTATAGAAGATTCAATCAATCCACGAATATCTTGCATGGCTTTATTTTAATTAAAATATATTTATGGGGAAAAAGTTTTTTTTCCTGGCACCATGTATGGAATTGTTTTAAAAAGACATTATTATATAAAGAAATATTGAATTCAAATAAATATAGCTTTTTCAATTATATAATTATAATAAAACAAACCATGGATAGCTTAAAATTAAAATATAAAACGCCACATCTTTTTGAGTTTAATAAAAATAGAAACTCTAAAACAGCCTGCTTTAGTGGTTCAGGCGCAAAATATACTTCAGCACTTGATGCGTTTGTATGTAATACTGGAAGCGATAAAGGTGGAAATCCAGATCCAGGATGCATGCATGGAGACGGAAACACTAATAATCAAAAATTCATCCTTGTTTGTGGCTTAGGTTCGGCTGTTGTTGCTGCAAGAGAGTGCTCAGGCGGAAGCGGGTTTAGCTTAAGAGATGATGCCTGTTATATAGGTAATGGTGCAGGTCCACATTAATATATATATTGATAAATTTTAAGCGTATTTCTAAGTAAGCAGCATAATCCTGGACATTAATACCCCATCCTATTAAGCTATCATAATGTAACCCATTGTAATAATTGTAATACAAAAACTATCTCTGTGGCGTAAAACTTGCAAAGATTTCTTTTGATTTTAATTTATTTTAGTACTATGAAAATTAAGTATTTAATATTTTGGGAGTTTATTTGTGAAACAACACATTCTTAGATTAATTTCGGCTCTGATCATTATCTCAATAATTCCCATATTTCTTAATGCCATAAACCTTGAAAATTCTGAAGATGAAGAAAAGATCATTTGTTTAATTGATGAAGCCTTACTTCCCCTTTATAATAATGAAGATAGTGAAGAAAGATTGCTGTCAATAATAGATGAAATGATATTAATTTTCACCAAATATTATAACCAAAAAAAAGGCAAAGGTCTTTTTGCAAGACAGGAAGCCTTTGATAAAAGGATTATTTTTCAAAGGGTTGTTAACGGGTTTCTAATTATTTCAGATATTCAAACTAGTGAAAGGGCAGATTTAAAAATCTTAAAATTCCTAATTTCAATAAATGGATGCACAATGGACATATCAGTTATCACAATAAAAAAGCTTTTGCTGAATAAAGTTGAAACTGTAGTTGAAAACTTTGAGCTTGGCGATTTTGTTTATAAGAAAATAACATTATCAAGAAAATATTTATTGTATTTTGTAAATGATATCAGGCAATACTATAGTCGCAGAGTAAGTAAACTTGACTTCAATGTAGAAAGTTTTAGAGACAAATTGAGCAGGGTATATGTTCAAGTAAATTACTATAAGTTAAGAGATGATCTAGCAGCCACATTTGATGAACTAGATGAAATCATTCCAAAACCCACCAAGAAATAAACGTAACGTCTGATAACAGATATTATGTCAAATTTAAATCTTTTTCCGGACTTTAATGAACTTGCCTATAGCTTATCGTCCTTTGGATATTTTTGCTTCAATACCTTTATAAACTTAGGTAAATCCCAAAGACCCCTTTTTGCTTATTTGGATTTCTAATTTCCTTAGCATTTTAAATTTTATTGACCAGAACTAGCACTTTTTTTGTTTATTTTATTAACATCTTATGTCTTTGATCTTTATATCTAAATTCCCCATCCTAATACCAAAAACCAAATATTAACTCCATGCCTAGACCTTCCTTTAATTGAAAAGTCTTCTCAGAGGCTAAATATGAAAGCCGTTTTTTTACATAAAAACGAATAAAACTGAATTTGCAGACCCTGGTTCAAAATAAGACTCTTAGGGCATAATTTGCAATTTTTCACTCAAAACAAAGTGAAGTAGCAAGCAAAAAAAAGATTAAACATTTCGTCCTCTACATTGATTACACCTCTATAATGCCGAATTCATTGCACATTTCAAACCACGCAGTTTTCTTGCCCTTATTATCTGTCTATCTCCAGGATGCCTCATAAAAAACGCATCGCGCAATTAGGCTTGGCGCGTTATTTTTAATTTGCATCTACATTTTGAAATTGAAATTGCAAATTTTAAATATTGAAAATGGATATATTCGTGGAATTTAATAAAAGGACCCTCTTTTCAATCTTAATTTTCCTTTTAATCTTGAGTAAATTTTACTTGATATGATATTTTAATTTTGTTAGCTAGAACTCGCTTTTAAAATAAAAGCTTTTTTCTGGGCTCGTTCAATGGTAGGACAACAGACTCTGACTCTGTTTATCGGGGTTCGAATCCTCGGCCCAGAGTTTTTTCTATTGGATACATAAGATGACCAAAATCGACTTAATCAAATCTGATATCACAAAACTCAAAATTGATGCTATAGTTAATGCAGCCAACAATTCTTTACTTGGCGGTGGTGGTGTTGATGGAGCTATTCATAGAACAGCTGGTCCAGAATTGCTGGAGGAATGCAAAACTCTTGGAGGTTGTAATACAGGCGATGCCAAAATCACTAAGGCCTATAATCTTCCCTGTAAATATGTTATCCATACCGTAGGGCCTGTATGGAAAGCTGGAAAAAATAATGAAGAAAAACTCCTGGCTTCTTGTTATAAAAACTGTCTGGATCTTGCCAATCAATATAAAATTAAAACAATAGCTTTCCCATGCATAAGTACTGGAGTTTATCTGTTTCCTAAAGAAAAGGCTTGCAAAATTGCTATATTCCAAACTTTAGATTTCATAAAAAACAAACCCCTTATTGAGAAAATTATTTTTTGTTGTTTTTCTGATAAAGATTATAATATCTATAAAACATTAGCATTTTTTAATATTGACGGAAATTAATTTTTATAACAGATTTTTTACAGGAGAGATGGCTGAGCTGGCCGAAAGCGTCCGACTCGAAATCGGATAGGTGGTATTTCATGCGAATAAATTGACATGAATTTGCCAATATAATAGATTACTGTTCTCTTTATAAATTCTACAAGTAAGGGTTAATTATGAAAATTAAAAAACTGATTTCAATTTTAGCTGCGTCTTTCTTTTTTCTTTCACTATCTATCATAGTTTCAGCAAAAGATTTTACTTATTTAGTAGGAGCAGGAAGTGATGCTGGAAAACAGGCTGCCACAGCACAATCGGCCACTTGGGTAAAAAACCTTACAAAAGCTATAAATAAGGCTGCAAATGATATAAACGCTGGGGGCGATGTCAGTGTGCTTATAAAAGTAGCAGCTGGCGATTACAATGGAGATATGGGCTCCGGAGCATATGCTATACCTTTATTAAATAACTTGAATGGAACTTTGAAAATTGAAGGTGGTTATGATTCAAGCTTTGCTAGCAGAAATCCCTTTGCTACACCATCCAAAATAGTTACAGTTAAAGACAGATCAGCTCCAATTATAACTTTTACAACTAAATCAAAGCTTAAAGCATTGATTGTTGATGGCCTTATTTTTGATTCTGAGGCTTCCAATGCTTATGATAAAAAATCCAATACTTTACTATATGGCAAATCCTGCTCTCATGTATTTGTAAAATACAATTATCTGGAACTTAATTTACTGGAATATAAGAATGTTGTTTTCATGAACGCAGCCAACAGAGTTATGGAAACTCTTGTAAGAGCTGCTACTCCTGAGGCAGAGGTTCATTTTTACAACACAGTTTTTTTAAATAACAGGATTCCCTTAAAACTTGATGGTCCAGGCTATAAAAACAAGATAAATAAAATAATTGTTGATCATTGCAGTTTTATCCTTAACTGGGCCTACAATCCTGATCCTAACACAGGTCTACCAGCTGCCTTGGAAATTGGCACAAATAACGCTCTTAATGAAATAGTATTAACAAATAATTTGTTTTACAGTAATTTTGGAGGTGCTATTATTGCACTTAATGCAAAATCCCCTGGCATGACTATTAATAAAAACAATTTTATTGGAAACGGCCTACTACATGGGGAATCTGAACCTTCTGCAGTAGCTATGATAATTTCCGCTGGTGGGAAAAAACAGCCAATTAATGTTGCAACAATAGAAGATGTCAACTTTGTAAATGAAGCAGAAGGCAATGTTTCTATTTCACCAGGAATTTCATATTCTCTTGGAAATGTAAAAACAGTTGACGCAAATAAAATAAAAGCAAATGAAAACTGGCAAAATGTAATAAAATCAATACTAGGACTTAATTTAGATGGTGGCAAGGTTTCAGTCAAAGACTATGCGCCTAAACAAAACTATGATCCCAAGTATCCTCCTTTTGCAACAGTAACCCCTGCTTTAGCTTATGGTGCTTCGGAAAAACTTGCCAAATAATTTATTGGTTTTCACTGAAAAGGTATTCTAATGAAAAAGATTTTTTGTTATTTAATTTGTCTAGCTTTTTTAGCCTCAATCCTTTCCTGTGCCCCACGATTTCGTCCCAAACCAAGAGCTTGTGGTCCAGACCACACGTGGAATGGAAAAAAATGTGTTAAACTCTTAAATGCAAAAAAGTGTCCGATAGCTTATCATTGGAATGGTTTTAAATGTGTGAAAAATTAGTTAATTTAAGCTAAATAGATTACAGAGACCTAACTTCACGATGTACTAGATATTTATCTATTTCAACGAGGGTTACTTTGCTAACGTCAATAAATTCAATGCCCAACATTGGATAGGAATATTGATCATCTTTCTTTTTTTCGTCGATTCGAATAACTTTTCCCTTAACAGTATTAACATGGTTCCCTGTTGGTAATTTGAATTTAAGAGTCAGAATCATTCCTTTTTCAATATGAAAGCTTTCTTCTAATAATATTCTTGTTTCCAGACCAATTCCTCCTTTGCTAATATTTTTAGCATAGGAAAAGCCAAAGTGCATTTCACCTTCATCATTTAGTATTTTCATGTATACGGGTATTCTAGGGTATTTTCTTTTATCTGACTCTCCATTAGTCATGTCATTTCTCCTTATTAACTTTCTATTACATCTGCAAAGGGCATAAAAATATTTGATCTTTTTAAGTTTTCCATTGTGTAAACCTGTTTCAAACCATGCCTTGCTTTGGTTTTAATATCTTCATAAATATTTTCAGAAACATCAATTATTTCTTTATATTTATCAATAGCCTTTCTTCTTTTTCCTGCTAGATCTAAGCTTCTGGCCATCCATAATGAAGAAATATTTTTTCTGTATTCTAAAGTTTCTATCTCTTGAGAAATAATAAACTGAGTATAGGCCTTATCAAATTTTCGAAACCTTAGCAAAAATAATCCATAGATGAAATAGTACATTGCTTCTTCAGGGTCAAGCTCAATCGCTTCTTCTAATTTTTCTAGCAAAAAACCAAACCTGGTTTAAATATCACAGAACTTATATTATGAACTTGGCCAATTGTATTTGGAAATGCACGGATTTCCTTGCAAATCGGATCATATCTGTCACATATTAGAGATACAGCGTGATTCTCGTCAAAATTTGCGCCCTGCTCCTTTATATAAGAGTTCATTCTTTCATATCTTGACATATTATGATCATAAATTATTTGGCTTGGATAATATTCATTTTTTTTCATACTTTCAGTGAGCTTTAAAAAGTATGCAAGTCCACCTTCTTTCATGTCATCTCTTAAAAGCAGAGAGTGATGAAAAGCTCTGTCATAGGCATCACCAGATACTTTAATAACATTGAGCCTGCCTACTTTTCCAAGCAAAGAATTTCTATTCATTCAGATTTACCTTTTTATTAAGCTCTGCTAATATATTTAATGCTTCCATTGGAGTAATATTATTAATATCAATTTCTTTAATTAATTTCAATAAATTATAATTATCATCCTGAACTGGATTAAAAAGACTTAATTGTTTTTTTTCTTTTGCATATCTTTTAGAAATATTGGACAAAGACGCAGGAGATATTTTTATTTTATGCTCATCCCCAGATTCTAAACCAGCTAATATTTCCTTTGCCTTAAAAATAACTTCATCAGGAATTCCAGCAAGCCTTGCAACTTGAATTCCATAGCTCATGCTGGCTGGTCCTGAAAACAATTTTCTTATGAAAATTATTTCGTCATTAAACTCTTTAACTCCAATATTAAAGTTAGCAATTTTGTCTTTTTCTTTATCTATCTGTGTTAGTTCATGGTAATGAGTGGCAAATAAGGTTCTGGCTTTTATCTTATCATGAATATATTCAGCACAAGCCCAGGCTATGCTAATACCATCAAAGGTACTTGTGCCTCGACCTATTTCATCCATGATAATTAAGCTTTCAGAAGTGGCACTTGATAAAATCGTTGCTGTTTCTCGCATTTCCACCATAAAAGTTGATTCACCGCCAGCTAAATTGTCACTTGCTCCAATTCTGGTGAAAATTCTATCAGCAACTCCAATTTCAGCAGAATCAGCAGGAACAAAAGATCCAATATGAGCAAGCAGGGTTATAAGCGCTACCTGCCGCATAAGAGTGGACTTTCCAGCCATATTAGGCCCTGTTAAAATGATCATATTCTTTTCTTCGTCATTAATCTCAATATCATTTGGAATAAATCTACCACAAGCTTCTGTTAGCTCAACAACAGGATGCCTGCCCTCTTTTATTATTATTTTTTTATCATCAATAATCTTTGGTTTAACATATTTTCTTTCTATGGCTGTAAGTGCAAAGGAAATAAGTAAATCTAGTTTTGATAGGCAGTGAGCTGTCTTTTGAATTCTAGTATTATGTTTTAAAATTTCATTTCTAAGCTTAGAAAACTCTTCATGCTCTACTTCTTTTCTCTGACTTGAAGCATTTAAAATTTTATCTTCCAGTTCCTTAAGTTCAGGAGTTATATAACGTTCTTGATTAACAAGGGTCTGTTTTCTAATGTAATGATCAGGGACCTGACTAATATTTGCTTTTGTAACCTCAATATAATAGCCAAAAACTTTGTTATATCTTATTTTCAGGGAATTAATTCCAGTGCTTTGGCGTTGGCTTGCTTCCATTTGTAAAAGGATATTGCGCGAGTTTCCTTCAATTTCATTTAGTTCGTCAAGTTTTTGGTGATATCCTTTTTTGAAAATACCACCTTCAGTAATGGTAATTGGGGGATCATCAATAATGGCCTGGTCTATCAAGTTATATACATCCTCACATGGGTCAAGATCATTATATATTTCCTTAATAAGATCTGAGGAGTCAAAACTTAGCAGTTCATCTTTTATTTTAGGTAGTAAAGCCATTGAGGTCTTCAAATGAACAAGATCTCTAGGATTAAGGACTTTTGTGGATATTTTAGCATTAATTCTTTCGAGATCATAAATTGATTCTAGTGATTTTTGAATATTTTCGGATTTAAATCTTTTTTTATAAAAATCTGCAACAGCATCTTGTCTTTTTTCTATCTTAGCTTTAAATCTTAAGGGAAACCTCAGCCAATCTTTTAATAATCTAGCTCCCATACTTGTCTTTGTTTTATCAATAGCCCAAACTAGTGAATTTATTTTTTTACCGTCAGTAAGGGATGATAAGATTTCCAGATTTTTTATAGTCATATTATCAAGAATCATATTTTCTGATATTTCATAATATGATAATTTTGAAATATGAGTAAGCTCCTCTCCTCTTTGTTTAACTATATATTTTAATAATAGCTTTGAGGCTGAGAGCAGTGATCCTAAACCAATATCTCTAATTTCTTCCAAATTCTGTATGTTCTGTATTATTGGATTAATATTATTAGCGTCATATTGATTTTCTTTTTTTTCATTTTCAAAAAATGTTACAAATCTTAAGCGAAGAGTGTTTTCAAGTCTTAAGAGCTTATTGTTTTTAATCAGTTTTTTTAAATCACTATAGATAATAACTTCTTTAGGATCAATTTTTTCGATTTCATCACAAATCAATTTTTCTGATTTTGTATATGTTGCCTTTAGCCTTCCGATAGAATAATCAATAAAAGAAATAGAGAAGGTGTCGTTTTCTATAAAAAGGGATAAAATGAAATTATTGTCTTCTGCATTTATTTCCAAAAAATCATCAAGCAAACCAGGACTTATAACCTTTTGAACTTGTCTTTTAACAATTCCTGTCGCCAGTTTTGGATCTTCAATTTGGTCACAAATAGCAACTTTTAATCCTGAATTAACGAGCTTGGATATATAGCTTTTTGCACTATGATGAGGCACACCACAAAGGGGAACAGGGTTGGGACTGTTTTTATTTCTTGTTGTTAAGGCAATGTTTAATACTTTTGATGCAAGGATAGCATCATCAGAAAACATTTCATAAAAATCACCAAGCCTGAAAAATAAAATTGCATCTTGATAATCTTTTTTTATCTCCCAATATTGTTTCATCATGGGAGTTAAGTTACTGTTTTTTTCTACATTCAATTTTGACATAACCCTATTTCCTTATTGATAAAAATCCAATTCGTCAATCAATTATTTTTCTAAATTTATTGTCCATCTCCAATCTGAGTACCTAGTACCTACACCGAGTCCATATAAAATATGGTTCATCTCCAATTTGAATACCCATGCAAATCGGACGATAAACTGGTCCAGTAATCGGACGCAAAAGTGGTCCACCTACCAAAGTAAAAATAATAAAATATTGAAGGAAGCCAAAATTAAGTATTTATAAAAGGGATATTTGGGAAGTAAATTTATAATAAAT